>CAZCVI010000009.1:0-137722 GCA_964502145.1 uncultured Clostridia bacterium
CATTGTCCCTTGTTGGACAAAATTGTCCGCCATCGGTCATCCACGACTGAAAATCACTCATCATTGTCCCTGGTTGGACAAAATTGTCCGTCATCGGTCATCCACGACTGAAAATCACTCATCATTGTCCCTAATTGGACAAAATTGTCCGCCATCGGTCATCCACGACTGAAAATCGGTCAAAATGATACGAATTTGCACTGAATTCTATCTAAATCAGTCAACGATGTCCCTCCGAGGGTCATCGTTGACCCTTTGAGGAAAAATTTACATGAAAATCGGTCATCGTTTACCCTATTTGCACTTTTTTGACTCTAATTCAGTCATCACTGACCCTAATTCACTTGCGAATCAGGCTGGAGGGCAAAATTTCCGGAAAATCGGGGAATTTATTTACAAATGAGCACACTAATCATTGGTTTTGGTGTAAGGTTTTCCGTAACTGCCGAGATTTGGCTTTTCGCTCACGATCATATTCCCTTTTTTGCTTGAGTTCATGGCGAAGATCGAATAATAGCTTTCCTGGTGTAAAACCCCGTATCTCCCGAAATAAACGGATAAAATGGCGCTCACTGGCAAATCCTAACATCCGGGATAATTCCCTGACAGTTATATATGGATTTTTTATCATCTCTCGCTCTGCCAAAACGAGTTTAATCTTCAATAAAAATTCCGCCGGGGTCATATCCACCAATGCCTCTTTCTCGAAATGAGTATACACGGAACTTACACTCATACGCATGTATTCTGCAAGACTGGCCACGGACAGCTCTGCTATCTCGCGACGAGTCATGCCAACGACATGACAACATATTAGCAATGCAAAATCTATTTTATTACGTACCTTATCCATGGGAAAAATATTACTATAAATTAAAAGAAGTGTCAATACCTGATTCACTATAAAATCCAAAAACTTATAAATGAATGCGGATAATAGATAGAATTTCTTTATTTTGTGGTAAAATTAAACGATATTTTGTGAGTACTTTTTTTGCCGATGGTCAAAATCTTCCAAAATTTATTTTTTTTGAAAATCCCGAAACCCGCACTGTTAAACAAATCTTTAAAATGGGTCCAAAAATCACCGCCGAGAGTTTTCCCACTTGTCGTTGTGACCGTTTTGTAAAAATTTTGGAATGGTATATAATACAGCTTCACGTTAACGTTAACGAAACAGTAGAAAAAAAACAGATTTAGCTAAGTCGTAAAAAAAAATGAAAAAAATGAAAACAAATGGAGGTTTTCAATAATGAACAAAACAGAAATTAATTACGAAATGACAGCCGAGCAGTATGATCGGATAGTACAGTGTGTTAAAGGCATGGATGCAGAATTGGGATTTACTATCAATCTGACCATGGAGCAGAACCAGAGATTGAGTAAGCTGGGTGACAAATCGGTGGCATTTGTCGACAAGACGATGACCTATTCAACGGATCGCCCAGACTTGATCCCCCCGTGCAGCGATATGATTGATTTTAAAAGAGATTATGAGCTGGCGAATAAATTACGCCAACTCATAGAAATCACCCGGCCTGTACTCCAAAAGATGAAAGACAGTTATTTTTTGGTAGGTGCCAATACCTTAATGGCAGCGCGAAAGTTTTACGGTTATATCAAAGCGGCTGCTGTCGCTGGCGCTCCGGGTGCCACTGCCATTCGCAATGACCTGAGAAAACGCTACGCGAAAATCAAGTCTACCGAAACGGACACGGAGCCATCACGCATGGCTCCAACCGCCACGACCCAGGAATAATCACAAAACGGAGCACTTCATAATCTATGATATGAACGATTCGTAAACTCACAGGTCAGTTTGTCCGGGGCGAATTAGTTGGGCCCAATTTTTAGCCCTGGGCAGACTGACGTTTTTTCCCCGATCCGGTGAATCTGTGGACTTTTTTTTTATTAATGGCGCTAGCCATGTTGAAGATAGTGGGAAGGACTACTTATGGAAGCACTACTTGTTCTTCTTGTTCAATAATCGGAATGTAAAAAAAAATACGAGCAAGGGCAAAAATATGGCCACTACAAGCTTGTAAAAATTTACGTCCTGTATGATCTCCATTGTTATGCCTCTTCTTACCTCACAAATCTTAAAAAGCAGGCCCACGAATTTCACGAATTGTCCCGAATTAAAAGATAAATAAGACTAGTATTGGGGTATTTTATTGGCTATTCGGGGCCATTGGTGTAATGGGTGGGCCTAGCTTTATCCCTTTACCCTAAACCGCAAGCCGCCAAAAACATAGGCCAGTAAATTGTAAAGACCACTGGGAATCAAGGAAAACACGGCGAATAGAAAAAAACCTCCAATGCCTCCAATGCCAGCAAAAACCAAACCGCCAATAAACCCGCCACGGGTTTGACTGATCTGCGCGGGCCAATCAAAAGGCAAAACGGGAGAAAAATCTTTGAGCACGCCATAAGTGGCTCCTAACAACACGCCTAAAATAACCCCCACACCACCTAAAAAGAAAAATAAAGAGAAAATCCGAATAGATTTGATAACTAACTCGCTCTCCCCCTCTTTTCCCTGCCGCTTAAGTTGCACACGACTGGCTTTTTTGCTGTCTAACTCTTTCTGATTGGCACCACAAAAAGAACAATACACGGAAATAGGCGGGATTTTGGATTTACACACGGGACACTGGGTGTACTGACTGAGATCCAAGGCGGGAATACCTGCGGCTACAGGGGCCTGGGAAGGCATTGGGGGCACGAGGGGGGGCTGGGGAGTCGGGGGCACGGGCGTATCCTCGGACTGAAAGGATTGATATAGAGGCTTGGATGTCTTGGGGGGATAAGACTCCTCAAAATCCTGGGCTGCACCAAACATGGGGGAACCCTGCTCTGTAGCAACGGCTTCCTCTTGATCCAAGTCAATGGCAATACCATAACCGGTCTCTCTCTCGGCATAATGACTTTCATCTTTTATGTGATAGGGATTGGTGTCCTCTACTTTCATCTGGGGATCACTAAAATCAATGCTACCAACGGACACATACTCATCATTGGTACTCTGGGTGGCAAAGGTGTAGGATTTATTCTTGACATCAAAACCATCAAGGCCGTCATTTTTATCGTATTGCAAGGCGGTGACAGATTCTTTCTCATCTAAAATATCCAAATTGGAATCGGCATCGGATTGATAATGGGAGAGTGAAAATGCATCCTCTTCTTCCTGGCTCTCCTCCGATTTGGTTTCAGAATCGGTCTGGGCATCAGAAGACACACCAAAAAGAGCTGTTTTATCTCTTTTTTGCGCCAGATCATACTGATCGAACTGATTATCGTGATTTTCCTGGTATTGGTCCTGCTGGGCATGGTCGGCTGACTCTGCCTGCACTTCGAGATCGGACTGGTCACCATAACTGAGTTTTCCCAAAGTATCGAGCTTTTGGACCTGGGCGGCCTCTGAAAAAATGTTATCGGACTTATAAGCATCAAGGGGGAAAACTCCGTCGTCCTCGGTTTCGGTTTCTATGATAACTGGAGTTTCGGGAAGAACGGGGGGTAAAAGTTCTTGATAGGGGTCGGCTTCCTGCCACTGGTTGTTGATATGTTTATACCATTTCCCGGTTTTCCCCCCCATCATCCAATAGGTGCCGGAATCATCTTGGATCATCAATTTTTTGATTTCGGTTTTGGCCACGTCGGGTGTGATCTCACCCCTGCCGAGGCGTGCTTTTAACTGGTTATATTGGGTTTCTGTTTCTTTAAATTTGGTAAACAATTGGTCCATCTGACCCTCCTGGTTAATTATTCCGGGTTCCGGATGTTTCTTTTTTCATTGGAAATAGTTTTGATGACGATATCTCGTAAGACTCCTACGAGGTAAAATGACCCGGTGATGAGAATTTCTTTATTAAATTGCCGGGCGGTGCTAAATGCCTCCTCCGGGGTATCCCTGACGAATACGGTTTTTGGGTCACTGTTTTTGGCAAACAATTTGACGAGGTCCAAGGAGGGCAGGGCGCGGGGGGAAAGGGGCACTGTTAATATGACATGGCGGATATAAGGAAGTAATAAACGGATCATTTTCGGGTAATTTTTGTCTGCCAATACGCCAAATATAAGGGTGAGTGATTTTTTTTGTTGTTGCTGCAAATACTGGGTTAAGGCGGTGATGCTCTGGACATTATGAGCACCATCAATGATGACGGGTGGAATAAGGGAACTAAAAACCTCGATGCGCCCAGGAACGGTACATTCAGCAATGCCCTGGCGAAAGGTATCATGGGTAAAAGACATATTGATGTGGGGGAGCGCGGCGAACACGCGCAAGGTCTTGATGGCGGTGGCGGCGTTGCGGGCTTGATGGGCACCGTTAAGAAAAAGAGAAAAGGTATATTGGGGGGGGGTGTCAGCGGTGGTATAAATACATTGGTAAGGGGGAGAATCGCCCTGAAGGGTTAAACGGTTATGGGCATCAATGACTGGAAAAAATGGGGCATTGTGCTGGTGGGCAACGGCTTTGATGACTTTCTGGGCGATGCTCCTGGGGGGGCACGCACATACGATGGGCACACCGGTTTTGATAATACCGGCTTTCTCGGCGGCAATGTCACGGGGATGGGCGCCTAAAATTGCGGTATGGTCGCGACTGATAGTAGTGATGACAGTAACATCGGGGGTGATAGCAGTGGTGGCATCCCAACGTCCTCCCATGCCTACTTCAAGCACTACAACTTGGACGTGCTGGTGGGCAAAACAGTACAACGCGGTGAGAAAGGTGTATTCAAAGTAAGTGGGCATACGCTGGATGACTTGTTGGTGGAGCAATTGGCGCGCGGTTTGCTCGATGGCGGTGACACCTTGGGCAAAGAGTGACTGGGACACGAGGACATTGTTAATAAGAATTCGTTCGCGGATGTCGCAAAGATGGGGGGAAGTAAAGAGTCCAACGAGGGAACCATGGGCTTTCAAAATGGCGGCTAGAAAATGAGCGGTGGAACCTTTGCCGTTGGTGCCAGCGACCTGGATAAACTTAATGGCAGATAATGTGGTGGCGAGAGGGAGATGGGGTAATATGGCCCGACATGTCTCCAACTCGGGTTTTATGCCTATTAATTCAATGCCTTTAAGATAATCCAGGGCGGCTAAATAATCCATGTTAGTTATTTATCACTGGCATTGCTGGATTCATCGTACTCAAATTCATTTTTTGCACCCAGTACGAGGGCGGCACCATCATAAATCTGCCGAACGGCCTTTTTCTGTTCCTGCAATTGATTGATAATCTCCTTCACCCTGGCCAATTCTTCCTCGACTTTGGCATCAATGATTTCGATCTGTTTTTTGGCTTCTTTTAATGTAGATTGATAAAATGCTGTGGAATCCTCGGTTAAATGTGTCATGACACGCTCCTTGTTACATTCAATGTTAAATTCATGTTAAATTCAATACGCAAATTGTTTCTCAAATTTATTCGTAAATTTTTAAAGAATTTATAAAAATCATAAAATCATTTAGTTATGACGATCCATTTGTTCTTCCAGACTTTGACCTTGACATTGTTTTTAGTAGCGGGTTGAAAGGTCCAAGTCTGCACGGTTTCGATAATGGATGAATTGAGTTTTTTAATACTGGATTGCTGAATTAATTTAACGGTTTCAACCCTGCCGTTTTGGTCGATAAGAAAACTGACGAGCACACGTTGATCGGACATTAACATGCGTTTTATACTGAGGCTGATGTCAATGGGATTGGAGATGGGAATGGGTTGGGTATCAACGAGGCTAATGGCGAGGGTATCCCCTTCTTTCACGGATGAGGACTCGGCTTGTTGCTTAACCTCGGGTTTGGTTTCGGGAGTGTCAGTGGCGGGTTGAGTTTCCCCGGTAGCTTGAGGGGTAAGGATGGGTGGTGATGGTTGGGAATTATCGGGGGTGGGAATGGGGTCGGGGGCTTTCTGGTTTTCTTTATTATTATTTTTCTGAGAAGGTTCCTGGGTGACTTGGGTATCGGAATCTTTTTTGGTGACTGGGGTTGTGGCTAAGTTAGTGGCAAGGGTAGCCGGGGGTAGTTGAGTGTCTTTTTTGGTGTTATCGACAACAGGTGTCTGGGTGCTGGCGGGTTGGGTTGTAGTACCGGGGGGCGTGGTGAGTGATGAGGGGGTGGAGGTGGTGGACAGGGGTAAGGTGGGACTGGGGGAAGATTGGACATGGGAAACAACATTGTTGGGATCAATGGGGACGGGTTTGGACGAGGAGGAAGTAGCGCTGGTTAAAAAATAAATGATGGCAATCACCAATATAATGATGGCGATAATGAAAACGATTAAAAGGATTTTTTTATTCTTGGGGGAATCTTTATGGGGATGGGCATTATAATGGGCAAATAATGCAGGGGGGGAAGTGGGAAGGGGTGGTTTGGAAGTATCGGGGGGGAGGGTATTGGGGCTTGTGGGGGTGGTTTTGTTTTGGTGAATGGGGGGGACAGTCACATCGTCATCGAAATTTATTTCAATCAAAGGGTGAAATTCTTCTTCTGCTGCTGGCTTACTTGGGGAGAGGTTGGGAACGGGTTTTTGTGCGGGGGGTGTAAGGGGAGGCTTGAGTGCGGCTTCTATTTGTTGGTCCAAGGATAATTGGAATATTTCAGATTCGGGTTCAACATGGGGAGGCGGGGCGGGTTTAAACAGGGGTTTAGGGGTAAGTTCGCGGGTGGGGGGTGTGGCAGGTTTTGGCGTCGCGGGTGGGGTGGGTGGGGTGGGCGCAGTGGGAGTAGTAGGCGGAATAGAGGGTGGTGGGGGTGTTGGTGCAGTTTTGGGGGGCGGGGTGAATGAGGGGGCTGGGGATGGTGCTGCTGTGGAAGGTTGAATTTCGATGCGGGGGGATTCTGGATGGGGGACTGGGGCTTCCCTGGGTTTTCGTTTGATAGCATAAGGGAGGGGTTTCAAATTGATTTCTAGCTTTTCTTGGATGATCTGGTCTTTAAAGAGGGTATACATAAAATGGGTGAGATGGCTGGTATCTGGAGTATTGTCGTAATTTTTAAGCATGTAAGCATCAAGGGCTTTAATCATGTCGGACGCTTTCTGGAAACGCAAATTTATATCTTTTTCGAGTGCTTTGAGTATGATGGCTTCGAGGTGGGGGGTGATGTCTTTCTTGAATTGGCGGGGCCTGATAATTTTGCCATCCTGAACTTTTTGCAAGGTGCTGATCTCGGAGGCACCCATGAATAGTTTTTGACCGGTGATTAATTCAAAGAGGATGATACCCGCAGAATAAATATCGGAACGGTAATCAATATCAGCATCGCCTTTGGCTTGTTCGGGGGACATGTAGAGAAGTTTGCCTTTGAGTGCGCCGGCAACGGTATGATGTAATTTTATAGAGGCTTTGGACACGCCAAAGTCGGTTAATTTGACGTTCCCGTTGTAAGATACGAGGATGTTGGGGGGGCTGACATCGCGATGAACGATCTCAAGCTTGCGGCCCTCGCCGTCGCGGGCGGTGTGGGCGTAACTGAGGGCCTCAAGAATTTTTATGGTGAGGTAGATGGCCAGTTCTTCGGGGATAGTGGTATTGGCATCTTCAAGGCGGTGCAAGATATGCCGTAAATCTTTGCCGGAAACATATTCCATGGCGATAAAATAATAGTCGTCTTTTTTGCCGAGGTCGTAGATTTGCACGATATTGGGGTGGCTGAGTTGGGCGGCTATTTTGGCTTCATCAACGAACATTTCAATGTATTTGGCATCAGCACCATAGCCGGATAGAATTTTCTTTAAGGCGACAAGTTTTTCAAAACCTTTGACGCCTGTTTTTTTGGCTTTGTAAATTTCGGCCATTCCGCCACGGGCGATCAAGGAGAGTATTTCATAGCCACCGATTTCATCGGTATTATTTTTTTTCTCGGTTGAAGGTGGGGGAATTGGGATAGAGGGGAGTAATTCTGTTTTTTTATTGTTATTCTCGGGGGTGGGAGTTATGGGAGAAGTCGGAGTTATGGGAGTTATGGGAGTTATGGGAGGAGTGGGTTTGGTGGGTTTGGTGGTGGCGCCGAGTCCGAGACCGGAGAGAGTTTCTTCGAATTTACGGGAGATATCGTCTTCGATTCGTTTGTTTTTTTGACTGGCTTTGGCTTTATCTTTGTCTTGGTTTTCCTGTTTGATGAAGTCGAGTAGGTGCAGGTCGATTTTTTGGGTGACGGGGGAGGGAGATGGCGGTTGTTTTAGTACCTGGGTGACGATAGGCAATGGCATGGTTTGCTGGACATTGGGAGCGGGTGTAAATATGACTTCGGGTTTGGTCTCATGGGAAGTGATTTCATTTTGAAGCTGTTGGACGCTTAATTTTTGGGTGAGCAGGTCTTGAGCGGGAGTTTTCTTTTGGGGGGATGGGGCAGGTTTGGGTTTTTCTGTTTTAGAAACGGGTTGGGGGATAGGTTGGGTGGTGGCGGGGGGATGGGGGAATTGTTGGGAGGGTTCGTGGTCGTCGTTGAGTTTGATCTCATAGGTGGATTGGCCTTCTTGAACGGCATCTATAATATCTCCGAAGAGGTCTTCGGAGGACATTTGTGAATTGTTTTCTAACAATTTTTGGAGGGTGGGAATTTTATTGGTATCCTGGATGATCATCTGGGTAGTGGGAGTGGGGGGTACTTCTTCAAGATCATGTTCGAATATTTCGAGGAGTTCAAGGGCACGGTTTTTAAATTTTGCCTTATCAAAGGGCTTTTCGAAGAAGTCGTTGGCTTTGTACTGGGTGGTGGCCTGAAGTTTGTAATCCATGCCTTTGTAGATTTCGCTGATGATGATGATGCGGGTCTTGGGGTAGTGTTGGGCGGTGTACTGGGAGAGGTTAAAACCGTGAAACTTGGGCAACATGGCGGCGGTGATCAATAAATCGAAGTGGGTTTCTGACAATTTCTCTTTGGCGACATCGCCCTCATTGACGATGGTCAGGTTAAACATAGGGTGAGCAAAAAGCTCTTTTATGATTTCGATGGTTGAAGTGGCATACTCAACTAGCAATATTCTCTTCATCATTTTTAGCTCCTGATTTATTTTATAATATATTCCATTCTAAATCAATGGTTTTGTTATTGTTTTTTCAGAACAACTCCCTAATTCGTGGAAATTTCCGCTTTGAGTGGGGTAAAGTTGGGCAGGTGGGAGGGGGAGGCACGGTTAGATGTTATTGTTTTCAGGAAAGTGATCTCTGAGGATGCTTAATCTGCTTCTGACTTTGATACCGAGGGGCATGAGGAGGAAGGTGAGGATGGCTGGGCCAAAGAAGAGGTGACTGGTTTGGTCGAAGGGGAAGCCTAAAAATGCCATGACCAATCCGATAATAGGAATGGTTATGGCGAGAGCGAGGAGACTGATGTCTATTTTGCGCCACTGTTGGAGTACTTGGCGCAGGGTGAAATCGTCGCGGATTAATTTAGGAGAGTAATAGACGGTACGTCGGACGGCAATAATAAGAATAAATATCAAGATGACAATAAGGTTGGCTATACCGTAGAATAATTCCTGTTTGAGCGTGGTCAATTGCGGTTTTATTTTGAGGTTGAAGGCAATGAAGCCTGCTATAATGCAGGTACATAACATGGCCAGGGAAACGTATATGGAGATTTTAGTCTCTTGCTTGATTATTTTGCGATCCTCTATTAATTTTGCATATTCGTTTATAGTATTCATGGGTCATTTTTACCATTTCTTGGGGTTATTGTCAAGATGGAAGCTGTAAAACAGGATTTCTGACAAGGGTGATGTTTTTTCTTGCATTTTTCTTGGGGTTATGGTAAAGTTTTAGTCTTAAGGTACCCATGTACAAAATAGTGGATATAGAACACATTTTACAGCATGTATTGACCCGTTTTTATTCAAGTCTACAGGTGTCTACCATCACAGTGGGTGCATCACAATCAATTCAAAAAATCAAAATAAAACAAGGATCAAGCGTCTAAACGTCTGATGGAGGTACTAAATATGGAGAACAACGAAGTGATGTCAAAGGGTTTGCCGGCGAATGCATACCGCAAATTGGAGCCGGGTGAAGAGTTTTTCCCGGTGGTTCCAAGGAATGCGCCGTTACGTGAAGCCACCCCTTATTCAATTCTGTGGGGCATGTTTTACGCGGTGATATTTTCAGCGGCGGCGGCTTACCTGGGTTTGAAGATCGGCCAGGTGTTTGAAGCGGCAATTCCGATCGCGATTCTGGCGGTGGGATTCTCGTTTATGACGGGGCGCAAAAATGCGCTCTCGGAAAATGTGATTATTCAATCAATCGGGTCTTGTTCGGGTGTGATTGTGGCGGGTGCGATTTTTACGATCCCGGGTTTATATATACTGGGCATCCAGGCTACTTTTTTGCAGATATTCTTGGCTTCTTTATTTGGTGGTTTCCTGGGTATATTGTTTTTGGTGCCGTTCAGGAAATATTTTGTCAAGGATATGCATGGCGAATTCCCCTTCCCGGAAGCAACGGCTACAACTGAAATACTGGTGGCGGGTGAAGCAGGCGGGAAGCAGGCAAAAGTATTGCTGAAAGCATTGGCGATTGGCGGCATCTATGATTTTATGGTGGCGGGGTTCGGTTTTTGGAGAGAAGTGGCTTCAACTACGGCTTTCGGCTGGGGAAAAACGCTGGCAGATAATATCAAGTGGGAGTTCCGGGTGAATGTAGGGGCGGCGGTGACAGGCTTGGGGTATATTATTGGTCTGAAATACTCGCTGATTATTGCCTGTGGTTCGTTCCTGTCCTGGTGGGTGTTGGTGCCGGCGATTTATTATGTGGGGCAGTTCAACACGGTGGCGATTCTTAGCGCGGCAAAACCAATTGGGCAAATGGTACCGGGCGAGATATTCACGGAGTATGTGCGCCACATTGGTATCGGTGGTATTGCAGCGGCAGGTATGATCGGGGTAATCAAATCACGTAAAATTATCCTGGGCGCCTTTAAATTGGCTGCGGCTGAACTGTTTGGAAAAAGTATGGACGGTGTACAAGGAAAACCAGACCGACTGCAACAAGATATCAAAATGAAATGGAACATGCTGTTGTTATTGGCTTCCTTGCTGGGTATCTTCGCGTTTTTCCTGATTGGAGTAGTGAGCGGGAATTGGTTCCACGCGTTGGTAGGGCTGGGGATCGTGACAATTATCTCCTTTCTTTTTACAACGGTGGCGGCCAGAGCGATTGCTATCGTGGGTACAAATCCAGTTTCAGGCATGACGTTGATGACGTTGATCATTGCCTCGGTGATTTTAGTGAGTGTGGGTTTGAAGGGTGAAAGTGGTATGTTGGTAGCGTTATTGATCGGTGGTGTGGTGTGTACGGCATTGTCAATGGCGGGTGCATTTATCACGGATTTGAAGATCGGGTATTGGCTGGGTACAACCCCGGCGACGCAGGAACGGTGGAAATTTTTAGGCACGTTATTGGCGGCAGCCTCGGTAGGTTTGGTTATATTAATGTTGAATAAAACCTATGGCTTTGGCCCGGGTGGCTTGGAAGCGCCGCAAGCTTCGGCAATGGCAGCAGTATTAAAACCGTTGATGACGGGTCAACCAGCCCCGTGGCTTCTTTATGTAGCGGGATTCTTCCTGGCGATTATCCTGGAATTCGTGGGTATTCCGCCGTTGGCGTTCGCGTTGGGAATGTATTTACCGCTTCATCTGAACACGCCGATTTTGGCAGGTGGTTTGATTGCACATCTGGTAGAAAAGAGTACGAAAGACAAAGCGCTACAAACGGCCCGGAAAGAACGGGGCACGCTGATTGCATCTGGCTTTATTGCGGGTGGTGCGATCATGGGTGTGGTAGCTGCGGCGATTATTTATATTGGTCAGTCTGTAGTGGGTGAAGGGTGGTCTATTATGAAGGCTATCGGCACCATGGAATGGGTTGAAAAATCAGACTGGGCTGCGATATTGGGATTCGGTATGTTTATCTTATTGTTAGGTTACCTGTACTGGGATTCCAGACGGGCAACAGTGGAGTAAAAATTATTAATGATTAATTGAGAACATAAATGAGAACATAAAGTTGTGTCCTGCGGACGTTTTTTTTGAGGCCTGCGGCGAAAGAGAAAGATGTTCGTAGGACACAATGGTTTCTTATTTTGAAAGTTTGATGGACTGACTGGACAATCTGGACGTTCTGGACAAAAAATAAAAGCTTTGGGAAGTGGGGCAACTGTTAATTATAGATTCTGGAAAAAGGAGTGCAGGATCGGAGGTTATGGGAGACGTTTTGACTAGAATTCATCAAGGTCTATTTCGAAGGCATCGTCATCTTCTAAGGAGTGATGTATGATACGCTCCAGTGGGGTGTCCTCGGGTATTGGCATGGTTTTGGTTTGGGGGCGGAGTTGGTCTAATGGGGGCAGGACCATGAAGTTGGTGCTGTTGGCGTTGTACTGGGATTCAAAGTTACTCTTTTCGATACCGAGATGGAAGAGAACTTTTTTGCGAAAAATGGGTTCAACGAGGGGCTTTTCGATGAACTCGCAGACGCCACAGCGAGAGGCTTCTTCCTGATCATTGCTGCCATTTATTTTTTCACCGATGACGATGACTTTGGTGGCGGGGTAATTTTCAGAGATGTACTTGGCAAGGGTAAAGCCATGGGATTTGGGAAGCAGGGCAGCGGTGATAACCATATGGAACGGTCTCTTGGCCAGCAACATCCGGGCAACGTTCTGGTTACCGGCAGTGGTAATATCGAAAAGGTCATTATTGAGATACTGATTAATGGCTTCTATGGTCTCTGAATTATATTCTACTAATAAAATATTTTTTTTCATGGTTTCCTTCTTAGTAAAATTCTATTATATTCTATTATATCTAACCGGGAAAATCAAGTAAGTAAGTCAAAGGGTGTTCTGATTTTTTTTAGTTAGGTGGACGAGATGGACACTATAAACGGGTGAGGGATTTTATGATGGTCTTGCGAAAATATTGCTCACAAAATGGGATACTCATGGTTTACCTCTCGGGTCATTTATATTATTGATCGGTCTGATGGTTGATGATGTATTTCTGAACGGCGCGGTTATGTTCTTCGAGTGAAGCGGAGAAAAAATGACTGCTGGAGTTCTTGGCGACGAAGTAGAGGTATTTGGTATTTTCGGGGTAGAGGGCAGCCTCAATGGAAGAGTAACCGGGGCAACAAATGGGACCGGGGGGAAGTCCTTTGTGTAAACGGGTGTTGTACGGGGAATCGTATTTTAATTCGGCCCACCCCAATCTTCCAGGGTAACGATTATCGCGTTTGAGGGCATAAATAATAGTGGGGTCGCAACCCATGGTCATGCCAATACGCAAACGGTTATGAAAAACGGATGAGACGAGGAAACGTTCGGCTTTGGAAGCACTCTCTTTTTCGATCAAAGTGGCCATGGTAATGACTTCACGAACGGTTAAATTCATTTCGTCGGCGCGCCATTTCATGGCCTGGGTAAAAATTTCCTTGAATTTTTCAACCATCACATTCACCATTTCTTCGGCGGTAATGTTGCTCTCTACCATGTAGGTATCAGGAAAAAGATATCCTTCGAGATCATCGGCTTTGGGATCTATGTCCTGAATCAAATGGGTGGAGCGGGCATGGTTAAGGAAATCCTGGGCATTTATACCATGGTTTTGGCCGAGATATGCGGCGATTTCAGAGATGGTCAAGCCTTCGACAATGGTGATTTTATGGAGTACAACTTTTCCTTCCTGGAGTTTCTCAATGACTTCTTTGACGGACATGGGGCGGTCGAACCGGTATTCCCCGGATTTGAAATTGGATTTATTGGCAAATAGACGGTAATAAATTTTAAAATAATTGGTGTTGGCAATGATATGGTTCCGTTCAAGTAAGCGGGCAATTGATGATACGGGCAAGCCTTTGGGGATACGAATAGTGACGGGAGCGTCGTGTCCCTCATAAGGTGGAAATACTTTCAGATAAAAGTCAAGACCGAGCAACAGAACAGCAATAACAGTCAGGATCAGAAAGGCCAAGATGATTTTTTTAAAGGAACTTTTTTTTTTCATGGACGGGAGTCTCCATTGGATATGTTAAATATGTTAAATTTTTGAAAACTGGGTGGAGTAACTGGGCTTACTGGACTAGCTGGACTTTCTGGACGGGAAGAAGGAGGTTTGGAAGAGGATTTAGGTTTCATCGCTGTCATCAGTATCATCGCTATCATATCTATTGTATCTGTAATGACTGTTTTCTGCGGATTCCATATAGCGATTTAAGAGAATCACGGCGGCCATTGAATCGAGCAGAACTTTTCGTTTTTTGGGGTTGGGGGTGATGGCTTTTAATTCTTCGTCGGCTTCAAGACTACTGAGACGTTCATCGACGTATTCAATGGCATCAAAGGGGGCGAGGGATTTTTTTAAGCGTTGGGTAAAGTGTTCGACATGTTGGGTCATGGGACAACGACTGCCGTCCATATTCACGGGGTAACCAATGACAATACGGGAGACATCGTAATCGGTCATGAGGTATTGGATATGCGCGATGACCTGCCGGAAATCTTTATAAATAATAGGCGCAATAGGGTTGGCTACACCGAGTTGGGGATTACCAACGGCAAAACCGATGCGCTTCAAGCCAAAATCAATGCTTAATACTTTACTCATAAAACCACGCTTTGTTCAGCACGGGTGGGTTCTGCTATTACCTATCAGTGGAAACTTTGTGCTGCCGATGGTATTGGAAACCGTAATCAATAAGGCGGGTGATGAGGTCAGTAAAAGAGATATCTTGGAGGCTCCAGAGTTTGGGAAACATGCTGATCTGGGTAAATCCGGGGATAGTATTGATCTCGTTGACATAAATGGTACCGGTATTTTTTTCGATGAAGAGGTCGACACGGGACATACCATTGAGGAAAAGGGTTTTGAACGCTTGTCCGGCAATGCGACGCACTTCTTCCTCTTGTTCACATTCTAAAACAGCGGGCATTTGGAAGGTGGTTGCACCATCAATGTATTTATCATTATAATCGTAAAATTCATTGCGGGGGATCAACTCGCCGGGGCGTGAGATCATAATCTGCTCATTACCCATGACAGAGACCTCAATTTCACGGATGTTTACTGCCTTTTCGATCACTATTTTCCGATCATAGCGAAAAGCGAGGTCCAGAGCGGCAGTGAGATTGGCGGGGTTATCAACCTTGGAAATACCAACGGATGAACCCATGGAACTGGGCTTCACAAAAACGGGAAAACCGAGTTGCTTGGTGATGGTTTCGTGAATGGTGTCGATCTGGTGATTCTCAAAATAGAGGAAATCGACGACATTGAGCCCGGCGCTACGGAACAGAATTTTTGCCACGACTTTGTCCATGGCCAGGGCAGAAGCGAGACTATTGGCCCCGACGTAAGGTTTATTGGCGAGTTCGAGCAGGCTTTGGATTTTGCCATCCTCACCGTTGGGACCGTGTAACATGGGGAAATAAATATCGGCGTCCAGGGTATGGCTGTGGTTGTTGAGCCAGGGGAGAAAGGAGTAACTGGCAGGGGTTAAGAAATCTTTGACTATAAAGTGTTGTTCATCAATGAGACGCCACTTGCCGTCTTTCCTGCCGATATAAATCAACAGGGGGGTGAATTTTTCTTTGTCGATGTAGTGGTAAAGAGCCTTGGTAGATTCCAACGAGACATCATGCTCGGCAGATTGGCCACCGAACAGAATGGCCACGGTTGTTTTTTTTGTATTTGTGTTATGGGGATTAGTGGTTATTTTTTCCATTATTTTTTCCATGATAGAACCTATAATAGTAATAGTTTCGAAGAATATTTTTAACATAAGTGCGGGTGGCGGTAAAAGGGATCATCTCGATAAATTCGTCTTCAGTGACATCTCCAAAGCGACTGAGCCACTGATCGACGCGAAAATCGCCGGCATTGTAAGCGGCGAGGGCCAGATGTATTTTTCCATTGTATTTATCAAGCAGCATTTTTAAGTATTCGGTACCAAAACGAATATTAATTTCAGGGTTAAAAAGGTCGGCTTGGAAAAGTTTTACATCGTGGGGAAGAGCGACTTGCCGGGCAGTGGGCAGAAGCAATTGCATCAATCCATAGGCAGCGGCAGGAGAAACGACATCGGTGCGAAAAAAACTCTCCTCGCGGATCAGGGAAAAGAGAAGTTCACTCTCTATGCCGTGCGCTTGACTGTATTTCTGCACGATATCCTGGTATTTAACGGGAAAAGTAATCTGCCGTAAAAAATGGGGGAGTAGAAAAGAGTTGTAGTTTTCAAAATTTCTTTTAAAGCGATTAAACGCCATATTTTCATTACCCTGCTTGATATATAGGATGGACTGGAGAATTTTTAACACGTGTTTATCGGGTATACTCAATGCACTGTCTTCGTGTAGTGACCATTGAATAAAATCAGAGGCCTCGGTGATTAAATTCCGTTGCACCAGGGGTTTTAAAATATCCACGATGGTGAGTAACTGGGGGCTCTGGGGATGGTTAAACATCTGGATAAAGGGGAACACGCTTTTGGCTAAAGCGGTTTGACCGGGATTTTCACGAGTATAGTAATAGGTGAAGGGGTAATGCTCGAGATTCACGGCGAGTTTTTTGGCTTCATCGGGTGAGATGCGGTGCAGCCAATAGCGATTGGCAATTTTAAAAGAGAGCTCGGTGGCATGAATTCCCTCCTTAAAAAAGGCGGCGGCTGCGGCTTTATCCTTTTTTTGATAATTGAGCCAAGCACACAACCACAATGCCTTCCAATAGTTATCTTCTTGAATAAGGATGTCGTTCCGGTTTAACAGGGTATTCAATTGGAAGTAAAGGGCCTGCGTGGTGAGTATGTATTTTGCATAGACCTGGAGTGCGAGATCGGTTTCACCATTGATCATGAGTATCCCAGCGCAATTGTGGAGTGTATCGCGGTAAATGGCTGGCTCATTTTCGAGTTCTGCGAGTGCCTCAAAAAAATTAGTGTACTGTTTTTCGCGGCACTGCATTTTAAGGAACAGGTTTTTTTTATAGGGGGCGAGTTCGGGGTTGGTTACCAGAGCGAGTGATTTCTTGCATTTATCGTATGCTTTGCTGTTGTAATCGAATTCGGCCTGGAAAAGAGCTACGAGTTGGGGGAAGTTAACATATTTTTTTTCATTGAGAAACGCTTCATAGCGGTTGTTTTTGGCCAGGAATTGGAGCTTTTTGAACCAGGTGTTATAATCGATTTGGCTTAGAAATCCGTTTAATTGGGAGCGGGAAATATAGTTTTGCAGGGTCAGGAGGGGGTGGGTGGGGAATAGTTCTTGGAAAATAACAGCCGCGGCCCCAGGGTTGGCGGTTTTGCTGTAGCAATTCAACAAGAAGAGCTTGTTTTCTAAAGATTTGGGCGGGGTAACCTGGTTCTGTTGGATAAATTCCGTGTAGTTTTGTTGGAGGTAGAGGTATTTCAAGTAGAGGCCATTTTTCTTTTGGATGAGGAAGGGGTGTTGGGGGGCGACGTTGAGGAGGGAGTTCTGGAGGGCTGGGAAGTTCTTTTCCTTGAGGTCGTTCACAGCCATGGATAAGGTGAGGAGGTCGGCAATAAAGGGGGGCAGGTTGGCAAGAGTGGCGCTATCTTTAATCTGAATGGGTTCGGTGGTGATGGGCAGGTTAATAAATTCGTTGAAGAGGTGGTAGTTTCTGTAGAGTGGGCGGTAATTGGGAAGGGGCAGATCGGCGGGCGACTCTTTTTGTCCGGCCAACACCATGATAAAAAAAGAAGCCGCCAGGGAAATAAAAAGGGTGATAGGTACGAGAAAAATGGAATTAAAGCGTCTCAAAATGATAACCCTTTAAGGCATCCTTATTTCCTCGTGCCAGAGTTTGCACCAGTTGTCTTTCAAAAGCGGAGAGGTCGCTGTGTCTATTTAGATATAGTTCCCGGGATTGCAGGATGGGGTTTTGCAACGTTTCGTAGAGTGTACCGTTTTTCAGGGCTTCCTCAACTTGCCTCTGGTTGTAGAGAATGATATCGTTGACAATGACGCGGGCCAGGCGGTCGGGGTCGTTTTCCCTGATCGAAGCGACGGTTCGTTCATCAGAGTGAATTTTAGGCAGGGGTTTGGAGGGGGTCATTTCAGGTTCATCGGGTAATTCCTGGGTTTTGACTTTGGCCAGTATTTTTTGGCGGAGGGGTAAGAGGTCGAGGCTCATTTCACCAACCGTGGCTATCATTTCGATCTCTTTGCGGCAGATTGGTTTGCCTTGGAAGGAGTCGGTATAAATGACGGCTTGTGGTTTTCCCTTCACAAAAAAAGGCAGGGTGAAGACGCGTTCTGGGATTTTCCCCCCAAAGCGGCTGTAGATGAGGTGGTCATCGGGTTGTGAGGAGGGTGGGCCGCTATAAGGCTGCCGTTTATCCAGCACGTGGCGAAAAATAGTGTGGGCGGAGAGGGAGAAGAATATTTTTTTGATCTCTTCGTCACCGATTTCACCATCCAGGCCGGAGAACCCTTTACCTTTCCAGCCGACAAGTTTATCTTCCCGAAGCAGGAACAATGCGGCGCGTGAGCAAAAGGCATTGATACCGTCGAGGAAATTGGAAATTAAATCCAATTGATTGGCCGCAGCGGCGATTTTGGAGATATAACCGTGGAGTATATCGATATTAGGCTCTTTGGCGGGTTCCTCGCTTAATTTAAATCCGCTTGGGATTTCATACTGGAGGAAACTGTTGAGTTCTTTGAGGTCCTCCAGTTGTATGATAATATTGTTGGTGACGTGGTCAATTTTAGAGAAGACCATGTCCCTTTTTGCGGCTATGATGTCGTCGATTAGCTTTTTAAGTTGTTCCTTACCCATGTTTATTCCTCCATGATAGGCGCTATTTATATGCCGGATTCCAGGCGACTGGCTAAAATTTCGGGGAGTCCGGCTTCCCTTATTTTTCGTTGTGTTTCTTTTATATTATAATTAAATCGTGAGAATTGAATCTCTTTTTTTGATGAGTCGAAAATAATGAAGCTGGGTTTGGGATTTTTGTCCCGGGGTTGGCCGATGGAACCGGGGTTGAGGAGGTAGCGGGTATTGGGGTCTAATTTGATCTTGGTATCCTCGTTGAGGGGCACGATATCAATCTTCTCATTGCGGAGGAGGTAGATGACTGGGAAGTGGGTATGGCCAAAGAAGCCGATAGAGGTATCCATGAATTTGAAGGATTCGACGGCTTCGAACATGGAGAAGACATAATAATCTTCATCAAAAGTAGAACCGTGGCAGATGGTGATGAAGTGGTCGATGACTTCGGGACCAGTTTTTAATTGTTTGAGGAAGGATTGGTTTTCGGGTGAGATTTGGATTTTGCTCCATTCGGCGGAGAAGGCGGCGACGGGGTTGAACAGTGAGGAAGATTCGAGGTCAGCAATGACTTTGTCGTGATTGCCGCGGATGCAGTAGACGTTTTTTAATACTTTGAACATGTTGATAATTTCATTGGGATTGGCACCGTAGCCGACCAAGTCGCCCAGAAAGAGATATTTATCGGCATTTTTTACGGCGTCGAGGCTGAGTAATTTCTCGAAAGCTTCCTGGTTGCTGTGAATATCGCTAAATATTAAGTATTTCATTTATATCCTACTTATATCCTACTTATACGACCCATATTACGGTAGTTGGGCGGGTTGGGAGTGTATGTGTCTGCAACTCAACTCTTATCGGCAATATTGTCTCCGACCATGGACAGTTTAACTTAGCACTGGTATCTTGTGTTTGTTTCATTTTTTTCTTCGACAGCTAAGTATAAATTTTTTTTTATAATTATTCAAGCCTTTTTATACAAGATTCTTAAAAAGGCTGAAAAAAAAGCATGATGGGGATTTTTTCCCCGGTCCTTGCACCTTTTTAAATTAGAATATAGGGATTAAACAAAAAATCGTAATGCAACAGGAGAGGTTTTTCCGCATTTGTGGCAGGTGAATTCCCCCAGTTCGGTGATCCCTTCTTTTAGGAAGGGGGTTTCTTTGAAGGGTTTATCGATTTCTGATGCTTGGCAATGGTTGCACTTTTGATAATAGAGGACATTGTTGTCCTTGACGTTCATGATCACGCATCCTGATTTTGCTGTTACCATGGTAACCTCCATTCTAATGGTTGTTTAATAAGTGATATAGTTAATATCTGAATAAATATTATACACGAAAAAACGGGGGGGGGCAATGGGAATTATGGGAATTATGAGAATTATGCGAATTATGCGAATTATGGGAGTAAGGGGATTTTTCACTAAGAATGGGGTCTTCCTGTCTGCATTGGAGAGGATATTTAAGAGGGAAGTGAATTAAGGAAAAGCAAAATGGTTTTCTTTTGCTGCTTTTTGTGGTAAACTTGCTTTTGTAAAAATCACGTGTGAAAAGCAAAGGAAAATCCTACTGATATGACGATAGTTAAACGAATCAAAGACATCTGGGAATTTAAATACCTGATCTATAACCTGGTAGCCCGCGACTTGAAAGTAAAATACAAGGGTTCCACGCTGGGATTCCTGTGGTCACTGCTCAACCCACTGCTGATGCTGGTAGTATACACGGTGGCGTTCAAATACGTGATCAAACTGAAACAAGAAAATTTTACGATATTCTTGTTCAGCGCCCTGCTACCTTGGAACTTCCTGAGCTCAGGTCTGTCCATGGGGGTTAGTTCAATCACGGAAAACGGCAACTTGGTCAAAAAAGTCTACTTCCCCCGTGAAATCCTGCCGCTGTCCTCTGTTCTGGTCAACCTGTTCCACTTTTTTCTCACCTTTACGGTGCTGATTCCCGCGTTGCTTTTTTTTCATGTGACCATTGGCTTTTCTTTCCTGTTCCTGCTGGTGCTGGTTTTTTTCCAGGCACTGTTTGTACTGGGACTGACTTTTATTGCCAGTGCGATGAATGTCTATTATCGCGACGTGAAACATTTTTTGGAAGTACTGCTGCAATTGTGGTTCTGGGCCACCCCGATTATCTGGTCGGTGCGGTTGGTACCGGAAAAATACAAGGATTTTGTCTACCTCAACCCGTTTACACCTTTTGTCGAGGCATACCGGGAGGTTATTTTATATAACCGCCTGCCCAATGTGGTCACGATGCTGCTGGTGATTGTTTTTGGGGTGGTGGTGTTCCTGCTGGGCGGATATATCTTTCAAAAGAAACAACGTCGCTTTGCAGAAGAGATTTGAGGTCACAAATGAAAGAACCAGAAAAACAAACGGCCATTGAAATAAAAAACATCTCGAAGAAATTCAAGGTCTACTTTCACCGGGAATCACAATTAAAATACGCGCTCATGAACCTGCTGAAAGGCAAACGCAGCAAACACAGCTCGCTATTCTGGGCACTGAAAGATATTAATATGGAGATTGAAAAAGGCAAAACAGTGGGTTTTATCGGTCGCAATGGTTCGGGCAAGAGCACGTTGCTGAAACTGATCTCCCGCATCCTCTACCCGGACGGTGGCACTATTACCGCCCACGGCAAGATTTCCACGTTGATTGAGCTGGGCTCAGGATTCCACCCAGAACTAACAGGCCGGGAAAATGTCTATATCAACGCTTCAATTCTGGGTTTCTCGCGCCAACAAGTAAATGAAAAATTCAAAGAGATCGTGCGCTTCTCCGGTTTGGAAGAGTTTATTGATAACCCGGTGAAAACGTATTCCTCTGGCATGTATGTGCGGCTGGGGTTCTCGGTGGCGATTAATATCGACCCGGATATTCTGATCGTGGATGAAGTGTTGGCTGTGGGCGATGAAACGTTTCAAAAGAAATGTATCCGCAAAATTAACGAGATGAAAGAGGCGGGCAAAACGATCGTGTTTGTCTCCCATGATCTGGCCTCGGTTGAAGCGTTATGCGACTATGTCTACTTGTTGCATAACGGCAGATTAGTGAAAAGCGGCAAACCAGTAGACGTGATCTCGGAATACCACAAACTGCTGATAGGCAACAGCGAGTTGGCAATACGGGAAGAACCAGCAGTCAGCCGCGACCTGGAACTGGCCTCAATCTCAAACGGCAAGAACCGCTGGGGCAGCAAAGAAGTGGAAATCACGGGGGTGACCTTTTTAAATAAAGAGGGGGAAGAAACGGAATATGTCAAAACAGGTGAGGCCTTCTGTTTGCGTATCGCTTATTATGCCCGCTCACGGGTCCTGCAACCTGTCTTTGGCATCGCGATATATAACGATATCGGTGTGCATATCACGGGCCCGAACACGAAGAAACAAGATTTTATCATAAATTCCATCGAAGGAAAAGGGGTGGTGCAATATGAAGTGGATGTTCTACCACTGTTACCAGGCACCTACTTTTTCACGGTGGCAGTCTACGACCACACGTTGCTCCAAGCCTTTGATCACTGGGAGCAACACTGGAAATTCCACGTCATCGAATCGGATAGCAACGGGGAACGGTTCGGCTTGATCACGATTCCAGCCCGCTGGAAACTGGAAGCTGGAGGCGCGTGAGCATGAAGATGAACATGAACATGAACGGGGGGGATCACAAAAATGGAAACAAATAAGAAACTACTGGACTATCCCTTTGATCTGTACCAGCGCACGCGGGATATCCGCGAAATCGTGGAATGTATCGCCACTGAACAGGGCAAAGCGAAATTACGTATCCTGGATGTAGGTGGGTTTCGTTTGGATGCGGAAGATCGTAACGATTTGTTGTTACGGGAATTCCTGCCGCAACACGAAATTATTTCCCTGGATTTAATGGCCTCGGATATTCCGGGGTATGTGCAGGGCGATGGCACTTGTTTACCTTTTAAAGATAACAGTTTTGATATCGTGGTGACCTCGGATGTGTTCGAACATGTGCCGCCTCACCTACGGGAAGCGTTTGTAGATAATCTGGTGCGTGTGGCTACTTCCTTTGTTATTCTGGGCGCACCGTTCTTTTCGGAAAAGAATGCATTGGCGGAACAAATCCTGTTGGAGTACGTGTTCAAAGTGTTGCATGCGGAACAAGAACAGTTAAAAGAGCATATTGACAATGGTCTACCGGATGAACAGGCTCTCATCTCACTGTTGGAGACACACGGCCTTTCCTACACGCGCCTCTCCAGCGGCAACCTGGAAAACTGGGTCATGATGATGATGGTGAAACATTATCTGATGACTATTCCCGATTCTCAACATGTGCATACGCTGGTAGACCGCTTCTATAATATGAGCAATTACGGTAGCGACCACCGTGGCGAGGGTTACCGGAAAATATTCGTGGTGGCCAAAGACCCTTCTTTAAAAGAGACACTGCAACAGATCACGGCACGTTTTGCTACTCTGGCCCAGACCGATCAGGCGGGCAGTTCTTTTCCAGCAGATAGTGATCTTGGTCGTTTTCGTTTATTGTTGGACCTGGAAGAGTTGCGCACACGGCGCCTATTCGCGGAGAAAGACCTGCTCATTCGTACCCAGGCAGCACAGTTGGAAGCGTTGAACGGTTTGCGTAGCACGCGGCTGTGCCGGTTCATTCGCGGGTCGGGGAAACTTTTTTTTAAGTCGTTGGCACGGGTGACCCGTTTGAGTGTGTTGAAGACGCGGTTGGTGTGCGACGTGGTGTCGGGAAAACGAAAGCACCCGTTATTGTCCCTGAGCGATGGGTTGTACCGCCGCTGGTTGCAGAAACAGACGCCGGATGCAACGGGATTGTCACGGTTAAGAGAAGAAGCGGCTGCTTTTTCCTATCGGCCCTTGATCAGTATTGTTATGCCCATTTATAATACCGCGAAACAATGGTTGGACGAGGCGTTTGTTTCTATCTTAGACCAGGTATACGACAACTGGGAGTTATGTGTGGTGAATGATGGTTCCGGGGTTTCCCATGTTAAGGAAACCTTGCTGGGAATGCAGAAACAAGATGTCCGTGTGCGTGTCTTTCATTTCCATCGCAACCGTGGTATTGCTGCCGCCACTAATCGCGCCCTGGCTATGGCCAAGGGAGAATTCGTGGCCTTTATGGATTCTGATGATCGCTTGCATCCGTTGGCATTATGGGAGATGGTAAAATTATTAAACCTGCATCCTGAAGCAGATATGATTTACAGCGATGAAGATAAATTGAGTGTGACCGGTATGTTGCGCAAGCCGGTTTTTAAGCCCGATTGGTCCGCCGAGCTTTTTTTATCGTTTAATTATATCAACCATCTGACCATGTGTCGTCGCGCACTGGTGGAACGGGTAGGCGGGTTTAATAAGACCTATGATTGGAGTCAGGATTATGATCTTTATTTGCGGATCACGGAGTTGACCGATAAGATATTCCATATTCCCAAAGTCTTGTATCATTGGCGGGCTATTCCCGGTTCCTCTGCGGCACGGGTGGATTTTCGGACCGAAGCGCTGGAAAAATCACGGCAATTGCTAACCGATACCTTGGTGCGTCGTGGTATCCCCGGCACAGTAGTTAATGGCCTGCGTCCGGGAACATTTAAAATAATAAAATAAAAAGATAAAAGAAAGCAGAAAAAGAAAGCAGAAAAAGAAAAATACAAAATAACAATGTGGCGAAAAATAATGAATCATATTCCTCATTGGTTACGAGTAATCAGAAATTCGCTACGGGCAAAGCGATACGGTATAGCTGATTTTAACAAAGAGGATGAACAGTATCAGCATTGGGTGGCAGCAACTTCCTTCACTCCCGCTGATATAAACGCGAAAAAAACTGAAATAGCAGGCTTTCCCTGGCAGCCCAAAATCAGTATTGTGTTGCCAGTGTATAATATCAAGCGATGCTGGCTGGAACGGGCGATTGGCTCGGTGTTGGAACAGATTTATGAGAACTGGGAACTGTGTATCACAGACGATGCCTCCCCCAACGAGGAGGTCCGCCACGTATTAAGAAAGTTCCAGTCCCAGGATACACGGATCAAAGTCTCTTATTTGGAAACCAATCTGGGCATGTCTGGTTCTTCCAATGAAGCCCTTTCACTGGCCGAGGGAGAGTATGTGGCCTTATTGGATCATGATGATGAACTGAGCCAAGACAGTCTTTTCGAGGTGGTAAAACTGCTGAACCAGCACCCTGATGCGGGTATTATTTACAGTGATGAGGATAAGTTAACCATGTCAGGCAAACGTCTCAGACCGGTGATTAAGAGCGACTGGGACCCCCAATTGTTTCTCACCTATAATTATTTATGTCATCTGGTTGTCTGTCGCCGTGATTTGATGGTGCAGATAGGTGGGTTTCGTCGTGGTTTTGAAGGCAGTCAGGATTATGATTTATTGTTACGTGTAACTGAATTAACCGATAAGATTTACCATATCCCCAAGGTGCTGTATCATTGGCGCATGATTCCCGGTTCAGCCGCAGCGGTAGTGAATGCCAAATCGCAATCCTTTGAGCGGGCCAAGCAAGCCTTGCGCGAAACATTGGCACGTCGCCACTTATTTGGCACGGTCACAGACGGCGAAAAAATGGGAACTTTCAAAATAATTCCTGTGCCATCTATTTCTGAATCATCTTCTGAATCATCTTCTTAGAAAACGTGGGAGGGAAAACAAATGCGCGGTGCATCACAATTATTAAGGCAGATACGGGCGATTCTACGGCCTACCTTACCGGGTGGTATGAAACGAATCTACGCGGATTTTTTTAAATATCATGAGGACAGAAAGGTATGCATGTTGCACCGGGATGACTTGTATACCTCGGGTCCGCCCCATACCCATGTCTCCGATAAGATGTTGAATATCGTGGTCAAACATGCCGGTCCACGCATTTTAGACGTGGGTTGTGGTCATGGTATCAATTGCTCGGAATTGGTGAAACGCGGCTTCCAATGCGTGGGCATTGAAATCAACGAAGAGTATGCCCAAGAAGCGCAAAAACATATTGAAGCCTACCCCATGCGGGCCGAACAGATGGATTTTCCCGATAAAAGTTTTGATACAGTCGTCATGATGGAAGTTTTAGAGCATATCCAAGATCCCTATGCGGCATTGGCAGAAGTGGTACGGGTCGCCCGGAAAAATTTGATCCTTTCTGTGCCCAATTTAGCGCCCCTTGAAGTATGCGTGGAATATAATGTGATCATGCACCATTTTTTCGAGGTGACTCACCTGAACTTTTTTACCAAACCGATGTTAGAACGCTTTCTTAAGAATTTTTTTCCCCATGTGGAAGTGGGTGAGTTTGCCCAGTTCTTTAATATTTCCGGTAGGAAACTCCATTATCATCTCTATGCGATTGGCTCTTTTGAACCTATAAAATAAGACTAAAAGGGACGTTTCTGGGAATCATGTGGACAATCTGGACTTGCTGGACTTGCTGGACTAACTGGACTAACTGGACTAACTGGACTTACTCTGGATTCACCGCCAGATTCTTGAAAAAACATGGACGACATGGACAGAGTGGACGATATGGACGATGTGGAGCAAAAATAAAAGCATTTTTTTGTCCATATCGTCCATTAAGTCCATATCGTCCACAACGATTTCAGAAACTTGGCGGTGAATCCAGGTTACTGGACAAGCTTGAAAAATTAAAGGTTTTGTGAAGTCCAGTTAGTCCAGAATGTCCAGATAGTCCAGATAGTCCAGTTTTTTTCAGAACCTTGGCGGTGAATCCAGGGTATTCAAAATAGATTGAGTTTTATAAGATTTATGATATAATAAAATATTATACAAGAATTATACAAGAATTACACAACTATCATCCCGCTATTTTTTTAAAATTCTTAATGTAGTAGATAATCAATGAGTAGTAATGGTCGTAATATAAAGCTTTTATTTGTGACACATCTGTTTTACCCTGCCATTGGCGGGGTGGAATTGCATATCAAGAACGTGTCAGCCGAATTGGTGAAGCGTGGATATGAAGTCAGCGTGCTGACCACCAATGCCTATTCTACCGAGGCTTTTTTTCTGGGGGATAAGCGGCGTATCGCTGAACCAGAAGCCGTGGTCGATGGCGTGCGGGTAAGGCGGTTAGGGTTTCGCACTTTTGGGAGATGGGTATTAAGAAAACTGACCAGCGTGGCTTGTCGCATTAAATACCCCTTTAATGATTGGATTCGTTTCCTGAATTTTGGCCCGCGGAATTGGTCTTTTATCGCTCATATTTTAGCCTCCGAGGTGGATGTGATTATTGCGGCGCCATTGCCCACAATGAACACATACTATGCCTACAAGGCGGCGCAACGGATGAAAAAACCGTTGGTTATTATTCCCAGTTATCATATTTATGATCCCTGTTCTTTTTACAATCCTATTTTCTTTAAGATGATGCGGGCCGCTGCTTGCGTGTTCACACAGAGTCCTTTAGAGCGGGATTATCTGGCCCGCGAGGCGGGGATTCCCAATCACCGGTTTGTGATCCTGCCACCATTACCCCTCCAAGAATCACAATTGCACTTACCCCCCAGAGATAAACAGGAACTACGCGAGCGTTACGGTATCCAGGAAAAAAACATCGTGCTCTATCTGGGTCAACATGGGGTTCATAAGCGAGTGAGCCAGGTATTAGAAGCTATGCCCCATGTCTGGCAAGTTTTCCCGGACACTGCCCTGGTGATTGCTGGCGGCATCACGGACCATACCAAGATGCTGAAAAAACTGGCGGCAGAATTGACAGCCAAAGGCACAGGGAAGGTTTATTTTATTGATAATTTTCCAGCCCAAGAGAAGGAAGATATTTTTCGCATGGCTGATATTTTTATCTCGCTTTCCGAGATGGAGTCTTTTGGAATCGTGCTGGTGGAAGCGTTAAATTGTGGCTTGCCCGTGGTGGCCAGCAAAAACAACGTGTCCCGCTATATCGTGGAAGAAACCCAAACGGGAATTCTAGTGGAACCCAAATGCCTCACCGAGGTGGCTGGTGCGCTCATCGAGTTGTTGTCGGATGAGGAAATGAGAAAAAAGTTTTCAGAGAACGCGCGGCAAAAAGCCCTAACTGTATATCATCCGCAACGTATTCTGGACGCATGGGAGGAATTTATCCAGCATGTTATCACCAACCATCACAAATGAACCCGGCGAGTATCGTTTTACCAATACCTATTCCTGGGTGGAAACCCCAACGACCCAAAACGCGGCAGATGAAACAGGGGTGGACTGTTATTTTTTGCAGCACACTGTTTCTGGTGACCGGGTGGAAACGGATTTAAATGGCAAACGAATTATTGAATCTCTTCCCGCCACGGCTGCGCAATTAGCGGCAACGTTTAGTGATAATAGCTATTATCTATCGCCCAAATTGATCGGTTTTTATTTGCGGCTTTTTGTAAGTGCGGGTATTGTGGAAAATCTGTCGGTGCAGCAGTGTCAGGGGTGTTCCCAGGGATGCGATACCTTGCAAAGCCACGGCGTAGAACTTTCTACAGCACCGGGCATCAGCGTGGTGATTATCACTTTTAATGGTGCCGCGTTTTTGGCTGCCAACCTGGAATCCCTGGCCCGCCAAACCATGCCAGCATTAGAGATTATCCTGGTGGATAATGCCTCTTCGGATGGGTCGATTGAACAAATAGCACAGGATTACCCGGTGGTCACGATCATTCGTAATACACGTAATTATCATTATGCCAAAGCAGTGAATATCGGTGTGGAAGCAGCTTCAGGGGAACTGGTTATCATTTTGAACCAGGATATTGTTCTGGCCGAGGATTTTATCGAGAGATTGTACCTGCGCTATTTTGCTGAAACAGATAAAGCGCATGTGGCCGCAGTTGTGCCACAGATGCGGTTCAGTCGCTTGCCGCATTTTATCAATGGCATTGGGAATTTTATTACCGAGAAGAACTGGGGTTCGGACAATTATTTCGGCGTGGTGGATATCGGGCAGTTCCAGACTTTGCAGTATGTGGGTTCCGCGTGTTTTGGCGCTTTGATGGTGACCAAGGCAGCGTGGCGGGTGATTGGTGGATTGGATCAGGTGTTCAAGAGTTTTTACGAGGATGTGGATTGGAGTTTTCGCGTGCATGTCAAGGGATATACCTTGTTGGCCGCGCCCAAAGCATTGGTTTATCATGCCTTTGGCGGTTCTTATCCTTCGGGTATGAAATTAACGCTGGTGGTGAAGAACCGGATGCGCTTCGTGTTGAAACATTTAAAAGGAAAAATACGCACGCTGTTCTTCACAAAGTACCTGAAGCAGGATATCAAGAACATCCTTTCATGTCTCCGGCACAAATCGTTCGCAAACATGGCGTGTTATTTTAAGGGTTATTTAAAGCTGGGGGTCGAGATTCCCAATCTTTTATCGCATCGTGTTAAATCCAGGAAGGTTCCATTGGCGACAATGGCGGCTTTTTTCGTGAAATGCCCTCCCTTTGTGGCATTGGCCAATAAAAACTTGAATCCGGTCATCAACAAACACGTCATTCGCAGTTATTATTACTTCACCGAATGGGCCAATTACCAGTATCCCACGGAACCAATAGTATATTAGACTGGCTTATTTCTTTTTGACAATACCCAGGACGTTGGGGATGGGCAGGAATGTGGTGTGGGTATAGGTTTCATTAAACGCCGATTCAAAACTGCCTACCAGTTCCAGTTTTGTGTTCTTGTGAGAGAGGAATAACGAGGCTTCTGGTCCTCCTTCCAGGTGTTGGGCACAAACCAGTTTGATCGGTAGCGCCAGCAGTATCTCATTAAAGTCGTACATGGTAAAAGGGGCACGGGAGAAAATAAAAAGAATATTACCATCTTTGTCTTGTCCCAAAGCGGCCTCGCTCCATTTTTTAGTTTGTTGGGACCATTTGTTTTTGCCTGGGCGTTGGATGAGGCGGAGGTTTTGTACTACGCTGTGATAGGCTTTTTGGATATCTTCTACCTTGGTCACGTCCGCATCGTATATTTTGAAGGGGGGTTTGGATTGTTTGCGCGGGTTAAAAGCGGCCACGGATAGATAAGTGCGGTGAATGCGGGGGTTGTTGACAGATTGAAAGTTTTTCATATAACCCACATTGGTTTTATAATCGGGTAAAAACATCCCGGCGTTGATAGCCGCGACCAACCCGTATTTTTCGCACCACTCTGGGGCCCGCAGGCTTTCATGTTTATATTCCGCTGCGGTGAGGAGTTTTAATTGGTATTTATGCGGATCGATTTTTACAATAATAATCTTGGTGGTGCCAGTGTAACCGGGCAGAGCGGGCAGAAATTCGCCGATACTCAAACCACTATCCACTACTCTCCATGGTGAGGGCGCTTTGGCGCTATCACCTGCAATAACCAGAGCGAAACACAGCAACGGTAACACAACTCGTATTGATTTCATTTAAATCCCGTTTACCTCGTATATAAATACTGGCCTATTTATTGTCCTATTCAAATAATTTCCTTGCGGTTGATTGTTTCTGTTTTTTCATACTTGAATGATAATGCAAAATAAAATAAATTTCAACTACCATGAACAACCGGGATTCACCATAACATTTCAAGAAAGACTGGACTATGTGGACTTACTGGACACTCTGGACTTACTGGACTTCCAAAAAATGTTTTATTTTTTCAAGAATTTGGTGTGAATCGAGAGTAACTTGGATTCACCGCCAACTTAATGGGACGAATGGGAATTATGGGAATTCTGGGAATGATGAGAATGATGGGATAAACAAAAAAAATCCCATACTTCCCATACCTCCCATACTTCCCATAATTCCCACTTGATTTTATGGTACTCTCAAGAATTTGGCGGTGAATTTAAAGTAAGCCGCCCCTTTTCTTAAAATATTTTCTTTCAGGTTGAAAAATAAGTGGGAATGTTATATATTACATTCATGTCACTTCAATGGAGGAATCAATAATGATTAAAAAATTAATCGTGTTAATAATGTTTATACTGATACTGGGTTTTTCAATAAATAATTTTGCTGCTATCACTGTGTCAACGCCGTCTTCGGGCGAGACTGTGGCGGCAGCAGAAGATTATGCCTCGGCAGCGTTCCAAGACCCCTGGGATATGAATGAACGCACTGATTTAGGCTGGTTCATCTGGGATGTGACCAGCGGGTCCAGGTCCAATCTATCCAACATCGCGTTTAGCAACGGGATATTTTCCGCCAACAGCAGCAGTTCCGATCCCAATATTTCTATTTTGGATACTGGCGTTACCGGCACTTGTTTTTTAGGCAAAATCGGTACCAATTATAAAATAAACGCCGATAAATACAAGATTTTTGCTATCCGTATGAAATTAAGCAAAGCCCACGATGCGCTGTTTTATTGGAGTCGCAATACCATCTATAAAGATCAGAGTTACTCGGGTATTTTCAGCGTGTACAATGAATGGCGGGTATACATTGTGAATCTTCCCAACCTGGGTTATACGAAGGTGCCAGGGAAAGCCAACGGCTACAGTTGGAGCGGCAATATTGATTCCTTGCGCTTCGATCCGGCCCCGGTTGCAGTAGATATCAATATTGATTGGATTCGACTGGTGGAGGATAATAATTCGCTGTACCGCACTATCCAATGGTCGGGGAACTCGGGGAGCGTGGACATTTACCTGGATACAGATAAGAACGAGGGCAATGGCACCCTGGGCAAAGTGGCTTCCAATAAATCCGGTTCCTCGTATAATTTATACGTCGGGGCATTGGCTCCGGGAGCATATTATGTGGGCGTAAAAAATACCAGTGGTGGGGCTATCAGTTACGCGCCGGGGTATTACAATGTGAATGGTATTCCCACGGTGGAGTTCACCTCCCCCGGCAAGGAAGGCGGCGAAGATTATGCCACTGCCAAACTGGGCAATGCCTGGGATATGAATGCTGTTTCCGATTTAGATTACAATGTTAATGTGAACGGTCTGGCTATCAACAGTATCGCGGCAGAAGACCAAAAAGGCACGAGCCTGGGTAATGTCTCGGTATTAAAAGGAACCAGCGTAAAAGCGTCAGGCGTGGGCGACCCGGTACTGTACCCGTTGCTCTGGTGGGGCGATGGACGGGGTCAAGCCAACCCCATCGACGCGAACAAGTACCGTATCCTGGTCTTAAAAATGTCGCTACCGGGCAACTGGGACCTCAATCTGGGCTCTGTGGCCAGGGTGATCTGGAAACGGGTGGGCGAAGGGGATCTGGAAAATGTCAGCGAAGATGTAATCGTGCGTCATAAGAGCGGTGCAAAATACGTGATCAGCACGATCATCGCCGACATGAAAACCCTGCCTATAGAAGTTGGTTCAGGCAGCCCATCCCGCAGCGGCTGGAGCAGCACGGTGGAAGGGTTCCGCATCGATCCCCATGAATTTGCCGCAGCCACTAATTTTTATATTCAAAGTGTCAAGCTGGCGGCTTATGAACGGGCCAATGACTCCTATACGATCCAATGGAACTACAAAGATGGCGAAACGGCTGATACGAGAACAAGTTTAGCCGAGGGCCCCGATATGCCCATGGTAACCAGCGGCCTGTCACTGTATACCGATACAGATAAAAGCGGATTTAACGGTACACTGATCGCTTCCGGGCTCGATCCCGCTGCGGGCCATTATGTCTGGAACACGGCTGGCAAACCGGCGGGAACCTATTATATTTACGCGGTGGTTTCGGATGGTTTGAACACCAACCAGTATTATGCCCAGTGGCCGATTGTCATTGATCATAGCACAGCCTCCGCCCCTACTATATCCCTGAGTAAAACGGCCATTGGTTTCGGTGACAGTGGTAGCGATACCTTTACTGTCAGCAACAGCGGAACCGGTACTCTGAATTGGTCTGTTTCCGACAATGCGTCCTGGCTGAGTGTGACTCCTACTTCCGGTCAGAATTCCGGGACAGTCACCGTGACTGTCAGCAAAACCGGTTTGGCGGCAGGCACGTATAAAGGAACCGTGAGTGTCAGTGATACCAATGCCAGTAATTCACCGCAAACGGTTGCGATCACATTGACCGTGGGTGGTGGCACGGGCACGGGCACGATTAAATTGAGCCGTAGCGCCTTGTATTACGGTGCCGTGGGCAATGCGATCACCGGGCCGCAGAGTTTTCTGGTCAGTAATACCGGTTCCGGTGTTATGAATTGGAGCGTTTCGGACAATGCCACGTGGCTCAGTGTCTCGCCCTCTTCCGGCAGCAATACCGGGACTGTTAGTGTGACTGCCAACAAATCCGGGTTATCTGCCGGGACATATACTGGGACAGTTACCGTTTCCTCGGCCAATGCCACTAACTCCCCCCGCACCCTGGCCGTGACCTTAAAAGTGTATAATTCGGGTAGCGAACCTTTCGGGGAATTTGCCACGCCTGTCAGTGGCACCACGGTTAAGAGTAGTATTGCTGTCACGGGTTGGGTATTGGATGATACCGAGGTGGCCAGTGTCAAGATTTACAATGGTAATGATTATGTGGGTGATGCCGTGTTTGTGGAAGGTTCTCGTCCTGATGTGGCCACTGCTTATCCCGGTTACCCCAAGAATTACCGGGCGGGTTGGGGATATATGATGCTTACCTATTTCTTACCCAACGGGGGCAATGGCAGCTATACTTTTTATGCTGTGGCTACGGATAAAGAGGGCCATCAAGTGAGCCTGGGGTCCACTACCATTAATATCGACAATGCCCATGCAGTGAAGCCGTTTGGTGCGATTGATACGCCTGCGCAGGGTGGCACGGCGTCGGGTAGTTCGTTTGTAAACTTTGGCTGGGTGCTCACCCCGCAACCCAATAAAATTGCCACCAATGGTTCCACTATCAACGTCATGGTCGACGGTGTGACGCTCGGACATCCCACGTACAATCAATACCGTTCCGATATTGCCACCCTGTTTCCCTCTTATGCCAATAGCAATGGTGCGGTGGGTTATTATTACCTGAACACCAAGGCGTTTAGCAATGGCGTGCATACTATCCAATGGGTTGCCACAGACAACGCGGGGAACAACGATGGTATTGGCAGTCGTTATTTTACGGTGCAAAATACGGGTAGCGATATGGCCCAAGCCTCGGCTATGGAACTATCTTCTACATTACCCGGAGATTATAACGGGCCCCTGTGGATCAGGACGGGTTATGATGAAACCGCGGAATTAAAGCAGGTTTACCCGGATGAAAACGGTCAGATTATTCTTGAAATAGAAGAGTTGGATCGTTTAGAGATTCGTTTCTTTGACACGCCCATGTTGCTGGCGCCGCTACGGGAAAAAATAACCCCGTCCATGGTCCGCTTGTCCACGGCAATGGCTTTACCCGCTGGTTCCAGCCTTGATGCGGTCCAGGGTGTTTTTTACTGGCAACCCGGCGTGGGTTACCTGGGTGAATTCCCCATGGAGTTTAACTATGCTGGTCCCAAGGAGTGGGTGAAAAAGACGCTCACGGTGCGAATTCTACCTAAACAGTATTAACTAAAAAAATTGTGGCCAAGCCTTTTTAAAAGGCTTGCAATAGAGGAATAGCATGAAACTATGTTTTTTTCTCGTGATCATGATCGTATTGGGCCTGACCGGTTTCTTAACCGGTCAGGCAGTTCTGTCTGCTGGTTCAGATAATCGGCTTCAACCTTCGGATTTAACGTATATGGGCGCTTTTCGTTTGCCTGATGGTGTATCGGGTTCCGAGGTTAAGAGTTGGGCGTGGGGAGGTTTTGCACTGGCTTATTATCCCGGTGGGGATGCGCATGGGGCAGCCGATGGTTATCCCGGTTCTCTTTTTGGGGCCGGGCATGATTGGCAGTACCAAGTATCGGAGATTTCTATTCCCGTTCCGGTAATTTCCACATCCAAGAATCTGAACCAGTTAAACACCGCGACCACATTGCAGAATTTCCAGGACATCCTGCATGTGGGTAATCAGGAGATGCCCCGGGCTGGTTTTGCCTACTTACCCAAGCAGGGCACGCAAACAAGCGGGAAGATTTATTATACCCGCGGCATGCATTTGCAGGCGGAAGGGGATTATTTAACGCACGGGTGGTTTGAACTCACTCTTACCAATCCGCAAGCCCAGGGGCGCTGGTATCTGGATGTGCCGCATAGCGTGTACAATACCACCGATTATATGTTCCCTATTCCCAGTGCATGGGCTGCCGGACACACACCGGGCAAGTTACTGGCTACGGGTCGCTTCCGAAGCGGTGGCTGGTCTGGGCAAGGACCGGCACTTTTTGCTATCGGCCCGTGGAACCAGGGCAATCCGCCAGCCAATGGCACGGCATTGGATTATGTCACGCTATTAAGATACACTTCCACCGAGGATTATGGGGAACCTGTGCATACTATGACCAATTACCAGCATTCGGACGAGTGGTACGGAGCCTCGTGGCTCACGGCAGGCAATAAAGCCGCCGTTATTTTCGTGGGCACCAAGGGGGTGGGGGATTGCTGGTATGGCGACAAAAACGGGCCCTGTCTGGACTGTGCTTTGCAACGGGGTTGGTGGTCTACTGCTTTCGAAGGACAAATTATCTTTTACGATCCAGAAGACCTCGCGGCAGTCGCGGCAGGCACGAAACAACCCTGGGAACCACAACCCTATGCGACCCTGAATGTGGACTCCTATCTGTACCATATTACTTCTACCCAGCAGTGGTTCCATCTGGGTGCTGCCACTTTTGACCAGACCAACGGCTTATTGTATGTCTTTGAACCCTATGTGGATAATGATAAGCCCATCGTTCACGTGTGGAAAGTAAAATCAACGGGTGGTGGTGGAACCGCCGAGATTTCTTTGAACCGCACGCAATTGGTATTTGGCGCACTTTCTTCAGGCACGGTCACACCGGCGCAGAGCTTTAGTATTCGCAACAGCGGAAGCGGCACCATGAATTGGACTGTTTCCGAGGCAGTGGGTTGGCTTTCTTGTTCCGTGGCTTCTGGCACAGGCGCTGGTACTGTGAGTGTGACCGTGAATCCAACCGGATTATCTGCCGGGCAGTATAATGGCACCATTTTTATTGCTTCCAGCCATGCTATGAATTCTCCTGTGGCTCTTCCTGTCGTATTGAATGTGTGGAGTTCCGGTGCTTCTGCCGCGCCTTTCGGAAATTTTGCCGGGCCCGTGGAAGGGGCTTCTGTCAGCAGCAGTATCGCCGTTACCGGGTGGGTCTTGGATGATATCGGGGTGGAAAGTGTTAAACTGTATCGCGGTGAGGGTAGTTCTGCCGTGTATATTGGTGATGCTATGCTGGTCGAAGGCGCACGGCCCGATGTGGCGATTTCCTATCCTACTTATCCGGCCAATTATAAGGCCGGGTGGGGGTATATGTTATTAACGCACTTTTTACCCAATGGCGGGAATGGTACTTTTGTGCTTTCCGTGATTGCCCGCGACGTGGAAGGCAATGAGACTAGGCTGGGTAGTCACACTATTTTAGGCGATAATATTCATGCAGTCAAGCCTTTTGGTGCTATTGATACGCCTTCCCAGGGCGGTCTGGCTTCTGGTGGCGTTTTTGTGAACTGGGGCTGGGTCTTGACCCCGCAACCCAATAAAATGGCTACCAATGGTTCCACTATCAATGTCTGGGTGGATGGGTTGAATCTCGGGCATCCCGCTTACAATTTGTATCGCGAGGATATAGCCACGCTCTTTCCTTCGTATGCCAACAGCAATGGAGCTGTCGGTTATTTTTCTTTGAACACTACCGCCTATGCCAATGGCGTGCATACTATCCAGTGGACCGCCACCGATAGTGCGGGGAACACGGATGGTATTGGTAGCCGTTATTTCACTATCACCAATAGCAGTAGTGACCGTGCCTCCATTCAATCCCGTGACTTTCCTATTACTGCAACACCGGCAATGTTTGACCCTGCCCCCTTGCGAATCAAACGCGGGTACGGGGAAAAAGAGCCGTGGTTGTTCCTGTTTCCTGATAAACAGGGAATCGCCTGTTTAGCCATCAAGGAAACCCAGCGATTAGAGGTTCGTTTTTGGGCGGCTGGCGAAAACGAAAAGGGGCAGGTGCGATGTTTATCTTTGCCGATCGGTGCCTTTTTGGATGAGTCGCGAGGACTATTTTATTGGCAGCCTGGACCTGGGTTTGTCGGGGAATATGTGCTGGAATTCCTGGTGTATCGGAAGAGTTTGTGGTATAAAAAGCAACTGGCAGTGACTATTACCCGGTAATTTGGATGATCTTGATTAAGCGAGGAGTTTTTGTATTTTTTCCGTGGTAATTCACCGCCAGTTCTTTGAGAGCACTATAAAATCAAGTGGGAATTATGGGAATTATGGGAGGAATGGGAATTTTCTTTTATCCCATAATTCCCATAATTCCCATTCTTCCCATTAACTTGGCAGTGAATCCAGGATAGGCTCAACAGTTACAATAATTTTATAGTTTTTTCTTGTTGATCTACTTCAACACGGATGGACCCGAAGCGATTATCTTGCATACCATACGCGGCACAGAATTCGGAGAGGGTCAACTGTTGCCCAGGAAAAGGGGGAAACAGGGAGTTCTGTAACGCAGCTTGAGCACCATGAGGCATACCATCGGACCCCAAGATCAAATCTAACCCGGCAGTGAAGCCAATATGGTCGATCAACATGCGGAAAGGATTGTTGTTTTCCAGGTAAACAGCGGGCAACCGATCACTGTAAATAGCGGAGTCGCTGTTAAAGTTGGGTTGCATGGAAAGGGTGAGATTCAGGTCCCTGGCTTCACGGGCTGTTTTTTCCTCGATAAACTGGCAATGTTCCATACGCACCAAGGGGAAGGTATAACCATCGGTTTTTAATTGCCTGACTACTCGCACTACCTGTTCTGTAGCCAAGTCGCCAATAGCATGAACTGCCAGACCCTTTTCGGATACGGACACATCACGCATGCTCTTATACAATGCGGCGTCGGTATAGAGTAACCCGCCCTGTGTACCATTGGTATAAGGTAACTTCAAAGCAGCGGTTCGTGCGCCTAAAGCCCCATCGGTAAATAACTTAATACCGAATAAACCGCGCCGCGTGTCCCAGTTGAGCTGGCTATAAATTTCCGGGGTGGTCCAAAAACCAGTGCGACTGGAAAAAGGGGAAGACTGCAAAATCTGGTAAGCATTGTCCCCGGGTAATTGCATCTCTTCAACATAATACACGCCCTGTTGCACCATAAAATCAAAAAAAGCCGTGTATCGTTCCAGAGTCGGTTCTACCTGGCTGGAAAGAAAAATCAACATCTGCGGCATGTGCGCTTCAAACCAGTCCGAGTCTTGATAATGGGCAATAATTTCCGGGTACTTGTCCCGCAATTGTGTTTCTGCTGCCGGACTGATCAAGAAACGATGCAACGAGATGTTCACCACGATAACTGGCGGCAGGAGCGTTAGGTCTGCGGGGGTAAAATCATAATACCCGCTGTGCCAACCCAATACCACGGATACACGCGCCGGGTCAAGTGATAATAACAGTGCCAATGCGTTCGCTTTGGATTGTTCATGCTGGAGATTGGGGCAATCCAGCAATAATGCATATAAAGAAAGATGATTGTGATGATCCTTTAAAAGCGGGATATCGTGGGTCTCAAGCGTGGTATTCATATTACTCCTTACAGCGGGTTATTAAATTCTGGACGAATCAAAACGATTGGCGCGTCCAATTCGTGGGCCACTCTTTTTTTTGTAAATCATGATTATAAATACACCCAAAGTCACTTTTTGTCAATTCGTTTCAATAATTATTTTCCAAAAGTCAAAGAGGTTCTTGATTTTTAGTGCGAAATATGTTAAAAAATGAGGTATATAGCATTTCTTTCATTTTTCCCAGGGTATCGATCACAGGCACCGGGGTCGGTACAAAGTGGATTTTATATTTTTCCGGTTCCAGGAGTAATAAAATGAGTAATACCTATGATGTGATCGTTATTGGCGGTGGTATTATTGGCATGGCAACTGCCAACTACCTCAGTCAAACCCATATTAAACTGGCAGTCATAGAGCGGAAACACCTGGGCTCCGGTTCTACCGGACGTTGTATTGGTGGGATTCGTCAACAGTTTTCCACGCCGGCCTCCATTCGCCTGATGCAAGAGAGTCTGCGGTTATTTGAACGGATGGAAGAAGAATTCGGACGTTCAGTGGAGTTCCATCGTGGCGGATATCTCTTTTTAGCCCATGAACCCAAGATGGTGGAGGTGTTCAAAGCCAATATCGCGGTACAGAAAAAGGAGAACGTGAATGTCTCACTACTCACCCCACAAGAGGTCAAAGAGGTGGCACCCTGTGTAAACACGGACGGACTACTGGCCGGGGCGTATTGCCCCGATGATGCCCAAGCCTTTCCCTTTCCCGTGCTGCATGGCTACATGAAAAATATCGTGGGGAATGGCGGCCAATTTTATATTGCCAACCCGGTGGTCCATATAAAAAAAGAGACACATTTCCAGGTCAAACTAACAGATGGCACGGAACTGGAAGCGGAAAAAGTGGTCTTAAGCGCGGGTCCATGGTCTGCTGCACTGGGCCAGACGATTGGCCTGGACCTGCCGCTGTATCCCGAACGTCATGAAGCGGTTATTACCGAGCGGATACCCAAATTCTTTGAGCCGATGATCGTGGATTATCGTGCGGATGGGTGTTATTTTCATCAATTGATCAGCGGGCAGGTCATTGCCTGTTATTCCCCTGTTCCCACCGTGCCTGGGATTCATGAAGATGTGACCTTTGAATTTTTACCCCAGATTGGCAGACGTATGAAACGGTTGGTGCCAGCACTTGATAAAGCGGCCATACTGCGGAACTGGTCCGGCAATTACACGATGACACCGGATGGGAACCCGATTGTAGATGAAAGTGATATCAAAGGGTTTTATATTGCTTCGGGCATGTGTGGGCATGGGTTTATGTTTGGTCCGGCTATTGGCAAGAATCTGGCGCATTTTATCACTACTGGTTTATGGGCCGCCGATCTCTCGGAATTTGCCATGCATCGCGAATTTAAAAGCAAAGAAAGCATGAAATAAAATAATAATGCGCCTGCGGCGCAAGCTTCAATGGCGTTTAAATAAAAAAAGGCGGGCTGACTGGCCCGCCTTTTTTTTTAAGGTTACAGTGACTATATACGGTTAACGGCGTAATGCCACGCGTTTAGAATTCTTGGAAATCACTTTCATCACTACTAAAAAAATCATCTTCGGTATTGGTCTGGGCAGAGGGTTTAGATGTATTTTTTGTTTCTGTATCCGCTGGTTTCGTGGTGGTTTTGGGGGTAGAGGAATGGCTTGTTTTGGTATTCGATTTTGACACGGCTTTCTGGGAGGGCGAGGTTTTGGTGGATTTACTTTTGTAGGACGGCACAGCCGATTTGGTTGATGACACGCGGGACGGTTTGTTTTGCGGGGCGGTTGGGTTGGCTGCCATTTTTTCCGTGTTGAATTGCGCCACCAATTCCATCAGTTCTACTGAATGAACTTTCATGTTCTTGGTTGTTTCCGAGAGGTGGACCACCAATTGCGCGTTTTGATTAATCACTTGTTCCAATTGCCTGACTGCCTCGTTGATTTGTTCCACGCCAGTGGCTTGTTCTTTGGAACCGTCCGTGATCTGTCCTATTTTGCCCAGGATATCTTGCATCACCTGGACAATCGAGGAGAAGAATTCCGTGGTACGGCTCACCAAATCCATGCCCCGTTCAGTTGATTCCACGTTTTGACTGACAATTTCCTGGATATTTTTAGAGGATTCCGCTGTTTTTTGCGCCAGGTTGCGTACTTCAGCCGCGACCACGGCAAACCCTCGCCCCGCTTCTCCAGCACGAGCCGCTTCAACAGCCGCATTGAGCGCCAATAAATTGGTCTGGAAACTGATATCATTAATCACTCGGACAATCTCGTCAATTCGTTTCCCAGACTCGTGAATCTCTTTCATTGTATCCGTCACATCGGACATTAAGGCGCTTTTAGCCAGAATCTCGCCGTTGAACTCTACCAGTGCCGTGCCTGTCTCCTCGGAATTCTGCCGGTTCTGTTTAACAATCGCGGTCAGTTCTTCCAGGGTGGCCGAGGTCTGGGTAATGGAAGCTGCTTCCTCGTTGGTCCGGGAAGCGAGGTTTGCACTGCCCTCGGTAATCTCCCCGATGGCACCACCCACTTCCTCGGAAGCAATGGAAACCTTACGAATCAGTTGGGAAAAATGTCTGACAATATTATTAAAATTCTCCCCCAAATGACCGATCTCATCATCATTGGTATCGGGTACAATGACATTCAGGTGACCTTCAGCTACTTGCTCGAATACGGAATTCATAGTAGTCACAGGGTTGAGCAGTTGTTTGTAAATGATTTTCAGAAAAAATAATCCCAACAACAACCCAATAGCAAAACCGATAATAAGGATCAGGCGGAGAGTTTTCATACCTGCTTGGGAATGGGTGTCCATGAGGGCGACTGCTTTGCTCAAGATAGTAGTAAAGGTTGAACTGGAGGCAATAATCTGGTCGATTTCTGCCGGGTTAGCGCCTTTTGTGCCGAGTACCTTATATAACGTTGTTTTGAATGGGCCCCACAGGTCATTGACTTGGAGGTACAGGTCTCTGATCTCCTCGGGGCAGGGTGATAGGATAACTGGACGGGTCATGGTCAGATCAGTGAAGGTTTTGCCCCCGTATAATAATGCGTACAGAGTGGTCTGGAAGAGGGCGATGGAGCGGTCCCGTTCTTCTTTTTGAAGCTGGCCCGATTGGGGGGAAATAGCCACAAGGCACTCCTTGGCGATTTTTTGGATTAGCATTCGTTGCCGTCCAGCGAGATCAATGGTTAGCGCATCGTCCTCGGCATTCTTGGAAATCATGGTAGTGGCAATAAATATAGCCAAAAACAAAACGGTAAAACTGCATATCACAAAAATAGTCCTGGTTTTTATACTCTTAAAATATCTCATGTGCTCCTCTCTATTTCCGGTTCATTGATTGTACCGGAAAGTCTTATTGTATTTTTAATTGGCTTCGCTTTCATTTTTATTGTTAATCTAATCATAGTTGAATTTTAACGGAAAAACATTTGATTTGCAAGATATTTATTATTCTTTTTTAAAGATTTTGAAACGGGCAGTGTAGACGCGACATCCTTGTCGCGTTATTTTATTCTACTGTTTCGCAGAACACCAAATTGCAAGAGTTTCTTTCCGGTTATAATCCCACGGAGCGTAGCGCTGTTGGCGGGGTCGCTTCCAAGAGTAAGGAAATAGCGTTGTCATGTGCGGTCCTGAACGAGTAAAAATCACTGATCATTGTCCCTGGTTGGACAAAATTCTCCGCCATCGGTCACCAGCGACTGAAAATCACTCATCATTGTCCCTGGTTGGTCACCAGCGACTGAAAATCACTCATCATTGTCCCTGGTTGGACAAAATTGTCCGCCATCGGTCATCCATGACTGAAAATCGCTCAAAATGATACGAATTTGCACTGAATTCTATCTAAATCAGTCAACGATGTCCCTCCGAGGGTCATCGTTGACCCTTTGAGGAAAAATTTACATGAAAATCGGTCATCGTTGACCCTATTTGCACTTTTTTGACTCTAATTCAGTCATCACTGACCCTAATTCACTTGAGAATCAGGCTGGAGGGCAAAATTTCCAGAAAATCGGGGAATTTATTTACAAATGAGCACAATACTCAATGGTTTTGGTGTAAGGTTTTCCGTAACTGCCGAAATTTGGTTAGGAGCCCCAAATGGGGCAGACGGACGGTCACCGAGTTAATAGTTCTGGTGTTCTGAAGCTGCTGGACGATTTGAGCAATGTAATTTATTGTTCCTTTCAGTTCGGGACGGGGTGGAAACCTGAATCCTTCTTCCGGTAGATAGCAGCCCGCCGCTACTGTTTCCACTATCACCTTGAGTGCAGCCAGTTGCGTCAGATAGTCGAAATAGTTACCGCCCTGTTCTGGAGGGGCGAGAGCATAATGGGTCTCAATGCCGCTGACACTGGTATCGGATAGAAGAAATCCGGTCTCTACATTCAGAGTTATATTGGTTCTTGATGTACCATAAATCTGACTGCTGGAAACTTTAATGCCATACTGGGGTTTGGCTGGGGACCCACTGTTCAACCCAATCTGCACGGAAAAGTTGTCGGGGTGGTTTGGATTCCCACTGCTCATGGTAAACTCGTGGGGGAAAAATTCCAAAGGATAGTTGTAGAAAAGACGAGACTGGATGGTATGTGATGTTTTTCCTGGCCGGTTCAAGAAAAGAAAAAACACCAGCGCAATGAGCGCAAACCCGAAAACTACAACAACCCACATCCATTTCAATTTTTTTTTAGGCATATTTTTCCTCCCCAGCAAAAGTATACCCGTTGCTGGATTTTATCTTCCAAGCCTTGCTTATTACTAGGAAAAGCAATTTTGATCATGGGAGAATTATAAAGAAAAACGTTTGAATTTTCAATAGGAGGAGGCGATCTGGATTCACCGCTAAGTTTTAAAAGAGCCACGGATAACCGTGGCAGGCTGGACTATCTGGACATACTGGACTTACTGGACAAGCTGGAAAAATCAACGGTTTTGTGAAGTCCAGTAAGTCCAGAATGTCCAGTATGTCCAGATAGTCCAGTTTTTTCAAAAATCTGATGGTGAATCCAGGGTGAATTTAGCGTTTTGTATTGACTTATCCTTGCAGACGTTTTATTATATTGTATTAGGATCGTAAGTTGAGAACCATAAATAATAGCACACAACCTTGTGTAAAAATAAATTTCTAGTTAGGAGGACAACTAATGGAAATCAAGAAAACATTATTACCGGATAGTAAGTTAAAGCCATTATTTGCTGACCCGCTCGCTTTAAAGTTCGGGCAACATTTTACGGATTATATGTTTACCCTTTGGTATAAAGAGGGTAAAGGGTGGCATTCCCCAGAGATCAAACCTTATGGCCCATTGCCATTGGAACCGTCTGCTGCGGTATTTCATTATGGGCAGGAGATATTCGAAGGCCAAAAGGCATATAAATCGAAACAAAATCAAATATTGATGTTCCGCCCTGACGAAAACGCCAAGCGCTTCAATATGTCCATGACCCGGATGTCCATGCCAACTATCCCGGAAGCGGATTTTTTGCACTACGAAGAAGAACTGTTAAAACTGGAACAACGGTGGATTCCCCAAGTGAAAGGTGCGGCTCTATACCTTCGCCCCACTGGAATTGCTACAGAAGCAGCTCTGGGCGTGCGACCAGCCACAGAATATCTCTTTTTTATCATCTTATGCCCGGTAGGACCGTATTATAGCACGGGATTCAATCCGGTCAGTCTCTGGGTAAGCGAGGAATACTCCCGCGCGGGCGAAGGCGGCACGGGCGCTGCCAAAGCGGGTGGGAATTACGGCGGTAGTCTGATTGCTTCCAAAAAAGCATCGGCCATGGGCTGCAACCAAGTGCTGTGGCTGGATGCCAGAGAACACCGCTACGTGGAAGAAGTAGGCGCCATGAATATCCTGTTTGTGATGGGGAATAAATTGGTCACCCCACCATTAAAAGGCACTATCCTGCCAGGCATCACCCGCAAATCGCTGTTGCACTTGTCGGCAGACCTGGGCCTGGAACCAGAAGAACGACCTCTGGCTATTGATGAGGTGATCGAAGGAATCCAGTCAGGCAAAGTAACGGAAATTTTCGGCGCGGGTACTGCCGCTGTAGTTAGCCCAGTAGGAAAAATCCGCTTCCGCGATAAAGAGTATGTGATCAATAACAATCAAACCGGTCCATGGACCCAGAAATTCTTCGATACACTCACAGGTATCCAGTACGGCGAGTTAGAAGATAAATACGGTTGGGTTCACGTCGTAAAATAGGTTCCTGTAAAGGAACGTCGCGGGTGGCCTTGTCTTTCCGTAGTGCCACCCGCGACAGGTTTTCCCATTCTCCAACATCTTTCCCTTGACAAAGGGTGAGATTGTCTTTATAATTCATAAATGGTTACTAAGCTAAAAGAATTAATACAAGCAGGTACCGCAGAGTACCGGTTGGCCGAACAAATAGATAAGAAAAAAATCCCGGTTCATGTGGCAGTTATCATGGATGGTAACGGCAGATGGGCGAAAGAACATGGTTTAAAACGGGAAGACGGGCACCGGGAAGGCGCGGTCTCAGCGAAAAAAATCACGGAATACGCGCTCCGCTGCGGCGTCCAATACCTGACGCTGTTCGCTTTCTCCAGCGAAAACTGGAAACGACCAATCACGGAAGTGAATACACTGATGAACATGCTCTACGAAAATCTGGTAGAACAAAAAACACTGCTCATCGAAAACAAAATCAAACTGAATATTATCGGCGATACCAGCAAACTGCCAGGGAAATTAAAACAGAAATTGGACGAAACAACAGAACTCTCCAGCCAACATACAGCAATGCAATTAAACCTGGCCCTCAATTACGGCTCGCGCATGGAGATAATGAATGCGGTCAAACGCATCATCGACGACAAAATACCGGCGAAAAAAATAGACGAATCCCTCTTTAAAAAATATCTCTATACCGCCGCTTGCCCGGACCCGGATTTGCTGGTCCGTACTTCGGGCGAAATACGGATTTCAAACTTTTTATTGTACCAGATCGCCTACGCGGAACTCTATTTTAGCCCGGTGATGTGGCCTGATTTTCGCCTGAAAGAATTTTTGGAAGCGATCGTGGAATTTCAACAACGAGAAAGGAGATTTGGAAAGATATGAAAAAGAAAATGAAAGAAATAAAGAAAGAAATAAATAAAGAAAAAAAGAAAGAGAAAAAGAAAGAAAATATGAAAGAATTTACAACCCGCACCATTACCGCGTTTTTTTTGATAATCGCGGCGTATGTTGTCATCCAATACATTCCGCCCCTGTATTTTTCCCTGCTGTTGTTTATTCTCATCAGCATGGGTGCAGTAGAACTGGTAAAATTAACCCACCCCCGGGTAGTGTCCACCCCACTCCTCTTATTAAACGGTCTGACCATTGCCCTCTCTTTTACCTTTGGTCAACCCCCAATGCCCTTGGCCATCATGATCGTGGTGATGTCTGCCGGCCTGTTTTTTCTTTTTTCCGTGAAAAGCAAAGAGGATTTAGGTTCATTCGTGAAGGATATAGGCATTCACTATCTGGTGCTGTTTTACCTGTATGTGCCGTTGTACTATCTGTTTGAATTAAAACGGTTGCATCCCAATTATCTATTTTTTCTTATATTTGTGATTGCTATCGGCGATTCCGCCGCTTATTTTATTGGTCGGGCCATTGGCAAACACAAGATTTACCCGGTGGCATCCCCCAAGAAATCGCTGGAAGGTCTGATTGCCGCGATTGTTTTTGCCGCCCTCAGCGGTTGGGTAGCTATTCTGCTGTTCCCTGTGCCCGTCGAGGTATGGTTGGCCATAGTAACCGGTGGTGTGACCGGATTGTTCTCGCAGTTGTCCGATCCCATTGAATCCTTGTTTAAGCGGTCCGCTGGTAAGAAAGATTCCGGTGCCCTTTTACCCGGGCACGGCGGTGTGTTAGACCGCTTGGATAGTTACATCTTCTGCGCCCCCGCACTTTTTTATATCATCATCTACCTGTGGAAATAACGTGCTCCGTTCCGATTGGATTGGTTTAAACAAGGGTAGAAAACGTCATGAAGAAAAATAAATGAGACATATCGCCATATTAGGTTCCACCGGTTCAATTGGCACCAATACCCTGGATGTCATCTCCCGTTACCCCGAGGAGTTCAAATTGATCGCGATTGCCGGTGGCAGCAATATCCCCCTGCTGTTCCAGCAGATTCATAAGTTCGCACCGCAAATCGTCAGTGTAAAACGGTCAGTAGATGCGGAGATGTTACAATCGCGATTCCCAGCCACACGATTTGTTCATGGGAGCCAGGGATTGTTGGAAATCGTCAGATTTCCCCAGGTAGACACCATGGTAGCTGCCATTGATGGCACCACGGCGTTGGAAGCAACTCTCGAATCCATCCGTCTGGGGCACCGGATTTGTCTGGCCAATAAGGAAACGTTGGTGGCTGCCGGAGAATTAATCAATCACGCCCTGAGTTTGTCCCGCGCTGAAATTATCCCCATTGACAGCGAGCAGAGTGCTATTTTCCAGTGCCTCGGCGCTATGTCAGGACGTCAGGATGCGATTAATAAAATCATACTGACCGCTTCAGGTGGACCGTTCTTTAAAACACCCAAGCACGAGTTTGCCCACATTACCATTAAAGAAGCGTTGAATCATCCCACTTGGTCCATGGGCGTGAAGGTCACCATTGATTCCGCCACACTGATGAACAAGGCATTGGAAATAATAGAGGCTTTTTACCTTTTCCGCTTGCGGCCCAATCAGATCGATGTCGTGATTCATCCCCAGAGTATCGTGCATTCCATGGTCGAATTCAGCGATTCCTCAATTTTGGCCCAGTTAAGCGTGCCGGATATGAAACTGCCTATTCTGTATTCCCTCAGTTATCCCAGCCGCATCCCTTTTAAAAACAACCGCTTGAATTTTTCCCAGTTTCTGAATCTCGAGTTTTACCCAGTGGACCGCGAAAAGTTTACCTCCATAAACATGGCTTTCTATGTATTGGAGCAGGGGAAAAATGCCGGGGTTGTACTCAATGCCGCCAATGAAGTGGCCGTGGAATATTATTTACAGGAGAGAATTTCATTTGACACTATTTTCTCCGTCGTCGCTCATATTCTTTATAATGAATCCTTGTATCTCGTTCACACGGTCGAGGATATTGTTCAATCAATAGAAATAACCAAACGAAAAACCGAAGAATATATAAACGGGAAATTTCCCAAATAGCAAAGGAGACAAGATATGGAGTTGTTAGTAAGTATAGCAGGTGTGTTGAAGACAGTATTATCCCTTGTGATCGTACTGACCATGATTGTATTGGTGCATGAACTCGGCCATTATATTGCCGCCCGGTTGATGGGCGTGCGGGTCGAGACTTTTTCCTTTGGGTTTGGCAAGCGACTTTTTGGGAAACAGATGGGGGATACTGATTTTCGGGTCAGTCTCATTCCTTTTGGCGGGTACATCAAGATGGCTGGCGATGAAGAGTGGGACCCGGATAATTTAAAACCCGATGAATTTCAAGCCAAGAACCGTGCCCAGAAGATTTTTATCCTCTTCATGGGTCCCGCGATGAACCTGCTGCTGGCCTTTGCTATATTTGTAGTGATCAATATCAGCGGCGTGGAAATGGAAGCCTTTAAAAATGAGCCGCCCCGTATCGGATACGTCATGAAAGGTTCCCCTGCCGAAGCCGTGGGTATTTTGAAAGGTGATTTAGTTCGTTCCATTGATGGCTCATCCGTGCCGGACTGGAAATCCCTGGAAATCAAAATCGGCTCCAATGCCAATCAAAAACTGCAATTGGTCATTGAACGGAACGGTCTGCTATTAAAAAAACAGATAAAGGTCAATTCCATTACCAAGCAAAATCTCGGCGATGCAGGGTTGGAGTGGGAATATAAAACCAAGATAACAAGCGTGACCGAAAACTCCCCCGCGTTAAAAGCGGGATTAAAAACCGATGATATTGTGCTGGAGATCGATGGGAAACCAGTGAATAGTTTTGAATTCTCAGATCGGATCGCCCAAAGCCAGGGGCGTTCTTTGCCCATAAAGGTGAAACGAAGTGCAGGCGGTCGGGATATTGAAAAAGTATTGCAGGTGACCCCCATGAGAATAATAGTCATGGAGAGTGCCCCGTTGGGTTCCTTGGATGACGTGGAAGCTATAATGGAAAAAACAATGAAAGCTTTCCCCAAATCATCCTATCCCAAATTATCCTTTAGTTTGTACCAGCCCGATGCCAAGTATCGGATCACTTCCCAGAGTATTGATTCTCCCGAGGAGATGGAAAAATATTTGGCTCAAGCCCGTGCCAAGGGGATACCATTTAATGCCGGGGAACGCTGGATGGTAGGGATCAGCCATACCCAGTATGCGCCAACAATCAAGATTAATTACAGTCTTTTTCCTGCCATGGGTAAGGCCATTACAGATATCGTGAATCTGACCGGTTTAGTGTTCGATGCTTTTCGGAAAATTATTGTGGGCAAATTATCCCCCAAGAATCTTTCTGGTCCCATAGAGATTGCCAAAGTATCGGGAAAAGCCATGGAGAGTGGCGCTTCCAATTTCTTTTTATTAATTGCTTTTATTTCTCTCCAGTTGGGGATTGTCAATCTTTTCCCCATTCCAGCTTTGGATGGTGGTTATCTGATGATTTTTTCCCTTGAAGCCATTTTGCGTCGTGAGTTCAGTCAAAAGGTCAAGAGTGTTTTGATGAACATTGGCATTGTTTTTTTGATCGGGTTGATGGCTTTTGTGATTTTGAATGATATTGCCAAGACATTGCCCAATGGTTGGAATTCCTTTTGGCCCTTTTGAACCCCATCAAGAAAATAGCCAAATAGAAATAGCCAAATAGAAATAGACAGATAGAAATGAACTTAATCATAAAATGAATGGTCTTTACTTAAAGTAGAGTTGTTATGTTAATCATCCCATTCAAAATGATGAAAAAGAAAAATTAGGAGGTCTAATATGAGAAATAGACGTGGTTTTACATTGATTGAAATGGTTGTAGTTCTGGCAGTTGTGGCAATACTGGCAGCGATTTTAACGCCTACCATAGCCAAGAATTTGAACGATGCTAAGGTAGCCCGTGCCGCTAATGAAGCGCAGGTAATTGGCGCGGCAATTGGTTCGTTTTTTAAAGATGTTGGTCGTTGGCCTACATCCAATGGTACTGTTAACTCCCCTGATATTATACAGACGTTATATAGTGCCAATGGCACTGTACCCGCTCTGGATCCCGGTGCTGTCACCGATGAAGAGTTTTGGTTGAGTACTGGCGGTTATGCTGCTACCCTTGTGGATACTTTTGAGAATCAGTTAATTTTAAATACTCCTGAAGGTGGAGCTGTCCCTTATACCACTCTGTCTACCAGTGAATTACGGTGGCGTGGTCCCTATATCACCGAAATTAAAGCCGATCCCTGGGGTTCCCAGTATGCCTGTAATATTTGGTACACCTATAATACCACTGCCAATTTTGTCGGTATTTGGTCTGCCGGACCTGACAGGGCTGCCAATACCGACTCCAGTCAATTGGCCACCGCCATGACCCTTGGTGGCGATGACATTCTCTTCCGTATTCAATAAACCAGCTTTATTGGACGGAATGAAAAAAAAGAAGACAAGATTCCCATGGGAATCTTGAAATACCAAGAACAAATAGAATTGTGATTCAATAAATCGTTTCACGGGTTCCCGGGGCAATTTTTTAATAAAGCCCTAGGAACCCACTATTCCAAAAAAAGACCACAGATTACTCAGATTAATCAGATTAAAGTGATTACATAGATTTGGTTTTTTTCTTTTTATAACTCTCCTTCTTTTAATCTGTCTAATCATTTTAATCTGAGTAATCTGTGGTCAACAAAATAATCGTCGAAGAATCATCGCGAATCCTTCAAAAATATTGATAAAAACCTTGGATTGTGGTATTGTTTTATTATGTCTGCAATAAAATTTGGAACTGACGGATGGCGTGCTCGGATGGGAGAAGAGTTCTCTTTCAAAAACGTGCGGCTCTTTGCCCAGGGTTATGCCAATTACATCAAAAAGAAATGTAACTCAACCCAGCCCTGCGTGATAGTCAATTTTGATACCCGGTTTCTTTCCAACGAGTTTGCCATTGAAACGGCCAAGATATTTTCGTTGAATGGGATCAAAGTCTTGATACCCGAACGGGACGCTCCGGTAGCGGCGATTTCTTTGGCTGTGCTCAAGCATAAGTGTTGCGGTGCCGTTAATTTTACCGCCAGCTTTAACAAACCCATTTACAACGGGATCAAAATCTTTACTTCCCGGGGTGTGCCCGCCCTACCCGAAGAAACCGATTTGATCGAACATGAGATTGCGGCAGTGGAACCCACATTTCTTTTTAAACCCCAATATCCTGAAAACCATTTGATTCATACCATTGATGTCAAATCCGAGTATATCTCCTATTTAGAGGAATGGATTGATTTTCAATCTATCCGGGATTCCGGCATAAAGGTCATGGTAGATAATTTATATGGTACATCGCGGGAGTACTTGGATTATATTCTGGGAGAACACGGGATAGAGATGACAGCTATCCATAATTTTCCTTATTCCGCTTTTGGTGGTGTCGTGTCTTCCTGTGATCATGACAGCTTACGAGACCTCGCGCAATTGGTGCTGCGCCAGGGAGCACAGTTGGGATTGGCTACCGATATTGATGGCGATCGCTTTGGTATTATTGATGCCAAAGGACGCTACCTTGATTCCAATATGATCATGCCTCCCTTGGTTGAGTATTTGATCAAAGTCAGAAAAATGGAGGGCGGTATTGTAAAATCCGTTACCACCACCAGCAATATCCGCCATGTAGCCGAGTATTATGCACGAAAATTGTATACTACCGAGGTGGGATTCAAATTCTTGGCCGAGGTCCTGTTAAGTAAGAAGGCCTTTGTCGCCGTGGAAAGTTCCAATGGCGCCTCTCTGAACGGCAAGGTAAAAATAAAAGACGGCATTCTGTTCAGCCTCCTGGTGACCGAGATGTTGGTCTATCACAAACTTGACATGGACAAATTATTGTCCGATTTTTATTTACGGTTTCCCCGGTTATATAACCGTGAAACCTCCGTCTTTAAAAATAAGCACACTGAAAAACGATTTTTAGAGCTGCTGAAACGGGAACATTTTGATTTCACCAGTAACGGTTTGGATTTGCAAGGCGTGGATTTAGTGGACGGGATTAAGTTCCGCTTTGATGATGCATGGTTATTGCTCCGTGTCTCGGGAACCAACCCGGTCATCCGTATTTATGCCGAATCATCAAAATTAAAACGAACCCAAGCATTGATTAAACTGGGGCGTTCCTTCATTGAATAAAGTAAAACGCAAGACCAACATTTTCGGCAAACGCCGACTCCGGGGCAAAAAGATAAGGGGCGCATCCCCAATCAAAGAGAAAGTCGCTTTTTCTTCCGATTTTGTTAAATCCCGGGGCTTTTTCATGTTATTGATCTTTTTTATTTTTATTTTAATCCTGGCATTTTTTTTCGGTGATGCCGGGATACTGGAGATTTCCAAAGTACGCGGGAAAATCGAGCAACTAAAGAAGAACGTTGCCGTGCTGGAAAAGGAAAAACAGACCCTGCTCAATGAAATCGAACAATTAAAAAAAAATCCCATGGCCCTTGAGAAAAAAGCCAGAGAACAATTGTGGCTGATGAAAAAAAATGAAAAAGTTGTGGTCATCGTAAAAGAAAAAGATAAACCCAAAGAGACTGAAACCGAGAATAAGAAATAATACCTAACCCAATCCGACATCCAATGCCATCATCACCGCGAATCCCAACATCGCGCCCACAGTGGCCACATCCGTGTTTTTATTGAGTTGTGATTCCGGGATCAGTTCTTCCACCACCACATAGATCATTGCTCCAGCAGCAAAAGAGAGGGCATAAGGCAATATGGGTCTCATCATGGTCACCGCATAAGCGCCAATCACCCCGGCAATAGGTTCCACAAAACCCGACAACTGCCCAAACCAAAAGGCTTTGAATCGCGACAAACCTTCCCGCCGCAACGGCACGGAAACAGCCGCGCCCTCGGGGAAATTCTGGATACCAATACCAATCGTTAACGCGATAGCACCAGCCAAAGTGGCCGACGGCATGCTCGCACTGATCGCTCCAAATGCCACGCCCACAGCCAACCCTTCCGGTATATTATGCAATGTGATCGCCAATACTAAAAGAATACTACGCTGCCAACTGGTTTTGATTCCTTCCGCCTCATTGGTAGGGAAACCCAGATGAAGATGCGGTAATATCTTATCTACAATCCATAAGAAAAAACCACCGGCTAAAAAACCAACCACCGCTGGAATCCATGCTGGCGTTCCCATGCTTTCGGCCATTTCAATGGCAGGCGCTAAAAGGGACCAGAAACTCGCCGCGATCATGATACCTGCGGCAAACCCCAACATACTGTCCAGTACCTTCCGATTGATGGTTTTAAACATAAACACCATGGACGCCCCCAGAGCAGTGATAAACCAGGTAAACAAGGTGGCTAATAATGCCTGCAATACCGGATCTAATGTAGTAAACCATTCTAACATCTTGTGCTCCTAGATTATTTATTCTATCATAACAGATTTCACACAGCAAGAAGAATTGGAAAAAAAGAGAGACATTTGACCTCCTTTTATTTTTATTTCTTTTTTTTTCTCCCTTGGTCAACCAAAATCGTTTATAATTGTCTAAGTATATGTAAAAAGGAAATCAAGGAATGACAACTGACGAACAACGACTGGTTAACTTGGCTAAACTTGGGGACAATTCAGCTTTCTATGAGCTCTACTTCCTAAACAAGGAAAAGATATTCCACCTCACCTACCAGTATACCCAGAACCTTCAGGATGCTGAAGACCTCTTACAAGAGACGTTTTCACGTGCTTTCCTGTCCATTGAAAAATTTAATGCCAATGAAAACGCCCGCTTCTCAACCTGGCTCTTCCGCATCGGGATCAATTGTGCGATTAACTTTGTCAGAAAACGAAAATTGCACGTGTCCCGAACAATCAGCGTGGATTTTCTGCCCATGGATGCCATCCTGCATGCGAAAACAAACCAATACCAAGGGCCGGAAGAAAACATGGTCATGGAAGAGATGCATGGGCAATTAGAAATGGGCATGGCAGCTCTTTCTGCCAAACAACGAATGATTTTTGTACTGAAACACTATCATGGCCTCAAAACCAAAGAAATCGCCACCCATATGAAATGTAGCCAAGGGAGCGTAAAAAAACAACTCTCCCGAGCGATTGCAACGTTGATGAAGGTCCTGATGGTGATTCCCAAAGGAGAACCAATATGACATGCAAAAAAATAAAACATTTAATTTATTTATACTCTTACAATGAACTGACGGAACAGGAACGGGCGCTTGTCCAGACCCACCTGGAATCCTGCCCCCAATGTAGGGCTCTGTTGGAACGGATCCAAAAAACAGGAGCGCTGCTCATCTCAGCGCCTCATGTACCTCCTACGCCTGATTGGGAACGTTCATGGCAACAGATTCAACAACGGCTGGATTCACGTCGTTCTGTGGCTCAGGGAAAGATTTCAAGCCGGCCCACCATGTGGTGGGCTGGTGCCCTGGCTGCTTCAATTGCTATTTTTATACTGGGTCTGTTCACTGGCTTCCTGGTAAAACAGGAACCCCCATTGCTGACCACGACTACCCCTGTCACGGCTGCTGCAAATCAGAGAACCCATGAACGGGATTTTTTCCAACAAGAATTTCAAGATCATTTGGATAATATCAAACCCGTCTTGCTGGAATATGCCAATTATTTGAAACATACCGGGGTGACCGTTGGCAAAAACATGCAGGTGGAGAAGGAAATGGTGATTGATCTGTTGGTGCATAACCAACTGTTGTTGTGTCGCATGCCTGCTGAGAATAGTCGTTATGTGCAGCAATTGTTGGATGAATTACAAGATATTCTAACCCGGATCGCAGCCATGACCCTGGACGACCCCGCCGCCATGGCGACTATTAAACATATGATCCGCCAGAAGGGCCTTATTTTTAAGATGGAAGCGTTGCGTCCCGTTAACACGAGGGAAGTCGCGTTATAATTCAGGAGCATATTATGTTGAAAGGATGTAAAAAAACAGGACACCAGGGGCCACGGACCAGCATTGATGCGCAAGGTTGGCAATGCAAGCGTTTATCCGTGTGGGTCTGTGGCTGTGTCTTATTTGTTTTATCCTTTACTGTAACTGGCAGACTGTGGGCTGACCCCCAGGAAGATGCTAGGCTCCACCAGGAAGCAAAAATAGCGATATATCAAAAACAATGGCACCGCGCCCGGTCTATACTCCGTGAAATTGAAAACCGCTTCCCTGAAAGTACTTTTCGTACCGAGGCATTTTACTGGACCGCTTACACCCTGGAAAAAATCAGTGCTGGCCCAGGAGAAGCTGCCGCATTATTAGAAAAAAAAAAAGACGCCATACATTTTATCAATCGCTTGCTTGAAGTTTCCCCGCGTAGTCCCTGGCATGACGATGCCCAGATTTTACGCGTCCATATTGCCACAGACCTCACCCTGATGGGCAAAAAAGAGTTTAAAAATTATATCTTGGAAGCCGCGCAAAGTGACAATGAAGACGGTCTGGAACAAAAAATGGTAGCTCTGGATGCGTTGCTGCGGGTAGACCGCAAAGTGGGGATGGAACTTCTTGTCAAGGCATATCTTAAATCCAATGACCCGGATGTTCACCAAAACATCATTTTTATTCTGAACCGTTTTAATGAGGAAAAAACCATCCGCTACTTGTTAAGTTCAAAAAGTGCCCGGGGAAACGTGCAGATTACTGAGTCTGATTGTATCGTGTACTCTGCCATACACAAGATTGAACCTCTCCGGGCGCGACATAGGATCGAGCCTGAATACCCCAGAGAAGCATTGCAAGAAGCCTTGGTCGGCACAGTCCAGTTAAAAGTAATGATTGATCGTTATGGCCGGGTTGTTAAAGTCGAAGCGTTGGGGACTTCCCATCCATTGTTTAGGGATGCCGCGGTAAAAGCGGTGAAACTATGGCAATACCGCGCTTTTTCCAAAAACGAGAGACGGAATTATGTGTCTTGTGTTGTTACGTTTAAATTTAATTTAAGCCCTAAATAAAAAAATGGCAACAAGATTAAGTAGATTGATGATAAACTAATAAATAGTGTTGATATGAATGTAAAAAACAAGGTAAACAGGGTTATCCCGTGGACAAAAAAAAGTTTAAAGTATGGAGTTTAGTAATGAAAAAAGGAGTATTCACACTATCCCTTTAAATGGTTGAGGCGCTTGGGCGGTTCGGGGACTTTTTTTTAAAAAGTCCCTGGCCGCTGGCGGCCCAAACTTCATCAACTAATCCCAGTGACTAAGTTTTTTTAAAAGAGGCGGGACACCGCTTCCACTCATTTGCTTATTTCAAAACCGCAACGATAAACAACTCAAGCCACCATCCAATTTGCGGAACTCAGAAACATCCACCACCAATACGGGATAACCCATTGCTTCTATAGCGGCTTCTGTTTTGGGATACCCGAAAGGAACGAGCACTGTGCCATTCACCCAGATACAATTGGCGGCATAATTCTCGGCTTCATCAATAATAATGCGGTTAAAATGCTCAAATTCATGGTTCCTGATGAACTCGCCAGCCACGAGCAGATTATTTTTCTCCAGATAAGCCAACCCGGTCTTTAGATGCAAGAACTCCTTCAGCTTCACACTGGAAGCGGTGTATCCAAATGGTTTAATGATTTTAGCAAACTGCCGGAACCCCTCTTCATTAGTACGGGCGGATAACCCGACATAAAAATGATCACCAGTACGCATGACATCACCCCCTTCTATAGTTCCAGGAGCATGAATGTGCTGAATATGGGGGTAAAACTCTTTAAGTGCTTGATGAATCACATGTTCTTCTCCCTGCCTTGTGGCTGCACCAGGAAAGGTGATGACTGCACAACGCTCGGCCAATATGGCGGTATCCTCGACAAACACTGAATCGGGATACTCCTCGGCTGCAGGTAAAACAGTGGCAATCACTCCACAACTCTCCAATGCCTGAATATATAAATCATGCTGCCGCAACGCATTCTCATAAACGGGTTTCCCTAGAGAAGCACTGGTGATTCCTGCCAATAAAGACCGCCCTGGTCGACGTACAATGACATTCTTAAACATGCTCAACTCCTATTTTTTATAATTCATCCAAACAAGCACCATTAAAACACAACACGGGAGTAAAAACAAGAGGGGAAAACAATATTTACTATTTATTTTGGAAACGGAGGATTGTTTTTTCGATCTCTTTCTCAATCATTTTTTTCCATTCGGGAGCATCGGTATTACTGACGGAACGGCAATAAACCAATAACTTCATCAACTCTTCTGCATCCAGTCGCCCAATAGAAGACTGGAACCCGGCTTCAAACAAACGGATAAAATCACGGAGCGGGATGGGCACAATCTGCAATGGCAGCTTGGAATCATCGGCTTTATACCAATTGCCAATCTTAAAAGTCTCGGCGGTATTACTGTCTATGGAAGGGGCAATAAATAAACAATAAACACGCTTGTCACTTGCCTCAAGCTGCTGGGCAATAACTGCCACATGGCGGCGCACAGGCTCTCCCTCGGCTGCTTCCTGGCGGGAAGAACCGGTAAGAGTGACTTCGACAACAAGATGATACTCCTCAAACACAAATTTCATGTCCGGCATGCGGGACGGGGCATGCGACAAGGGAAGAAAATCTTGATCAATTTTAAAATTCCGTGCTTCCCACGGGGGACAAGTTAAGGAATTGATAGCTAAAAAAGCCCGCCAAATAATCCACTCAAAATAAGCGGGCGCTTCGGCAGATGGAATAATAAATTCCTCGCCATTAGACAATACAATGGGCCGCCTAGGCTTGGGGGTTAAAAACGCCTTCATCAATAGGACAATATCGGGCCAATTCTGATATTGTGACACGGCATAATTTAGCTCCTTGATCTGCAACAATCGCTCCTCCCAAGCTAAACGAAAACGGGTCAATTCATCCAAGGTCATAGATACGATATCAGGCAAAGTAACATCCTCTTCTCGGGCTAACAACTGCTGATATAAACTCTTTACTATCTCCACGGCCTTTATTTTATCATCGGTGGGCAACTTGGCGCCCTTCCATAAATTCTCGACATAACTAAAATTATCGTAATGACCATCCCCTTCTACTACTATCAGTTCTGCCAGCGTATGTTTCTCCGGCACAAGAGTGATGGCACGTCCACGACTCTGGAATATTCCGGTGGCTTTCAAATAACGGAAATTAAGGTCGGCATAATCCCGCCATGTTTGAATGGATTTTTGATTTTCCCCTGCGGCAGCCATGAACCTTTCCTGGTCGAATACTTTTTTGAATGCTGCTTGTTCCCGTTCTTTTCGATAGCAGAGGATTTCCGCGCTAATCGGTCCGATACCATTGTCCCGGTTCCGTTGTTGCACAATGAGCGCCATCTCTTCAAATTTAAGGTAAGGTTCAGCCCCGTTTTTTTCCAGCTCCAATAAGAGTTCTATGACCAATCGTAAGGGAGAAAAAGGTTGGCATTTATAATCTGTCTCAATAACAGAAGGGATACGGTAAGCCAGCAAGGATCGCAAAAAGGTTTCTTGCATTTGTCCGACACTTTCTGCTGCCATGAGACGCCAGCCATTGGGGGTGATTTCATAGGGTCTACCGGTTAATTGGGGGTACCCAGGAACATTCAGGGAAAGCATTTTGAACATCATCTTTTGGCCCTGATTAAAATGTTGGACGACAAAACCAAGTTGTGCTATAGCACTACGCCATTTCCGTCCCAGATCGCTGGTATCGGTGGGTGTTTCCCTTCTCAGTCGTTCACTGGAAACAATCTCTTTTTCATTTAATAAGCGGGCAAAACCTTCCTCGGCTTCTTTGCCCACGAGATTGCCATGGAAAGAGGAATTCTTGAGGGCGAGTAAAGCTTCTTTTAAACGGTAAGGGGTGCGGACTGTGGTATTTCCAATATGCCAGAGCATTAGTTGAAACTCCTAATAAGCGACAAAGATATACTCCCGGACACTGTTGTTATTACTGCTGACTTTATGTCCCTGATTGGCGAAACTGTAACGATGATCAACAGAAATAACCTCAACATGTTTTTTATATTTGGCCAACGAGGACAACAACTCTTCTTTAGTGGGGAGGGAATTGGAAGAATAAGAAACGACAAGTATGCTATCCTTGAAGTTCTGGAAGAGTTTGTCAAAGGCTTCATGGGCACCGACACGGGAACTAAAAGGGGAAGGATAACTTTTGAATTTTTTGGTCTTGGTGTGTTCCTGAATTTGCAATCCTTTCCAATCGCAGGCCAGTCCTTCGAGGAAATGATAGCGCCGCACATAATCATTGTCAGAGAGTGGGCTGTAATAGGGTGGGTCCATGTACACCAGATCCGGTTTCCCTTTTACCGTCATTGCATCGCCGCAACGGGACTTATTCTCATGGTGGTTATCGAACACGGCGTCATTGATGATTTTAACCGCGTGGAGGAAATGATTTTCCAGAGATGTTTCCAAATCTTTGCGGTGGTCGTTGTATCGTTCGCCGGTGTAGGTGAACACGCCGCGGGGTCTTTTTTTCAAAGCGGCACGGATCAGTGCGCTCATGGCAATGGCTTGTTTGTACTTATTTTTGATCTTTTTGATATTGGCACGCAGGGAGTCAATCAACTCATTCTCCTGCGCGGTGAAATAAAGGTCTTTAAAGGTAGTGGTCACAAAACTATCGTTGTCCAAAGCGGGTTCCAGAAGTTGTTGTGCTTCTGTTTCCGAGAGGGTTTCGTGATTGTTTTCGATCAGGGCGCGGGTGAAGGTGCAACTCATGGCCATAAAATCATTGGCTAAAACTTGTTTGCCTTGGCTTTTAAACATATAACCCACCACGCCGCTACCACTGAACAGGTCCAGTACACTGTTGAAGTGGAATTGTGATGCGGTTTGCAAAATATGAGGTAGAATTGCCTGTTTGCTGCCCATGTACCGTGTTGTGGGATATTTTTGGACTTGTGTGTTCAAAGGTGGAGGTTCCATATGGATAAAAAGGTTTTGTTTTGGGGGGACATAAATCACCACATCCTCGCCCGTTCGTTTTTTGGCATCTTTGCTGATGCTGCGTCGGGTGTGATAGACTTCGATTTTAAAAGGACGGTAAAGATCATAGACCAGTGGGTGGTGGGAATTGGTTAAGACCACGTGGCAACCCAGTTCATGGAGCCGCATGATTTCATTGTGCAAGTCCACGTGGTCTTCCTCGTAGAATTGCTCCTTTGTATACCGTTTGAAGTCCGAATATTGAGAGATAGGCAGGTAAGGGGGATCGATATAAATAAAATCGCCCTGTTCTGCATAATCGGTTAGTACTTTTTTATAATCGCCGGTAATAATCGTGCTGGTTTGCAGCAGTAATGAAGCTGAGCGGAGGTCTTCGGGGTTACCCAGGCGCGGATTTTTATGATCGCCGTAAGGCACATTAAACAACCCCTCGCGGTTGACCCGGTACAACCCATTAAAGCAGGTTTTGTTCAGATAAATGAGACGTGCCGCCCGTTGCACTGGCGAAAGCGTTGCTGTATCTTGGCTACGGACCGCATAAAAGCTTTCTTTGTCTGTTTTGAAGGTTTTTAATTGTTCAATCAGTTCTTCCACATGGTGGGCTACTGTTTGATAGACTTCGATCAATTGGGAATTGGCATCCGCGATGATGCTACGGTTAGGTTTCAAAGCAAAATAAAGGGCACCGCCGCCGAAGAAGGGTTCGATATATTTATTGTATTGGGCTGGAACTTTGGCCAGTAATTGTGGCAGTAGTTGTTGTTTTCCGCCCGCCCATTTTAGAATGGGGCGTGTTTTTTGGACTGTGGCGTCCGGTACGGGGGGCACATGGTTTCCTGAGTTTATGCTTTTCATTTATTATCCTTCAAATTATATCACATTTATCAGATTAATATATGAATAAGGGAATTATTCAGCAATTCTATTTTTGAATTGCGATTGAGAGATATGAATGACTTGACTATGACCTAAAGATGGCGTAATATTATAATGGAGGTAGCTGATAAATATGAAACATTCAGGAAACAGATATGGCCATATAGAAGAACCAAGCTTACTCCAAAACACGGTGAGAAAACAAACAATACGAAGGGTGAAGGGGGACTAAATGAACAAGAAATATTTTTTAATCGTTTTGAGTTTCGTATTTTTACAATTCGCGGGATTTGTCCATGGAGCTATTCCAGCATCCGAACGGGCAGCTTTGATTGCTTTGTACAATAACACTGACGGAGATCGCTGGAGGTATAATTTTGGCTGGAAGACTCCTCCATTACATACCGATGGGTTTGCTATGCCGGGGACTGAAGGAAGTTGGTATGGGATTACGGTTCTTGCGGATCACGTGGATATGATTGATATGTTTAACGACGGTTCGATTTTTGGAAATAATTTGACTGGGCGCATCCCTTCTGAATTAGGTAATCTTAGCATGTTGACTTATCTTGATCTGGAAATTAATACATTAGAGGGAAATATTCCCCCAGCATTAGGGAATCTCAAAAATTTAACAGATCTTCGTTTGAATCGCAACCATCTAGTAGGGAGTATTCCCCCAGAATTAGGCAATCTCAGCAATCTGCAATATTTAGACTTGGGTTCCAACCCCTTGAGCGGGAGAATACCCACGCAGTTGGGTTTGCTCAATAAATTGGAATATTTATCTCTGAACCTTAACAAACTGAGTGGTAACATTCCTTCAGAATTAGGCAATCTCAGTAGTTTAAGAGATATTAGTCTTTCCTTTTCCAACCTGAGCGGGAGTATCCCACCGGAATTAGGCAAGCTTAGCAAGTTGAGAACGCTTACGATGACCAGGAATCAACTGAGTGGTACTATCCCTCCAGAATTAGGCAAGCTTAGCAATTTGGAATTTCTCGATCTGAGTGTCAACCAGTTGAGTGGCGACATCCCTGCCGAATTAGGCGAACTCAGTAGTTTGACCTATCTAATTCTCGACTCCAATCAACTAAGTGGCAGCATTCCTGCGCAATTAAGCACTCTTAATGAATTGAAATATCTTTCCCTGTCATATAATCAATTGAGCGGGAGTATCCCTCCGCAATTAGGCAATCTAAGTATTTTGCATGTGCTTTCCTTGGACCACAATCAATTGCACGGGAATATCCCTTCAGAATTAGGCAATCTTAGTGAATTGGCATGTCTATTGATACAGAAGAACCAACTGAGCGGCGAAATCCCTTCAAGCCTTATGAATTTAACAGGAATAACAAACTTCAATATTGGCTATAATTGTCTTTCTGCAACAAATGCTGCACTACGAGTCTGGCTCGCCAGTAAACAACCCTCTTGGGAAACCCATCAAGATCAATGTGGCGGAGGTTTACCCGAACAAAATCCACCTTTTGGTTCTTTTGATACTCCAATGGATCGTAGCACGGTTGCCGGGAGTATTGCGGTTACGGGTTGGACCCTGGATGATGGAGGTATAGAAGGTGTTAAGATATATCTTCTTGGGGGCAATACCTCAACGTATATTGGCGATGCTCTATTTGTAGAAGGTGCCAGACCAGATGTGGTTGCAGCTTATCCCGAATACCCTTCAAATACTAAAGCCGGATGGGGATATATGATGCTGACTAATTTTTTACCTGATGGTCAGATCACATTGACCGCTATCGCAACAGATTTAGTTGGTAAGACAACGGTATTGGGCACAAAGACAATTATGATAGACAATACCCATGCGGTCAAACCTTTTGGCGCGATTGATTCGCCAACTCAAGTGGGGCGGGTGTTTGGAAAGAGTTACCGGAACAATGGCTGGGCGCTAACCCCCATGCCCAATCAAATCGCGACCAATGGTTCCACGATTGATGTCTTCATAGACGGGGTAATGCTGGGTCATGTCACTTATAACTTATACCGGCAAGATATTGCCGAACTCTTTCCGGGTTATGCCAACAGCAACAATGCTTGGGGTTATTATGATTTTGATACTTTAAAATATAAGGATGGTCTCCATACTATTCAATGGATAGCCACGGACAACGCGGGCAATACCGACGGCATCGGCAGCAGATACTTTACTATTCAAAACTATCATGAAGATAATGCGCAGTATGCTTCCACTCAGTCAGAAAAAATGAATCTTCAACAGATTTCCACATTACCCGAATACTCATCAGAACCCCTCTCTTTCAGCACGGGCTGCCACGGGAAAAATGAATGCTTGGGAAACAGCCAGCTTACCATCAAAGAACTGGAACGAGTAGAAATTCAACTGGGCCAAAACTATACGGATATCCAGGGCTACCTCATCAGTGGCAATATATTAAATCCATTGCCTATTGGTTCTACTTTGGATGCGAAATGTGGGATATTTTCATGGTCGCCCGGACCGGGGTTCCTCGGTCGTTATGTATTGATTTTCGTGTTGACGGATGTCAATGGTTTATCTGTTAAAAAGACCATTGAAATAGAAATCGAACCGATGTTCAACAATTAGTTGAATTCGAGAAGATATAAGAATATAGTATGATGCATTATTTTTTGGAGGTAGTTCTGGGTTAAATGAACAGTAAAAAAACAATAGACAAATAAAGGGGGACTAAATGAACAAGAAATATTTTGTAATCGTTTTGAGTTTCGTATTTTTACAATTCGCGGGATTTGTCCATGGAGCTATTCCAGCATCGGAGCGGGCGTCGTTGATTGCTTTGTACAATGACACCAACGGAGATCACTGGAACTATAATAGTGGCTGGAAGACGCCTCCATTAAATACCGATGGGTTTGCCATGCCAGGAACCGAAGGCAGTTGGTATGGGATCACGGTTGAGGCTGATCATGTGGAAAAAATTGCTATGAATTCTGGAACTTTACCTGTGGGAAATAATTTGGTGGGGAGTATCCCTTCTCAATTAGGTAATCTTAGTAATTTGGAGTATCTTAACCTGTCCGCCAACCATCTGAGCGGAAGCATCCCACCCCAATTAGGCAATCTCAGTAATTTGCAAATTCTTTACCTTTACCAGAACCAACTGAGTGGAAACATCCCGCCCCAATTGGGGAATCTATCCAATCTGCTCGACCTCTATCTTCAGGAGAACCAACTTACGGGTAGTATTCCTGCTCAATTATTCGATCTCGGCGAATTAAGATTTCTGTTTTTGGGTAATAACCAACTTAGTGGCAGCCTCCCTCCTGTAGGAAGTAGTCTCAATATGATTTCACTTGTCTTATCACACAATCAATTAAGCGGCGAGATTCCTTTTGGATTTGGTGGCTATAGGTTGAAGTATCTTTTTCTCGACCATAACACACTGCGTGGTGAAATCCCTTCTAATTTTATGAAGGTCCATAGTCCAGAATTCCTCTTGATAGGTATTGATTACAACTGTCTTTATGCCACAGACCCGGAACTCATAGGCTGGCTTGACGGGTTTAACCCTGGCTGGGATGACCATCAGAATCAATGTGGGAATAACTTACCAGAAATAAATCCACCCTTTGGTTCTTTTGATACGCCGATTGATGGCAGTATTGTTGCCGGAAGTATTGCGGTTACAGGCTGGGCATTGGATGAAAGCGGTATAGATAGAGTCCAAATATACCAAAACCAAGACAACTCGCAAATATATATCGGAGACGCCATATTTGTTGAAGGTGCCAGACCGGATGTGGCTGCGCTGTATCCGGAATATTTTGAAAATACCAGGGCAGGATGGGGATATATGATGCTCACTAATTTATTACCAGGGAATGGAAATGGCACCTATACAATTTCTGCTATTGCCACTGACCTGAAAGGCAAAACCACGGCGCTTGGAACAAAAACAATTACCGTGGATAATACCCATGCCGTAAAACCATTCGGAGCGATAGATACTCCAACCCAGGGCGGCGAAGTTTCAGGTGACAGGTTCACCCAGTTTGGCTGGGCGTTAACTCCACAACCCAATAGTATCTCAACCAATGGCTCTTCGATCCATGTCTGGGTAGATGGAGTTAATAAAGGTCATCCAGTATACAACAACTATAGGTCAGATATCGCGACACTCTTTCCGGGTTATGCCAATAGTAATGGTGCGATTGGTTACTTCTATCTGGATACCACGAAATATGCCAACGGTCTTCATACTATCCAATGGACAGTTACTGACAATGCCAGCAATACTGACGGCATCGGCAGCCGATACTTTACAATTCTAAATGAAGGAGCAAATAACGTGCAGTTTACCTGCCAGAAAGAGATCGGTTTGGATTCACTGCCAGAAGAAAACGGGAACAGTGGTCTGGTTATCAAAGAAATGGAACACGTTGAAATCGCATTGGGTCAAACTTATGCCGATATCCAAGGATATTTAATTAACGGCAGACAATTAAACAAATTGCCCATCGGTTCCACATTAGATAAAAAACGCGGGCTATTTTTTTGGTCACCCGGTCCGGGGTTCCTCGGTCGTTATGTATTGGTTTTCGTGTTGACGGATGTCAATGGTTTATCCCAAAAAAAGTCCATCGAAATAAATATCGAACCGAAGTACAATAAGTAAAGGGTTATGAAAGAAAAAGATTGGCCCACGAATGAACACGAATTAACGCGAATTGACAGAAAAAAGATGTTGTATCATTTTCTTTTTAATTCGTGTAAATTCGTGAAATTCGTGGGGGTCTTTTTTGGGGAGGGGATAATTTATTTTTATCTGTCATTCAATCAGGACATTCAAATTAAAATATATTGGCATTAAAAATGCATAAGATGTTGTGTTGCCCCCATGTCTATATATGTCTGTTGGATGTGGGCGCAAAAAATTATTAAAAAGCTGTTGTTAACATAATATCTAAATAATAAAAGGAGTATTAAATGAAGCATATTTTTGTTTTGATAGGTTTAGTATTGTGGCCGTTGGTAGGATTGGTTCATGGTGCGATTCCGGCATCGGAGCGGGCGGCGTTGATTGCGTTGTATAATAACACCAACGGGGATAACTGGACAAAGAAGAGCGGCTGGAAAACAGCACCGTTATACGCGGATGGGTTTGCTATGCCAGGAACTGAAGGAAGTTGGCACGGGGTTACAGTGGATTCTAATCAGGTGACCTATCTGAGTTTAGCCACGAACCAATTGAACGGAAGCATTCCCTCGCAATTGGGGAATCTCACGGGGTTGAATGGACTGGATATGCACGAGAACAAACTGAACGGCAGTATCCCGTCGCAACTAGGTAACCTGATTAAATTGCGAACTCTGCTACTGTACAGTAACCAACTGACGGGAAGCATTCCTGCTCAATTAGGAAATATCACGGGGTTAGAATGGCTTATGCTGAATAACAACCAACTGAGCGGAAATATCCCCTCTCAATTGGGATATCTGAGTAAACTGTCATATCTTCAACTGCACTATAACGAACTGAGTGGAAACATCCCCTCTCAATTCGGCAGTCTAACCAAGTTGATGTCCCTTCTCTTGAACCACAATCATCTCACGGGTGTCATCCCCACAACTCTGACAAATTTAACGCACATAATGAATTTTGATATTGGTTATAATTGTCTCTCGGCTACCAATGCAGCACTCAGAACATGGCTCAACAGTCACGATGCAGATTGGGAAGCGACTCAATGTTTAACTGTGCCCATCATAACTACAAACCCGATAACTTCTATCACGGCTACCAGCGCGGTAAGTGGCGGCAATGTGTCTGCGGACGGTGGTTCTCAAGTCGCCGAGAAAGGCATTTGCTGGGGTACAACCATCAACCCTACTACCGGCGATTCCAGAGAATACAATGGAGTTGGTACAGGTAGTTTTACCTCTAATATCACTGGCTTGAGTGCAAATACATTGTATTATGTCCGGGCCTATGCCATCAATGTTGTGGGAACAGCTTATGGCGAGAATATAAGTTTTACCACACCCAGCAATTTACCAGAACTCCAACCACCCTTCGGTTCTTTTGATACGCCGCTTGATGGTTCCACCGTGGCGGGTAGTATTGCGGTTACCGGCTGGGCATTGGATGATGGAGGTTTGGCAAGTGTCAAGTTATATCTGCTCCAGGGGAACACACCGACCTATATTGGCGATGCGTTATTTGTAGAAGGTGCCAGACCGGATGTGGCAGGTGCTTATCCAGAATATCCTGCCAATACCAAAGCAGGTTGGGGATATATGATGCTCACTAATTTCCTGCCCGGAGAAGGGAATGGTACATTTGTGATTTCCGCTGTGGCGACTGATCTGGTGGGTAAAACAACAGAACTGGGAACAAAAACAATTATCGTGGACAATGCTCATGCGGTTAAACCTTTCGGCGCGATTGATACACCGACTCAAGGTGGAACTGCCTCTGGAAGTGCTTTTATTAACTGGGGCTGGGTGTTAACCCCACAACCAAACAGTATTCCTACTAGTGGTTCTACGATCAATGTCTGGGTCGATGGCGTAAATAAAGGTCAGCCGACGTACAATATTTATCGTTCAGATATCGCCACGCTTTTTCCTGGTTATGCCAATAGTAATGGCGCGATTGGTTACTTCTATCTGGATACCACGAAATATACCAATGCAGTCCACACTATCCAATGGACAGCCACAGACAATGCGGACAACAGTGACGGCATCGGCAGCCGATACTTTACGATTCAAAACACATCGTCAGATGTGGCACAAAGTGCGGCTACCCGTTCAACAAATCTCAATCTTCAACAGATTTCCTCTTTACCAGAAGACTCTGCAGAACCGATATATTTCAGCAAAGGTTTTTACAGCGATAATGAATGCTCAGAATTACTACCAGACGAAAAAGGAAACCACCCGCTGTCGCTCAAAGAACTGGAACGAGTAGAAATCCAATTGGGTCAAACCTATGCCGATATCCAAGGTTACTTAATCAATGGCAATTTATTACACAAATTGCCCATTGGCTCGACACTGGACAAAAAAAGCGGGACATTCTCTTGGTCACCCGGACCGGGGTTCCTCGGTAGCTATTCATTGGTTTTTGTTTTGACTGAAACCAATGGTTTATCCTTTAAAAAGTCTGTTGAAATAAAGATCGAACCGAAGTATAATAATTAACGGGATATGAGAAAAAAGATTGGCCCACGAATGAACACGAATTAACGCGAATTGACAAAACAAAAGAGGTTGTATCTTGTTTCTTTTAATTCGTGTAAATTCGTGAAATTCGTGGGGGTCTTTTTCTGGGAACGAAAAAAATATGCCCAAAGGTTCTTAAGAACCTATTGTAAAAAATAATACGTGAATAATAACAAGGAGTATTGAATGAAAAAAATATTTGTTTTGCTAGGTTTAGTATTGTGGCAGTTCGTAGGATTGGTTCATGGTGCCATTCCGGCATCGGAGCGTGCGGTGTTAATCACATTGTACAATAACACGGATGGCGATAATTGGACGAATAACAATGGCTGGAAAACACCGCCATTAGATACCGATGGATTTGCCATGCCTGGCACGGAAGGAAATTGGTTTGGCATTAGCGTGGATGCCGATCATGTCACCGGAATTGTTTTGAATGTTAATCAACTGAACGGAACGATTCCATCCTCGCTGGGTAATCTGAGTCAACTTATTAATTTATGCATGGTCATTAACCAACTGAATGGGACTATCCCTCCCCAATTAGGAAATCTTAGTAATTTGCACAATCTTTCATTAGCTGAAAACCAATTGAGCGGAACTATCCCTTCTCAATTGGGCAATCTTATTAGCCTGACAGTACTTAATCTTGGGAGAAACCAACTCACCGGGAGTATCCCTTCCCAATTGGGTAATCTCAGTAATTTAATTGATCTTTTCTTGTATGAAAACCAATTGAGCGGCGCCATCCCCTCCCAATTAAGTAATCTGAGTAATTTACAAAGACTAGTCTTATCATCTAACCAACTGAGCGGAACCATTCCCGCGCAATTAAGCAATCTCAGCCAGTTAAAACATCTTTTACTCGATTATAATCAATTGACGGGGAATATTCCTTCCCAACTCGGTAATCTCGCTCACCTGGAATATCTCTATCTACGTAACAACCAACTGAGTGGTACCCTGCCTTCCCAATTAGGTAATCTCATTACTTTGGAAGAACTGCTATTGTGTTATAACCAATTGAGTGGCAGCATCCCCTCCCAATTGGGCAATCTCAAAAATTTAAAAGGCCTTTGGATTAACGATAACCATCTGACGGGGTTAATTCCTTCCTCTTTAACCAATTTAGTAAAAATGATCATCTTAGATATCGGTTACAATTGCCTTTCTGCCACTGATTCGAATCTCAGAACCTGGCTCACCATCCATGACCCGAATTGGGAAGCCCATCAAAACCAATGCGGTGGTGTCATCGTTAAACCAACGGTCACTACCCAGTCAGTATCCTCTATCAGCCAGACTGGTGCAAGTTGTGGTGGGAATGTAATCGCTGAAGGTGTAACCCCAGTTTTTGCCAGAGGCGTGTGTTGGGGTACAGAGATCAATCCGACGATTAAGTGTTCAATAACCACCAATGGTACAGGCACTGGAAGCTTCACTAGTACTATCACTGGCTTGAATGCCAACACCTTATATTATGTCAGAGCTTATGCCACCAATAACAATGGCACATCGTATGGTGCCAACCAGAGTTTTACTACCCAGAGCAGTGTAGTCGCGCCGAAAGTAACGACGCAGTCGGTATCTTCAATCACCCAGACCAGCGCGATATGCGGTGGCAATGTCACCTCTGATGGTGGTTCCTCAGTTATTGCCCGGGGCGTGTGCTGGAATACAACCACCAACCCCACTATCAACCATTCAAAAACAACCGATGGAACAGGTACTGGAAGTTTTATCAGTAATATCACTGGTTTGAATACCAATACCTTGTATTATGTCAGGGCGTATGCTACCAATAACAATGGGACGTCTTATGGAGCGAACTTAAGTTTTACTACCTTGAGTAATTTAAGCGAAACAACTCCACCCTTCGGTTCTTTTGATACTCCCATTGATAGTTCCACTGTGGCTGGAAGTATAGCCGTTACCGGATGGGCTTTGGATGATAGTGGCGTAGCCAGCGTTAAAATATACATTAACCAGGGCAACACACCGACCTATATTGGTGATGCATTATTTGTAGAAGGGGCCAGACCGGATATAACGATTGCTTATCCAGAATATCCTGCCAATACCAAAGCGGGGTGGGGGTATATGATGCTCACCAATTTTTTGCCCGGAGAAGGGAATGGTACTTTTGTGCTTTCTGTTGTCGCTACTGATCTGGCAGGTAAAACAACAGAATTGGGAACAAAAACAATTATCGTCGACAATGCTCATGCCGTTAAACCTTTCGGCGCGATTGATACACCCACTCAAGGTGGAACTGCCTCTGGAAGTGCTTTTATTAATTGGGGCTGGGTATTAACTCCACAACCGAACAATATTCCCACTAGTGGTTCTACGATCAATGTCTGGGTCGATGGCGTAAATAAAGGTCAGCCGACGTACAATATTTATCGTTCAGATATCGCCACGCTTTTTCCTGGTTATGCCAATAGTAATGGCGCGATTGGTTACTTCTATCTGGATACCACAAAATATACCAATGGCCTTCATACTATCCAATGGACAGCCACAGACAACGCGGGCAATACTGACGGTATCGGCAGCAGATACTTTACGATTCAAAATGAAGGGGCAGATAACGTGCAGTTTGCCTGCAAGAAAGAGTTTGGTTTGGATTCACTGCCGGAAGAAAACGGGAACAGTCGTCTGGTTATCAAAGAACTGGAACGCGTAGAAATCCCCTTGGGCGAAAATTACATGAATATTCAAGGCTATTTAATGAACGGCAATGAAGTAAGTAGCTTACCTATCGGCTCGACACTGGACAAAAAAAACGGGACATTCTCTTGGTCACCCGGACCGGGGTTCCTCGGTAGCTATTCATTGGTTTTTGTGTTGACAGATGTCAATGGTTTATCTGTTAAAAAGGCCATTGAAATTGAAATCGAACCAAAATATAATAATTAACGGGATATGAAAGAAAAAGATTGGCCCACGAATTAACACGAATTAACGCGAATTGACAGAAAAAAAAGATGTTTTATCTTGTTTCTTTTTAATTCGTGTTAATTCGAGTAATTCGTGGGGGTCTTTTTCTAAAGAAGAACCGACCCAAATAAACCGGTTATTTTTTAGGAGCTGTTACGAAATAGCCTGATCATTTCTGATGTTGTTTGGAAGAAATCGTATAGTTCCATTCTCCATGAAAATCATTCCTTCTCATTTCCACGGAGTTGAATTCTCTATCTCAAGTCTTTTGATAGCCGCTGACAATCGTTCAAACTGCTTGACGGATAATCCATTACGTTTTTTCTCATTTTTATTTGCCATTTTTCCTATCGCCATGGCGCTTTTATTTATTTTACATGAATAATTCCTTCAATGATCTCCTTTGACCAGGAAAAAATTTATTTGTACAGGTTTTTTTGCCAAAACAGTGTGGAAATATTAAAAAATTGGTAATTCTTGAAGCCCTAAAAATGAAAAATTGCCGCTATTGGAGAAAATTTGTCCACTCGCGGCATGGTTTCAGCTTGGAGCCCACCATTGCCACTCGTGGGTCGCAAGAGCATGAATAACGTGATCTTTAACCGATAGAGTCAAATCGTTGAATATTGTTCTGCAATTTTGTCGTAGGAAGGTCACGATTTCGGAAATTTCTTAATTCACCAGTAATAACGGTGATAAATAGACCTATTCATGTCATCTATGACAAAAAAACGTGATATTTTCAGCGATCACGTCATCCATGACGATATAGCGCCATCGTTGCAGTAATTTTCTCAAATCATGAAGAAATAGCTCGAATGATTCAGTAATTTTCTTTATGATTCAAGTAATTTTCTCAAATATAATAGAAAATTACTGTAATATTAAAGAAAATTTCTCGAACATAACAGTAATTTTCTCAATGAATTGAGTAATTTTCTGCACCATTGACAGTTTGAGGTCATGCGAGGAGTTTTTGGGACTCTGATGACGGTTTTTGGTCAATGGATGGCTTTTTATCTGGGAAATTGGCTTATTTTCAGAAAAATTAGCTCATTTTGGTCATTGCTCACCATTTTTAATGATACGAGACTATTTTTAGGTCATCATTGACCTATGACGGCAGTTTTTCGCCAAATAGTGTGATGGCTGGTGATTTGTTGCTCTATAGTGAGCAAAAAGGGCCAAAAATGAGGTTTTGGGCCAGGTTGATTCATGAATAGCGTGGCTGACGAGGATCAGATCAACTTATGCCATTCTTTTACTACCCACGATGCAGTGGGCTATACTACCGCCTCATGGCTAATTCTTCCAAACCACATCGAAAAGGATCCGGTTGTTTCGTAACGGCTCCTAAGTGGTTTTTCCAGATTGACGGGGGCATGGATCACAAAATAGAGTTCTTTGCTTATCAAATTTTCTATCGTGGCCAAGCGTTTTAATGGCTCTACCATATAATGCTTATCAGTAGAACAAAGGCCCGCCGTATTAAAAAATTTATTCATGTGATACTCCTACGACTTTATTATCACATCGGGTTATTATCAGGCGTATTAATATTGTAACTCACTCCCTGTAAAAATGCAACTGGATGTAAACGCTTTCTGGCGGTGATGATGCTCAACGTGAAACATCACGGTAAACAGCGTCATGACCAGAGAAAATCAGGATAATTTTAAGCAGCGTGGTTTTTTCCAGGCTTTTTTTGAATTTAACATCCAAACTGTATTGCTGGATTTGCATTTCTGCTTCCCGTTTTAATTGTTGCACTGCTGGCTCATTGATGCTTAATCCCGCGTGAATGTATTTGAGCTCTAATAAATAGGCGTATTTAATCCCTTCATAGCGGGCCAGAAACGGTTCCATCAGAATATCCACATACCCTTTATTTAATTCGCGTTCGGGATGAATGATGTACAGGTCACTCAGTCCGAGGTAAACATTCAAAAAGGCCTGGATAGATTTTTCACCCGTGATCAAATCACGCAGACTACTACTTTCGCGCATGAGCAGGGTAATGAAATCAAAAAGCGGTTCCCATTCCCCATTATAAGCCATGTTGGACATCAAGTCGGCATATTCTGAAAGATTCATGGCAAACACACCGGTCTCGCGATACGCGGCACTGATATAATCATAATAAAGCCGTCTGGCTGTTTCGTTGGGGATTTCCAAGCGCAATTTATCTTGCTCGGGGCCTTTAATGGTCAAGAGACCGAAGTAAAACAACAGGGATTTGAAATTATTGGAATCCAACAATTGTTCGAGGGGGAAACCTTTAACAATTTTGGCGGCGGTACCACTCTCTTCAATGATCTCTTTTAACTTGCTGAAATTGCCATTGGTCTTTTTTGTATTGTCTTGATCGAGAATGATCAGGTGGCGCAATTTGCCGTAATCGATGCGGACATTCGTGTCGATTAAATCTTCGGGGAGTTCTTTGCCTTCTAGGTAATTATCCATAAAGTACAATACCATATCGGAATTAAACATTTTCTCTTTACCTTTTTTGGAAAACTGATAATTGCCGTACCATTCAGCCATGATGTTCAGCAGATACTCGGTGGGGTGAACAATCAAACCCTTTGACCTATAATATTCGATCATGGTTTTCACATCGGATTTGGTAAATCCCAGCATACAGTTAAAATCGGCTTCGGTAGAAATATTTTTACCGATATTAAAGCCACTGGTGACATCATCCATGGTGACGGGTGAGACACCGGTGATAAATAAGCGGGTGATGGAGGCATCCATTGCCGTGGTGCCCCCTTTTAAGACATTAAAAAAGGCGCGGAAGAACCCTGCCCCCTGGGTCAGGTTATAATAGGCTTTTTTGCCCACGGTGGTGAGAATGGTATTGGTAAAATTATCATACTCGTCAATAATGACATATAAATGTTGGTGCGCACCTTTGCAGATAGCGATGATGCGCGATAAAATATCGGCAGCCGAACGGCTTTGCTCTACTTTTTGGGCATAATACTCAATCTTTTTTGAGGCGGACAGGTACTCACGGTATTTCTCAATAAAATCGACGGCCATTTCGCGAACATGTTCTAAAAAAGATTCTTTGAGCACATCCGAGGAAGGATCCACCATGGCAAAATTAAAGGCAAGAACCAGATATTGGTTCCTGTCCTCGGTAGCATGGCTGTAAATCCAGGTGTCTTTAAATAATTCCTCGAACTGGTCTTTATAATAGACATCCAAATAGGCGCTCATCATGGTGAGGAAAAGGGATTTCCCGAATCGACGCGGGCGGGTAAAAAACAGGTAACTGCCCGCTTCTCGAATCGCTTTTAAATAGGATGTTTTATCCACATAATAATAACTCTGGTTCCGAAATTCCCCGTAATCGGAAATCCCGTAAGGAATTTTTTTAATGTGTTCGGTATCTTTTTCGATAGTCATAGTTACTCCTTTTCTCAGCTACTATTATAATGGATTTCCACGAATATTTCAAATTGACATTTTCTTTTTTCTCCAATGTTTATCATTAATCTATTAGATATAAATCCATCTGCTGTCCACTTTTACTATTTTACTGGTATACAATAATAGTGTATAATACGAGTGATGAATCGTGTGATACTTATTTTCGGAGGTTATAAGAATGAAACGTATTTACTGGCTGACTTTTTTTGGATTGAGTATATTGGCTATGTGTAACATGATGACCCTTGCGGTTCAACATGAAACGGCTGACCTGATATTACAAGGCGGCAAAATCGTGACGATGGATGAACAAAAACCTGCGGCTGACGCACTGGCAGTACGAAACGGATTAATACTGGCTGTGGGCACGGAAAAAGAGATGGCACCTTTTATTGGGAATGCAACCCGCGTGATTGATCTGAAAGGGGAATTGGTTATCCCTGGTTTCATCGAATCTCACGGTCATTTTGCTGCTATGGGCCGTGCTAAAATGCAATTGGACCTGACAAAAGTTAAGAACTGGGACGAGGTGATCGCCATGGTGGCGGACGCAGTGAAAAAAACCAAACCGGGGGAATGGATTCTAGGCCGCGGCTGGCACCAAGAAAAATGGAACAAGGTTCCTAACCCCAATGTAGAAGGTTTACCTATCCATGACACCTTGAGCGCAATTTCACCGGAAAATCCGGTCTTGTTACCGCATGCAAGTGGCCACTCGCTCTTTGCCAACCAGAAAGCAATGGCTCTGGCTGGCGTGAATGAAACAACGCCAAACCCGGAAGGCGGGGAAATAGTTAAAGACAACACTGGTAAACCAATCGGCATATTCAAAGAAAATGCAGAATATCTTATTTATAACGTGATGCAGGAACAACAAGCGAAACGCACGGAGTTAGAGAAAAAAACTGAGATCTTAAAAGTATTGGAACTGGCAGATAAAACCTGTTTGGAAAACGGCATTACGACGTTTGAAGACGCGGGTGTTTCTTTTGCAGCAGTCGATATCTACAAGGAACTGGTGCAACAAGGAAAACTGGGGGTTCGTTTGAATGTCATGCTTAATGAACCAAATAGCGCACTGCTGCAACATATCGCGGAATATCGGCTTATTGGTTTAGGCGATAATCACCTGACGGTTCGCGCCATTAAAAGATTAATTGACGGCGCACTGGGTTCACATGGCGCGTGGTTGCTGGAACCCTATACCAGTTTACCTTCCAGTAGTGGACTTAATACCGAATCGATTGCAAGCATGAAAGAAACAGCCCAGATCGCGGTGGCCCACGGCTTCCAATTCTGCACCCACGCGATTGGTGACCGCGGCAATCGCGAGACACTGGATGTGTACGAAGACGCTTTCAAGAATAACCCGACTAAAAAAGACCTGCGCTGGCGCATCGAACATGCCCAACATCTTAATCCCCAAGATGTCCCCCGTTTTAGTCAATTGGGAGTGATCGCGGCCATGCAGGGCATTCATTGTACTTCCGATGGTCCATGGGTAGCCAAACGCCTAGGTGAAACACGGGCAGCGGAAACATCCTACCTATGGCGCAAACTGATTGATTCGGGTGCTACGATCTGCAATGGCACAGATGTGCCAGTGGAAGATGTGAATCCTATCGCCTGTTTTTATGCCTCGGCGACCCGGAAAATGAATGATGGGAATATCTTTCACGGCGAACAAAAAATGACCCGTTTGGAAGCATTACGTTCCTATACGATTAATGGCGCTTTCGCCTCTTTCCAAGAAGGCGAAAAAGGTTCCCTCATTCCCGGCAAACTGGCTGATATCACGGTGCTCTCCCAGGATATGTTAACGGTGCCAGAGGAAAATATTTTAAAAACCACGGTTCTATATACCATCGTGGGCGGAAAAGTACTATATCAAAAATAACAGCAAAGAAAAAAATGGCAATTAGAGGCTCATATATGACTGGAAAAATAAGACAGAAAACAGGACACAAGGGAACATGGTTGATTGCTTTCCTGATGGTGGTTTTATGGATAGGGTGTAGCAGCACGCCAGAGAAAGGCGATAAAGACGCGGCGCGTAAAGATAAAATGATGGTAACGGTCAGCATCATGCCGCAGCAGTATTTTGTACAGCGGATTGCCGGTGAGCGGGTCGTGGTTAATGTGATGGTTCCTTCTTCCCAGAGTCCTGATTCCTATGAACCCACGCCGCGGCAGATGCAGGAGTTAAATCGTTCGCAGCTTTATTTTCGCATTGGGCCATTGATTTTTGAAACCGTGTGGATCGCGGGAATGGCAGCCAACAATCCTAACTTGAAAATTATTGACACATCGGTGGGCACACCGTTGCTGCACTATGAAGATAAAACTTACGAAACGGGTGCAGCCGGGGCAATGCCGCAGCATGAGGGTCATGAACACACGGGTATTGACCCACATACCTGGGTTTCGCCCACCGCGGTGAAAGTACAGATCGGCCATATCAAAGATGCGTTCATTCAACTGGACCCGGTCAACCGGGAATTGTATGAAACGAATTACACGACCTTTGCCAGGGAAATTGATGCCTTGCATAACGAGCTTACCGGTATATTTCGCGACTTTTCCAAGCGCACGTTCATGGTGTTTCATCCTGCCTGGGGTTACTTTGCCCGCGATTACAATTTGATACAATTGCCCATTGAAGTGGAGGGAAAAACGCCGGGACCAGCAACATTAAAACGGGTGATTGATATAGCCAGAAAAGAGAATATCCGGTTTATCATTGTGCAGCAACAATCGGATACGCATAATGCGGAGGCTGTAGCGGCTGATATTAACGGCAAGGTGGTTGCGTTGGACCCGCTGGAACTGAACTGGTTGGAAAATATGAAAAAAATCGCGCGCACATTCAAAGAAATATTAAACGACCCATTAAAAGAATAAGAGGACAAAAGATAGATGTCTGAACAAAATCGTAAAATTTTAGAATTGCAACATATCACTGCGGGTTACCGTGACCAGATCGTGCTGGAAGACGTCAGTCTTATCGTAAAGGAAACGGATTTTATCGGGGTCATTGGGGCCAATGGATGTGGGAAGACGACGCTTTTAAAAGTAATATTGGGCTTGAACCAGCCAATGAAAGGGAGCATGTCTTTTGATTTTGAAGGGAATGGCAATAACAAGCCCAGCTATTATGTCGGTTATTTACCACAGGTGGCGGTGTTTGATCGGAAGTTCCCTATGACTGTGAATGATGTTGTGCTTTCCGGTTTGAGTGCCAAGGTCGGGTTATTCAAGCGTTTTTCCAGGGAAGATAAGTCCCGCGCCCATCAGGTCATGGAACAGATGGGCATTTTGCACATGAAAAAGAAAGTGATTGGCGAGTTATCCGGTGGGCAGATGCAGCGGGTATTTTTAGCGCGGGCGTTGATCAATTCGCCCCGGTTGTTGTTATTGGATGAGCCCAACACCTTCGTGGATAAAAGTTTTGAACAGAGTTTTTTTGATGTTTTAAAAGAGTTGAACAAGGAGATTGCCATTATTTTAGTGTCCCATGATCTTGGTATGATCTCTTCTTATGTCAAAACGATTGCCTGTGTGAACCGTTCGGTTTATCTTCATGAATCCAATGAAGTCACGCAGGAGTTATTGGACAATTACAAGTGTCCGATTGATTTGATCACCCATGGCCAGTTGCCGCACCGGGTATTAAAAGCCCATGTGCATGGCAGTGCCGATGTGTGTCATTGTTTACTACAGCGTTTGCAGGATGGAAAATGATTGAATTATTTAAGTACCAGTTTTTTATCAATGCGCTTATTGCCGCTTTATTAACCAGTATTACCTGTGGGTTTATTGGCACCTATATTGTTTCCCGGCGGATTGTATTTATTAGTGGCGGGATTAGTCACGCCTCGTTTGGTGGTGTGGGTATCGGGTATTATTTAGGTATTAATCCCATTCTTGGTGCCGCTGTATTTTCCGTGGTATCTGCTATTGGTATCGAAGTCTTTGCCCGTAAAGCCGAAGTGCGGCGGGATTCTTTGATTGGTATCATGTGGTCATTTGGTATGGCTGTCGGGATGATTTTTATTTCTATTACTCCCGGTTATTCAGCCAATTTGATGACTTATTTGTTTGGTAATATACTTACCGTGACCGCTTTTGATCTTGTTCTCATGCTCGCGTTGGCTGTGTTGGTCGTGTGTTTCTTTTTCCTTTTATTCAAGGAGATATTGTATGTTTCCTTTGACGAGGATTATTCCCGCACCCAGGGGATTCCCGTTAGTTTTATTAATTTCGCGCTCATTAGTTTAGTCGCATTGACCATAGTCATCAATATCCGGGTCGTGGGCATCATTTTAGTAATGTCTTTATTAACCATCCCGCAGGCTACAGCCAGTTTGATTTCCAATAATTTCAGACATTTGATTTTCTTTTCCATTGGGTTTGGGTTATTGTCGTCTGTGTCTGGGTTGTTCTTGTCTTATCAATTTAACATTCCTTCCGGTGCGGCCATCATCTTTTTTTCCATCATCATCTTCTTCATCGTCAGAACAATCGTCGCCCTGCGCACCCGCATGAGCTTGCACAAACAACTGGATAAAGCGTAGTGTAGGAATCCTTGGAGAAGGTGAATTCACTGGACTATCTGGACAAACTCTTACCAATTAAATAGGATATTTAAAAAACCATGGTATAATATAATGGCAGGTAAATAAAGATGACGCAATTTATAAATTATACAGACGACCAGCTAAAGTCGCTATTAGATGATCTCGAAGCAGACAATGCGGAGCGTAAAGAGAGTTGGAGCGACGATGCCAAGGACAAAGGCCGACAGGCGGTGTGTGCTTTTGCCAATGATCTTCCCAATTACCAAAAACCGGGAGTCCTTTTTGTAGGTGCCAAGGATGATGGCACTCCTTCAGGTTTAGAGATCAGCGATAAATTATTACAGACTTTGGCGGATATCAAAACCGACGGACAGACTTTACCACCACCCACTATTATCGTTCAAAAACGGAAACTAAAAAACAAGGACATGGCCGTGGTGTTTGTGCTACCTGCTGATACTCCACCCGTTCGTTACAAGGGTAGAGTCTGGATTCGCACAGGTCCCAGGCGTGGCATTGCTACCGCACAGGATGAGCGTATTTTAAATGAAAAGAGACGATTTAAGGATAAATATTTCGATAGTGCGACAGTGCCAGGAACATCCCTCTATGACCTGAACCGCTTGCAATTCGAACAGGAATTTCTCCCCAATGCTTTTGCAGTGGATATTTTGGAAGCAAACCAACGCTCTTACGAGGAACGACTGGCATCACTTAAAATGATTGAATCTGTGGATAATCCCATACCTACGATATTGGGTTTATTGGTAATCGGGAATAGACCACGTGATTTTCTTCCAAGTGCATATGTGCAATTTTTAAGAATTAATGGCGTGGGATTGGCTGACCCGATCGTCGATTCTGAAGAGATTGATGGAACAATAGGGCAAATCATCAGGAAGCTTGACGAAAAAATGACCTCACATAATCGTATTGCCGTGGACATCACTTCCGCCTCCCTGGAACGAAGAAATGCAGACTATCCACTCGTTGCCCTGCAACAACTGACACGAAACGCCTTAATGCATCGTACCTTTGAGGGCACAAATGCTCCAGTCAGGGTATATTGGTTTAATGACCGCATCGAAATATTCAATCCCGGTGGCCCATACGGAGAAGTAACGGCTGAAAATTTTGGGCACCCGGGAATAACCGACTATCGCAATCGAAACTTGGCCGACGCCATGAAAGTATCCGGTTTTGTGCAACGATTTGGCGTGGGTATTTCTATCGCTAATAGAGAGCTGGAGAAGAACGGTAATCCCCCCTTCAGTTTCGATATTCAACCAACGGTTATTCTTATTACTGTAAGGAAGTCAAAATGAGTATCCCAGTTCTGACCTTTTTTAATAATAAAGGTGGTGTTGGAAAAACATCACTCATATACCATTTAACATACATGTTTGCTGAACTGGGTAAACGAGTATTAGCCGTGGATCTAGATTCACAAGCCAACCTAACGGCTGCTTTTCTTGATGAAGAAGAGTTGGAAGCACTCTGGGAGGGAAATGAACCAGATTCCACTATATCTAAAATTATCTCGCCACTGACCGGTGTCGGGGATATCCTAGAACCAAAACCCAGACATATTACGCATCATATTTATTTAATCCCAGGCGATGTAGCCTTGTCTGGATTTGAAGAAACTTTAGCTGGCGAATGGCCGAATAGTATGGGGGATACCCTGCTATACCGTCCATTCAGAATTCTTACCGCTTTTTGGCAAGTGATGCAATTAGGCGCAAAAAAAATAAATGCAGATATTATATTGGTTGATATTGGTCCCTATCTCGGTGCGATTAACAGGTCAGTTTTGATTGCTACCGATTACGTTATTATTCCACTGGGTACCGACCTTTTTTCGATTGAGGGGTTGAAAAATCTTGGTCCAATATTACGGAGTTGGCGTAACTTGTGGAAAAAGAGGTTGGACAACTGGGTTAAGCCTGAATTTATTCTACCACAGGGCAAAATGTCGCCTATTGGCTATGTATGCCAACAACATGGTGTTCGGTTAAGCCGCCCAGTTAAAGCCTATGACAAATGGATAAACAAAATTCCCGATGTGTATCGTGAAAGCATTCTTGGAGAAAGTCCAAACGGGATGACACCTGCCGAAGACCCTCTCTGCTTAGCCACTATCAAACATTTCCGTAGTCTTATCCCAATGGCCCAAGAACAACGGAAACCAGTGTTTAAATTGACTCAAGCTGATGGCGCTATTGGCAGCCATGCACAATCTGTTAATAATGCTTATTCAGATTTCAAAATCCTGGCCAAAAAAATCGCGGACATCATTCATTTGGAAGGCTGCCAGTAATGGTAATTGGCGGTGGATTTAGGACTAAGAGAGTCCTTGATACAACGCTTATTTCCCGATTTTATTATTAATTTGATAATTACTGCCGCATTGCTTGCATTATTGCTGCAATTGATTTACAATTCTACTATGAATAGGATAACGTTTGCCGCTAGGAGTCTTCAATGAGTTGGGCCAAAACATTTCAAATCAAAACTAATGGAACGGTCTTGGGCGTCATCGCCGAGTCAGACACTTGGTTCATCCGACAAGATAAAGAGTTACTCGCGTATAACCCCGATGAGAACCGCGTGGTCTGGCGTCTACAAATGCAAAGAGATAGTTTGCAAATGGATAAAACCCTGTTACGAACAGATGATCTCTTGATTGCCACCCTACACGCCGACCAAAAAACTGACCGGGCTTGGCTCTTTGCCGTGGACTCGGAATCCGGTCACATGGTTTGGTCCCAACGGGTAGCTGAACAATCCCTGCAAGGAAATGGCAATATCCTGGGCGAAAACCACTGGCATATCCTCTTTACCCAGATAAAAGACCACCACGCCGACCTGCTCCTGCTGGACAAATCAAACGGTGAAATTATTAAATCTCTCCCCCTGTCGCAAATTCCTAAAGGAAGCGCCTATACAGAACACTATTATTATTATCATTCCTTGCACGATGCCCTGCGCCGCGTTGATCTGGAAAGCGGCGAAGAGTCCATGATACTGGTTGAAAAAACCGCTGGACTCGCCCTGGTTTATGACCAACTCCTATGTATTTCTGGCAATGCCCTCTTCTCCTTGGACGCATCATCCAGCCAAATCATAGGGGAAATTGATCTAAATGGAAAAAAAGCCAAAAAAATTATTCCTTTTGATAACAAAGATCACGTCCTGGTTTTTTTTGAAGGACCCCGTTCTTCTGTAGCCCTGTATGATTTCAAAAGAAACCAGCCTATATGGGAGACAACCGTGCCCCTCCATTCAACTGCCTTTTGGACCGGACACGAAGTGATCGTAAAGGACCAGACATGCAAACGAAATTTTTCCATTGACGGCCAAAGCGGGGCAGTTAGCCCGATCACCACCCATTCTTTTGCCAAACTGGCCTATTTTAGCAATGGCAAGTGGTTTGATTACGCCTTTCACAATCTCGCCGTGTATGAATGGACAGATTTGGAAGCGCCGGAAATAGATATGCCCGATCCCGATGAAAGCGAAACCGAAGTGATGAATATCGAAGATTTTATCCCCGGTTTCTTGGGCCATGAGGATGAACAAAAAGACCACTTGCTACGAGTACACAATCAAACCCTGGTAGATGGCAATTTTGAATTGTTGTTCCAAGAGATCGCCAGATGTTTCCATATTCCCGTGGTTCATGACAAGGTGAAAAAATACCTGGTGGATACCTGCAACATAGAATACATTGACGGGCCATTGAGTCTTGAAGGCGCCAAAAAGAGTATTGGTCAATTCGGCAGTTACAAAAAGTTATTCGGTTTTGGACCCGAGGAAAAATTATATCCCGCCTTGCAAGTCGGTTCAGGTCGTAGCAATGCGTTTCTTCTGGCCCTGGAAAGCGGGAATATTATTTCTGGTCACCAGAGTGTCCTGTATGGCGAATATGCCAGTGAAGAGTGGGAACTCGCTGGAAAGGAATTGGTCAGTTTTAATCAACAGTTGGAAGAGAAGTACAGTTGTTTTGATATCCAGCAACTCATCGCCTTCCAAGCGTCGTTCGAAGACTATAAAGACCATTATGATATCCCCCTGGAAGAATTGTACCGCCAAGCTGGCTGTACTCTGACCCATTCCTACCCACAGCTCTTACGCAACCTCAATGCCGAGCCCATGGAATTCCTCACTGGCTACATGGATGAAGCAGAAACGGAAGCCATGATCAAGAGCTTCTTTCAACCCGAAGAGTAAAAGATCACGTAAAGCTGACGTCCAGATTATAAATGTCCTACCCGCTTAACTTCCTGGCGGCTTAACTGCCTTTTTTTTAGGATTTATCGTTCAAGAAATCCTGGTTAGTGGGGTATTTGACTAAAAATTTCAGGAACAGTTCCATTCCTTCCTGTCCTGATTTAACCGCGGATAGCGCGCGGCGTAGTTTGGTGATTTGTTCGAATTCCGCTTCTTTAAAAAGCACTTCTTCCCGTCGTGTACCCGAGGCATTAATATTAATAGCCGGGAATATCCGGGCTTCCGCCAGTTTGCGATCCAAAACGATCTCGCTGTTGCCCGTGCCTTTAAACTCTTCGAAGATCAATTGGTCCATGCGTGACCCAGTATCTACCAATACCGTGGCAATAATTGTTACCGAACCCCCGTTTTCAATGTTGCGGGCCATACCGAAGAAGCGTCGTGGCACTTCCAGCGTTCCTGCTTGGATACCACCAGACATGATGCGTCCCCTGCCTTCCGGGGAACCTTTTAAATTAAAAGCGCGGGCCATCCGGGTCAGGCTGTCTACCAGCACTACCACGTCCCGGCCACATTCCAATTCTGCGATCACGTGGTTCATGACAAATTGAGTCAGCGTGGTATGTTCGTTGATGTTCCGGTCATTCGAACTGGCAATTACTTCCGCGTCGACTTGGCGACGGAAATGCGTGACTTCTTCCGGTCGTTCATCGATTAAAAAAGCAATGATGCGAGTTTTAGGATCTCCGGCATGGATACCCATGGCGATTTGTTCCAGAATCATGGTTTTACCAGCGCGGGGTGGTGATACAATCAAACCGCGAGTGCCTTTAGCAATTGGGGCCAATAAATCTACCACCCGCATCGACGTGTTGCCCGCCGCAGCCAGATTAAAGCGTTGATCTGGCGTGATCGCCGTTAACTTTGTATAAGGAATACGTTTGGCAAATTGTTCCGGCGACAATCCGCACACCGTTTCCACCGAATGTAATTGCGCGTTTCTGCCGCTCCCCCGTACCTGTCCCACCACGACCGCCCCTTCTACCAGATTGTACTGTTTCACCATTTGAAAAGGTACCGTGATGCCTTCCGCTTCGCCCCCTGAATATTCTGCTGGGTCTACCAGCAAGGCACGGTTCTTGCCTTTCTGTTTTAATAATTTTAACACTCCTGTTCCGCTCTGCGGCATTATTTTCCTCCTGGATTACTTATTTATAGTCGTATTTTCATATTTATTTACATGAATCTCATACCGGTTCACCTTTATTTTGTTCCAGTATGTCTTAAAAAACCGCGTTCCTGCCAATATTTTTTTAACGCCCGTGTTTTTTTTTAAGGTCAATAGTTGTGGTCACTAAACTATCCAGCAATAAATACCTTGTGAAATATAAATTTCATTGCTGTAATATAATATAATGATAATTTCTTCTTTTGTCAAGTCTATTGGGATGTTCGTATCAGGCAAACTTCCAGTTCAACCCGTAGTGACAGTGCTTCCAAGAGCCGATACAGATAATAAAAATAAAAAAATAACATCTCGCCAAAATAACCTAAATCCACCGCCAAATTTCTGAAATCGTTGTGGACGATATGGGCAGAGTGGACGACATGGACAATAAAATGCTTTTTATTTTTGCTCCACATCGTCCATATCGTCCACTCTGTCCATATCGTCCATGTTTTTTCACGAATCTGATGGTGAATTCAGTTACTACTCTTTTTCTATTCTTTTGGGGGTTGGGGGATTCTTAGTTCCGTGGTTTTGTTATCTTTAAACATGGCGATCAAACCAGGGAAATCGGTTTTGTCCGGGAAGAAGTGGTAGATGTAGAGGATTTTTGGGGAGAACAATTTGGCTGCATCAACAAGCATTTCCGGAGTCATTGTATAGGGCAGGTTCATGGGTAGAAAAGCGACATCAATGTCTTTTAGTTCCTTCATTTCCGGGATATTTTCCGTATCACCGCCGATGTAGACCCGCTTATTGGCAAAGGTGAGAATATACCCGTTCCCCTCGCCTTTCACATGAAAAAGGGTGCCATCTTCCCTTTTATGCACGATATTGTAGGCTGGCACAGCATCAATACCAATTTGAAACACTTCTTTATGTCCGCCATTGGCGATAATCTCGCCATCAGTTAACTTTGGCGCACAAAGTGTGGTACAGATGATCCGGGTGGTAGAAGTGCGCAGGGGTTCTAAAGCAATGGGGTCGAGATGATCGCCATGATGGTGGGTAATCAGTATCAAATCCGCCTTGGGTAGTTTCGTATAATCGGCTATTTTTGAGACAGGGTCGATTTGGATGACCTTGTTATCAAAATTGATCATCAAGGACGCATGACCGATAAAAGTAATCTTCAATGGCCCTTTGGTAGTGTCAAACACGGCAGAGTCAAAAGGCAATTCCTCCGCCGTTAAATAAAAACAACCGATTAGAAAAAAAAGTATTGTGATAAGATGTTTTACTTTCATTTTTACCTCCAAGGTAAGTATAGCAAAAAATGCAGAGGAATTAAAGACCCTATCACGGTAAGTTTCAAATGGAAGAGGCATGGATGTCCTGTACTTTTTCGGAAGCATTAGTAATCAAAGCGGGTATTTTCCTGGTGTCTGTTGGTTCGTTTAATGTCATACAAGATATGTCTCCCACGTATATTTCTTGGGTAAGAAAACAGAGCCAAAAGAAAAAAAGCGGATTACAATTTTAAAACTGGAATACTAGAAGGGGTGAAAATTGATTTATGGTATCACTGAACCACGCCCACGATTTCCTCTATATCTTGTTTCTCTTTATGTTGTAACGTATGGGCGACTAACCGGGCCAGTTGTTCTTTTTCATAAGGTTTTATTAATAAGGTTGTAATCCCAATTTCTGTTATTTTTTTCTGATCCACTAGCTCATCATAATGGCTGTACCCGGTGGTCAGTATAACGGGAATATCAGGTCGTAGGCACAAGACTTGCTTCGCCAGTTCGATACCATTTATATAAGGCATGTTTAAATCTGTGATGACAAGGTCAAAACGATCCGGGTTTTTCATGAATACGCGTTCTACTTCGCGGCTATCGGAAATTATAGTGACGCAATATCCGAGGGATTCGAGTATTTTGGATTCGGCTTGACATATCGGGATTTCATCGTCGATAAACAGTATATGGCCGCCGACACAGGAGACGAATTCAGGGGATTCCAGCTTATTTTCTTCAAGCATATCCTCGTCTAACAGAGGGAGATACACATCGAAGCAGGACCCTTTGCCGGGTTCACTTTTAACAGTAATTTTCCCACCGGCATTTAATACGATCCCATGGACGATAGATAATCCCATGCCACTTCCCTGACCCATGGGTTTGGTGGTAAAAAAGGGTTCGAAAATACGTTCGCTAATTTCAGGAGTCATGCCCATCCCCGTGTCATGAACCGATAGCTTACAATAATTCCCATTTTTCAAACCGGGTATTTCACCGCCGAGGTTGGGAATTTTTTCCACTGCAATCTCAAGGATACCGCCCGATTCCTGCATGGCATAACCGGCATTGGTACAAAGATTCATCAGTATTTGGTTACATTGGGAAGGTGTGACTGCGATAAAAACCGGTTCTTCGGGTAAATGATTTTTGATAATAATCGTTTTGGGCAGCATGGCGGTTAACAATTTTTCAGTTCCCATAACCAACTTCAAAATATTCACGCTCTTTTTTTCCCGCTTAACCTGGCGTCCGAAGGTCAGGATTTGTTCTACCAGTTCGGTGGCGCGACGGATGGAAGCGACTATTTCTGCCATATTCTCTTTGGCTGGGCTGCCCTCGGGAAGTTCAGCCAAAACAATATAAGAATAAGCAAACATAGAGGTCAAAATATTATTAAAATCATGGGCAATCCCCCCGGCTAATGTACCTATCGCTTTTAATTTCTGGTTGTATTGAATATGTTCTTCCAATTTTCTTTTTTCTTCCCATTGCCCGACAAAAGCAGCGATTAAAAGGTTGGCACTGTGAACCACTTTTTTAAAATCCACGCCCACGGAATCTTCATCCCCGCGCACCTGGAGCTCGCCATTTAACACGTTTTTTATCATGTTCTCCAACTGCTGAATAGTATTCTTGATGCCGCGACTTATAAAAATCGAAATAACCAGGGACAACAACAACAGAATCGCCGCCGAAATGATAAAAATCAGGATAATCTTGGTATTTAACGCCCCTGCAATCTGCCGTTCGATTTCTTTTAGCGCGATTTCTGCGATCATCGCCCATTTCACCCCACCAATGTCGACGGGCGTATAAGAAGATAATACTTCCTGACCCCGGTAGTTGACAATAATCCCGGTAGCAGTGATACCTGCCAGTGCTTTTCGTGAAGCGGGGGTGTTAACACCGTTTTTTTCCACGGACCCATTAAAAGAGGCATGAACGGAATGATTCTTTTGATCCATATAGGAATCCGACCTCATTTTTAGGTCCGGTCCTACGAGATATGTTTCACCCGTCTGCCACATTCCCGAACGTTCTTTCATAATACTATCAATCGAGTCGATAGAAATCTGCACCGCCACAACACCGAGCACTGTGCCGTTCTCAATAATGGGCGCAGCCAGAAATTGCGCGGGATCATTCTGGGAGGGAGGATAGGGTTTGGTGTCTGACAGAGCTATCCTTTTTTCTGCACAGGATTTCAGCCACACATCGCGGAGGGAAGACGATACGTCCGCGATTGGAATCCCGAAATCGGATTCTTTCCTAACAGTAAATATCGTATGGCCATGGATAGGTTCGATTAAAAAAAAGTCGTAGTACCCGTATTGCCGGATCATGGATTTAAGAAAAGGAAAATAACGGTCGTGGACTTTTTTATAAGATACAGGGGCATCATAAACTTCGTCCAAGCACCCCTTAAAGCATTTACTTTCTGGCCCCCCGGCGTCTGCAAATGCCTTTTTGAGATTTTTATAGGCATCAATAATATAGGGGTCAATAGCAAACACGGAGACATTATTAATTCGTTCGGTGAAAAAATTCTTAATTTGTTCTTTTTTTATATTTCGAACCGACTCCAATTGGCGGAATGCCTGTTCTTTTAATTCGACTTTGGCAGTATTAAGTCCTATTAACGATACGATCATGATCGGAATCAACCCGGAAATGAGGAAACTGCAAACCAGTAGTAGTTTGATTGAAATATCCCTGGTCATTGAACCTGGGATGGGGGTGGTGTTACTCATACGCGGAATTTATAGCCAACGCCTCGGACAGTTTCGATAAAACGACCCAACGGGGCGAGTTTTTTTCTTAGCCCGGAGACCTGATAATCCACGATTCGTTCGGTCACATCATAATTATCGATCCTGATATAATCCAATACCTGGGCACGGGAAAAAACAATATTGGGTTTGCGCGCCAAGAGTACCAGCAAGTCGAATTCGGTTTTAGTCAGGTCGACTGTTTCGCCATCGATTCGGAGTTCATGGGCATTTAAGTCGATCGTTAAGCGGTTAAAATTCAAAATATTCGTTTGGGTATCGGTAGTGTCGCTTTTTAGCTTGCGGCGTAGTACTGCCTGGATACGGGCAATCAGTATGGCCGGTTCAAAGGGTTTGGTAATATAATCGTCGGCATATTGCGCCAGTCCTTTGGTAATATCCGTGATCAATCCTTTCCCGGTTAACATGATGATAAAAATCCGCGCGGTTTGCGGGTCCCGTTTCAGAATTTTACAAACTTCAAACCCGTCGATTCCTGGGAGCATTAAATCCAGAAGCAGCAAGTCGGGTTTCTCCTTTGCCGCCAAGCGAACCGCTTCTTCACCGGTCCGGGTGGTCGTGACGGAAAAGCCCTCTTTTTCAAGTATATACGCAATGCTTTTTTGAAGGCTGACTTCATCCTCCACAAAGAGTATTTTGCAATTCATGGTAGGTCCTGTATCGTATGGAATAGATATTATATAGGTATTATAATACCATTTTTATCTGACTCAAGCAAGAAAAAACAAAAATCCAATTAAATCCAAATAAAACCACAATAATCATAGGATAAAGTTTGCCATATCACTCGAATAAAACGCGATTAAATAAATAGGAGGTAATCGATGATTAATTCAGGAAATGCTGGTTTTATGATTCTTGCTGCCAGCCTGGTCATGTTGATGACACCGGGGTTGGCCTTTTTTTACGGTGGACTGGTGGGCAGAAAGAATGTGTTGACAATAATGATTCAGAGTTTTGTTTCCATGGGCATAACCACTGTATTGTGGTTTATCTGTGGATATTCTTTATGTTTTAGCGGTGATGTGGGTGGAATAATCGGAAATCTGGACAAGGCATTTTTTCAAGGTATTACTCTGACCCAGATGTTTGGCAACGGTGCCACAGGTGTGCCTGAGTTTGTGTTTCTGACGTACCAGATGATGTTCGCCATCATTACACCCGCTTTAATTACCGGTGCGTTTACCAACCGTGTCACTTTCAAAGCGTATATTGTGTTCCTGTTGGGATGGTTGCTTTTTGTGTATTTCCCATTCGTGCATATGATATGGGGTGGGGGGCTTCTGGCCAAATGGGGGGTCCTAGATTTTGCAGGTGGCATTGTGGTTCATGCGATAGCTGGTATGGCAGCTTTGGCATCCGTATTCTTTGTGGGAAAAAGGCGTGTTGAAGATAAAGGCATGCACAGTATCCCACTGGTCGCGCTGGGTACTGGGTTGCTGTGGTTTGGATGGTATGGCTTTAATGCGGGTTCAGAACTTCAAGTAGACCATGTCACGGCAATGGCCTTTATTAATACGGATTTGGCCGCTTCATTTGCCGCTGTAACCTGGTTAGCTATCGAATGGTATAGAGCAAAAAGACCAAAATTCGTGGGTTTATTGACCGGTGCAGTAGCTGGGTTGGCTACCATTACCCCGGCTGCCGGTTATGTTACGCCCCTCATGGCATGTATTATTGGAATATTGGCCGGAATTATATGCTATATTGCCATCTCTCTCAAAAACAAATTTAAATGGGACGATGCCCTGGATGTATGGGGTGTTCATGGCGTAGGTGGTATGTCTGGGGTTGTTCTGCTGGGAGTATTCGCCTCCACGGTGGCTAATCCTGCTGGCGTTGACGGTCTGTTGCGAGGGAATGTCTCCTTCTTTTTCAAGGAAGTCATAGCTGTTCTGGGTGCAGGGCTTTATGCGTTCCTATTTACTTATGGGATGCTGTGGCTTATCAACAAGTTCACCCCCGTAAAAGTCAGCGACAAAGACGAAGAGGATGGCTTAGACATGGCACTTCACGGAGAAACAGCCTATGAATTTTAAGTTACTAACAATGCTCGTTTAGTCACATTATAAGATAAACATTTAGGCGCAGAGTCTCTGTAAAATCAGAGACTCTGCGCTGTTTTTTTTGTGGACGATATGGACAGAGTGGACGACATGGACGATGTGGAACAAAAACAAAAGCATTTATTTGTCCATATCGTCCACACCGATTTTGGATATTTGGCGATGAATCCAGGACAACCTCCCGCTATTGACTTTCACCCGCAGTTCCTTTAATATTTTCATATGGTAAATAGAAAAGATAATTTTATCATCGGCTTCACCGGTGTAGCGATCCGGTATTGGAGGAAAAACTAAGATGAAACGCTTTGTAAAACGATATATGCCCGATTCCATAAAATCTCTATTCCGTCGCCTTTATTATCGTTTCCCAGTTTTACGGCGCATCTATTATCTCCCGGTCAACCTGTGGGAATGGCTACAAGGAAAGCGAAAAGGATTGCGACCGCCACGTTCAAAGATTTTTGTGGGGGATGGGAATTTCGAGATTATTGGTCAGGAATTTTTGAATTATTTTATTGAGTTGTGTCATTTGAAACCCACAGATAAAGTTCTGGAAGTAGGGTGTGGAATCGGGCGTATGGCCATACCTTTGACACGTTATCTGAATAATCAAGGCACTTACATTGGAATGGATATCGTGCCCGAAGGTATAACTTGGTGCCAGCGTAAGATCACCCCCCAGTTTCCCAATTTTACTTTTTTTCTATCTGACATTTACAATGATCAATACAACCCAAAGGGACGTTTGCCAGTGATGGAGTATGTTTTTCCATTGGCTGATGGTTCGTTTGATTTCGTATTCTTAACCTCCGTTTTCACCCACATGTTGCGGGCGGATATCGATCACTATCTGGCGGAGATTAGCCGGGTATTAAAACCAGGAGGCCGATGCTTGATTACTTTTTTTCTACTTAATGACGAAACCCTGGTTTTGTTAAAAACCAGAGATCATCCGTTCAAGTATACTTATGAAGACTGCTTGGTTATTGACAGCAAAATGCCCGAAGCGAGTATCGCCCACCCGGAACAAAAAATCCGCGCGCTCTGTCTGTCCCACCAGCTCAAAATCGTGGAACCGATTCTCTACGGCAATTGGAGCGGCAGGGAGAAATACGTATCTTCCCAGGACATGCTTTTGGCTGTAAAAATTTAAATATAAACTTCGACTGTCCCGTTATATTTATTGGTATATGCAAAAAAAAGCCACTATGGTATAATAATATAGAATGGAGTGATAGCGAGACAAAATGAGCTACCAATACGATGTCTTTTTAAGTTACAACCGAAAGTTCCCCCACGGTCAGTGGGTAGATGAGATTTTTTATCCATTGTTTGTTCCCTACCTGGAAGATGCCCTGAATCAAAAAGTATTGATATTCAAAGACACCGAAGAGATTAATACCGGTTCTGCTTGGCCCCATAGATTAAAGAATGCAGCCGTCCATTCGAAATGTATGGTATCCATTTTTTCGCCCGCTTATTTTCTTTCGGAATGGTGCATGAAAGAATTTGCCATCATGTTTTACCGGCAAAAGCAATTGGGATATTTAACACAAAAAAACCCTGATGGATTGATTGTTCCCGTTAAAATCTTCGATGGTGAGCATTTCCCTGAGTATGCAAATTTTTTGCAGATGTTAGATTGTCGGGATTTATTTCTTGTCGGCGAGGGAATGAAGCAGGCAAAATCTTATATGGATTTGCAAACACGCTTACAGAGATGGGTCTACAATGTAGCTAAAGTTATAAAAAACGCCCCGGAATGGGACAACCAATGGCTGGAGAAGCATTGGTTGGAACCACTGGCGGCTAAAAAAAACTGGGCAGCAATACAAGAGGAGAAACCAATCCTATGAGTCAAGTCATAACTTTTTATTCTTTTAAAGGCGGTGTTGGTCGTACCATGGCGTTGGCTAACGTGGCAGTTCTATTGTCGCAATGGGGATATAAAACGTTAGTTGTTGACTGGGACCTGGAAGCACCTGGGCTGGAAAATTTCTTCAAAGAATATATCAATTTAGAAAAGATTTCCAAAAGAAAAGGCCTGATCGAATTGTTAAATCCCAAAGATGCAACTGAAAAAAAATTTACCTGGAAGGACTTGCGGATTCCAGTATTCATTCCTGAAGGTCAGGAGCCCATTCACCTGCTCACTGCTGGCGACCGCAGCAACGGCTATTACGACAGAGTGAGAAATTTTGATATTGATCTGTTCTATAAAAAGCAGGACGGCGGGCAAAAGATTGAACAACTGCGGGAGGAATGGAAAGCAGAATACGATTTCGTTCTGGTGGATAGCCGTACCGGTATTACCGACAATGGAGGTATTTGTACTATTCAACTCCCAGACATCCTTGTCTTGCTTTTTACCGCCACGGACATAGGACTAAATGGGATATTGGATGTCGCTCAGCGGGCAGTTAAAGCCCAACAGTCACTCGCTTTCGAACGCTTTAAATTGCTAGCCCTGCCCGTTCCCACCCGCCTTGAAACCGCTCTTGAATTTAAACTATCGCAAGAGTGGATGAATAAATTTTCAAAAGAATTGGAGCCCCTCTATTATGATTGGCTACCAATCAATGTGGACCGTCTGCAATTCGTTGAATTAACTAAGATTCCTTCTGTTCCATATTTTAATTTCGGAGAAAAACTTCCGGTCATTGAACAGGGCGTCAACGATCCGGCTGGCCTGGGATATGCATACGAGACTATCACCGCCCTTCTGGCAAACAACTTCCAATCCATCCAAGACCTGATGAATAACCGTGATGCATTCATCCATATGGCTGCCAGTAACCGGGGTACAATAATCAAAAGGAAATCCAATCCTAAAGTAACCAATCAACCAGTTAAAATTTTTATTTCCTATTCCCATAAAGAAAAAGCGATTAAAAGTATACTGGAATATTATCTGGAAATACTTAAAACAAAAGGATTGGCCACCTTTTGGTCAGATGAAAAACTTTTGCCGGGTATGAAGTGGTCTGAAGAGATTGAAAAGAATATCTCTGACTCCCAGGTTTTCTTAATTTTATTAAGTAAAAACTATCTCTCCCCTACCACTTCAGCGGAATTGCAGCAAATAGAAAATTTTGGAAAACAAAAGAATATCCTGATAATTCCAATTGTACTCGACGATTCCACTTGGTATCAGGACACCTTTTTAAAAGATCGTTTTTCAATATGGATGGATTACGCGACAATAAATACCCATGTAAACTGGGAGGAGGCTCTTTTTGAAGTTGTTCAACAGATTGAAAAATCAATTCTTTTATATCAACAACAAATCAATGAAACAAAACCTATAGGAGAAGTGAAATGATTGCTGAAATAAGCCAAGAAGATTTAAATGTATGGGCGGATTATATCCTGAACCATTCTTTGGGGGGCATTAAACCGGATGATATCGTGATGCTTAAAGGGGAACATATCACCTGGCCATTAATGTCTATTTTGCAAGATAAAATTTTTGCCGCAGGCGCCATTGCCGATATCAACATGGTCGCACCGGATAATAATCGCGGCCAAGTGTGGGGCGCTTCCATTGCCAAACACGGCACGGTCGAACAAATCCACCGGGTACCCGCTTGGCATGGGCAACGTTACAATGCTATGACCAAATATATCGAAATCCTGGGCGCAGAAAACCCAGCCCTCTTCGCCAACCTGCCCAGCGAAACATCCACGGAACTGGTCAAAGCAGATAACCCCTTCAAATCCATCCGTCTCTCCAAACCCTGGATTCTAACGCTCTACCCGACACAAGGTTTTGCCGACATGGAAGGGTTGTCGCTGGAAAAATACACGGATATCATTGTCAAAGCCTCTACTACAGACCACAAAGTGCTGGGAGAAATCGAGGAACCGCTGGCCCAACTGATGGAAAAAACCAAAAAGGTCCGCATTCTGACCCATTGTGCCAAAACAAACCGCAACCTGGAATTGGAAATGAATATCGCAACACGCAGGGTCACCCGTTGCGTGGGCAAACGGAACTTCCCGGACGGCGAAATCTTCACCAGCCCTGATGCCAACTCGGTGAACGGTGAAATCTTCGTGGACCTGCCAGTTTTCTACAACGGCGTAACCATCCAGGGCATTTACCTGCATTTTAAAGACGGGGTTATTATCGAATACGATGCCCAAAAAGAAAATGAAACACTGGCCAAGATTATCGAAACAGACGAGGGCTCACATCGGTTGGGTGAAGTCGCGCTGGGCATGAACAGTGGTTTACAAACAGCCCTGCAACACCCGCTTTTCGTGGAAAAAGTAGGCGGTACATTGCACATTGCTATTGGTGAAAGTTACCCGGAAAGTTATGTGGCGAATCCAGCATCAGAAGAAGGGAAAGCCCTGCTGGAGAAATACCACCAGGAGGGTATCATCAATAAATCGTCGCAACACGTGGATATTGTCACCGATTTCAGACCCGGTGGCGCAGGAATCGCAGTCTACTTTGACGACACCCAACTGGAAATAAAAGATAATATCTGGAGCATCCCCAAATAATAAAAAATCTTTGTAACTGTTCAGCCCATAGGTAATAGATGAAAGAAAGAAAAAGATTTGCCCACGAATTACACGAATGATCACGAATTTATCGGAAAAAAAACGTTTATTTCCTTTTAATTCGTGACAATTCGTGGAATTCGGTTATGCCGGGTACAAAACCCTGCCAATCTATCCAATTGTGAGGTATTGGAAATGTTAATTAGTCGTATGACATTTAGTCGCGCGCTGGCGTGTGCAAGAGACAGGTGACCAATCACGCGAAACACCGCGGTCAAGCAAGAAATCGCAAGGCGAGAGCGGATGGTATCCGCTCCACGACGAAGACGCGAGCCCTAACGCAAGTGAACTCATTACGGCCTCGTTACACGAACCGATGACGGTCAAGCTGCCGGATATGCTGAAACCTATCATTCATGGGGAAGAAACGATTAGATGCACCTGTGAAGTCATCCGGGGGATTGGAGAGAGCGCGTGTCGAAAGATCGGCAACAGGTCCCGGGAGACCCGCCCCAGTGTATCAACGGAGAGGAATCCGTGATACAAGGGCACATGGGAATCAATAACCATGTATCTTGCTGGCGGCGGGAGTCAGAGCGGTCCATAGTAGCGAAGAAGCGGGGTAATTCCCGTGGAGCCAAGGGACTGTACGTTAGTCATGTATCCAACAAGAGAGTGAGAACCGCTTGAGCGAAAAACGCTTCACCACGGAAATAAATTTTCACTGTCGAGATGGACACTATACCGTGAAGCCAAGCAGGAAAGTTAACGGAGGAGCAGATACTCCGATTTTTTTGACGTACCTGTGACCGAAGTGACCGCTTTTCTGAGCGCGCAACTGGCAGAAGGAAATCCTTTTTATGTCAGTTCTATCTTATGTTCCCAATTCCCAGACAAAGATTTAACCACTTTGGAAGGATTGGTGCGCACCCTGGAATTTGAAACCTTAAACGATAACGGGGAGATCAAATCTACCTGGATGACTTATGTGAATTCGGCCTTCAACCAAGTTAACAATAAAATTTCCAAGAATATTGTGTTGTATTTATGTAAAAATAGAGACCATGAGGTCACCCGCAAAGAGTTATTGGAAAAATTACATCTGGATATGACGGATGGCGAATTAGAGTTCAAACTCAAAGCTCTAATAAAAGCCGATATTATCCTCCAAGGAGCGACCAACTACGATTACCACGGGAAGTGGAAGACTTCCTTCGTGAAAAAAGTATCGCCTATACGGAAGATGAACGCTGGTTGGAGCTTTAAAGGTTTTTTAACCACAGATTACACAGATTCAAATGATTTCCCAGATTAAAAAGAAAAAAGTCGCTGTAACGAAATAACCCGATTATTTTTGATGGTATTTCGTTACGCTCCCTTTGTCGATTTAATTCCGGGCGCAACTGTTCAATAGCAGTAATTGATCATAGTCCCCTATTTCTCCAAAACGTCTTTCTTCTTACGTCCAACACGCTTTTCCTCATTTGTACTTTGTAGCGTTAAGGTGACGTCGTCACCTCTGATGTCTGCCAAAACTGCACCACCATTGATCAATTGTCCGAACAGAACTTCATCCACGAACCACGTTTTGATTTTATCTTGCAACAGACGCGCGACTTCACGGGCACCGAAAAGTTTGGAGTATCCTTTTTGGGCTAACCAGAGATAACATTCATCCGTAACCGTTAGCGTCACCTTTTTATCTGCCAATTGCGTGGAGAAAAGATCGAGGTTTTTCTTGACAATAAGTTTCACATGGTCTTCGGTCAGTTGCCCAAAAGAAACGACCGCGTCCAAACGGTTGCGGAACTCGGGGGAGAAATGTTTTTCCACTGCTTCTAAAATTGCGCTGGTATCGGTAGAGCGTTCATCAAAACCAATCTGCGTTTTCCCCAGTTTGCGAGCACCGGCGTTGGAGGTCATGATAATAATCACGTTGCGGAAATCTGCTTTTTTGCCGGTGTTATCGGTGAGGGTCGCGTAATCCATGATTTGCAGGAGCGTGTTGAAAATGTCCGGGTGGGCTTTTTCAATTTCATCCAATAATAACACGGCATGGGGTGTCTTGCGAATGGATTCGGTTAATAATCCACCCTGCTCAAAACCAACATATCCGGGCGGGGAACCAATCAAACGGGCCACGGCATGTTTTTCCTGGTATTCAGACATATCAAAACGATGCAACGGAATACCCAGGGTATTGGCGAGTTGGCGCGTTAATTCTGTTTTACCTACACCGGTGGGACCGACAAAAAGAAGCGAAGCCACCGGTTTATCTGGTTCTCTGAACCCGGCACGGGCACGTTTGATGGCCTGGGTTACCATTTCTATGGCCGGGTCTTGGCCGAAGATTTGTTTTTTTAGCTCCGATTCCAGTTTTTTCAGCTTGTGCGTCTCGTTTTCGGTCACGGTTTTTTCCGGGATACGGGCGATCTTGGAAACGACTTCCTCAATCCCTTTACGTTTAATACTCACCCGCTTTTCCGAGTTGTCCGGGTGCTTCATACGAATCCAAGCGCCCGCCTCATCAATCACATCAATGGCTTTATCCGGCAAGTAGCGATCATTGATGTATTTATTGGAAAGATCCACGGCGGCTTCCAGGGCACTTTCACTGTAAGACACATGGTGGAATTCCTCGAACTTTTCTTGCAGACCTTTGAGAATAGCGAGTGTTTCGGTGGGCGTGGGTTCGGGTATCTCGATCTTTTGGAACCGACGGGAGAGGGCACGATCTTTTTCAAAGAATTTTTTATATTCGTCATAGGTGGTGGAACCAATACACTGCATCTTGCCGCTGGAAAGGGCGGGTTTAAGGATATTGGAGGCATCCATGGAACCACCAGACACGGCACCCGCGCCTACCAAGTTATGGATTTCGTCGATAAATAAAATGGCTTTGTCTTCTTGCAGTATCTCGTTGAGCACGCGTTTCATGCGTTCTTCAAAATCGCCGCGATATTTTGTACCGGCCAATAAACCACCCATGTCGAGTTGGTAGATTTTGGAACCTTTAAGTGGCAAGGGCACTTTATCCTGGGCGATCAAACGGGCCAGACCTTCGGTGATAGCTGTTTTGCCTACGCCCGGTTCGCCCACGTGGACCGGGTTGTTTTTAGTTCTGCGACAGAGTATTTGCATGGTTCGTTCGATGATATCTTCTCTGCCGATGATTGGATCGATTTCGTCGCGGGCTGCTTTCGCGGTTAGTTCGGTTGTGAACATGTCCAGGTACTTTCGTTTTGTTTTTTTATCTGCTTCCCGTTCACTTGATTCTGGTACGGTTTGTTGATCGCCTATGGCCCCGTTTTCCGGGTATCCGCCATCCGGGACCACCGAGATGCCGTGGGAGATGAAGTTCAGAATATTGAGGCGCGAGATGCCTTGTTGTTCTAAAAAAGTCACGGCAAATGATTCTTTTTCAAAGTAGATCGCGGCGTACATATCACCGATATCCAAGACATTTTTGCCTGCGGAAACAACGTGGAGCATGGCGTTTTCGACCACGTTTTGGAAACCTTCTGATTGAATGGGGTCTTTGCCGTTACTTTCCGGGATATAACCTGCTTTAAAAAAGGTATCCAGCTCGATTTTCAAACCATTAGCATTGCCACCACACGCGGTGACAATTTTCGTGCCACCGCCGAAGAATAACGACGCATAGAGGATATGTTCCGGTGTCACGTACTCGTGGGTCCGGGCCTTTGCCTCGTTGTAAGCGGCGGTGATTATATTATTAAGTTCTTCACTGATTTTCATGTTGTTTTTATGCTTCCTCGTAGCCGCAACGTAGCGGAAAACCCTCTTTTTGTGCCTCGAAATGCACTTGTTTTACTTTGGTGACCGCGATATCGTAGGAATAAATACCGCAGACCCCCTTCCCATTTTTATGGACATCCAGCATGATCTTGGTGGCTTCAGCCGCCGGTTTGTTGAAGATGGACATCAATACTTGAACCACAAATTCCATAGAGGTATAGTCGTCGTTGAAAATAATTACCACGAACATGCTTGGCTTCCTGACTTTTAAATCGGGGGCAAGTTTCACCTCGCCGGGTTCGGCTACATCATAACTTCCCGTCCCCATGTTTGACCTCCATACGTTAATAAAAAATTATAACACTTATAAGAATAGTTGTCAAAACTGAATTTTTCAACTAAAAAATTTAGGAACTGGTCAGGTCTCGGACGAAAGGTGCTGAAGCGCTTGGCTCGAAAGCCAAAAATGTTTTGCAAAAAGAAATGAAAGGAGACTGATGGGTTATAAAAGAGGTCTTAAAAAGGGACAAGTTTTTTTTCTATTTGGAAGCGATCTTGGTGCCGCCATAAGCCAAGAACGAAAGGGCCAAGGTCTTAAACACGGTCTTGAGGGTGAATAAAATATCTTCCGCTAGATACTCTTCGAACATGTAGACATAGTCAGCGAGGAAAAATAAAACAACGGTGACCAAGATGATTTTGATCACTTCCCCGATTCTGCCACCAGAGTATTTTTTTCGCGCTTTATTAAAGGAAATAAGTATCAAAACATAGATAAAAAGAGAGAATATCAATACGATAATGCGGGGCGCCATGCTCCACCTCCTTGGTGTTAACGGGTATCCCAGGCACGCATGCCTTTTTTATCAATAAGATAGAGAATATGATCGGGTACTTGGGGTTGGTCGGGAACAAACGAAATGGCAGACAACAAGCGATGTTTGGCAGCTTCAATGCGGTCTGGATAGTTGGTGTGAATGGTGAGTAACACCTCGCCTTTTTGAGTGAATTCACCGACTTTCTTGTGAAATACAAATCCAGCACTGTGGTCGATCACATCTTCTTTCTTCCGTCTGCCAGCACCGATATCAATGGCAGCCATGCCAACTTCAAACGCATCCATTTTCAAGATAAAACCAGAAGTCTCAGCAATCAGCGGCACTTGGTGTTTGCTTTGGGGTAACAACGAATAATCGTCACATATGGACGGGTCACCGTTTTGAGCGGCGATAAATTTTCTGAAAATATCCAGGGGAGTGCCAGATTCGAGTGTTTCTTCCAATTGTTCTTGAGCATGGTAAAAATCATTGGCCACACCTGCCGCAACCAACATGGCGGCACCGAGCGCAAAAGTCACGGCCATGACATCCTCAGGGCCATTTCCTTTTAAGGCTTCAATGGATTCTATTATTTCCAGGGAATTACCCACTGCTTGACCGAGGGGTTGGTCCATGTTGGTGATTAGGCCGATAGTAGTGCGTTCGGCTTTTTCACCGATAGCGACCATGGTACGGCCCAACTCTATGGAATCTTCGAGCCGTTTCATAAAGGCACCACTACCAGTTTTAATATCTAATACAATGCCATCAGTGCCCAGAGCGAGTTTCTTACTCATGATACTGGCGGCAATCAGGGGGATGCTGGTCACTGTGGCGGTTGTGTCGCGGAGGGCATAGAGTTTCCGATCTGCGGGAACGATGTTTTCGGTTTGCCCACCAATCACCATGCCCACATCGGCCAGGACATTTTTGAATGCCTGGGTGTGCAAGAACACGTTGAAGCCGGGGATAGATTCGAGTTTATCCAAGGTGCCGCCAGTATGGCCCAAAGACCGACCGGAAAGCATGGGCACATGAACACCGCACGCGGCTACAAGAGGCGCGACAATAAAGCTGATCTTATCACCAACGCCACCAGTACTGTGTTTGTCTATCTTTTTTCCAGCACTGCCATCAAGGCTGATTAAATCCCCGGACAACATCATCAAGCGGGTCAAATCAGCCAACTCGCGATAATCAAGACCACGGATATAAATGGCCATCAATAATGCGGCGGCTTGATAATCAGGAATATCGCCGGAGACATACCGACTTATAAAAAATTCAAGTTCGGCAGAACTTAATATATGACCATCCCGCTTCTTAGAAATAATCTCATACATGCTAAAATCATTGTTTTTTGTGTTATTGCTCATTCTTCTTCCCTAACGGTTATTTCTTATGCGCTGAGTTCTGGTGGATTTTTACGAAAACTGACGCGATCATTTTTCAATCACTTTTTGATATCCAGAAAAAAAGCAAAGGGTATTAACTCGCCCACGGTGGTTTTTTGCCAAGTCCCCTGCTGGTTGCACATGTAGACGGGGGTTTCCTGGCTTGAAAATTCAGCGATTACTTGCCGACATGCACCGCAAGGGGGTAAAAATTCCGGGGTATCACCAATCACCAGTATTTCGGCGATCTGTTGTTCTCCCTCGCTGACCATCTTAAAAATAGCGGTGCGTTCAGCACAGTTGGTCAAGCCATACGAGGTATTTTCGACATTGCACCCGGAAAAAATCTTCCCGGAACTGGTTCTGATAGCTGCGCCGACGTGAAAGTGGGAATAGGGGGCATATGCTCTATCTTTGGCCGCTTTGGCCGCGTTCAATAATTGCTCGATTGCTGCGCTCATTTTATTTTACCTTCCATTTATAATTCTAAAGAACTGCAAAAAATAAGTCAAGACTTCTTAAGAAGAATATTAAACCCCAAAATTTCCCGAAGGGGTGGGCACGAGGCAGCCCCACCCCGACACCTTTTTTTATATTAATTGGCAATAATCACATTCTCCAGCAGGAAAGGTACGCTTTCCTGCGTGGCGGTATCCACGGCTATGGCACTGAGGGTGTATGTGCCATTGGGATAAAGGGTGGTGTTGAGAGATACATTAAAAATGACCTCTTTCTGTGGGCTTTCATGCCAATCATCGACCAATTGAGTGCCCAAATATAATCGTATTGCTCCTACTCCCTTGTAATCATTGGCATAGACAGCGACTTTAACGGTTCCGCTTAGGGGCGAGGTATTGGGCGTGAGCTGGATGCCAGTCACGGTGGGGGGATTATCGACAACAGTCACAGAAATAGAATCGGTATCAATTTGATCGGCGAAATCGTAGACGATGGTTTTTATTTGATGGGGGCCAGCGAGCACATTGGCAGTAGACCAATCATACCTGTAAGCAGGGACGGTGACAGTTTCTTTTAGTATGTCATCGACATAAAACTCCACTTTTTTAACCCCAAAATCATCTCTGGCCACTACATTGATGGTGACATCGCCGGAAACGATATCACCGTCATCAAGGTCTTTAATAGAAATTTGCGGCGGTGCGCCAAAACCGTTATCCAGTTCTGTGGCGGTAATATCCATGTCTTTAACACCTTGGGCGGAGATGCGGAGAACAGCCACGCCATTTTTATCAATAACCTCGGTAGGGTCCTCGTCTTTGGCGGCTTGGACGGTAACAGTTTGCAAGGTACTCCAGTCGGAGGTGGAAAAAACAAGTTGTGGGTTTGAGGTGATGCTGATATCGGTATCACCGCTAAAACGGATTACGTTGGCGGTGATGGAGGTGGTGGGTTTGGCGGTGAGTCGAACCTGAAAGGTGCGGGTTTCAGTCTCTGGAATAGTGAACGGGGTGTCAATAATGACCTCAAAACTAAGGGTGTTTTTGTCTATGACTGTAACAGGTACATCAATATCGGTAAACCCGTCGGCACGAAAGCGGATGGTGCCGGTATCGTTCAATGCATCATCATCCTTGGCTGCAGACACGGTAACGTCTTGGAACGTGTCATAGTTGCTGGCATCAAAAATTAAACTGGTTACTGGCAGGGTGATATCACTGGAACTGTCATTGACGGTGCTGACCTGGACGGTCAAAGGGCTGATGGGAGCGGCGGAAATTTTAACTTGGATGATCCCGCTTGCGCCCTCGTCGAATTCCACATGATCTGGGTCGATCACAAAATGAAATGCATCGTCATCGATCACTGTCACATAGACAAATTTGTCCTCCATATCTGCGGCACTGACCCGAATGACCGCGTATCCATTAACGGTATCGGGATCATGGTTGGCATAGACGGTGACGGATTGCTCCACCCTGAAATTTTCAGCGTTAAAAGTAAGCATGCCACCGGGCGGGGCAGGGATGGTAACTGTTTTATCGCCACTCACCCAACTGGCAGTCACGGTTACGGGGGTAGTGGGTGCGGAAATCAAGCTAACCTGGAACCTGGCGTCTTCATTCTCCCTTACCACCAAGTTCTCGACGGAAATTTTTAAGCCGAGAGAATCGTTATCTATTTCCTTGGCCAGAACAATTTTGTCAGGGATTCCCCCGCCCGGGTTTTGGATACGAATATGTGCCTCACCATTGATGATATCGTCATCTGACCTGGCGTATAATACAACGGTTTGTTCGACTTGATAATTGCCCTGGGTGAAGGTGATCAAGTTCCCGGAGGTAACCTGGAGGTCCATGTCGTCACTTACCTCGCCAGCATTATTGACGGTAACAACGACATCGTTCTGGGGTTTGGCGGAAAGGCGCAAGGTAAAGGTAGCGGTGCCGTTCTCAGGTACGTTCACGATATCGGTGTTGGTGATGAACCCGACCTTATCGGCACTGACAGTGAGGGTATGATTTTTGTTCATGGTAACGGTGCCATTTACCGCGACTTCCACGCCGTCGAGCCGCACGGATAGATTGCCGTAGCCGTTTTGGGCGGAAAAGCTGTAAGGTACGGTCTCGTTCTTGCGGTAGATGTGGTTCCCGGCGATAGGAACGCCAGTGACACCTTCCCCGGTATTGATGGTCAGGGTATATTTCTTGCTTTTCTTGATCAGAATATACACGGTAGCGCCCACTAACACGGCGCCAGCGGCCACGAGGAACCAGGGGAATTTTTTCTTTTTACGTGTGCCCGGACCAAAAATCATCTTGGACAACACGTGTTTTTTGTACAAGGGCAGGCTGTTCAAATCTATGCCGGGGACCTGGGTCACATGGCATTCATCCACGGCTTTTTTGTAATTTTCCACGGCCAGGTCATTGACGGAATCTTTTTCATAGATAGCGCCCATCAATAGAAAAGAGCGGCCCATTATTTCTTTGAGTTCCATGTTCTTTTCTAAAATAATTCCCACTATCCCTTCAAGACGTTTTAGCGCGTTTACTTTTTGCCCTTTTTTATAACTCTCGGCAGCCCGTTGAAATTGATTTTGGATTTCATCATTGCTCTGCGCGAGCAACATGAAGTCCATCTGCCAAAGAAACGTAACTATAACAAATAAAACAATAATTTTTTTCGACAATGTGATTCTCTCGGAGTTTTGATTATACGTCACAACTGTATTAACTCCCCGGATTTTCTTCTTTAATACATCTAAAACCTTCTTCATCTTCATCCCTCCCCAAACGATTTTTACTGATCTTTAAATCTTCTTTTGAAGAAAAAAAGCTTCCCCCTTTTAATATATTCCCTTTCACCCACTCCCAAACATTGCCGGCCATATTAACGACATTAAAAGGAGAGGCAAAGGCCTCGAAACTTTTAACGGGTGCGGTGCCGCTGTACCCGTCTTTTTCCACGGATTCTTCGAGGGAGTCAAAGTTGGCACGCCAGATCCCCCCGGCGTCAGGCAACTCTTCACCCCAGGGATACGTGGTATCTCCTTTCCCAGCGACATATTCCCATTCCTCAAGCCTGGGCAAACGGAACCCATATTGCTTGTTGTACTTTTCAGCCTCAGCATACCACACAACAACGGGGAACTCGTCCTCATTGCGGATGAATTTACTGTTTTTTTTGGTTGGTCGGCTGATATTTAGGGCTTTCAGGAACCGCCGGTATTGTGCATTGGATACTTCATACTTATCGATCCAGAAATTTTTCTCCGGGATATACATCATGTGATGGAAATTACGATCCTCACCGAAGGTGTATTCATAATATCCCTTTTTATTTTTAACAATGGCACCGTCCCAGTACTTTTCGGGGGGTAAGCGGCGTTCTGTCCTGGTTAATTGTTCTTTTAGCTGGTTGAGATAAATAGAATCGGGGTAGTTGCGTTTAAAATCGAGATAAGCATTCAGAGTCACGGTGTCTTTGATATTTTGGTAAATCGTTTTGCCGTTTTGTTTTTCAAAATCCCGGCGTTTTTGTTCCAGGGTTTGTGCCAGTTGTTTAATTTCCTCGTTCTCCGGCCCCATTAATGCGCTGGCTTTTTTTAATTGAAGGGAAGCGGCCTCGTAATCATTGGCATTGATTTGCAGGGCGGCGGCGTCGATAGCAACACGGAATTCCTGTTGGGTCCGAATGGTTGTATCGAGTGTTTCCATGGTTTTAGCCAGGTTCTTCAGTATCTCTTTGCCCATGGGGTCCTTTTCCATATCGCGATAGCTATAGCGGAATTGGCGGCATCTTTTTTGTTTTTCAATGTCTTGGGCTTGGCTGGCCAGGAATAAACCAAGCTCAGCATATGTTTTTTGCATCTCCGCCAGACGCACGGGTCCTGGTTGCGATTCGGAAAGGGGGTCCACCTGGGAATTTTTTTTGTCAGGGGGCAGGGGCGGAGTAGTGATAGGGTGACCCTGGGTCTTTGCTATTTTTATATCTGGCGCGAATTCTTTTCCAACTCTTTTCCCAGAATCACCTGAAAAGGGTTGGAAGATCAAGGTGGCACCGATCAGGATACATATCAAAATGCTGGCATACACTGCCCAAAGTGGTAAGCGTCGTTTCACAGAGCGGGGAATTTTTTTGATGACGTGAATTTCCCGCAAAGCTTCCCTGAATTCGAGGGCGGATTTATAGCGATGGGTTGGAGCTTTGGCCATGGCAGTGGCCAGGATTAGGTCGGTTCCGGGTGGTAAGACTGGATTTTTAGCACACACGGAGGGCACAGGTTGACTGCGGTGGGCATTCATCACCTCGATAAAATTCCCTCCTTTAAAGGGGGTATCCCCGGTCAGCATTTCAAACAACACGACGCCAAAGGAATAAATATCCAGGGCAGGCCCTACATTACTACTGTCCAGAAATTGTTCGGGAGCCATATAGGCGGGGGAACCGAGGAGGGCACCGGTGGTAGTTAACTTGGTGCCGCCAACAATGTCCTTGGCAATACCAAAATCAATGATAACGGCTTCACCGGTAGCTTCGCGGATCATGATGTTAGAGGCTTTGATGTCCCGGTGGATAATATTGCAGCTATGCATGGCTTCCAATGCTTCCAAGACGTTATTGGAGATATCTATGGCCTGACTAATATCTATAGGGGCGTTATGCTTGATGAATTCAGCGAGATTCTCGCCCCGGATATAACTCATGATAAAATAGGGTATTTCGATATCCTCTATGGGATCGGCCAGAACGCCCGTATCGTAGATTTCAACAATACTGGGATGATTGATTTTCTCATAAAGCCGGGCTTCAGAAATAAAACGCCGTTTGATTTCATTGAATTTGGGTTTCACATCGGAGAGATTTTGTTTCTTTAATCGTTGCAACAGATAGTGATAATCGAGTATTTTTAAGGCCCGGTCCTCGCCAGTGGGGGTATATTTCATCAGGTAGACATTGGAATATTCACCGCCCCCCAAGTGTTTGGTGAGTTTATAGCTACCGCTTAATTCATGCAAAATGGCATCTAAAATAGTATCCTTCTCCACAGTCGTTTTATTACTCCAGCACGTAATATTGAATTTTAAGACATTGTCCAGTTTTTTTCAAGTAGGTAAGGGTAAAAATAAATAAATCCCAACGTTTTGTTATTATATTATTACTATTCGGGGTCCTTCATTTTGCTACGCAGGGCGCTACGGGTAAGTCCCAGATATTGGGCGGTTTTTGTTTTATTGCCGTCAAACCGTTGCAATACCTTTTGCACGATCTCATCCTCCAGAGCTTTAAGATCGAGTTTATCGGGTGGTAATTTGATTTTCCCTGGTTCCAACACGCAGGTTTCCACCATCATGGGTTCCATCGGGTTATGTCCGGAGCTTAAAAACTGGAGGTGTTCAGGCCGGATTTCGAAATCATCATAGAGCAGAATCACGCGTTCGATAGTATTTTGAAGTTGGCGAATATTTCCGGGCCAGGGAAACTGTTCGAGGGTGGTGATGGTCTCGCGGTGCAAGAAGCGGAATTTACGGTTCTTTTTTTCTGCATACTTGAAAAGAAACAACTGGGCAAGGGGTGCGATGGCTTCTTTACGTTCGCGTAGGGGCGGCACAAACACGTAACCGACATTCATGCGATAATAGAGGTCCTCGCGGAAGCGTCCTTCCTTGACTTTTTGGCTCAAGTCCTGGTTGGTGGCGCACACCACACGGATATCAAGGTTGATCTTCTTTAAGCCACCGACGCGGTAGATGGCTCTTTCTTCAAGTACGCGGAGTAATTTGGGTTGGATTTCCAAGGGTAGATCGCCGATTTCATCTAAAAATATGGTGCCGCCTTGGGCAAGTTCGAATTTACCGATCGCACCTTTCTTTTTGGCGTCGGTGAATGCGCCTTCCTCGTAGCCGAACAATTCTGTTTCAAAAAGATTGCCGGGAATAGCGGAGCAGTTGATAGAAATAAAAGGGGTGGTGATATCACCATTGCCATAGTGGATCATGCGGGCTACGACTTCTTTGCCAGTGCCGGTTTCACCTTCAATGAGTATGGGAATAGCGCGGTCCTGGTGTAGTTTGACCACAAGGTCGCGGATTTCGCGCATCTTGGCCGAATAAATCCCGATGTCTCCCAGCCCAACGATTTTACTATAGGCGCTCTGGATGCGCTCATATTTTTCGCGTACCTCGGTGGTGGCTTGATAGAGTTTTTGGTCGAAGTGTTTTTTCAGGTCGGTATTTTCTTTGAGCAGGGAGATATGTTCTTGGACGCGGAGAACTATGGAAGCCAATTCTTCGACATCAATGGGTTTGAGCAAATAATCATAGGCCCCGGCGCGCATGGCCTGGATGGCAGAATCCATGTTCCCATAACCGGTAATCAATACTATATCGGTAAAGCGACTTTGCGGCAATCCAGTGATATAGCGGGAGAGTTCGATACCGTTAATGCCGGGCAGACGAATATCAGAAATGACAAGGGGAAAAGGATTGTCCTGATATAATTTTAATGCCTCGCTACCATTATCACAACGTGTGACATCATGGCCCAACTGGTGGGTTAAAAAACCGTATATGGCTTGCAAACTGAGTTCTTCATCATCAATTAACAAAATTCTCATGGCTGGTATCCTTGGTTACTGGACTAACTGGACCTATAACTGGAGCTTTTTTTGTGTCATGTTTGGGGGGATTATTTTTTGCATAGAGGGGGAATCTTAAGGTGAAGCGGGCGCCGACGATGTTATCATCGACTTTCTGGTTGGCGGCATGGATTGTACCGTTGTAACGGTCCACATATTGCTTGACAATAGCGAGTCCCAAACCCATGCCCTCGCCACCACTGTTGGTGGAAAAGAAGGGGTCCCAGAGTTTTTCAATACTTTCATGGGGGAGTCCGGGGCCGTTGTCGCAAATGACCAAGACGACGTGGTCGTTGTCCATGGACGTAATCAGTTCGATCTTTTTTTGAACCTGTTTTTTTCCTTTTAGGGCATTAGCAGCATTAACCACGATGTTAACAATAATTTGTTCGAAATGAATCAGGTTCCCCTGTACCATCAAGGGGTTGGTTGAGGTGCTTAAATATTCTTGGATTCCGTGGTCATGGAGTTGCTGGTGAATAAGGGAGAGGGCATTGGCCACGGCGACATTAATATCTACAGCGACGATGGCAGGAGAATCGGGGACGACCCAGAAGGCGCGCATGTTCTGGATAATTTCCACGATCCGTTTAACGGATTTAGAGATGAGGTTTAATTGCTCAATAAAGGGTTCGGGGAGTGCGTTGGGGTTTCGTTTTTGCCAGTATTGGATACTGTCAGCGGTCACTTTAATAGCATTGAGGGGTTGGTTGATCTCGTGGGTAATACCGGCGGCCATCACGCCGATAGAAGCAAGTCTGGCAGATTGTTCCACTTGTTTGATGGCGGAAATCTGTTTTTTTTCCGCTATTTCTCGGGCCTGACACTCTGTTTCCAATGCTTGTTGCGCCAGTTTATGTTCTTCGATTTCGAGGTTTAATTTGCGGTTGGTTTCGCGAAGTTCAGCGGTGGCTTCATGAACGGTTTCTTCAAGGTGTTTACGATACTGTCGTAACTCGGTTTCGGCGCGTTTGTGAAAGAAAATCATCAAAAAGGTAACCAGTCCCATAAACACAAGCAGCATAAAAACAATCTTTTTTTTCTGCCGATTCACGGCATTAAAAGTGTTGGAAATGTCTTTCAGTATAAAAACACCGCCTACTTTGCGACCCATGGCATCATAAAAGGGAAACACGCCCCGGACAAAGCGTGTGTCCCCCACGGAGATCATGCCCAGCACCAACCCTTCGTCAGGGATAGTGGATAGATTATCCAGATTCTTTTGCAATAATTCGGTCTGGGAAGCGATACTGGTGGAGGTGACCAGCAGGTGATGGGTCATATCGTCCCAGTTGTCCCGCGCCCCTTTTACAGTGACCACGGACATCCAGTCAGCGCGATTGAGATATTTTTTTTCGATCAACAAGCCGTATTCGTGCCCGGTTTGTTTCTTTAAGTGCCTGAAGAGGTATGCCATTTCAACTCCCAGTTCAATATAACCGATGAGTTGAGTTTTGTGGTAAAAGGGATGGACGGCACGTAAGGCCAGGGCGGTTTTACCCAGTTCGCTACCAGTAGCCAGTTGCCCGGTACTGATACACTTTTGCAAGGTAAACCGCATGTTTTTATCATTGCGGAAGCCAGGGTTATGAACGCGTAAAAAACAGGTTTGGTCTGGTTCGGGAGTAATAAAATACCAGTGGGTAATCCCATTTTGTAACTTGAGATGTTGATAGATAGGCCGGGTGAATTGATACAACTGCTCGCCATCCCGCATATAAAACAACTCGCCAATAGTCTGATTGGACACCAAACCTTCCAAAGTAGCGGACAACATGTTAACGGTGTTCCGTTCAAGTTCTTTAAATGCGACGGCGGAATTTTCGATGGTGTTCCGGGTCATAAAATCGACGTTGCTGGTATTGGATATGTTAAATATAATTAAAACACCGGTAACGCTTATGCCTGCAAGACCAAGAATAAAAAAAATGGCCCGGTAAACAAAAACGAAACGCCTGAGCTTCTTATTACGACTTGTATTATACGTTTCCTCTATTAAACTTTTCACGCTATATATAATAAGGAAACGGACGACGATTGTCAACCTTTTTTCTTAACCTAAATTCACCGCCAAGTTTCAGAAAAAACTGGACTATCTGGACATACTGGACATTCTGGACTTACTGGACTTCACAAAAGCTTTGATTTTTCCAGCTTGTCCAGTATGTCCAGCGTGCCACGGTTATCTGTGGCTCTTTTAAAAATGATGGTGAATCCAGGTTAACTGGGGGAAAAATAGCGGGTGGGCCACATGACCGACCCCGCCATCCACGCTATTCATGAATCAGTCTAACCCAAGACCTCACCTTCCCCCCTATTTGGTCATCAGAGCGCCACAAATAACCAACGATCACACTATTTGGCAAAAAAACGCCGTCATAGGTCAATGATGGCCTAAAAATGCTCTCGTTTCACTAAAAATGGTGAGCAATGACCAAAATGGACCGATTTTTTCAGCAAATGAACCCATTTTCAGATAAAAGGTCATCCATTGACCAAAAAACATCATCAGAGTCCAAAAAACTCCTCACTTCTCCTCAAACTGTCAATGGTGCAGAAAATTACTCAATCAATTGAGAAAATTACTGTTATGTTCGAGAATTTTTCAATAATATTACAGTAATTTTCTATTATATTTGAGAAAATTACTTGAATCACAAAGTAAATTACTGAATCATTCGAGTTATTTTCTTACTGATTTGAGAAAATTACTGCAACCCTAGCCTTATATCGTCATGGATGACGTGATGGCTGAAAATGGCACGCTTTTTTGTTATTTATGGCATGAATAGGTCTATTTATCACCGTTATTACTGGCGAATTCAGAAATTTCCGAATCCGTGACCTGCCTACGACAAAATTGCCGATCAATATTCAACTATTTGCTTCTATCGCTTAAAAACCACTTTATTCATGCTCTTGCGACCCACCAGGGGCAATGGGCAGCACCAAGATGAAATTATGCCCTAAGTGGGCGAATTTTCCCCAATAACGGTCATTCTTCATTTTCTCAGAAATATCACTCTATTTAAATATAAAGCCTTTATTCTCAGCATCTTTTCTCCATTATGAAAGTATGCCATAAAAAGAGCAGAGGAAAAAGCAAAAGAGCCTCCCTAAATTCACTCCCAATACTTTAAATGACTATTAAACAATATGGGAAGAATGGGAGAGCGGGGGATAGGCAGCGCCCCAAAGAGCACTAGGATCAACTCCCGTTGATCCTAGTGTCTTTAGGATTGTATTACTGTTTTATTTAAACTTCGGTGTTATTTTTATTTCTACAACTACTTTTTGTGGCGTATCGTGGGTACTTTCACGGATAAACTCCAGGCGATACTTGCCCAGAAAGCCAGCACCGGGTTGCCAATAAAAGATTCCCCGCTGACTATCCAAGGTAGAACCTATAGGTAATGAAGACAACGCAGTCACACTGACCACACTACCTTCAACCGGGGCAAAATGCATCTCCACCCGTTCCAACTCTTTGATTTCCGTGGTTACCACACCATCCACATCCGGGGCAATGGGTTTTAATTCCGTATCCTGACGATAACCCCGGCTCACTCTCACCGGCGTGACAGAATCGACGGGAAAAAGAGACATATCCCGCTCAACAGTGGATTCACCCGAATGAGAATTCATCTGAGTGACAGCAGTATCGCTTCGGCCATGAATGTTTTGAATAGTGAAATAGCGACTACCAATACCATCTGAATCCCCACCACTATCTGTAGCTGTCCACTGGATGGTGTGAATCCCGTTCTTATACGTCGTGGTATTCAACGTGCGCACGCCAACTGCACCATTGCTGTTGGCATAACCGGGGAAAAGGGTTGCTATATCTGACCGATAGAGATTGTAAGTGGGATGACCCAGATTGACACCGTCTACCCAAACATCAATTTTGGAACCATTGGTAGCTATGGAATGGGGTTGCGGGGTTAACACCCAGCCCCAGTTGGCAAAACTGGAACCTGCCGCTGTTCCACCCTGGGCAGGAGTATCCAGCGCACCAAAGGGTTTGACTGCACTGTTATTGGTCAGGTTTATGGTCTTGGAACCGAGTGAAACCTGATTGCCCTCAGCATCGGTAGCCACGGCATACAATGTATAATACCCATTCCCACCACCGGGTAAGAAGTAGGTCAGAAGCATGTACCCCCAACCGGCTTTATAACTCTTCGGATGAGTGGGATAAGCAGCGGCGACATCGGGTCGCGAACCTTCCACAAAAACGGCATCGCCAACATAATCTGGGCCATTGTATATCTTCACACTGACAACTTCAATATCATCCAAGGCCCATCCAGTCACGGGAATACTGCCATTACCAGTAGAACCATCCAGCGGGGTGGCAAATTCACCAAAAGGCACGGTATTTACGCCCCAGTTAGACACGGTCAGGTCAACGGAAATAGTTCGCGGGGTATTAGAGGCCCCGGAAGCACTCACGGTGATTTTACCACTATAACTTCCCGCTGCCAAACCAGTCGGATTGGCTGTTACGGTCAGTACTCCAGACTGCGAGCCAGACGCGGGACTGACACTCAACCAGGAGGAATCAGACACGGTAGTCCACGTTAATGTACCAGCACCACTGTTGTCGATCAATATGGTTTGCGCGGTAGTCACAGTATTGTCGACACGGGCACCAAAATTAAGCTGGGTGCGACCCAGATTGATTTTCGGCGGGGTGGATGAGATAATACTGAACACGGCGTTGGAAGTATCCGTGGGACTGCTATCAGAAGCCTCGCTGACCCTCACCAAACAGGTCGAGGACGTGGTGGCGGGCAGGGTCCAGGGATGGGTAGCATCATTGGGGGTACTGGCCACGATTACTGTCCAATTGCTGCCATTGTTGGTGGAATATTCGATTTTTACGTTCCCCACGGCATTGGTCGTGCTCCAGGTAATATTGTGGGCAGAGCTTGTCACCCAGCTCTCACCGCCATTGGGAGAGGTCACGGCAATGGTGGGTGTAGTGGACGTGATAATTGAAAAAACAGCATTCGAAGCATCGCTGGGACTTCCATCGGAAGCTTCACTGATCTTGATTTTGCATTGGGCTGATGCGGAATTGGGCACAGTCCAGGTAAAGGAACCATCATTGGATGTGGATGAAGTCACTGTAGACCAACTACTGCCGTTATTGCTGGAGTATTGGATTTTAACATTGCCCACGGTGCCACTGCTCGTCCAGGTAATATTTCGGGAAGAGTTTATCGTCCAACTCTCCGCACCATTCGGTGCAGTCACGGTGATGGAACTGGACCCACCCAATAATTGGGTGATAGCCGCGCCCACATCAATTCGGGGCACAGTTCCAGTGCCACAAACGCTGCTGACCGCTTTGCCAGTACTACGTAACGCATTGTAAATATCCGTGACACTCGCGGAAGATTTGGCTTGCCTCAGTAACGCCCAGGCACCCGTGACATGGGGGGTGGCCATGGAGGTTCCGTCCCACGATTTATAGCTGGAATTGCTTTCGCCGATGGAGGAATAAACGGAAACGCCCGGCGCGAACAGTTCGGTCAGGGTGCGGTGCCAGTTATTAAAAGAGGCTTCAGAATCGCTGTCTGTCGTGGCCCCTACGGCCACCGCCGAAGAGATACAGCTAGGAGAACCGACATAACCACAGTACCCGTTATTACCGGTGGCAATACAGGTGGCGATATTAGCCGATTTCAGATTATCAATGGCCGCTTTCTGAATGGCGCTATCGCAATAGGCGCTATAAGAACCCCCGCCTAAACTCATATTAACCGCGCCAATACTGTAGGAACCACGCAACGTATAGATATATTCCAAACCGGCTACCTGATCTGAATTATAGGACATGACGCACAGGTCACCATCGCAATCTTCGGTACCAAAACGGGAGAATACCTGTACGGCGATAATATTGCTGTTTTTAGCCACGCCAGTTAAGCTGCCATAGTTCCCAGTGGCAATACCAGCTACATGGGTACCATGATCATAACCATCGTATGAACTTTCATAATGCGCGGCAGACCCGGTGCCAGTCATGGATGTACTGCCGTTAGGGCAATCGCTAAGAGCTGAAAAACAGGCTTCCTTGATCGTTTTTCCGGTGAAAAACTGGTGCGTGCGCAAGATGCCCGTGTCCAAAATAGCCACATACCAACCACTACCCGTGTAACCCATGGTCCACGCATCATCGGCGCCGATTACTTTCACCGTGTTGCTCAACATGGTGCGACTTAAATTATCGTTGTTTGTGGGGGTAGTTTTGACCAATGGCTGCTTGAATAGTTGCGCGTCAGATAAATCATCGGCCAGTTTCACCGGTTTATCCTCGACGATTTCCAGCACATTGGGAAGGGTCGCTATAAATGACATGGCTTGGGGTGAGACATCCAAGGCCAAGTAAGGTAATGTTCGATAAGTATGGTTGATCCGGTAATCCAAACCGTTCAAACTATGCAGTACTGTAGAAGTCACTGCTTCGATGGCATTGGCCAACGCCAAGTCCGCATCAATTCCAGCCTGCGGAAATACAATGCCAGGTTCTATCGTCCCAAACTGGGTGGACGCTGCGGTTAATTGGTTTATACCCGGTACATCTAACTTAACGATCACTTTGGTATAACCTTGTGCCGCTACCGGTGTGTCCACGGCAGAAGAGATGATGGGGATACATAAGATAGCCATGAATAATAACCACACAGAATAATGGCCGATTTTGTGCAGCACTTTTTTGTTTTTAACAGGCAAATTGCATCTGCTCCTCAATTTTTCCTCCGATCTTTAGTATTTTATATTTCTGAAAGGAACTACACCTTTCAATTAATTCAAAAAAAGTTTAGCACATTTTCAAAGGAAATTCAACTGGGAAATTTAAGATGGATGCACAGCCAACTTCTTGAAATCGTTATGGACTATATGGACTATATGGACGAAATGGACGTTATGGACGAAATGGACGTTCTGGACAAAAGAGGCTATTCGTCCAGATCGTCCATACGGCTTTAAAATTTAGGGACTATGTTTATTACTACACTCACTTTCTGCGGCTGACCATCGGCCCCCTGGCGGGCAAACATTAGGGTGTACTTACCTAAAAAGCCAGGGCCGGGCTGCCAGTAAAAGATGCCTTTATCTCTATCCACGGTAGAACCGACGGGCAAAGGAGAAATCGCCTCCACCGGACCCTGGCTCCGCAAACGTATTTCTACCCGTTCGTCCTCTTTGATCTCTAACGCGAAAACACCATCAGACGCAGGGAGAATCTCTTGGGGTTCAACATCCTCGCGGTAACCGCGTAACAGACCGATGGCAACGGTGGTATCTTTCTGCAATTCACGATGACTGGCACTGAAATCCAACGTGGCGGAAGTTTCTGCGTGGCGGCTACTGGCATTATAAATCGAGAAATAGCGACTGCCGATTCCATCCGTATTACCAGCGGTGTCTTTGGCTGTCCACTGGATAGTGTGAATGCCATTGGCATAGGTGGTGGTATTGAGGGTACGATACCCGACAGCACCATTACTGTTGGCATAACCGGGGAAAAGTGTCGCAATATCAGAGCGATACAAATTATAAATGGGATGTCCGAGATTCACGCCATCTACCCAGACATCAATCGTGCTGCCATTGGTTGCAATCGAATTGGGCTGCGGGGTTAATACCCAGCCCCAGTTCAGAAAACTTGAACCTGAAGCCGAACCACCCTGTAGCGGCGTATCAATGGCGCCAAAAGGTTTGACTGCACTGCTGTTGGCCACGGTAATAGTTTTGAAACCCAGGGAGAGTTGATGGCCCTCGGCATCGGTAGCAATGGCATATAAGGTATACTCACCATTCCCACCACCGGGTAAGAAATTTGTCAAAAGCATGTACCCCCACCCGGCCTGGTAATTTTTAGGGAAACCAGGATAAGCGCCTTCCACATCGGGTCGAGCGCCTTCAACAAATACGGCATCGCCAATGTAAGCGGCTCCATTGTATATTTTCACGCTGACCACTTCAATATCATCCAATACCCAGCCGGTCACCGGAATGCTGCCCATGGCAATAGTGCCGTTTACCGGGGTGGAAAATTCACCGAAGGGCTGGGTTGTAGTTCCTGAATTAATCATGGTCAGGTTAACGGTGATGGTTTGCGGGGAATTGGTAGCCCCGTTCGCACTAACAGTGATAGTGCCGACATCCATCCCAGCGGAGAGGACAGTAGGAACAACGGAAACAGAAAGTATCCCGGACTGGGTCCCAGACGCGGGACTGACGTGCAACCAGGATGCATTGGAACTAGCGCTCCACGTCAATGTACCACCACCACTGTTGCCGATTAATACAGTTTGCGTGGAAGTTTTTGCGCCACCTGTATCCGCACCAAAATAAAGCTGGGTGCGGTCCAGTTTAATTTTAGATGGAGTTGGAGAGCTGGAAGAGATAGTGAAAACACTATTGGAACTATCAACGGGACTGCCATCGGAGGCTTCACTAACCCTTACTTTGCAAGTAGTAGACGTGGTGGAAGGCAGGGTCCAAGAATGGGAACCATCATTGGCGGTAGCTGCGATTATTGGGGTCCAACTACTGCTGTTATTAATGGAGTATTCGATTTTTATATTGCCCACTGAGCCAGTAGTGCTCCAGGTAATGTTATGGGTAGAACTTGTGAGCCAATTTTCACCACCATTGGGAGAGGTCACGGTAATAGTTGGGGAAGAAGAAGTGGTGATGGTAAAAGCAGCATTGGAAGAATCAGTAGGACTGCTATCGGCTGCTTCGCTGATCCGTACTTTACAAGTCGCGGAAGCAGCATTGGGGACAGTCCAGGAATAGGAACCGTCATTGCCTGTGGTATTGATTGCCGTGGTCCAATTACTGCCATTATTCGTGGTGTATTCAATTTTTACATCTCCCACGGTGCCGCTAGTACTCCAAGTAATGTATTGGGTGGAACCCACTGCCCAACTTTCACCACCATTGGGAGAGGTCACGGTGATAGTTGGAGTAGGAGTACTGCCCGATACCCTAAAATTAGCCACGGTGGAGGCGGTATTGTTTAAAGCCCGGCGATTATCTGCGGCCAAGGGGTCGGAATATAATACACCCATGGGTTGTCCCCCATAGGTTTTATCTGGGTTTGACCAATAATTCACACGGGTACAACCCGGAGTAGCGCAATTGTAAGCCATAATCGTGCGGAATGCTTTATCTGGGGCTTGGTAGCCATACGCATAAGAATAAGCGCCCTGACCACCCCCGGTATTGGCACGGTCATGATGACAGCCCATGTTATGGCCCAACTCGTGGGCAAAAGAGTAATACCCCGTGGCACAGGTCAAAGATACCAGTGCAAATGCATCGGAGGCAAAAGAGGTGCTCACGGTAGTCATTAGGTACGCTAATCCGCAATAGCCGGTGTCATTGACCAGCAACACGACCTCGTCAGCAACGTAGGTATTACGCAAAGTATGAACTTCATCCATATACCCGTCCGCTGTGCCTTGCAGTCTATCCAGAGTGGCGCTCCAGTTAAAACTGGTTTCGCTGTAATCGACTTCTGCCGAATGGACCAGCCTGATCCGTTGGGAGACGCCGCTGTTGCTGTATCCCGCATTGGATTCGGTAACTGCCAGGGTGATCAAGGTTTGCATGGCGCTGGTGCCACCCGCCGCAGCACGGGCCGCTTGGTCATACACTACCAGCACGTCAATAGTGTCGCCACTGTCCGCCACCACGCCGTCTAGAACTGGCTCTTTTGTAACCATGGCCAAGGTTTGATGGTTGATTTTTTCCGTGTCTGTTAGCGCGCACGATGGAAATTTGGAGTGATCTATTTCGTGGATAGCATGAATACCATCGCTGATATACCGGATCTCATAAAAGGCATCAGGCAAAGAAATATTTCCCGACATAATACCATCTTTATAGACCAGGATCACTTGGCCATAATTTATTCCGTCAATAGTTCCAATCCATGAGAAACGGCCCCCATCATCAATTTCCAAACGTTGGAGCATAGCCCGGTAATACACACCGCCGAATAAATTTAATTCCAAAGTATTGCCTAGATCGGCTTTTTTATCAGTCTCGGCAGGTAATAAGTTGAAATCCACGGTTACAAAGCGGGTGCGTATAATAGTTGGCACCAGAAACCGTTGGGGATCACCCTGGAATATTGTATCCGCAAAAAGGTCCTGTGGTTCTTGCACTGCCAAGAGCGGTGTACTCATTCCTATTATCTGCAAGAATAACAGACCTATTAATACAGCTACCAGTACCTTTATCTTTGATATTTTTCTCATTTGCTAAACCTCCAAAGTCCTTGCCGTTTATTATGTTCTGTTCTATTATTGCATAAGCATAACATTTTTTCAACCCAAATTATTCTTATTTACTATGAATAGAAGGGTGAAGCGGCGACTCCATGAAGACAATGGAGGCACAACACACATGAAAAAAAAATGACCCCGTTTTGGTTCTTTAATTTATTGTTTTAGGGCGTCATTGATAGCGGCTCTGAATTTAGGGTTGGCTTTAAAGCCGAAACTTTCTGCTTTATCCAGATAATCCAATGCTTTTTGGTATTGTGTGGACATGAAACAGAGGTTAGCCAGATTCCCCAGTGCGTTGCTGTGTTTTGGATCGGATTTGACAGCCAGCATGTATTGGTCGTAGGATTCTTGGAACTTATTCATTTTAAATAAGATATTGCCATGGATATAAAAATAATCTGCCGGGATTTCTGCCAACTGGGCGATAGGGGAATTCAAGCGATTATTAATTTGCGCGATACTTGCTTCGGAAGCGGAAATACCATTCTCCAGGTCAGAGCGAGCCTTATTGATACCTCCAGAACCTATAGTAGACAATTTCTGTTTCATATCTATGATCTGCTGTTCCAAGCTTGATTTTTGTTCCCGCAATTGGTCCAAATATTCCTGGTAAGTAGATGCGCTCAACTTCGAAAAAATGATATGCGTTTTTTTGGCACTCTCGATGTACTCCAGTGCTTTGGTAAAATTTTTAAGCTCGTAAGCAATGCGACTCAAATAAAAATGCGCATAGGAATAACCGGGGAAATTCTCCAGGCACTCCATCAACATCTTTTCTGCTTTATTCCAATCACCCTTGTTAAATAATTTTTCGCCTTTATAAAATTGCGTTTTTGCAATGCGAAATTTCGACAGGGCGTTTTGGTCCATCACTTGGGCATCCTGCCCAAAAACAAAACCTGACCAGCAGACGACCAATAAGACTATCAGGCCCACCATCATCTTCAACCGATACATACTTGCTACTTCTCCAGAATGAGTGTCTCTTTTTTCTCTTTGAATTTTTTTTGTCACGTTTACCTCCAAGGCAACATTGTTCTTTAAAATCTTGTTGCTATCCTCATTATACACTATACGGATGTTATAAGCAAATACGGATGAGTGTTTATTTTATAACAGAATTTAAATCACCTGAAGAAGAAAAGAACCGGGTTGAGCGATAAAACTGGACTACAGATTATGCAGATTACAGGCCTCACCGCAGAACAAATAAATCAGTGCATGAAAAAATGGCCCTCCATTCATAAAATTTTACCTTTGGAGTTTGCCTTTCAACCTGCAAGTTTAGGCCATTTGAGAGTTGTAGAACTTTATTGACAAATTTGCTCCTCAAAACAATCTGTGGGTGAATTCTGGTTCGGGTAACTTCCCCAATGCATGATAACACAGTATTTCCGCAGCCGTATAGGTTCTAAATCCATAAGCTTTTCTGAATGTCAATTTCAGCTTGTTATTTAACCCTTCAACAGCCCCCGACGACAACTCTTTTTTTGCCTTAAACCAATTCAATATAAGCGGTTTATGCCTATGTATTTTTTTTGCATTATCTTAAATAGGTCCGATCTTTGAATACATGACTTTTTTCATCCAGCGATTGATAAACCATTCCGCCCAATAAGGAGAGACGTAATCCCATAGACGTTGAAAGTCTTCTTTAAGAAGATAGCTCTTCACAGTTTTTAGGTTCTGCTTAAGGAGTTCGGCTAATTTCTGTTCCTGTGATTCCGATAGATTTTCCAGGTTCTTCAAAAAAATTCACTTGCACTTCCTCAGAACTGGTTGTTTGCCATCTTTCTTCATTTTTGTAATTTCCTGGTTCCTGACTTTATTAATGGCTTTGCTTATCTGAGCCATGATATAGAAACGGTCGAGAACATGAAGTGCGTTTCCTGCATTTTTTGCGATGACATTAATATATGCTTCCCCATATCACTGCAAATAAACTTCAGCTTCTTAATCCTCTCCTCTTGGAAGAAATTGAGATATCTTTATGTCCCATTTCAATCAAATTCATTTTGCGGCCTACATCGAAAGCCCAGGTTTTTTTTAGCCAATCCCGCTCAATCAAGATTTTCCTGGGTTTTTGCTTTGCTATTGCTACTATTGGATTCGGAAAATATCTCGCTGGCTTTTTCAAGAAAAATCTGTTTCCATTTGGTCAGTTGGGTCGGACGCACCCCGTGTTTGCTGGCTATTTCTGAAAGGGTCTGGGTGCCGCCAAGCATTTCCAGAACCATTTTGGTCTTGAACTCTGCGCTATGTTTGCGTCTGCTTTTACTCATGGATTACTCCTCAATACAATGCCCTAATTTTAAAACAAACAGAGCTGGTTGCCCATCACCTTTTTTTATTTTAAGACCCCTTCCGATTCCACCATGATGGGGAGGGAAAAATGACCATAAACATGCAAAATCTATCGTTATTGAGGAGTCCTTAACCATTGCACCGCCCCCTAATTTCAAAGGAGCCGGGAAACCGACACGCGGAGCCGTTGAATTATCAATTGATCGGTGCTGGGATAAATTACAAACCTTTTGCCCATACAAAATTCATAATCCTCCAACCACAACCCTGATATTCGAATCCTTGAAACATAGGTGTCCTTTCTGAATTTTGAGTTACTGGCCCGGAATAGCCAACCTACCCTATATAGCCTTGGATATGAATTCAATAATGATTTCATATCCGGCTCTGGGGGATATATGGTTGGAAATATTTTAATCTGCAAATCCGGGAAATCAAGCAATAGACGCCGCCAGATAATGGATATCTTATGAAAGGACAACTCTTCAAAATCGCCTTCTAACAGGGTTGTGCATGTCTCTAACAATAATAACAACACTGCTCTCTTTAATTTTTCATTCAACTTCTTCGTGCTCACTGTAAACTCCTTAAAATTTGACCCAAAAACAAGCTTAACATGTTGTCAAATTATAGGGGTCCATTATAATTCGTGGGCAAATCTTTTTTTCTTTATCACAAATTAAAAACTTTTTAAAAAAGTTATTTCTGGTATAATGTATGAGAGGTGAAAACATGTCTACTAACAATTCGAACGATAAAAAACAAGGCCCTGGATACCAGGAGAAGTCCAATCGTATCAGTGTCTGGAGTGAGTTCATACGCTCATTCAGTAAATTTGTTTGGCTGATCGTGGCGATCATTGTACTGGTTACATTGGGGAAAATCTTTGTCTTTAAATCCGACAAAGGACTCCTGGAACATAAATTCGTCAAGAAACCGGTAGTACAGCGGGTGGATTGGAGCAAAGTCAATAAAACCATTGCCAAAACTATGACTGAAGCCAGGCTGAGCACGGAACAAATGGCTGCCAGCAAACTGGATCTATGGATTGCTGACAATATGAAACGGGTAGATGATGATTTCTTAGAATGGTATTTTGGATATTGGACCCAACAGAAACTTGGTTTAAAAAGTTTATTGGCGCAGGTATGGCACTGGGTTGACAGCGACAGTCCGACTGCGGCAGAGAAGTTGACCATGGAAGTACAGGAGGAGTTCACCAACCGCGTGATACGTCCGCAAATCGCGCAACTGGAGATTGAGCGTATTATCGGTGAGATTGTGGCTCACTACTCTGCTACTTTAAAAGATAAATTGAAAAATATCCCGGTGGAGTATAAAATCAGTCCTGCCGAATGGGACCGGTATATTGGCGATATTGCGTTAATAGTTAAGAATGTTGAAGCAAATCGCAGCACGCCGCTAACCTTAAAAGCCATGGTTGGTCTCACTGCGGGTGGTACTATAATGGTAGTCAGTACATTGCGGCCCATGATCACCAGGATTGGTGCCCGTATCTCTGCCCGTTTGGCCACAAAAACGGCGGCGCAAATGGCAGCGAAAACAGGGGGAAAAGTGGCGGCGAAAACAGGGGGAAAGTTCCTGGGTTCTATTATCGCCATCGGTATTATTATATGGGATGTATGGGACCACTACTCGACCAAAGCGAAAGCACAACCAATTCTAAGACAAAATATCCATGATTATTTGCAAGAAGTGAAACAGTCGATCTTGCACGACCCGAGTTACGGTATTATGACTATTATTTACCAGATGGAACAGGGTATTTCAGTTGATGTGAAAACGCAAAATACAGGGACTTGATGGAAACGAACAGATGGACCAGTAATCGGCGGCCATTTCTGCTATTTTATGGGTGTCGCAAAAGAGGAAGATGAGTTTCTCTTCATGTTGCATGAGGTGGCGAAGGTTGCTGAAAATGGTCTTGGCTACGATTTCGGGCGAGTTTCTTGGAAGAAGAAGAAATGAGACGGGAATTAGCCACACCTATTCCCTCGAATTGAAATCAACGAATCCTGCCTGTCCCCTCTTTTTTCTATAATTTTAATTTTCCAGCCAGCGTTCATCTTCGCTGTAGGCAATCCCCATTTCTTGGCAGTACTCTTCCGCTTCCCGGGTAAACCCGGCACGGGAAAAGACAAAAGGAAGCACCCGATCCAGATTTTCAAACTTTTTAAGTCTCGCCAATTTTTCCATAAAAGATACGGCTTCCTGCTTGGAAAATTTTTTAAGCTCCCGGTTCTTCACCTCTCCGATAATGGAATAATCCGTGGCAGATTTGGCACGGGCGTATATATCCACATTAAATTTATAGCCAAACTCGGTGGCACCATCATAAGACCATGCCCTTGCATAATCGCAAAAATTAAAATCCAGGGGTAAATGGAGGGTGATGGACTTCAACAGATCATTCACTTTGCGGGCCCGGTTCTTTAATAGATCCAAGAGCAAATATTCGGCAAAATACCCCTTCTGATAATTCACTTTTCCCAGGAGCTGCTTGTACTTCTGCTTTAATTTCAAAAAATCCTCGTGGTATTCCTTGGCAATAGTATTCACATCAAAGAGATTGATCTCTTTTTCATAAACACCCCGAAACACCTTGTCAAAAATATTATCCTGCACACCGCGATAATCAAAGTTGGTTCTCCCCTTTTCAATAATATCCGCTCGTACCAATGCTTTGAGCTTTAACTCCAGCTCTCTGTCCGTCATATCCAGGGCCAAGTTATCCAGAAGTTCTTGGCGCGTCACCTCGTGGTCCCTGTTTTGGCAAAGATAGAGCACCACGTTCTTGGCGTTTCGCTCATTCACCTTATTAAAGGCAAACGCCACGTACTCCATCCAGGTGGCTTTGATTCTACCATGGTCATCCAGGGTTTCATATTCCAGGGTTTCCGTTAACCCCTGCAACGTGGTCAGGTCTTTGTGGCTGTAATTGGAGCGGAGAATGGAACTAATATAAAAAGGACTGCCTTCAGCCATTTGCGCAATCAAATAAGCCGTTTCCTCGGTAACCGGCACGTTAAAGAAGCCAGAGTATTTATACACCATTTCCACCGCTTCGGTTTCGGGCATATTTTCAAAAGAGTGATATACAAAACGTGCGGGCAACAGGGAATTTAATTCATCCATCAGCCATCCCACCCAGCTACCGGAAATTAATAAGGGGGCGATTTTACTTTCGGCTGTGCTCAAGTACCCGCCCGCCAGATTTTTCATCAGGGTTGTCTTGGAAAAATTTTTACTCCGATAGATCATTGCATTCATGAACTGAAACTCGTCGATCATTTGTACGATGAATTCATTCTGGTTGCTGGCGATTTTTTTGGGAGCTTCCCGAACGATTTCCCAGAGAATACCCGTATGTTTAGAGCGAATGGCATTGGCGACATCATTTATATATATCAGTAAGTAGTCTAATTTTTCGTCTTTTGCCACTTGCCCCGCTTTTTTAAGATTACTCCGCTCATAGGATTCAATATACTGATATTTTCTTGTTTTAAAAGCAATGTACTGGTAGACAAAAGTCAGGAAGAAATCCAGACAAAAGTCAACGATATTCATCTCAATCTCTTTGATCTCATAGTAAAAGGGAATCACGCCGTTGTTTTTGTGAAAGGTGATATTAAACAACCGTTCCATGAAAGCGGTTTTTCCCATTTTGCGGCGGGCCAGGATAGCGGAACTCTGGGATTTTCTTTCTTTGATATCGGTGATCCAATTGGAAAAAAAAGCCAGCTCTTCTTTTCTGCCGGTAAACAGGTCCGGGTTGCCAATTCGTTCTTCTTTTGCGTATTCCATGCCTTTATTTATATCATAAATCAAAGAAAATAACAAATTCCAAAGATCACCATCCTTCCCCCGGCAATTAAAAGATAGTCCACAGATTACACAGATTAAAATGATTATCACAGATTTTTTTTTAAAAAACTTTTTTAATCATGTTAATCCATGGAATCTGTGTAATCTGTGGATATCTTTACAGGCTTTCGCGGACTTTTCGCAACGGGTATTTGGCAGCCACCCACTTGCGCAGGAGATTAACAGGGAAATGGTAGACCATGTTCCTTTCGGCAATAATCTCTTGGTGAACCAATGTGGTGAGGGTGTCCATCATCTCCTTGCGGGAAAAGGAGGGGGCAATCTTTTGGATATTGGAATAAATCCCTTCGACGCCAATGCCGTCGGCTTGTTTGTGGGTGAGTTCCTCGGCCATGGCGCTGAGCACGACGCGGGCGGAACTGGAGGAATCATCCCAGATGTGTTGCGAGAAATGTTCGGTGCCAGTGGCGATGATTTTATCCACGGCATCGTCGACATCGTCGATCAGGGCATCGTTGCGTTGTTTTTTTTCGTTGAGATGGTTGACGATTAAAGTCTAATAGGATTATGATCTGATATGAACAGATATTTTTATTCATTATTCGAGCCAATAATAAATCGGACTGGGCGTAGGTATGAAGGTGTTTCTTTTTTTACACCATCTTCTATATAATCAGAAAGTGAAAGTCTTGCTGTCCTGAGATCAATAAGCCAAAAAAGGTAATTCCCTTTCATATCACCTGTCCACATTATGTATTGCGTTGGAGAAAACAATGGGTTGATATAAAGGCCTGATGCTGAATTGTGTGGTCTAACGAGAGATGCCGCTTCTTCCAGATTTGGGTATCTCCAATCTTTATACCCCGCATAACCAGTTTGATTTAATTTGTTTAACCACGTCTCTACCTTTCTGTGGTATGTGTGAAGCAAATCGGTTTTTAAACGAGGAGATCCTGATTGATGCCACATCAATCCAGTTGAAAAGTCCGCGATTACAATATCTCCATTAATTGTTAATTGCTCAAGCTGACTGGCAGCATCTGCCTGGGAAATATCTTGAATCATGAGGATATTGAGCAACCCTTTTTCTTTCAGCATTTGCATTGCATCATCAATACTTAATCCAATATTTAAGTAGTTTGTTCTAAGTGTTGGCGTGCAAAGGGACAATTTAAATTTTCCAGCTATAGGGTCAATGACAAAAACTTCACCCATTCTAAGATCATACAAATCTTTAAAATATCCTTCCACTTTGAGAAGTTCTTTCCTACTGTACATTCCTTTGGCGATATCTGGACTTACTAATAGTGAATAATATCTTTTTTTCGCCTGAGAGTCCATTACGATAGTGGCATAATTTTTGGTGTCAGGGTTATAAGATAGAAGTTCAATAGTCAATCCTTCTACCGGGTATTTTATATTTCTTATTATTTCAATTTGTTCTTTGTAGGGTTTCATCAAGGATTCGCATTCATCTTCGTATTTTTTGGATAAATCCAAATCTTCTTTTTCATATTTTTCCATAGTTTGCTGAATCTTTTCGTAATGCGCTTTTAACTTACCCTCATAATCAGATGTGGTTTCAAACTGATCTTTTGGAGGAATCGTCGTTCCTTTTAGCTTTTCTATGAGAGTATTATAGTACAATTTTGATTGGGCAAACGCTTTTTCCTTTTCAGTATAAATTGCTGATTTTATACCTTCAATTTTTTCCTCCAATTGCGCAATTTCTTTGCGTGCAGAATCAACAAACAGAACCTCCTGCTTAATATCCTTCAATTTTATCTGCTCATCGACGAATTTCTGCCGAAGTTTTTCCAATTCCTCTTCCCCAAATCTTTTTTTATTCTCCAGGTCGACTTTTTTTTGAGCTTCTTCAGCGGCCAATTTCTTTTCCTCTGCTTCAAAGAGTACTTTTCTCTCTTTTTCTTTTTGCAGTCTCTCCTGCTCCAATTGACTGGCTTTTAATTTTACCCGGAGATCTTCTTCTTTACGTTTATCCTCCCGTATTTCTTTTTCCGATTTTAATTTAGCCGCCTCTTTTTTTTGTGCTTCAATTTCTGTGAGCTGTGATTGGAGTTTTGAGATTTCAGTTTGTACTTCTTCGTATCGGCGATCCACCCTTGGAATAAACACAAAATCTCCAAGGCCCCAAAATGTACCAAAAGCTGGCGTTTGGATATGCCCCATAGCATTTGAATCGGAAAATACTTTTTCCTTTACAGTCACGGAAAGTTCCGAAGCCGTAATATAGTCCGAGGTGTCATTCAAAATTTGCAGGATTCGTCCCAAGAACACTGAGTGACCCAAAGGACCACCATCCAATACAGTTTCATCCTGTCCCCCGGCGGTCAGAACTTGACGGACGGTTTCTTTGGTTATTTTCTGCATGTATTTTAAATCACGTTTTGTTTCAGGGACGCTTCCCCGGGTCACCAATAATCCACTGTAGCAGGCATCAATCATAAAAAAAACATGTTTTGCAGGGATTGATTTTCCAACATCTTCCTTTAACTGGGTCATGGAGATGTTTTTATATAATTCAGTTTTTTCGAAAGAACCATCATAGGGAACCAGAAACCCAAGTTCTCCATATTGTGAAGTGCCAGTATGCCCATGTCCTGCAAAAAAAATAAAAACAGCATCATCTGTGGTAGTTTGACTCATTTTCCCCAGAAGTGTCGACATAATTGCTTCACGCGAAGCTTCTCTGTCGTACAATGTTATAATTTCATCGAAAACAAACCGTTCTTTCAATATTTTTTCAATCCCTTTCGCGTCTTTAACGGCGTAACGAAGCTGTTGGTTCGGGGAAAGATTTTGGTATCGGTCAATGCCGATAATTACTCCATAAACCTTTTTGTATAGATTGACAATTTTCTCTTGTCCGGTCTGGTTGTCTTTTGCCAATATGCGAACCCCTCTCTGATCGGAAGGTAATTCCGACGTTTGTGCAAAAATGTCAAGGGGGCCATTCCATACTATGATCAAAAAAATAATAACAAAACTCGTAAGTGATTTCATCCTTTTCTCCTTTTCCCGCCCGAAAAACATATCCGAACCAATGGGAATCATCTTTCTTTCTGTGTACGGATTGGTCAACGTTTTTTCTTCCGTCATGTGTTGCGTCCCTTCTTCTTTTTTTTCAATTGTTCGCCATAATTTCCTATTATACAAATATCGCGATTGATTTGCAATACCCACAAATGGATTTCAGGAAGAGATCGTTTCTGAACCGTGATGCGTGGGATTATAGGATGACCGGGATGAAAGAATTGGAGTCTGCCAAATGGGATATTCCTGATTATTTTCGCTGTGGTTTGGAATGAATTTTCGACACACAGACCCTATCACCCTTAAAAAACCAGAATTTTTCAACTACCGTGATTGAATTTTTATGAGGCAAGACCTGGCCATTTCTTCCATGCACAAGCCACTTTTTTTCAAATCGTTGCGGACGCTATGAACGATTAGGAAGTCTTCACCATTTAAAAGAGTTCAAACACGATGCTGACCCGACGATTTTTGGCTTTATTTTCCGGGGAATCATTTTCAAATTGCGGGAAACTGTCCGCATATCCAACTGCTTTAAAGCGTTTTGGGTCCAAATTGCCTTCCTGGATAAAAAAACGAACCACACATCCCGCACGTGCCGATGACAGTTCCCAGTTCGAGGGATATCGGTCACTGTTAACCGGCGAATCATCCGTATGACCTTCAATCGTGATTTTATACGGTGAGTCCTGCATCAGGGGGAGTAATTTTCTTAATGTCGTCTTGGACTCTTCCAGTAATTCCGCTCCCCCTGGTTTGAACATGGCGTTTCCCACATCTTCCATGATATCTACTTTGGCTCCATTGTTTACTATTGAGATCATCGCGTTTTTTGACAGTGATTCAGCTTCGGCAGCGCTTTTTAGCAGGTTCACCAACCGCGATTTTTCAATTTCTTCCGCTGTTGATGTTCCTTTTAAATCAATCGGCAATTCCATACCCCCATCTTTACCATAAGCCACTACTTCTTTTTGCACACCAAAGGCCTCTTCCACGGAACCTGTCGCCGATCGATACTTAACCACATCGGTATTGGCAAACGAGAGCAATAAAACAAAAACGCACAGCAACAGTGTCATCATATCCGAATACGTGAGCATCCACTTTGGCACTTCACCCATACGATCCTCCTATCCTAAACGATCATTCACTAGCATAATCTACTTTGTTTTCACCGAGGCGTCCAGTAATTTGCGGGCGTCTGGTTTTAAAAATGAACCCAGTTTTTCTTGCACGACTGCCGGGTGGTCGCCATTGGCAATAGAAAGAATGCCGTTTACGATTAAATTTTTGACCATCATTTCTTGTTTATGAAAGTAGGCCAGTTTATCTGCCAAGGGCAGGCAGAATATATTGGCAATAAAGGCGCCGTAAAGCGTCGTGATGATTGCCACTGACATGGAGGGGCCAATGGATTTGGGATCATCCATGTTGGCCAACATGATCACCAGACCCAGCAACGTGCCGATCATACCGAAAGCAGGTGCCACATCGCCAGCGACCAGCAACATCCCCCGGCTCGCATCGTGTCGTTCCGTGGTGGAAGAGATGTCGATATTTAATACCGCCTCGATCAATTCTGGTTCCACGCCATCAATGGCCAGTTGAACTCCCTTTTTTAAGAAAGGATTCTCGATTTTAACTTTTTCTAAACCTAGAATACCGTTCTTCTTCGCTTCAACCGATAGCGAGAGTATCTTCTTAATCATGTCTTCTGGGTCATCCAATTTGGTAAAAATAGTCTTCATCACAATCGGAACCAGACTGGTGAGCATTTTAAAGGGATAGCGGATAAACATCGCGCCGATAGTACCTCCAATCGTAATAAAGATGGAGGGCAAATCCCAGAACATTTTGATGTCCGCAGACATAGCCCAGCCGACAAACCCGACACAGACAGCTAATCCAATAATAGTTGACAGTTCCATGCATACCTCTTATTTGAATTTTAAATATAATCCTTCTAGATAAAAAAGTCAATATGAAAATAGGAATTGACAAATAAAAACAAAGTCACTATCATTATACCATGAAGATTAATACAAAAATTAGATACGGTTTGCGTATGCTGGTATTGTTGGCTGAATCAGGTGTTGTGATGAGTACTGCCAATTTGGGCAAACAAATGCAGGTCTCTCCCAAGTATTTACGAAAACTGGCGGGTCCTATGGAACGGCACGAACTGATCAAAAGTGTGCAGGGTATTTATGGCGGGTACGCGATCAATAAACAACCAGCAGAAATAACCTTGTCTTCCATTTTTACGGCTTTCGAGGAAAACATCAATATCACAGGTTGCAGCAGTAAAAATGGCTGCCCCCTGAGTGTGGACTGCCTCACCAAACCGGTGTGGTCCCATTTGGAACAGCTCATTGCTAAAGAATTCCATCACATATCTATCCAAATGATCCTCGATCAACAATTCGCCATCCCTGCTCTGGTAGCCGAATAATACATGCGGTTTTTGGCATTAAATCAAAACTCCAGGAGGCATTTATGAGAATTCTTCGGATTGTGTTTGCAGTATTGGGTCTTGTTATAGTAAGTTATATCATCCAATCCTATCGGGTGGACCATAAAAAAAAAGTCGACTCCCCGCAATTTGTCTATGGCTTGCCGACTTACCCGGGTTCCCAATTCAACCAGCAGATGTCCGCACTCACTGGAGATCCCTACGTGGCTGTTTTTTTCTCCGATGACTCCTATGAGAAGGTCATAAAATTTTACAAGGAAAAACTGAAACGGGACTACAAGGTGTTGAAGTACGGCAGAAAGAGTCATGTTGTCATGGAGATTTACCAGTTTCAAATCGAAGAGGGAGTTCTTAAGGATTACATTGCCAAAGGGGTGGAAGTTATCCCCCTCAACTCCAGAAATCAATCAACATACAACGCGAAAACCAAAATCAAGATCATCTTGCCCCGCCAAGAAATCCTGGAAACCCAACAAAAACAAAATACCAAGACAACTCCCACGCCCCAGTAATCTTAATTAAGACTATTAGAGGAGCAACACCCAAACTCCCCTAATTCCCATAATTCCCCTATTTCCCATCACTCCCAATCCAACATTTAAGGAGGTCATTTTTAAAATTTGACCTCCTAATTTAGGTTTAAGCCGCCCAAAATTGATGTTCACTAGGTGAATTCCTCTTTTTTCAGGTTATTTTTCATATTTTCAATCCTAATTCTTGACATATTTTTCAAAAAAGATTAATATATAGAATCAATGAAATACATAAAAATACTTATAATAGTTGCGATTATAGCCGTTCTGTTGTTTTTCTTTCTCAAAAATGTCGACTTCAAAGAAGTCGTCAGGATCATCCGCTCCGTTGATCCCATATACCCCATTATTTTTTTAGTGGGGTTGTACCTGCAATTTTTTCTCCGTGGGTATCGGTGGGGATTGATACTGCGGCCCCACAAAAAGAAGATTCCCTTGATGACCCTGTATAATTACACTGTCATTGGCTTCTTATTGAATATGCTGCCCGGCAAAATGGGGGAACCGGCCCGCGGTATCTTGTTGGCGAAGGAAGAAAACATAAACCGTAGTTATGGTCTCGCGTCCGTCGTATTAGAACGGATGCTCGACCTGTTCATGTTGTTGATGATATTTTTTGCCGCTGTCATTTTTATGCCCGATACTGGTTCCCAGATCATGCTCAAGCTCAAACGCGCCTCATTTTTTGCCTTTCCCCTTGTATTGCTGTTCTTTTTCTTGTTCTATTTGATTAATACCGAGCGCATGTTTGGCCGTGTAGAACGATTGATCCGGTTTTTTGCCCGGTTAGCACCCGAAAAAATCCGCGAACGGCTGGTCAATTTTACCCTCCATTTTGTAAAGGGATTACGGTTACAGATGACCCCCTGGGAGTATGTCAAATTGATTGTTTCTTCCATGCTGGTCTGGTTGTATTTGATTCCTTTTTACTGGCTATTGATGCAGGGATTTGGGTTTGGCAAGAACGTTAGCTTGTTGGAAACCTTTCCTTATTTTTGCGTGCTGGTCGTATCAGCCGCTATTCCCACCCCAGGTATGGCAGGAAGTTTTGAATTGGCTTCCCGGCTCGGTTTGGAACAACTGTACGGTGCCGATCCTAACCAAGCTACCGCGTATACCTTGCTGGCCCATTTTATTATTCTAATCATCATGGTCATACCGGGTCTGATCGCTTTCTGGTCCAAAGGGTTTCATATGAAGACTATTAAAACAATGAAAGAAGATAATAACGAGCATAAAGTCGCTAACGAAACAAAAGCCGACGTGCAGGTCTGAGGGAAAAAAAATGAGATGCCCGGAATGTGGGAATTTTGAAGATAAAGTAATCGAAACGCGGGAAAGCAAGGAAAAAAACTATATCCGTAGACGGCGCGAATGTCTCCAATGCCAGAAACGCTTTACTACCTATGAAAAACTCGAATATATCCCCCTGATGGTAGTAAAAAAAGACGGGCGACGGGAAGACTTTGATATTGATAAGGTCAGAAAAGGATTGTATCGCGCGGTGGAAAAAAGACCTATCCCCAACAAACAAATCCAACAAATCGCCGATCAAATTGAAGAATTAGTATCCGGCCAGGAAAAAGAGATTTCCACTACCCGCATTGGCGAGTATATCATGGAAAAACTGAAGGTTCTGGATAAAGTGGCTTATGTCCGGTTTGCATCGGTTTACCTCGATTTCAGAAGCCTCGAAGAATTCTTGTCGGAACTCCATAATTTGTTAAAAAAGGAGGAATAAATGGCAAAAAAGATATTCCCTTATCCCGAAGCAGAGATTGGTAATAGTTTTTCAGCCGGGATAAGTACGTATGTCGATTGGGAACCCAGGGCAAACATCATTGATGCGGGTGAACTCCTCATCGTGGAAGTGGAATTGCCGGGTGTGAATAAAGACGATGTGTCGATCTATCTGGAAGGTGACAACCAGTTGATCCTCCGGGGCACTAAACGTCAGCCCCGCGTTAATGCCAATCCCGACACCCAATCCAAAACTACTTATTATCTTTTTGAACGGGAATTTGGCACTTTTTACAAACGCATTGTTATTGATTTTCCATTGGATTCTGCCAATATCAAATCGGTGATGGAAAACGGCGTCCTGGTTGTTACGCTACCCAGAAAAAAAACTGAAAAAATTTCAATTGAGATTAATTGATCCGTTAGAGGTGGAAAAATGAGCGAAGAAGAAAAGGAATTAGAAAATACAGAATCTGAGGAGGAAACCCAGGTTATAAAGAAGCCACTGGAAGACGAAAAGTTACATATTCCAGGCACTTTGCCAGTCCTGGTGATGCGGGATATCGTGGTATTTCCATACATGATTGTACCGCTCTATGTGGGCCGCCCCAAATCGAAACGGGCCGTAGACCTGGTGTTGAATTCGGACCGCATGATCCTGTTACTTACTCAAAAAGATGTCAATGTAGAGGAACCCTTGCAAAAAGACATGTACACTGTGGGCACTGTAGCCCTGGTGGTGCGCATGTTAAAACTGCCAGACGGTCGCATGAGGGTCCTGGTACAAGGCATTTCAAGGGTCAGTGTCAAGAATTATAACGATGACGATAAAATCGTTTATGCCGATGTCCAGATCATTGAAGATCAGGAACCCAAACGCCTCAGCATGAAAGATAAGGCGTTGATTAAAAATGTCAGGGAACGGTTCGAACAAACCGGACGTTTAGGCAAGCAGATTCCCAGTGAAATTTTTGTTATTGTTGAAAATATTGAGGAACCGGGCAAATTGGCCGATATTATTGCTTCGAATCTGGACTTAAAAATCCCCGATTCAGCCAAGATATTAATGGAAGAAAAATCCATGAAACGCTTGCAAAAGGTCTATGAGTTTCTGACCTACGAGTTGGAGATGCTCAATATCCAGAACCAAATCAACCTGAAAGCCCAGGGCGAAATGGATAAGAACCAGCGCGAGTATTTTCTGCGGCAACAGTTAAAAGCCATCCAAAAAGAGCTGGGCGAAGAGTCTGATAGCGGCGAAGAGATTGCCACTTATATAAAAAGAATGAAGGAAATCAATATGCCCGAGGAACCTCAGAAAGAGGTGGAAAAAAATATTGACCGCTTAAAAAAGATGCACCCGGAATCGGCTGAAAGCACGGTGGTACGAAACTACCTCGACTGGATGCTGGACCTGCCCTGGAGTGTCTCCACTATTGACAACCTCAACTTAAAACATGCCAAAACAGTTTTAAACCAGGACCACTATGGTCTGGAAAAAGTAAAGGAACGAATCTTGGAATATTTGAGCGTGCGTAAATTAACCACCAAGGCACATGGTCCGATTTTATGTTTTGTCGGCCCTCCAGGTGTGGGTAAAACGTCTCTGGGTCGGTCGATTGCTTCGGCATTGAATAAAAAATTCGTGCGCATTTCGCTGGGTGGTGTTCGGGATGAAGCTGAAATTCGTGGTCATCGTCGGACGTATGTCGGCGCTCTGCCCGGCAAAATTATCCAGGACATTAAAAAAGCCGGGGCCAATAACCCTGTCTTCATGATGGATGAAGTTGATAAAATCGGCTCTGATTTCAGGGGTGACCCCTCCTCCGCGTTACTGGAAGTGCTCGACCCCGAACAAAACAATGCCTTTGTAGACCACTATCTGGGCGTTGCGTTTGATCTTTCCAAGGTTCTTTTTATCACTACCGCCAATATGCTCGAACCTATTCAACCCGCGTTCAAGGACAGGATGGAAATCATCCACATCCACGGTTATACAGAAGAAGAGAAAATTGAGATTGCCAAACGTCATCTTATCCCACGACAACTGGATGCCAACGGTCTTTCAGATAAACTCTTGGAATTCACGGATGGTGCGATTAAAAACCTGATAGCGCTGAATACCCGCGAGGCGGGGGTCAGGAACCTGGAACGTGAAATCAGCAGTATCTGCCGGAAAGTGGCTCATAAAGTCGCGCTGGGTGAAAAGAAACTGCATAAAATCACTATTCGTAACCTGGAAAAATACACTGGCCCGGCGAAATTATTCAGGGACCAACTGCTGGAAGAAAATTCCGTCGGTGTAGCCACGGGTATGGCGTACACGGCATATGGTGGCGATATCCTGTTTATCGAGGTTAAATTATTACCCGGCAAAGGAAAACTGATCTTAACGGGTTCGTTGGGAGAGGTTATGAAAGAGTCTGCCACTGCCGCGCTCAGTTTCCTGAAATCCGAGGCTGCCAATTTAGGTATTGGGAACGAGGAATTCGAGAAGAATGATATTCATATCCATGTTCCCGAAGGTGGCACGCCAAAGGATGGCCCTTCCGCCGGTGTTTCTTTGACTACTGCGCTTTGTTCTGCGTTCACTGGCATTCCCGTGAACCGGGAAATCGCCATGACTGGCGAGATTACCTTGCGTGGCAAAGTGATTCCCGTGGGTGGTATCAAGGAAAAAGTCCTGGCTGCAAAACGGGCAGGTATTAAAAAAATTATTATGCCGGAAAAAAACAAAAAAGACCTGCTGGATATCAAGGAAATTTATCTGGCTGGCATTGAGTTTGCGTTCGTTAAGAACATCTCGGAAGTCGTGGATATGGCTCTGACCCAAAAGGTTTTTGATCGGGGTAATAATGCTCTACCCAGGCCAAAGGTCGAAGTAAAGACCGAGGGCAATGGCGAGGGGAATGCAGAGGTCAAACCTGCGGACAAAGTGGCTGATGATGATGAGGAATAAACCGCTAAATTGATATAAATTGATATAAATTAATATAGTGTGAGGGTGGGCCCCCGTGCCCACCCTTGGGTAATCGTGAATATATGGGAAAAGCTATGGATGAACCCGAATTTGTAAAATTTTTGCAGCACGAGTTTCCTTTTAAATATGGTATCGGGATTGGCGATGACACCTCTGTCGTCCCTGTTAATCGTGCTGATGGTTTTCAATTGATTACCAAGGACTTGTTGATTGAGGGCGTGCATTTTAAGTTGGATTATTTCAGCATGGAGGAGTTGGCATTAAAGGCATTGGCGGTTAATCTCAGTGATATTGCAGCCATGGGTGGTGTGCCCCAGTATTTTTACCTCGGCCTGGGATTTCCTAACCATCTTGCTGCGGAAAAGACCGTGCCTTTTTTTAAAGGATTGGCTGCCGGGTGTAGCAAATGGGATGTTGCTTTGGCTGGCGGTGATTATTCCGCTTCCCCGGTGCTGGTTATTTCTATTACTGTTGTCGGCAAAGCCCAACACCCCGTTTACCGTCACGGTGCAAACGTAGGTGATCTCATCGGTATGACCGGTGTGACCGGGGAATCGGCGCTGGGTTTAAAATTACTCCTGCAAGGTCAGCATAATGCCTATTTTACCAGGAAACATAAAGAAGTGAACCCTGAATTAATCAAGGGGCCTGTTTTGAGTCGTTATGTCAGTGCCATGATTGATATTTCAGATGGTTTGTTGATGGACTTGAACCGTATTCTCACGGCTTCAACCAAGGGCGCCCGGATTGTATGGGAACAAATCCCCATTACGCCGGAACTCCATTCGTTATGCCAGGAAACAGGGTGGTTAGAATATGATGCGGTGTTGGCAGGTGGTGAAGACTATGGTTTATTGTTCACTATTGCAGTAGAACGGGAAAAAGAACTCAGAAAGGAAGCTATAGCTTATACTATTATTGGCGAAATTACCGATTCAGCGCGTTCCCTGGTGGTGGAAGACCGAGGGAAACCTATTATACTGCCCCGCCTCGGTTACGATCATTTTGGCACACCATAGGGAACCCAGAACACAGGCTTTATTCTATACCGCGTCGTTTCAAAAATTTCACGGTGACTCAGTCGCGTCGCCGATCATGGATTCCCGGTTGCAGAAGAGCGTAGTTTCCAGTGTATTGTTTTTTTCGTTTAGTTCTGATAGGGTATCATTCACGTCGATCTGGACTTTTACCTTTGCGTTGTTGATAATCATAAAGCCGGGTTCCGCGCCGATTTTGTGCCTGATTTCCGCGCCCGGTTCAAGCATGATTGTTTCGTAGGATTCTTCGATTAATTGGTCATTGATCCAGACATTTTCCCGGACCATAACTTTTAGTGGTTCCGTGCCCCGGTTGATATGTTTTATCCATAGCCGGCAGTTTTGGTCCAGGTAGATATCGCTGACATCAATATCTTTATAGCTCACAGTATGGAGTTTCTCCGAGCAATCCAATGAGAATACCGCTTCATTGGACGCTATAGGCAGCGGCGCAATAATTTGCAGGACTTGCCAGTAATCAGCATACACTTTGCCCGTATCGCCCAGCGTCCAAGTTGTCGTGACAATCTCCGTGCTGGCGCCGGGAAATTCGATGGTTTGTACCTCTCCTTTCACCCCATCGCTACGGTCCCAGCGGAATTTCACCACCCCTTTACCATTAACGGTAATTTTCCCCGCAAAAAGAAACGTTTGCGGGCATTCCCCTTTGAATCGTGTAGGCGTGACTGCTGCTGATACGTCGGTGACCAAAAACAACTTAGTCTTTTGACTGGGAAGGTTCGGGGTAGTGGATAACACCAATACAACCAGACTCCACAGGCACCATGTCAATATTTTCCGCATATTATCCTCCCTGGAAAATGATAGTCATAAATCACAGATAATAGTTACCACGTATTATTATCGTATTATAGAGTACTAGAAAACCTTTATAATTTCAAGTCCTTAATTATTTTTTATGCAAGAAAATCACCCCATTAAAAATTATAAGATTAATTACTGAATTAAAGCGATGTTAATTAACAGTACCACGAGGCTGCACTATAATTAGATTGAAAGGTTCAAGCCATGATAAAGATGAACAAGATAAACGAGATCATAGCGCAGATTGCCCAGTTGGTAAAGCCAAAAAATTAATTTTATTTGGTTCGTATGCTCGTGGCAATCAATCCGAGGATAGTAATCTGGATTTGATGGTAATTGTTGAGAATTCAGATTTACTCCGTCACAAAAGTGCAAGAACCATCCGGCAGCATCTCCGGGGCATCACCGACGTACCCAGGAATATTTTAGTATACACCCAGAATGAAATAGACGAATGGGCATCTGTAAAATTGTCTTTTGTGTCCAATATTCTCCAAGCGGAAAAGCCCTCTATGAAAACTAAAGGCGAAAGACTCATAGAGCATAGCCCAAAAAATGGGAGAATATATTAAAACTAAGATTGGTCATATTTCATAGTCTTTTCCCGGCTGATGTCTGGTTATCTCGGGTATTCATCAATACTCTTATACCTTATCCCTTTCTGAAATCGCCATTCGCGGTTGGGATGAGTATTAAATGGTTCATATATAAAAGCTTTTCAGGAGTTCAGGGGGGTGGTTTCTCAAAAAAGCCCTTGGTCCACGCGTCCTTGTGGTCTATCCATTTTAAAGGCAATGCAGCATTAGGTATATGGTAAGCGCTTAGGGAACCACCCCCTCCTAAATTTTTTTTACAGCAAGCGTCCC
>CAZCVI010000010.1:0-135133 GCA_964502145.1 uncultured Clostridia bacterium
ACCAACGATTGTTATTTCCAGAATTGCATCCGGGTTTAGGATGGCTGGAGTTGACCGCATGAGCAAAAAAAATGGGGGGACGCCTATTTTTCCTTTCTTGACATTCTTCTTTTTGTATGCCATTATAGACTTTTAATACTGTGCAAATACGAGGCTATCAATGAAAAAAATAATGATCCTCTTTTTACTGTCCGTTCTTATAACCGCCTGCGGGGGAACTTCCAAAATAACCACCACCTCGGAAAAACAAAACATGGAAGATTCATTCTATGAAATAACACGCTTCATCATGTCCAAAGAAGAAATAAAAATCTTCCGCCACCTGCCCGATGAAAAATTAAAAACAGAGTTCCAAAAAGAATTCTGGGAAAAACGCGACCCCTCGCCAGAAACAGAAGAAAACGAGAGTAAAATGGAATTCGAAAAACGCATCGAATTCGCTAACAAATGGTTCAAAGACCGACCAGACGGACGGGGCTGGGATACGGAACGAGGACACCTGCTCCTGCAATTGGGCATTCCCAATCAGAGACAAATTTCGGTCACGACGATCCAAGGCACAACCTGGACGGTGATGGTGGATGAATGGTATTACGGGGATTACGATTTATATCTCCAATTCGCGGATGATAAAGGACAAGGTAAATACGTGTTGCAAAACTGGCCACCAGAATTACTGGAAGCCCTGGACCGCGCCGTGCTGGCTTTAGACCTGAACGATACCAATGCCCCCCAAAACAATTTTACCTTTAATGCCAAATTCAAAAAGGAAAACCAACAGATCGAAATCAAAATCCCGGTCAAACATATCGAATGGGAAGCATTAAACGATCATGTCCACGCTACCTTCGACATCCAAGTAAACGCCTACCTGAATTATAAAAAAATCAATGAATTCAAAAATGAAACACAATTGGACAAAACCAAAACAGAGATTCTAACAATTAAACACCTCATCATTTCTATTCCCTATGCCCCCCGAGGGAAAGGAAAATATTTCTTAGAAGTAATCATAAAAGACCGCAACCGCTCTTTCCGCTATCGCAACTTCTGCCAATTTAAAATATAAGCACCTATTCAGGCTTTGGTCCTTTATTTTATTCTCAACGACAAAGCAAAGAAAACAGAAAAACCAATCAACCCAGATGTTTCAAACGACTGAGAACCTGTTTTACCTGCTGCAAATCATTCATATCTGCCACCAGCAATCCATTGGGAGTATTGATGACCGCGATATTTTTCAGGCCGAGGGCAGCAATCGGTTTGTCAGTGGTGGAAAATATCATGGAGTTTTCTGAATCGATAAAAAAATGGTTGGGACGTTCCGCTACATTATTAAACGAGTCTTTGGGTTTTAATTCATAGACACTGGTCCAAGCCCCCACATCGTTCCATGAAAATTCAGCTTTGAACATCTTGATTTCCTGCACCTTTTCCATCAGGGCATAATCAATGGAATCCGGTTTGATTTCCGAGAATAGTTCATAGAGCGCTAGTTTGTGATTGTAGACTTTCTCCAGTTCATTGTACTGGATAAAGTAGTAAGGCGCGTACTCGCCCAGAAACTCTTTAAAGTGGCTTAACTTGTAAATAAACATCCCGGAATTCCAGAAGTAGTTCCCCTTGACCAAGTACTCTTGGGCCACATCCAATTTTGGTTTTTCTTTAAACTCCTTGAGATTAAAGAACTGGGTCTGCCCAGACATCTCAGCACCTTCTGTTTCAAATTGCAGGTAGCCGTAGCCGGTATGGGGGATGTTTGGTTTGATACCGCTGGTAATAATACAGCGGTTATCGGCATAATTCAGCGCATCTTTCATTTGCGCGGCAAAGGTATCCACATCGGGGATATAGTGATCAGCCGGCACTACCAACACATTGGCATCGGCATTGATACGGGAAAGACGGATATTGGATAAGATTAAACAAGGTGCCGTGTTTCGCGGCATAGGTTCGGTAACAAAATTCGCCTGCCGGAACCCGGGAATCGCGTCCATGATCAACCCCAAATATTTGATATCCGCGACAATAAATATATTTTCTACGGGGAGAAAATGCTTTAAGCGATTATATGTCTGGGTAATCAAAGGTTCTTCACCCACAATGTTTAAAAATTGCTTGGGTATTTCTTCTGTACTCCAGGGCCAAAATCGTGTACCCTGGCCGCCTGCCATAATTAGTCCGAAGTTTTTATTTTCCATGGTTTATAAATATCATAAATCCAGGTAGAATTCAATATCCTGAACCAAATTTATAGACTATTTTTTAAAATAAGGGAAGAGCCTCAACTCGTTGACCAAGAAGATTCAAAAGGTTAAAAATGGAAAAATATAAGAAAAACACCTCCACCGAACCCATTATTCGGTAATTTTTTGCCATACAGCTTGTCTATATACCTCTGAGTATGATAAAATGACCTCTTTGATTTATGCATCAAAAAATGTAAAACAGACACTGTATAAAGATTGTAAAAATAAATTGGAGGTAATATGAAACGAGTTATGCCAATGATGTTGATTCTAACGATTGTAATGATCACCTGCTTGTTTTCCAGCCTAACAGCCCAAACCAAAGTGGAAGACATCCGCAGCTTTACCCTGAAAAACGGGATGAAACTCATCCTGCTGGAAGACCACTCCATTCCCAATGTGGCCATGTATACCTTTTATAAAGTCGGTTCCCGGAACGAATACCCGGGTATCACCGGCCTGTCTCATTTTTTTGAACATATGATGTTTAACGGCGCAGAGAAATACGGCCCGAAAATGTTCGACCGGGTCATGGAATCTGCTGGCGGCGCAAATAATGCGTATACCACCGAAAATATCACCGTTTATTCCAACTGGTTCCCTAGCTCCGCGCTGGAGACTATTTTTGACCTGGAAGCAGACCGTATTGGTCACTTGGCTCTGAGCGACAAAATGGTGGAAAGCGAAAGGGGGGTCATTATTTCTGAACGGGTGACACGCTTGGCCAACAGCAACAGCTCTTTCTTGGAGGAACAAGTCAAAGCCGTGGCCTTTATGGCCCATCCTTACCGCTGGTCGGTCCTGGGTTATGAATCGGATATTAAAAATTGGAAAAAAAGCGATTTGCAACTCTATTTTAACACCTACTATGCCCCCAACAACGCGGTAACTGTCATTGTTGGTGATGTGACACTGGAAGGAATCCAGAAACTGGCTGAAAAGTACCTGGAACCGATCCCGGCCCACGACCCACCACGCCCCATCCATACGAAGGAACCGGAACAACTGGGCGAAAAACGCCTCTACGTCCACCGGGAAGTCTCCTCGCCGAACTTAATGATCGTGTATCACATCCCCGAATCCACTTCCAAAGACTATTACGCCCTGAAAATGTTAGATTCAATCCTCTCCGATGGCAACTCCTCCCGCCTCTATAACTCCCTGATCAACGAAAAACAGTTGGCTGTCGAGGTATATTCGATGGTAGAAAACTCAATCGACCCCTACCTCTTTAGCATCTACGCGGTCTGCTCCCAGGGTACAGACGAAATGACCCTGGAAAAAGCTATCTTGGACGAAATCGACAAGATCAGCAAGGAGGGCGTGACGGAACAAGAACTGCAAAAAATAAAAAACAACACCCTGGTCAAACTATACCATTCAATGGAAACCATTGATGGCAAAGCGGAAGCTATCGGCACCTACGAAATCTTCCACGGGGATTATAAAAAAATGTTCGCGGCACCGGAGGAAGTTAAAAAAGTATCGCTGGAAGATATCAAACACGTCGCTAGCACGTACTTTAAGAAATCCAATCGAACCATTGGAATTCTTAAATCTCAGGAGGAGAAATAACCATGAAAAAAACATCTCTATATCAATTACCCACTATTCTGATGGTGGCCCTGCTGTGGATACTCTTATTCCCGGTACTATGTCAGAGCGGCAACCTCTTGAACGCCACTGAATCCCACTCCTTCCAATTGCCTAAATATGAAAAATTCACTCTTAAAAACGGGTTGACTGTTTACCTGATGGAACAAAAGGAAGTCCCACTGATTTACGTCTCGGCAATCTTCCCCGCTGGCGCGGTGAAAGATGGCGACAAATCTGGACTCGCTTCTCTTACTGCGGATACACTTCTATTAGGCACCAAAAACTACAGCAAAAGCCAACTGGAAGAAAAATTAGATTTCCTGGGCACTGCGTACAACCTCTATACGGGAAAAGAAATGACCTCACTCTCCATGTCCTTTATCAACAGCGATTTGGATAAAGTGCTCCCCATTCTAAAAGATATTATCCTCCACCCTTCATTTGAACCCACGGAATTCGATAAGCGGAAAAAGCGTCTGGCCATGGAACTGGAACAAGCCAAAGAGGAAACCGGCATGGTAATCAATAATTATTACGAAAAATTCCTATTCGGAACCAATGAATACGGTAACCCTATCTCAGGTTCCAAGAATTCCGTCGCAGCCATTACGATTGAAGATATAAAAGCTTTTTATCACGCCAATTATAAACCAGCCGAATCGGCCATTGCTTTTGTGGGCAACTTCAAGACCCAAGACATGAAAAAAATAGCCGCCCGCTATTTTAACGACTGGGAAGGTGTGGGAAAATCCGCATCCACCTCGCCTACACCCCTGCCCACCTATAACACCAGTCGCATTCTGCTGGTAAATAAAGAGGATGCCACGGAAACGCGCTTTTTTATCGGACAGATGGGTATCAGGAACAACAATCCCGACTATGTGGCCATCCAGGTGATCAATACGATCCTGGGTGGACGCTTCACCTCGTGGCTAAACGATGAACTACGGGTCAATGCTGGCTTGACTTACGGAGTTACTAGCATGTTCGTCCCCTACAAATCAGCGGGAACCTTTTTGATCAGCAGTTTTACGCCAACCGCCACCACCACCGAGGCCATTGATCTCGCGTTAAAGGTGATCGATCGCCTTCACTCCCAGGGCATTGATGAGAAGACGTTGACTTCGGCTAAAAACTACCTCAAAGGCCAGTTCCCACCCCTGTATGAAACCGCCGGTATGCTGGCAAACTTTTTGACCACCATGTTTTTCTACAACTTAAATGACTCCTTCATCAATTCTTTTCAGAAAACCGTGGATGAATTAACCGTAGAAAAAGCCAGGGAAATTATCCAAAAATATTTCCCCAAAGACAACCTGCAATTCGTATTGATCGGTAAAGCCTCGGAAATCAAGGACAAGATAAAAAAATACGGCGAAATCCAGATCAAGGAAATCAAAGCCGATGGATTTTAAATAATAGCACACCAAGGACGCGGGGCACCGAAAAGAATGCCCCGCTATCCTTGCTCTTCACCAATCCAGTGAATTTAAATAAAAAAAATAAAAATAATCAAGAATAATCAAGAATAATAAAGGAGAATGAAAAATGAATCCCAATCATAGTAAAGTAGAAGCGGCAGTCGCCTGTTTTACCGATGGATTTTCCTGTTCACAGGCTGTTTTTTCCACCTATGCCGCCCCCCTGGGTCTGGCATCCGAGACGGCCCTAAAAATTGCCGAGAATTTTGCCATGGGCATGGGGCGGGGCGAAACGTGCGGTGCAGTGACCGGTGCATTGATGGTCATCGGCCTGAAAAACGGTCGAACCCAGGCAAACGATCAAGCAGCCAAGGATAAAAGCCGCGGTACAGCCAAAGAATTCATCGCTCGTTTTACTGCCCAAAATCTCGCCATTACATGCAACCAACTTGTGGGAGACGATGTCAGCACACCGGAAGGCAAAGAAGCCGTCGAAGCCAAAGGAATCTTTAAAACCCGTTGCCCCCTGTTGGTACGCTCTGCCGCCACTATACTGGAAGAACTTTTATAGGGGAGTGCAGGGAATATCACCGGCCTTTATTACCAAATGTGGCACGGGGTCGCCGCCCCATCGTCCCGCGCTTTGTCCACCATGTCCATAATATTTCTTCCATTCCACCGTCATAAAAAAAAGTTTTTTTTTAATAAAAGAAAAACTTGTGGATTTTTTTTTTTCAGTATGATATAAAATAAAATTGATTCCAAAATACGGAAGATAAATTAGGAGGAAATAGATTATGAATATAAAGGTAACAAACGAAGAAGGAATCATTACATTTTTCCTTTCTGGAACCATTGATATCCCCAGTGCTGAGAGTCTGAAAAAATCTCTAAACGAAGTCCTGAATAATCCACTGAAAGAACTCATCCTTGATTTTGGCGAAGTGGAATCAATCGGCAGTTCCGGTATTGGGGCATTACTGCTCACCCATAAGGAATTCACCTCCAGGGGGATGAAATTTTCCATCATCAATGTCAGCAAAGATGTGACGGCTCTTTTTAAAATTATTAAATTGGATAAACTATTCAACATTAAATAGTATCAGACCTATCCATGTAATATCAATGAATGGGTGGAAAAATTTCGTCATGAAGTTTATTCCACCTTTTTCCTTGACAATAAACCATCCCTTTCTATATAATATAACCCTAAGCATGAAATACTGTTTCACATAGTGAAACACAGATAAGATGAGGGTTGTATGAATAGAAATTGTTGGTTATTGAGGACAGAAGACAACTGCATGAATCAAACGCGGTTCATTTATACCTGCCACTACCCCCGGAAAGAAGTCACCCAGAAATAATGGAACCGAGAACTATTCTATACAATAACGGCGCAAACAATGAATCAAGGTAAATATAAACGACTATTAAAACCAGGAGATCGATCATGAATAATACCAAGAATAAATCATCCCAGCAGTTGGCCGACCGCACCATTCACTTGGAACCTGAAGGTGCTTATGCTTTTTTAGCCAAAGCCCAGGAATTGGAAGCGGCAGGCCGTGAAATCATTCATCTGGAAATCGGGCAACCGGATTTCCAGACTTTTGATAATATCGGATTGAGTGGTATCCGTGCCATAGCCAACGGTCAAACTCGTTATACTGCTTCCGCCGGAATTCTTCCCTTGCGCAAAGCTATCGCCGACTATTCCAGTCAACGCATCGGTATGCCGCTGACCCCAAACCAGGTAGTGGTGGGTCCAGGTGCCAAACCACTGCTCTTCTTTCCCATGATGGCTTTGCTGGAACCGGGCGATGAGGTCATTTACCCTGATCCCGGCTTTCCCAGTTACCGGGCTATTATCCGCACCATGGGGGCAACTCCCGTTCCTATCGGTTTGAATGAAGAGAAGGATTTTTCCTTTGATATGGAACAATTCGCTCAAAAAGTGAATGCCCGTACCCGTTTGATTATCATCAACTCCCCCTCCAATCCCACCGGTGGAATCATCCCGGACGACGATCTGGAAGAAATCGCCGCTGCCGCGAGAAAATATGACTGCTGGGTATTAAGCGATGAAATCTACACCCGTCTTGTCTTTTCTGGTTTACCCGTCAAGAGCATCATGACCCTGCCCGGTATGGCTGAACGAACCATCATCATGGATGGTTTTTCCAAGACCTATGCCATGACCGGTTGGCGGCTGGGATACGGGATCATGCCCACCCATCTGGCCGAGAAAGTGGGACTGCTGTTAACCCATTCCGTCGGTTGCACCGCCTCATTTACCCAGATCGCCGGTATTGAAGCACTTACCGGACCCCAAGAACAGGTCGACAAGGTCAGGGACATCTATCAAAAACGTCGTGATATCCTGGTAGATGGGCTCAACGCTATTCTTGGTATTACGTGTCGTTTACCCCAGGGTGCCTTTTATGTCTTCCCCAATGTGAAAGGTTTTGGTCGTTCTTCTGACCAATTGGCCAACTATCTCTTGAATGAAGCCGGTGTCTGCGTATTGCCGGGTACTTCCTTTGGGGAGATGGGAGAAGGGTATCTCAGACTCTGTTATGCCAACTCCATTGAAGCTATCCAACTGGCACTGGAAAAAATGAAAGTCGCCTTGGCGAAGCTCTGAACAATCTAAATAAAAAACACATCAAATAGTTCAAAATTAAAAATGATACATAAATAGATTAAAACCAAAACAAATAGGAGGCAACATGGGATTGCATTTTAAACTTTTTAGTCAGAAAGAAATGAAACAGATGGATGCATTAAAAGAGTCCTACGGCGGAGCCGCGGAAATCATGAAATCCATAACCAAGATACGGAATTATGAGGAACGGAAAAAAGTAGCCGCCCAAAAAGGCTTTGGAGACCTATTGGAAAAGGCGGAACAATACGCCAAATCCTTTGCCAAGATGGAAGACTTCCGCGAAAAAGAAAAAACCGAGGTGACCAAAAAAGGTGTGGCCACCACCCAGGTTTCCGGGTTTCAAGGGGCGCCCATCACGTTGCGAGCCATGGAAAATATGTCTAAAGATGGTGCTACCCTTGTCCCCTCTGAATTTATTTCCGTGATGGCACTGACCGAGGATTACGTGTTAAACGGTGAATTACTCACCACCCTGGCCATGTCGGAAAATATTATGGGTGCTTCCAAGTTCTGTAATACCAATCTGGTCGGTACCCCCTTGAGTAATGCCGCCTACGAGCGATTGGAAAAAATCACCGGCGAAAAATTTGAAACCCACGTTCCCCAGGAAGGGATGAGGGCATTGATTCTTAAGAATATGGGCACCGCTTTTGGGAACCTGGGCGGAGTGGAAGTAGCCAATAACAATCATCTGGTTTATCTGGACGGCGTGACCCGATGTGCGGTGCATACTGGCGGAGATTTTTTCCTTAATCCCAGTTGGTCTTCTATTGCTGCGGCGTGTTATTATGCCCGGGATATAAAGAATTTGACCTTTAAAATTTCCATGCTCTTGTCAACACAGAGTCCCATGCAGTTCCGCATGTTGCTTAATATTATCAAAGAATATATCCGTGAAGATGGCACCACGCCTATCTATGAAATTAATTGCGGGAATGGTATGTCTCCAGACACCGTAATCCAGTGTTTCGACGAATTAAAAGAATCCGGTATTCCCGGTATTTCTTTGGCGACCCATTTGCGTATTAACCCTGACCTGGGACTACCTAACTTCAACTGGACCGAAAACGCCCACAAAGTACTGGCTTCTGGCACCGATATCACCATCAAGTATGAAAGTGATGGCACTTCCCGTCCGCTGGACACGATGGCCGCTTATTTCCTGCCCAAAGCAGAACGTCTGGAAAATGCCCAGCAGATTGGCGATGTGATCTATTACAAGTGCGTCCGTTGTTCCAATGATGCCAAAGATATTATGAAAATGGGGCATAAAGCCACGTTTGCAAAAATATCTTACCGGTAATCCTATCTCAAACCACCAGGATACGAAGTCCCCTCTGGATTCTTTATCTTCTATTCATTTTTCTTCGTATCCTGGTGATTCATTGCGGTTAATTTGGGTTAAATTGAAGAGAGTAATGATGAAACATCGTCTTGCATTTATAGGCTTTGGCACGGTTGGACAGGGTTTAGCAGAAATCCTGTTGCAAAAACGTGAAGCGTTAATCCAGCGTTACGGGTATGAATTTGATCTGGTAGCGATTGCGGGTAACACCATGGGAACCGTTTACAATCCCAATGGATTGGATATCGTGACCCAATTGGACGTAGCGCAAGAAAAACACCGCTTTACCACGGATGTCAAGAATTGGGACACGCTGACCATGATCAAGGAGTCCAATGCCACGGTGGTTTGTGAGATGGCATTTACCAATCTCGAAACAGGTGAACCAGCCATCTCCCATTGTAAGGCTGCATTTGAGACTGGGAAACATGTAGTCACCAGCAATAAGGGGCCAGCCGCCTTGGCCTATCGTGAATTAACAACCTTGGCCAAAGAGAAGGGGGTCAGGTTCCTGATTGAAGGTACAGTCATGAGTGGTACACCGGTCTTGAATCTGGCGGATGGGCCGTTGGCAGGTTGCGAAATCAAAGCAGTACGTGGTATTCTTAATGGCACCACCAACTATATTCTCACTCAGATGGAAGAGGGCAAGAGTTATGAAGAGGCTTTAAAAACGGCACAGGACCTGGGTTATGCCGAAGCAGACCCCCGTGGGGATGTGGCAGGTTATGATGCTCGTGGTAAAGTAGCTATCTTGGCCAATGTGGTGATGAACACCCCATTAAAAATCAAGGATATCTCTTGTACTGGCATTACCAAGATCACAGCAGCAGACATCTCAACTGCCAAAGCTCAACATTACCGTTGGAAACTGATTGGTTCGGTCAGAAAGGAAGGTGACAAGGTCATTGCTTCTGTTGCCCCGGAAATGTTGCCGTTGTCTCATCCTTTGGCAGGTGTGATGGGAGTCACCAATGCGTTAACTTACACTACCGATCTGATGGGTGACATTTCTATTGTCGGAGCCGGTGCTGGTAAAATAGAAACAGGGTTCTCCATCCTAACCGATCTTTTAAAACTTCATCGCTAAAACCACGGCGACCATGGGCTGTTTTTCAATGGGCTGATGCGGCCCCATAGCAAAAGCTTTTTTTCCTGTCCATTTTGTCCACTTCGTCCACATAGTCCACAACGATTAAAAAATTATACAGTAGATTTACACTTACTCTAAAACATGGTACACTTATGCTTTAGAAACAATTAAAACGATTATCCACAACGAGGTGAAACCATGCCTATATATGAATATAAATGTGAAGAGTGCGGTACAATCAGTGATATATTGATCAAGAATCGTGCCAATGTATCTCCCATAGAATGCCCCAAGTGTCAGTCGGGCCGGATGAACAAGTTGATTTCCATTCCTGGCACTATGGTCAGCAAGAGCAGTTCGGATTTTGCAGCCCCTCCCGCTTGTCCCAATCAGGGTGGTTGCAATTCGCGTTCCTGCCCCGCCTTTCGTGAATAGCAGAGATTTATTATAAACGATGGTGCCCTGTGGGTTAGCAACACATACTGAAGACATCATAAACACCATTACTACTGCCGACACTACCATTTTTTTTCTCGCTTTGATTGTCCCTATTTTTATTTCGTTTTGTTTTTTTCGTTTGTCTTACGATTTCACTCATAATGTCATGGATTTTTTCCCACTCGTTACAAAAAAAAGGATTTTATTTTTTTATTTTCAATGTTATAATATGGCGTATAAAAAATTAGGAGCAAAACAACGATGTATAAATTAGTCTTGATACGACACGGTGAAAGTGAATGGAATAAAGAGAACCGGTTTGCCGGTTGGACAGATGTCGATTTATCGGAAAAAGGAATCGTGGATGCCAAAGCAGCCGGTCAATTATTAAAACAACAGGGTTATACCTTTGATCAAGCCTATACCTCAGTCTTGAAACGGGCCATCCGTACACTGTGGATTATTTTGGATGAAATGGATATGATGTGGCTACCAGTGGAGCGGTCTTGGCAATTAAATGAGCGTCATTATGGCGCGTTGCAAGGATTAAACAAGGCGGAAACGGCAGCCAAACATGGCCCTAAGCAAGTGCATATCTGGCGCAGGAGTTACGATGTATCACCGCCACCGTTGGACCCCACGGATGAACGTTCCGCCAGCAACGACCCTCGTTACCGTGAGCTTACACCCCAACAAATCCCCCTGACCGAATGTTTGAAAGATACTGTGGAACGGGTCATCCCTTATTGGCAGCAGTCTATTTTGCCCGCTATCCAAGAGGGGAAAAAATTATTGATTGCCGCCCATGGCAACAGCTTGCGTGCGCTGGTTAAATATCTGGATAACATGTCCGATGAAGCTATCATGGGCGTGGATATCCCCACCGGCATTCCTCTCGTTTATGAATTGGACCCAAACGATAACTTCAAGGCAGTCAACCATTATTACCTAGGAGATCCCGAAAAAATAAAAGCCGCAACCGAAGCTGTGGTCAACCAGGGGAAAATAGCCCAACAATAAAACGTATGTGGAGGTATCATGACAGCAGCATTACACATTCACAAAGCAGAATTTAGAGATGTGGAAACACTGGCCAAATTTAACGTTCAAATGGCAAAAGAAACGGAAAACAAGGACCTGGATCTGGACACTGTCATCCTGGGGGCGAAAGCGATTATCAAAGACCCCCACAAGGGGTTTTATCTGGTGGCGGAGTTAAAAGGGGAAATGGTGGGGCAAGCCATGGTCACCTATGAATGGAGTGACTGGCGGAACCAATATTTCCTGTGGCTCCAGAGTGTCTTTGTCCCTGAATCCCACCGGAAACAGGGCATTTTTACCGCTTTATACCTCCATCTGGTGGACTTGGCACGTTACCGCAAGGATATAGCCGGGCTACGCCTTTATGTCGAACATAACAACCTCCCCGCCCAGCAAACCTACGAGCGTATGGGCATGTACAATCCCGGCTACCGGATGTACGAGGTACTCCTGTAGAAAAATTCCACCACTGGATTCCTTGCACGTGCTTACTACCACCCGTTTATTCCTATTAAGTGGAAAATAACTCCCACGTTGTTGATATTATTCTTAAATTGAGATATAATATTATTAACAAAAATAAAAGAAATAGATGAATACTAAAAATGATGCACCACATGTGATGCCCGTGTATATTATAGCACTACATCACACAATCATAAAAATAGATGAAAACAAAATTGCCTGAACTCCTTAATTATGAAAAAATAGAAATTTTCCGGTCCATCAAGTCGTTGCGAGGGTTTACTCCCGAATCTATTGTGGACTTGGCAGAGAAAACTGAATTTTTTACTCTGGAGACGACCGCGGTCCTGTTCAACCAGGGAAGCGACGCCAAAGAGATATACATTATCATTGATGGATGTTTACGGTCCCGTGTTCTATCACGGAGCGGTAGAGAAAATTTTGTCAAGGATATGCCTGCCGGGGACTTGGTTGGCATCATCCCGGTAATGGCCGGGGGAAAGCGTAATGCCACGGTTTATGCCCTCGAGACCTCCACCGTTGCCAGGTTGAGCAGCGAGGATTTCGAAGCTATTATGACCAAATATCCCGTGGTCCGGCAGAAAACTACCGAAATCCTAATTCATCGCTTGAAGCGTTCCCACTTGGCGCAAGTATTGCCCGAATATTTTGAAGAAATGGATGAAGCCACGTTTGATTATATCGAATCTCTTTTCGAATGGGTGCAAGTCAAACGCGGGGATATCCTTTATAATAAAGGAGAAATAGGGGACAGCCTGTATATTCTCATCAATGGCTTGCTCCACGTGATTGACATGGAGCGGAGCGATCCGCACCGCGTGTTGGCCATCATTGAGCGGGGGGAAATTGTCGGCGAAATGGCTATTCTCAGCGACGAGATCAGAACTGCGGCCATTCATGCGGCCCGTGATTCCGATCTGGTGAAATTGTCCCGCGATTCCTTCGAAAATATCAGCGAAAAATTTCCCCAGGTGATGATGGCAATTACCCGTGTGCTGGTCGACCGCTTGAAACACGTCAGGGACAGCAAACCAGCCAGGGAACATTCCATGAGTTTTGGCATACTCCCGATTACTCCTGGTTTTGCTACCTCTGTTTTTGCGCAAAAATTGTTTCGCGCTTTTTCTACCTATGGTTCCGTATGTTTGTTAACTGCCGATACATTGGACAGTCTTTTGAATAAGAAGGGAATAGCCAATATTTCCGAGGATGATCCCAGGGACCCGGCGTTGCGTGCTTCCATGGCGGAATTGGAAGCGTCGCATGATTTTGTACTCTACCAGGCCGAACATACCGATTCCCCCTGGACCCGGCGTTGCCTCAAACGGGTGGACAAGGTGTTGTTGGTGGCGGAAGCGCAGCAAGCCCCGCAATTCACTGTTATTGAACAAAAAATACAGGGCAGGGAAGACCTGACTACCACGCCTCGCAAAATATTGATCTTGCTCCACCCCGATGGAACAATCATACCCACTGGTACCGCTTTATGGCTCAATGAGCGGCGGGTTCGCTCTCATCATCATGTCCGCTGGGACAAGGAATCTGATTTTGGAGGTCTGGCACGAATTCTCAGTAACCGCGCCATTGGTCTGGTGCTGGGTGGGGGCGCGGCCAAAGGATTGGCCCATGTCGGTGTGATTCGCGCCCTGGAAGAAGAGGGTATTCCCATTGATATGGTAGGTGGTGCCAGTATGGGGGCTATCATTGGTGCTCAATATGCCATGTGCAGTAATGAACAAGAAATATTGGCCAATTTGAAGAAATTATTCATCGATATCAATCCTTTTGGTGAATTCACTATCCCCTTGGTCTCACTGACCAGGGGTCGTAAGTTGGAACGAACTGGAAAACAGATGTTTGGTACTATTGATATTGAAGACCTCTGGTTGCCTTTTTTCTGTGTGTCCAGCAATCTGACTACTTCTCAGATCAAGGTACACCGCCGGGGCTCGCTTTGGAAAGCCGTCAGAACCAGTAGTTCCGTGCCCGGTTTTATTTCGCCTGTATTGGAAGATGGGGAGATTTTTGTGGATGGGGGGGTGATCAACAATCTGCCCGGCGATATTATGCGCCGTCAATGTGATATGGTGATTGTGGTAGAGGTCAATCCCAACATCAATCTCACCACCAAAATGACAGAAATTCCCTCCACCTGGAAATTATTGTTGCGTAAACTGTTACCTGGGAAAAGTAAAAATAAAATCCCCAGTATTGTAGACATCATGCTTTCAACCGTGTTAACAGGCAGTTTTATTGCGGCTAATTCCGTCAAATTGGATGCGGACCTCAGTTTAACCCCAGCGCTCCAAGAAATCAACTTCATTGATTTCAAAAAAATGCACAAGGCAGTTGAAATCGGCTACAACTACACCCGAGAAGTCCTGCGCGACCCGGAAAATGAAACACTGATCGAAAAACTTAAAAAAAAAGAGTAAACCACAACCTCTCTTAGAAATCCCGCCCCGACCGGCGCTATGCATCGTGCGATTATTATTAAACAGAAACTCCTTTTGTAATTTTTTATGAAAGGCTTGGAATTTGAATCCCATTACTCCCATAATTCCCATGATTCCCATTACTCCCATGATGCCAGTATTCCCAGCCGATTGCGACAAGTAGTGGCAGGTATTCAATGGTCAAAATGATCCATGAATCGTGCCAGACACCGGTTAATTTATATTGGTAAACCACCATATAAGCTACCACAATCAGTCCACTCCAGAGGATCACCCAATGTCTATGATAAATGCATAACATGGATAACAACAGGATTAAATACCAGGGATGAATGGTGGGATTCATGAAGATAAAGGCAAAAATAGTATAAAATATCTGTTGTTCCAGGGGAAGCTTTTTTACGAGGATTACCAGATAAATCAGAATAAATAGGGAGAAGGAAATGATATGGGCAATGCGGTTGTCTCTTACAATTTCCAATAGCACGGTAAATAGCGGGTTATTAAAAAACCAGCGGGTGGAGTAGGTGAGGGCTGAGAAGAAAAGGTTCTGCAAACTATCAAAATAGAGTAGGTAAAAACCAGCCATAGTGACCAGTAGCGGACCGAAAAATTTAATTATCTCTATCCCCTTCATCTTCTTCGTGGTGAACTCTTTTTTCTTTAATATATACAAGAAAACCAGCGGAACCAGTATCATGGGTATCAGTTTCGTTAAAATAGACAATCCCAATGCTGTCCCGGACCAAACGAGGCGTTGCTTATAAAAGAAGTAAAGAAACAACAGTACGAAAAAAACCAAAAGTATATCCAGATGTCCGTTAATGGTAGTTTCCATCACCACCAGGGGATTCCAGGCGAAAAGGAGGAGCAAACGGATATCGCCGCCCCGGTGTTTTAATATTAAATAGAAAAGCAGATTGCATCCCACCAGTACCAGCAGAAACAAAAATTTCATACCGGCGCTACTCTCTCCAAACAAGGTAAAGGAGAGGCGAAAAAAGAGTTGGGCCACGGGCGGGTAGATGGTTTTGAGGTGCGGAAAATTTACCAAGCGCGGCAGTTGTGGGGAGTGGTATAGGGTTAAGAGCGGGTCATTGGGGGCGTATTGGTAGGGGCTGATGTGGTGGTATTGGAGTTTTCCGTCCCATAGGTAGCGGTATATGTCGTCCGATTGATCCGGTTGGGACCACAACAGGGTCAAACCAAACAGGAAAGAAAATATTATGATAAGGCCGGGAAAAAACGGTGAAAGCGGATGAGTCTTGAGCTGGAAATAGGTGATACTTATTATAATAAACACGGCGGCATTAATAACCATGTATTTAAGTATAGCCTGGGCGGGGGTGCTGCCTAAAAGGAGGTAGAGTATGTAGAGTACACAGATCAACATACCCGACAGGATTAAATAAAAATGCTTTAGTCTCATTTTTTTTCGTTTACGAGCGTATACTTTTTATTGAACAATGCAGTGAAAATAGTGCGTAAAATACCAATGCCTGCTTTCACCGATCCCCCCACAGTGCCCGTGACTTTCGATTGTCCGATGCGTTTTCGATAGCTGACGGGTACTTCCGTGCATTGGAATTTTAATTGAGCTGCCTTGATTTGCATTTCCACGGTCCAGCCGTAGGTCAGTTCATGCAGGTGGAGGGAGAGAAATTTGTCATAACGAATGGCACGGAAGGGACCGAGGTCCGTGAATTTATACCCCCAGAACAGACCGATCAAAACAGTGGCAAGCCAATTCCCGAAACGGGCCTGCGGCAATAACGCGCCTTTCTGGGCAGAACCAAGTACCCGCGACCCGATGACCATATCCATGTTCTCTTCAATGATGGGACGAATGAGAACAGGGATTTCTTCGGGGAAATCGGAATAATCGCCATCCATAAACACGAGAATATCAGGGTTTTGGGGGGCAAGGTAGTTTATGCCGGTCATCAGGGCGTGGCCGTAACCTTTGGTTTTCTGGTGGAGGACGGTGGCTCCGTGGTTACTGGCTATGGTGGCGGTGTTGTCAGTGGAACCGTTATCTATGACGATGATCTCTTTAATAATATCACGGGGAATCGCGCTAATAACGTTGCCGATGGCCTGGGATTCGTTTAATGCAGGAATCAGGACAAAAATGGCGAAATGGGTGTTTTCTTTCATCTCCTGTATTATATAAAGAAAAGCAATGCAATGCAAATGAAAAAACAACAAGGCTTATTTCATTTTTAATAATGGTAAAAATGGGCTCTCTGGTCTGACTACCAACTGCTGCTCTTTGAGATCAATCAATAAATCCAATTCTTCCAGAACGATTTGACCGATTAATGGTTCACAATTGGGGGGGCCCATTAAACAATCGAAATTGCCATCCCGGTTCCCGATTTTGATTTTTACCGGGCCCACTTTTTTCAACTCCTCTTTTCTCTCATCAGCATAAGTAACGATTACACTCCCGGTGACAGGTAATCCCAATAATTCCACCACTTCCTGGGGCAGGTAACTCAGTACCGCGCCACTGTCAATTAAACAATTTAAATGGACCTCGCGAACTTCCTCTTTTTGCAGATACACATCGAAAATATTTGTGAATGTTGCCAGCACTTTTACTTCACCCATTTATTGCCTCCAGAAATCGGGATTACATGCCTATTATAATACAAATTTCTCTTAAAAACAACTGCCATTCTCCCTGAATTCATCGTCAAATCTATTAAACCGTGAAGAACACGAAGAAGAAAAAAGAAAAAATTGACGCTAAAAATCCACATGGGGCGATTGCAATTATCTTTAATTTGGTATAAACTTCATTCTAGCATTAATATCGGACCGTTGGAGTGAATTGAATAGAGAATGAGTAACTGAAATGGAAACAATCCTGCTGTTAGAAGCGATATCCAATCATGCCCAAATGATGCGCACTCATCTTGAACAACATAACTATAAAGTACTGGTGAGTCCATCTGCTACCCAGGCCAGGGAAATCTTGGAAAAACAATCGGCAGATCTCCTGGTCATTGATCTGAATATCGCGGACGACGAGTTCTTTAAATTTTACAACTGGATCCGCGAAAATCCCGAAATCGCTCTGATCCCCCGTCTCTTTATTTCCGGGAAAATGCAGCAAGACATTGCAGAACAATTGGAAACGGGGCACAAAGAAACGATCCTCAATAAACCACTGGATGTCAATCGCTTCATCTCCACTATCGAACGATTAAAAGCAGGTATCAGTCCAATCCTAAGAAAAAATAGGAAACAAGATTACTTCGAGACGCTAATCGGAAAAAAAATAGGCACGGCCATCATCCTCAAAGAGATCGACCGCGGCGGTATGGGCGTGGTGTTTCTGGGACACCAGGAAAACCTGGATCGCAAGGTGGCGGTGAAACTGCTACTCCCGGAAATGATGGGCGATGTCACGGCTATCGAACGATTCCAACGAGAAGCCATGGCCATCGCCCGCTTAAAAAGCCCCCACATTGTCCAGATTTATGATTCCGGCGAGTTGGATACCCACGTGTTTTATATAACCATGGAGTATATACCGGGTCACACCGTGGACTATATTCTGCGCCATAAAGGACGTTTCCCACTGGCCAAGGCACTCTCTGTGATCACCCAGGTCGCCAATGGCCTGATGGTCGCCCACGATGCCGGACTAATTCACCGCGATATCAAACCTTCCAATCTGATCATGGATAATAAAGGCCACGTGACCATCACCGATTTCGGACTGGTCAGAACCAATAAAAAAACCAGACATACCCAAGCGGGCATGGTTTTGGGCACCCCCCACTATCTCCCCCCGGAACAATCGTCGGGCAAGGCATTGGATGCACGTTCCGATATCTATTCGTTGGGTATTGTCTTGTTTCACCTCCTGGTGGGCCACCCCCCTTTTCTTTCAGATAATCCAATGGAAATCATGATGAAACACATGGGCGAACCACTACCGGACCCGCGAAAATTCGTACCCTCCATCCCACAAGAAATGGTGGATATCTTGGAACGGATGACTGCTAAAAACCCGGAACAACGATATATTAATTGCCGTGAATTGTTGTGGGACCTCCGTGCTTCCGAAATCGATGATACCCAGGATGTCTCTTTTGAAAAAGAAACAAAAAAAAATACAGGCACCGCATTGAGCCATTCGACCGTGGATACCTCTCTTTTGGTCGGCCATTCGGAGCTAAGAAAGCAGTTTCCCGTGCTCTTTACCCATGAAAACATCGTCGGCACCATGACTCTTTCCGATACCGGAACCCTCTTGAATATCCAGGGTCGGTTCCCCGAAGAGTGGAAAAACGCCATTTATATTTTACAGGAGAGCACCATTCAATTGAATGCCGCCGCCCAATTGGGTTACTGGCAATTCAAACTGGTGGAAACACCCGAAGAGATGCTCGCCTTGTTTCCCGAAGGCGTGAACCTTGGTTCCATGCTGGTCAGTCAAAAGGAATCCTATTTCATTAGCAGTTCCTCATTGCAGAGCAGTACCAGTAGCTTTCTCAATGTAACCCATCCCGGCTCTCCTGTCATGCAGATCGCTGCCATTGCCGGAGTCACAGATATCATGCTGTTTGCGCCTTCCGGGCAACTGGTTGATTACACGTTGAGTAAACCAGCCAGTTTAGACATTTACAAACTCCGTTTCGCCCCCGTGGCCCAGATCATGCAGTCCATCTCTTTTAAAATTAGCGGGATGGACCTCTGGTTCGAAAAAGGACGCATATTGAGCTATACTCTTGATACCGGGATTCTTTTTATTATCGCCTCGCTCGGAGTCAGCCGCCCCTTTCTTTCCATTTACATCGCCTCTCACCTTGAACAATTGAATAATATGATTCGTACTGCCGTCCAAGAGGCAGCCAATCACCCTTTTTCCTTGGTCACCCAATCTTCCTCCCAATCCTTACCCAAAGAGGTGGTGAATCCTGTACCATTGGCTTTGATGGAGAGCATCCAATTGGAACTGGCGCATTTTATCGGACCTATCGCCAAAGTCGTGCTGATGAGAGAGTGCAAAACCCTGGGGTATACCAAAGCCCAATTCCCCGGGGATAAACTGCTGGAGCTGGGTAAAAACGTGGCGAACCTGCTGGATGAAGCGAAAAGACAGCAGTTTAGAGACAAGATTCAAGCGATGATTGATAAATTCGGGAGCAAGCAATAAAAATGAGAAAATTCGGATTACGCATTAAAATTATCGTGCTGACCTTCTTGTTAGTGGTTTTTACCACTGGTATATTAATCTATTTTTCCTACCGGACAGCTTATTTGGACCTCGAATCTGCCATTGCGAAGCGACTCGAAGCGATTGCTGCCACTGGTGCGTTGCTGATAAATGGCGACCTGCACGACCAGATAAAAACCCCAGCCGATGCCCACTCCGAAACGTTTAAACAGTTGCAAAAAGTACTTAGAAATATTAAACGGAGCAATAATCTTAAAGAAGATATATATACCTTCCGTCTGGAGGGTGGCAAACTCAAATATATCATCATGTCCCACGCCAAGCCATTTATCGGAGATACCGGTGATATCCGTCCCGAGATGTGGCCCGCGTTTAATCATGGCACTACCAGTGTTACCAAGGTATTTAGCGATGAACATGGAATCTGGTTGTCCGCTTATGCACCCATTCGGGATAGTGACAGCCATATCTCCGGGATATTGAATGTGAGTATTGAGTTAACTACTTTCCAGGCCGAATTACAAAAAAAAGTGAGTTCTTTGGCTATTATCAGTGCCATTATTTTGGTATCGGCGCTCTTGCTGAGTTTCCTCCTGTCCAGGGGGGTGGTGCGAAAACTGCGCTACCTCGGCGACATCACCAGGGAAATAACCACTGGTATGATGGACCGCTCTATCTCGATTAAAAGCCGGGATGAGGTGGGAGAACTGGCGGAATCGCTCGAACGGATGAGAATCAGTTTGAAAATGGCCATGGAAATGATTGCTGAAAAAGAAGAAGAAGAGGAGAAAAAATCATGAACAATGAAAACAAGACATTCGTGGATGAACCTAAAAATGACGATGATGATCCCAAAAAAACGGAATTATTATCCAGCACTATTGTCGAGGAAACCGATCCTTACAAAACCGGCGAGTTCAAAGCTGTCGCTGCAAAAGCCAGTAAAAGAAACAGGATATTGGTGATGGTGGTCGGTTTATTAATCATCGTCTTGATCGCCATGGCGTATTTCCTATTTTTTAAGGGGAAAGCCGAGCCCAAAGGTTCCGCGCAAATCCGCCAGATGCAACAAATGGCTGAAAATGTCCAGAACATGGAATCCGAGGTCAAAGCCAAACAAGATGAAGTGCTGGATATGACAAAAGAATACAACGAAAAAACTGGCGGTCAATCTCTGGGCGTCAATACCCTTAATCTCTCCAAAGAGGGACAAGAACTCTTGCAAAAACGGCTGGCCGAGGAAAAAGATGTCTCGGTAAAATCGCTGTTAGAAGATATCTTGGACAAGAATAAAGAGATCCAGGAATTAAAAGAGAAGATCACTGAGATCGAAAAACTGCTACCCAAGCCGCATATCGTGGTGGCTGGCGAGAATCATTTGCAGATTGCCATGGACTTTTTGGTCAATGAAAAAAAGCTCGATAAAAAGCATGCCCAGGAACTGGCGGACCGGACCTTGTTATTGGAGACCATGGTTCCCGGTTTTAAAGTGTGGAACTTTTATGCCGAGGCCGAGGATGAATACGGTACTTCCGTGACCCAGGGTACCGCCGCTATTTCTCCCAACACGCTGGTCCGCAAAGCCAAGAAAAAACTGGAAGACTCCCGTGACCAAGCTATCTCGGAACGGGATAAACTGGCCGAAGATATCAAAGCGCTGGAAGAAAAACGGGACCAGATTATCAGCCAATTGGATATGTTGACCAGGGAAAAAGAAAATCTCATTGGTCAGGTAGGCAATCTGAACCAACAGAACCAGGAGATGCAACAAACCGTGAACTCCGTTTATTATCTCGTGGATACCCAGTCCAGTTTGAAGAAGAAGAACATTCTCAAGGGCGGATTTTTAAAATCCACCAAGTTGCGCGATGTATCGCCGGAGAATTTTACCAAGTCCTCTGATTTGCGCAGTAACACCCAGATTGACGTGTCTGCCAGTGAACTGGGGATCGGTAAGATCAAGAGCATCAAGGTTTATCCCACCTTCTATCGTGAGGGGACCGATTACAAGATTACGATTGCCACGGATAAACAAACTGCGGCCGTGACCTTGGTGGAAATTTCCAAATTTAAAAACGAACGGCTCGTGATTTCCGTTAATTAAGACCCTTGACACACCACAAAACCGATTCTTTATCCCCCGTGGATAACCAACCCCGCCAGGGACGGGTTGAAAAGATCGTCAATGGCGGTTGGGGGTTGGTGCGGGGTGATTTGGGCGTGGTGTTTTTAAACTACGTCCTGCCCGGCGAGGATGTTGTCTATCGCATCAGGGAACGGGCCAAGGGCGTGTTGTGGGGACAGTTGCTGGAGGTGGTGAACCCGTCCAAACACCGGGTTTTACCACCTTGTCCCTATTTCGGCGAATGTGGGGGTTGCGTGTTCCAGCACATTGATTACCCTTTTCAGGAAACGATCAAGAGAGAAATTCTGCAAAATGATCTGGAGCGGATCGGTCATTATACCGCGCCGCTCCCGCCCCTTTTTCTTGGTCCCGCCTATAATAACCGTGTCCGGGCGCGGATGAAAGGGGTGGACGATGGTCGTATCGGTTTTATTCGCAAGGGCACCAACACCGTGTTGCCCATTGATCACTGCCTGTTGTTTCCCGATGCTGTCAATCGTTTTCTCGCCCAATGGAACAATATTAAAGAACCGCCCTTTATTTTCCAGATGGATATTTTCTTTAACCCCGACAATCAGAAGGTATACATCTATTTATCCCATCCACCGGATGAACGGGTGTGGAAAGTATTACAATCTTTTCCTGATATCATATTTTCATGGAAAGGCAATGAGGCTGTTGGAATATCGCCCATCCGGATCAAGGGACATATTTATTATGTGTCCCCCGATGTGTTTTTCCAGGTGAATCCCCATCAGTGGGAGAACATGTTGGATACCGTCTCTGGTTACCTCGAAGAATCTCAGGTGATGATTGATCTGTATTGTGGTGTCGGTTTTTTTATTCCAGTTTTAATGCAGCGGGCCCAGCAGGTAATTGGCGTCGAGAGTTATGGTTTTTCAGTGGCATTGGCCCAACGGGCCTTTCCAGGTGCGCGATTTTATAAGCTGCCCGCCGAAAAGTTCCACTTCCCCCCCGCAGCGTCTATTGTGATTGATCCGCCCCGTTCTGGTCTCGCCAAAGTCGTGCTGAATCGTATTCTATTCGCCAAATATGAACGGATTATTTATATCTCCTGTGCTTCTGCTGCTTTCAGCCGTGATTTGAAGTTACTTGTGGAAAACGGCTATCAACTCGCGGATTTACAAGTTTTCGATCTCTTCCCCCAAACCTCCCATTTAGAAACCATGGCACTGTTTACGAGGGGAAAATAACTCTCCCAGATGAGGGCATACTTAGAATTTAACGAAAAGGTTCCCCGGTAAGCTGGACATACTGGACTTACTGGACAAGCTGGAAAAATCAAAGTTTTTGTAAAGTCCAGATAGTCCAGTAAGTCCAGATTGTCCAGTAAGTCCATCATGTTTTTAGGAATTTTAGTGTGAATGAATGGCAAGCACGTAACTTGCACTATTTTAGATTAAACCAATTAATGATTGAGTTTATAACCTTATAATTAAATTTATAAACCATTGACACCGGGGGGATCGTTCAAACCATCCATCCTTTGATAACCAAAGGGATTTCACCCTATCAGTGATCTATTCACTACTTGGCACTCAAATTGCATCTGATTATTATAGAAATCTTGTATGGAGGTGTACAATGATAAAAAGAAATAATTGTCTCATTCTTTTTGGCGTGTGGATGTTTTTTGTACTGGGAATACCCCGCGTCGATGCTGCTGTAATCGGGGTGACCACCACGGCTGATAATGGACCCGGTTCGTTACGTGCGGCCATCACGGAGGCCAATACAAACAGTGAAGCGGATACGATTATATTGCCAGCCGGAACCTATAAATTGAGCGGACCCGTTGGTGAAGATGGCAATCTTGGCGGAGACCTGGATTTTAATAGCCCCCATAAAATTTCTGTCGTGGGCGCTGGTATGGGGGAAACTATAATTGACGGCAACGAGTTGGATCGGGTTCTCCATATTTACTCCGGCGTGGTATCCATTTCCGGTGTGACCATTAAACACGGGAAAACAAGGGAAGGGATGGAACGACGCGAGAATGGCGAGAATGGTGGGGGCATCTATAATTCCGGCACTCTGACTTTGAAAGACTGCTCTATTCAAGAAAATAGATGCGGGTACGGCGCCACCGGTTATGCACATCCCCGCGATATGTTTTGTCCCGGTGGCGGTGGGCATGGTGGCGGTATTTATAACACCGGTTCTCTGACTATGACCGGAAGCAGGATTATCGGTAATTCAGCCGGTCAAGGCGGCGGTGCAATCACTGGCTGCGGGGATTTCCCCAGGGGTGGCAATGGTGGCGGGATATATAATAGTAATACTGGTGCGCAAGTACTGGATAACTGCACCATCAGCAATAATAGTAGCGGCAATGGCGGCGGTTCCGGGGGAACGGACAATGATCTGGATAACGGTGGCGGCCATGGCGGCGGTATCTACAGCGAAGGCACACAAACACTGCGAAATTGCACCATTAGTTTTAATATGACCGGTAGTGCCCGGTATGGTAGTAATTGTGGCGACAATCAAGAATACAGCGGCCATGGTGGTGGCATTTATAACTATGGCCTCGCCTCAATGGGCAGTTGTATCATAAAGAAGAATTTTACCGGCGTGGCGGGTAGAACGTTGGATCGCTCCGGTGCGGGTGGTGGTATTTATAATCGCTCGACTCTTAGTCTTGAGGATTGTACTATCGCTGAAAATTATACGGGCATCGGTGGTGGTAGTGGTGGTGGCCTATTTCACCGCGAAGGTGCTTTGACCCTGCTCAATTGCACCATCAGTAATAATTATACTGGCGATGGCGGGGAGTCGGGATTCGGAGTGAACGGGGGTCATGGTGGCGGCATTAGAAATGTAGCCACGCTCACTCTTACCCACTGCACCATCAGTAACAATAAAGCCGGGAAAGGTGGGGCTGCATCTGGTAATAACGGCGGCAATGGCGGTAGTGGTGGCGGGATTCATTCCACGGGCGATGTTATTCTGACCCATTGTACTATTGCCAGTAATACAACCTCCAGCGGCGGCACTGGCGGCACCAACAATGGCAATATTGACGGCTTTCCCGGCGATGGTGGCGGTATTTATGCGTCTAAAACCGATGGGTCGCTACAACTTGAAAATACCATTATTGCCGATAATCACGTTTTCCTACAAGGTTTGGGCCCCGATTATTTCGGCCCCCTGTACAGTAAGGGATATAATCTGCTTGAAAATTCCCTGGATTGTGAGATAAGCGGTACTCTAAAAGGAAACATCATGGGCATTGATCCCCTCTTGGCCCCTCTGGCTGACAATGGCGGTCCTACCCTGACCCATGCCTTATTGCAGGGCAGTCCTGCCATTGATGCGGGCTTTAGGGCCGGTTTTGCCACTGACCAGCGGGGTTATCCCAGGCCCGTGGATATTCTTACCGTGACCAATGTGTACGATGGCACCGATATTGGCGCCTATGAAGAGGGCCTGACGCCTACCCTGCCACCACGGATATCCCTTAACCGGAACCGTTTGGTTTTTGGCGCTGATCTTCAGGGTAATCATACCGGTTCCCAGGTGATTGCCCTCACTAACAGCGGTGGCGGCACATTGTCTTGGAACGCTACTTTTGATGCCGAATGGCTTCATTGCACCCCTGTTTCCGGTACTGGTGCTGCATCTCTTACCTTATCCATGACCTCTCCTTTGACTACAGGCACCTACTCCACCACCTTAACTATTACCGATCCCATGGCCGAAAATTCCCCCCAGCAGGTCGAGGTGGTTTTGTTTGTGTATGGGAATAGTGCCGCAGGCTCACCAGTCGGTGTCTTGGATAGTCCTGTTTCAGGTACTACCGTGAGCGGTAGCATTCCTGTAACCGGTTGGGCCGTGGATCTGGTGGGTATTAAAAATATCAAGCTCTTCCGGGAACCGGTAGCCGGGGAAGGAAACGAATTGATCTATATTGGCGACTGTATCCGGGTGGAAGGGGCCCGTCCCGATGTGACAGTGCTCTATCCTGATTGTCCCGAGAGCACTCAAGCGGGTTGGGGGTATATGTTATTGACTAATTTCCTACCCAGTGGGGGGAACGGTTCTTTTACCTTGCACGTGATCGCCACTGATATCAAGGGCAATCAGGCCACGCTGGGTAAGACCGTCATTTTCAGTGACAATGCCCATGCAGTGAAACCATTTGGCACCATAGATTCACCCGCGCAGGGTGGAACCGTTTCTGGAAATCGGTATGTTAACTTTGGATGGGCTTTAACACCCCGCCCCAACACCATTCCTTTTAATGGCTCCACTATTACCGTTTGGGTGGATGGAGTGATTTTGGGGCATCCCGTTTACAATCAACCGCGGGAAGATATTATCGCTCTTTTTCCCGGGTACAATAACACCCAGGGTGCAGTTGGATATTATTACTTGGATACCCGTTCCTATGTTAATGGCGTTCACACGATAGCTTGGTCTGTGATGGACGATGCCGGGAATACCGAGGGGATCGGCAGTCGCTATTTCACCATTCAGAACACCGAGACGCGAAAAGAACCGGCTAATGAAGGAATTAGCGGTGCCACATCGGGTAAACCTGAATTTTTTAAAGAGGAAAATACCAAAAACGATGAATATGAAAATGGGGCGGTCCGGGTAAGAACGGGCTATAATCTGAAATCCCCTGCCAGAACGATTTATCCAGATCACACCGGACAGATTAATATCGACATCCAAGCACTGGAACGGCTGGAAATCAATTTGGGCGTTGGTTTGGACTCGGTGCCCGGAACGATAAGTATCGCTGCTCCTCCCATTGGTTCTTATCTTGACGCCAAGAAGGGGATTTTTTACTGGCAGCCTGGAGTTGGCTTTCTCGGTGAGTACCCCTTGAATTTCCAAATAAAAACATCCGCTGGAGATATCCAGGAAAAACAAATTATTGTTCAGATCAAACCCTACAAGTAAAATATAGCGCAGTAAACATTAGGTGTGTTGGAGCCGGTTAAGCGACTGGGAAAAACCCCTCGACCGGCTCCACCGCCACCGTTTCCTGAATTCACCACCCGATTCTTGAAACAGCATGGGCCAATAAAAACATTTTATGTCCACATTGTCCATATAGTCCATGTCGTCCATATAGTCCACAACGATTTCAAGAACTTGGTGGTGAATTCAACGGTTATCATAGTCTTTAAAAACCCCATCATAACACATTTCCATCCGTTTATCCGGTTGCTCCTTCCAAAAAAAAAAATATTTTTGTTGAAAAAAAGGATTTATTGATACATATTAATAGTGTTATATATAAATATAACAATATTAAACTAAAACAATAAATAACTGTGACTTGTTAACCAAGAGCAGTGGTTATAGCAGGTAACATGGAACAGAATTTAATAAATGGAGGTAATAAGCCATGATTGAATTTAAGTTGGACCCCAAGAGTGGCGTTCCTTTTTATCGACAGATCATCGATCAGATTCGTTATGGTATAGCCGCAGGAACGTTAAATGTCGGTGATCAATTGCCCACAGCCAGGGCTTTGGCCGTCGATTTGATGATCAATTTAAACACCGTGAATAAAGCGTATAAAGAATTGGAAATCCAAAACGTGCTGGAAACCATGCAGGGCTCCGGTACTTTCATCAATAAGGTCAAGGTGGAAATACCCAGGAAAGAACGGCAGGGGAAATTGGAGAGCATTTGTGATGAGTTTGTCAATATTGCTTCCAGTTATGGCTTCAGCATAGAGGATTTGGTTAACGAATTAAATAAGAGAGCAAGGAGGTAAACCATGTATACATTTGAACCAGAACAAGAAGCAAAAGTGAATGCTATTTCCATTACTATTTTCCTGGTATGGACAGCTATCACTGCATTGTTGGTAGTTTTTTGGGTTATTAGTATTCCCGTGGCTGTTGTGTTATTTATATTAGGCTCGTTGATTACCGCTTCTGCCAAGGTGGCCAATCACTGGGAAAAAGCCATTATCTTGCGCATGGGAAAGTTTATTGGTCTACGTGGTCCTGGTTTGTTTTTTATCATTCCCATCATGGACAGTGTTTATCGTTATGTCGATCAACGTGTTCGGGTCACTGATTTTAAGGCTGAAGAGACTTTGACGCGGGATACCGTGCCCGTGAATGTGGATGCCGTCGTGTATTGGATGGTGTGGGACGCTGAAAAGTCCGCGTTGGAAGTTCGCGAGTACGTCAAAGCCGTCTCTTACATTGCCCAGACCGCGTTGCGCGATACTATTGGCAAACATGATCTGGCCGACTTGCTGCAAAACCGGGAAAAGATCGGTGCAAGTCTGCAAGTCACCTTGGATGAACATACCAATCCCTGGGGGATTACTTGTCAGACCGTGGGTATTAAAGATATCGTGATTCCTTCTGCTTTGGCCGACGCCATGAGCAAACAGGCCCAGGCTGAACGGGAACGGCAGGCCAGGATCATCCTGGGCACAGCGGAAACGGAAATCTCGGAAAAATTCGCCCAGGCCAGTTTGAATTATATCAACAACCCTGTGGCCCTGCAATTGCGTGGAATGAACATGTTGTTCGAGGGATTAAAGGAGAAAGGCTCTTTGATCATTGTGCCCAGTTCCGCGTTGGAATCCATGAACCTTGGCGCCATCGGTGGACTCGCCGCGCTGTCGCAAAACGCGGTGGAAGAAAAAGCAAAAAAAGGCTAAAAAAAACCGCCGACTTACCAGATCAACAAAACAAGGTGATGGGGGCACCGGTGCCGAAAACGGAGCCCGGTGCCCCATGTGGGCGGGTAAACCAAATAGGTTGGGTTTAAAAAATAAGAGAAAAGCGGTAATCCTGAATTCACCGCCAAGTTAATGGGAGTTACTTATGTAACTTCCACTTTTTTTATGATCCTTTCTATCATATTATACTACGCTTGGGCTCCTGTACAATAATCTCCTCTGTTAAATAGACCTCGCCAATTCCTCTTGAGGGCTGATCGCTACATTGTTATTTTCAAACAATGACTTCAGGGAACTGTTATCCAACTCTAAATCTTTGGCCTTTCAAGAGAATCTGGTGGTGAATCTCCCACCAAAAAGCAATTGATGATTTTTTCAAGCCATTTCTGGCCAAAGGGTCTATTATTAAAATAGGTGAGTGGGGTTATTGTAGACGCGGCATCTTGCCGCATTATTTTATTCCTCTGCTTTTTAATGGGGCAGTCTCCTTTTAAGCGTGTCCTTTTTTGGACTGTCGCCTTCAGTCTTACACTGATGGAGACTAATAAGAATCTCCTGAATCCTTACTGGCAAAAAACTGAATAGATACTTCCCTTAATAATCAATCTTGATGGTGGAATCTTTTTTGATGTTTGTTTTCCTGTGTCGATTGGGTTATAATACAATATTGAATCATATTTAGAGGTCGGTAGAGTATGAGTACAGAAGACGAAATAAATCGGGTGGTTAAACTGCTTGCACTATGGGTGGAGGAAATACGTTTATCCAATGCTATCGATTTCTACAATATCAACCAAGTTGCTGAAAACGTCGCCGCTAAACTGTTAAACCTCATTTATAATTACCAACTTAAAAACCTTAACCAAGAAAAAAAACATTTCCCTGGCATTGATTTGGGGGATAAGTTCAATCAAATTGCGTTTCAGGTCACATCCAGAAAAGACCCGAAAAAAATCGAAGAAAACTTGGTTATCTATGTTGAAAAGTATCGTGTCTGTTTTCCTAACGGCATCCGTTTTTTGATTCTCAACCATGAGAAACCCCGTTTAAGCCCCAAGAAAAAAGAAAAGTACGCCAAGATTTGCCCTGGTTTTGTCCCAGACCGCGATATCTTAACGGATAAAGAGTTAATGGTGGACATTGAAAAAATCTACCATGAAGACAAAACAAAATTCCAAGAAATCGCCCAATACTTGGAAGACGAATTTGCGCATGGTGGCACACGGGATTGTTTGAGAGCTCTGTTAAAAGGTTCCAAAAACTTTTACGACAACTTGCGTGGCCCCAATGGTAGATTTAAAAACCTGAGCATTTCCGACCTGATATTAACCCATACAGAAAACCACTGGTTCAAAACGGAAGCCATCATCGACAGCACGGTTGCAGGTGCCACCACCAACCGAACCACGCTGGTAGCAGATGCGTTATCTCTATTATGGCCACAGGAAATCAAACATGCAGTCATTCTTGGGGATGGGGGTATGGGAAAAACGGTTAGTTTGATTCAATGGTGGCAGCAACTTTTGGAAAACAAAGATACCAACTCACCGGTGCCGGTGTATATTGCCTTGAACGAATACAACCAGCTTCCTGAAGGCAAACGGGATAACTTTATTGTATCCTATATTCGCAAGAACTACGGTTATGAATATATCACCTTGGAACAGTTTGAAAAAGCCGCAGGATGCCGCTTCTACATTTTTCTTTTAGACGGTTTTAACGAGATTACAGTGGAAAAACGGGAATTGCTTTTGGAGTTGAATCGTCTTAAGGAGCAGTGTCCGGGTATCCAATTGGTGATGACCAGCCGGTATGATATGCGAGGGCTTTGCAATTGGAGTGATTGGAACTTGGTGCGACTGTTGCCATTAACAGACGAGCAGGTGGATGGGTATTTGGCTAAAGAAACACAGCTTCAAGACCACTTGCGAGAATTGGTAAAAAATCCTATGATGCTCACCTTGTACGCGGTTACCTGCGAGGTGCAAAAAAACCATAAGGAATCCAAGTTATGCCAATTCAAGGAGCAAGTGGAAACACCGGCTGAATTATTATGGAATTTCATTGAGGCGCAGGTGGCTAAACTGCCGGAACGATTGGGCCACGATGAAGAACAGATTTATTATTACAAATTCCTGCTCAAGTTTTTGCTGCCCGCGCTGGGGTTTGAGATGGAAAAGGTGGGGTTATTTGATTTCACCAGTGAGCAGTTGAATGATTATTTGGATATTATCTGCAAGCGATTTTCAACAGATGATTTTCTCAGCACCTTCCCCGAATTTGTGAGACATGTGGATGTACTGCCGATGGGGGGATGTGCCGATTTTAAGGATAGATTGAAAAGAAATGTCGAATTAAAAGAGATATTAAGCAATACATTATCCATGTTGGTTATGGAAGGAAATTCCTTCCGTTTTCTGCACCAAAATTTCAGGGACTTTTTTGCTGCCGTGTTTGTGCGGAATGAGCTGGAGATAAGTTTAAAGAAGAGAGAGACACCTTGGGTACTGAAGGAACGGACACTTAATTTTTTTGTTAGGCGAATGGTTGGAGAACTGGAAGGGGAGCACCGAGTAAAACCCTATGTGGTGGATGGGGTGGGTTGGCAGATAAAGATCAATAAAGAAAACCATTTACATCGAGTCGTGGATTTATGCCGGGGAAAATTTGGAGATAAGGACTTGGAACTTGTGGGGTATACGGTATGGAATATTGTGACTATTTGGAAAGAGGTAAGAGGGGAGTTGAGTGGGGCGGATTTATCCCACCTTGATTTATCGGGAGTACTTTTGAATGGAGTGGAGTGCAGTCGTTTTTATAAAAACCAGTACTTAGCGGCATCTTTTGCTGGTGCGCGGGTTCATGAAAAAAATATCTTGCATCAGGGACATACGAGTAGAGTAAACAGTGCGGTATACAGTGCCGATGGGGGAAAGATACTTTCTGCATCATATGATGGCACAATCAAAGAGTGGGACGCTGTCACTGGAGAATGTATCCATACATTTAGTGGGCATAATTTATCAGTATCCAGTGTAGTTTACAGTAGTGATGAGAAAAAAATTCTTTCCGCATCATTTGATCATGCTATCAAAGAGTGGGACACCACTACCAAGGAATGTGTCCAGACATTGAGCGGGCATACAGGCTTTGTTTATAATGCGGTATACAGCAGCGATGGGGAAAAAATTTTATCCTCATCTGAGGATAAAACCATAAAAGAATGGAAAACCGCCACCGGAGAATGTGTCAATACTTTTAAGGGACATAACTCTAATGTAATCAGTGCGTTTTATAGGAACGATGAGAAAAAAATTCTTTCCGCTTCTTGGGATAATACTATCAGAGAATGGGACGCCAAAACCGGGGAATGTTTCCAGACATTAATAGGACATGCAGGTTTTGTTATCAGCGCGGTGTACAGTAATGGCGGGAAAAATATTCTTTCCGTATCTGAAGATAAAACCATAAAAGAATGGGACTCTACCTCCGGGGCTTGTATCCAGACATTATCAGGACATGAAGATACTGTTCTTAGTGCGATTTACAGTTGCGATGGGAAAAGAATTCTTTCCGCATCTTCGGATAATACTATCAGAGAATGGAACGCCAAAACCGGGGAATGTATCCGGATTTTAGAGGGACATAAAGAAACTGTTAGCAGTGCGATTTACAGAGGTGATGGGAAAAGAATTCTTTCCGCATCACATGATTATACTATCAAAGAGTGGGATACCACTACCGGGGAGTGTGTCCAGACACTTGAGGGACATGCTGATTATGTTCGTAGATCAATATACAGTATGGACAGGAAGACAATCCTCCTTGCACTAGAAGATCATACAATTCAAGAGTGGGACGCTACCATCTTGGAATGTGTCCGAACTTTAAAGGGACATACGAGGCCAGTAAACAGTGCGTTGTACAGCAGTGATGGGAAAAGAATTCTTTCGGCTTCAGAAGATCACACTATCAAAGAGTGGGACGCTACTACCGGAGAATGCATCCAGACATTAAAAGGGCATTCCTGTGCAGTAAACAAAGCCGTGTATTTTGATTGTGGAAAAAAGATTCGCTCAGAATCGTTTAATTTAATCCTCAAAGAGTGGGACGCTACTACCGGAGATTGTCTGAAAACTTATGATAATAATGAAAACTCCTCAATGCTCGAATACCCGCCATACCCTAAAAATATAAAACTGAGTCTTAGTAGTAGGAATAAAGTTCTTATCCCGAACGTCGACATCCAAGGTGAAACACGAGAGTTAATCAATGTATCGGGTCTCTTCATCCATGGTTGTTCCTTTGAAAATCTGGAAAAAGGTAGTCAATGGACAATGGAGGGATTGGAGATTTTGAGGACATACAGGGGAAAGATTTAGGAAAAGATCAATCTCTATATAGAAGATGACTTCTTAAATTATTGGATGATTGGAATTATTTTCTCTAAGGAGCAGTTACGAAACAACCTGATCATTTTCGATGTGGTTTGGAAGAATTAGCCATGAGGCAGCAGTCTAGCCCACTGCATCGTGGGAAGTAAGCAAATCAACCAAAATTCGAGAAACAAGAAGACCTTGCATTGTTTCGCCATGTTAAGAATTTTCATGTGATGTGGTTGTCGTAATTATGATCTGCTCAAATATCCGGTTGATCTTCGCCATCCACGCTATTCATGAATCAGCCTGGCCCAAAGCCTCATTTTTCGCCCTATTTGATCATCAGAGAGCAACAAATCAACAGCGATCACACTATGTGGCGAAAAACAGCCGTCATAGGTCAATGATTGCCTAAAAATAGTCTCGTATCATTAAAAATTGTGCTCAATGACCAAAATGAGCTAATTTTTCTGAAAATAAGCCAATTTTCCAGATAAAACGCCATCCATTGACCAAAAACCGTCATCAGAGTCCCAAAAACTCCTCGCATGACCTCAAACTGTCAATGGTGCAGAAAATTACTCAATTCATTGAGAAAATTACTGTTATGTTCGAGAAATTTTCTTTAATATTACAGTAATTTTCTATTATATTTGAGAAAATTACTTGAATCATAAAGAAAATTACTGCATCATTCGAGCTATTTCTTCATGATTTGAGAAAATTACTGCAACTATGGCGCTATATCGTCATGGATGACGTGATGGCTGAAAATGTCTCGTTTTTTTGTCATAGATGACATGAATAGGTCAATTTATCACCGTTATTACTGGCGAATTAAGAAATTCCCGAAATCATGACCTTCCTACGACAAAATTGCAGAACAATATTTAACGATTTGACTCTATCGGTTAAAAATCACGTTATTCATGCTCTTGCGACCCACGGGAGGCAATGGTGAGCTCCAAGCTGAAACCATGCCCCAAGTGGACGAATTTTCTCCAATAACGGCAATTTTTCATTTTCAGGGCTTCAAGAATTACCAATTCTTTATTATTTCCAAACTGTTATGGCAAAAAAAACTGTACAAATAAATATTTTCACGGTAAAAGGAGATCATTGAAGGAATTATTCATGTAAAATCATACCTGTCCTAAACAACTTTAAAAAATAATTGGCACGTTTTTTTAAATCATTTTGCTTCCATATTTTAATGTCATAGAGGGCGTAGTATTATGGCACAGCAAAGATAGGGATGAGTTATATAGAAAGGCCCGCGAAATCAAGCCTAACCATTCCGCCATTTTATATACCGGCCAACTTCCAATTCATGTCGCTATTGTTTTATGAATCACCCCCAATACCAATGAAAAAATAAATCCAGTGGTGAATTCAGCACTTCTCAACAATTGACAAATAACTCTAAAAAGGCTATACTTTCCAACTTACATCATTATTACTGGTGATTTCCATCCTACTGGCACACCGCTAGGCATGATGATTCAAAACACAACGAGGCAAAAATAAATATGGCTGATTTTCCCGTAATAGACGGTTATAAGATTAAAAAAAAACTGGGCCACGGCGGCATGGCCACTGTGTACCTGGCTGTCCCAGAAAAATTGAACCGCCTGGTAGCCATTAAAATATTAAGCCCGCTGGCTTTTGAAAACCCCCGCATCCTCAAACGCTTCACCAAGGAAGCCCGCACGCTTTCCAGCCTGAACCACCCCAATATTGTCGCTATCTACGAAATCGGCGACATCCAAGATTGCCACTATATTGTGATGGAATATTTCCAAGATAGCCTGAAAGAACGAATCAAAAAAGATGGCAACTTACTCCCGGAAGAGGCGTTACATATTGCCAGTCAAATCGCCGATGCCCTGTTTTATGCCCACCAAAAAAACATCATCCACCGCGATGTCAAACCCGATAATATCATGTTCCGCCAGGACGGTACACCCGTTATCCTTGATTTTGGGATTGCCAAACAAATGGATTCCAATACCAAAATTACCCGCACTGGAACTTCCATCGGCACCCCCCAATACATGAGCCCAGAACAATGCAATGCCGAAAAACTGGATGGGCGCAGCGATATCTATTCATTGGGCGTCGTGCTCTATGAGATGCTGACTGGCAGGCCCCCCTATACTGGCGATACCACTATGGCCATTATCAATCAACATCTCCAGCAAGACGTGCCCTTGCTACCCAACGTGTTGCACGATTTTCAGCCTATTATTGATCGGATGATGGCCAAAGAACGAAAAAAACGGGTACGCACCAGGGAAAACTTGCATGAGATCATTAAACAACTGCTCAATGCCAATAACGGACGCATCCGCGTTGATATCCCAGAAGAAGAACGAATCCCAGCCAAATCCAGAAAAAAAACAGTTAATCCCACCTCTGCCACTGTCACCCAGATCAAAGACTCAGCTTCGAAACGAACACGAGCCACCGCAGCACCTAACCAAACAACAGTTAAGAAACGTGGCAACTCGCCACGGTCACGGAAAACAACTAAAAAGAAAGGCCATGGTATGGTATGGGGGATAGGCGTTGTCGCGTCTTTTGCCCTCGCTTTTTTTGTCGCCCCCATCGAATTCCAACAAAAACTCCTATCCGTACTAGTAAACTTTTTTGCCTCAATAAAAGCCTTTTTTAGCAAGTAACATTAATAAGCGCAAAAATTATTTTTTTTCCATCTTGGTCATCCCTTTATCCAATAAATCATGGTCCGTTTTTACTATTTACAATCGTCTGATATTGTGTTAAACTGGTTTTAAAATGACTTTACAGGGTGTAAAAAGCATGGCAGATTGTTTGAAGTTACAGATGACGTTGGCTTTGTTCAAATCCACATCTCCACATTTATATTTTCCTTTTTTGAAGTCCCGTCTTTTTTGCCAGATAAATAATTTAGAAAAATAGGAAGGTCAGTCAATGGAAAAAAAGACATTATTGGTAATGGGCAGTGGTGGCGACGCCCCGGGCATGAATCCTGCCCTTCGGTCGGTGGTGCGCTGCTGGCGGACCCAGGGCGATGATCACAAGGTCATCTTCTCCAGGGGCGGGTTTAATGGCTTGAAAGATTTTAAACTGGAAACAGCCTATTTAGATCGTCAAAAAGTGGCGGGCATATTGCAACGTGGCGGCTGCGAAATCGGCGCCGGACGATTTGAGAAATTAAAGGAAAAGGACAGCCCGGAAAGGGAAACAATTAAAAATACATTGCTTCGCTTGCGTGCCGAGGAAAATCTAAAAGGCGTCGTGGTCATCGGGGGGAATGGTTCTTTTACTGGCATGGTCAATGTGATAGAAGAGGAGTGTTACTCCCTGACCGTGGGCATACCCGCCACCATTGATAATGACATCTGGGGCACAGACCTCAGTTTGGGCGTGGATACGGCCCTTAATACCGCTATCGAAATCATTGACAAGATTCGCGACACCGCCCTCGCTTTTGGCCGGCCTTTTGTCGTCGAACTGATGGGGCGGGAGTGCGGTTTCCTCGCTCTGGCCGCAGCCATTGCCACCGAGGCGGAAGCTGTTTTTTTGCCGGAAAACGAGGTATGTTTTGCTGATCTTGTGGCCTTGCACCATCAACTCGATAAACTGAAAGGCGAGGGCTTAAAAGATGCCGTGATTATTGTGGCTGAAGGATCGGAATTAAAGAGTGATACGCTGCAAAATTTACTGACCATCCATTTGAAAATAAATGTCCGTTCTGTTGTTCCCGGTTTTGCCTTGCGCGGTGGCAGTCCCTCTGCCATGGACCGATTATTGGGATGCCGGTTCGGCTACCATGCCGTGGAATCTTTAAAAAAGTCCATTGCCAAGAATGCCAACGAGTATGATGTCCATTCCAGCGTGGTCGCCTTAAAGGGAACGACGATTGAAACCAAAAGTAATGTCCAGGAGATATTAAAAAAGAGTGGGAAGGACACCTGGAAAGATCAGCCCATGTTTCATGAGTTACAACGTATTCAGGGTGCGCTATCCATGTATCAAAGTACCCCGGAATACAATAAAAATGTTGGCACTGCGCTGTTGGTTATTCATGGTCCCGATGCTCCCGGTATCAATGCCGCTATTCGTGCCTTTTCACGCGTGGCGTTGCAACCGGCCATGGGTAATGCTGGCGGCAAACGATTTCGGACTATCGCTGTCCGTGATGGTTTTAAAGGTTTATCCTTGCCCCATTCCAATATCGAGGATTATATCGCCCAGTATTATATCGAGTTGAGCTGGCGTAATACTGTCGGTTTAACTTTGGCCGGGGGTGTACCCACCATGCTCTCCCAGGACTCTATTGAACCAATCCGCGCGTCCACTAAAAATTGGCTGGAGAAAGGACTCTCCCTGGAAACAGCGGTTAAGCAGATGGTTGTTAATATCCAAAATTTTGTCCAACATGAAGCACGGATTGGCCAAATGAGCAGCATTGACATTTTGGTCGTGATAGGCGGACGCGATGCTTTCGAGTGGATTCGGAAACTTCAGGACGCTGGTTTTTATCTGCCCATTATTTTTATTCCCGCATCTATTGATAATGATCTTGGTTTTACCGATTACACCATTGGCTTTGATACTGCCGTGAACAATGCCATCAAGGCTATTGACAAGATCAAGGAGACTGCCCTGGCCGAGGGCCGGACTTTTTTGATTGAAACCATGGGCGGTTTAAGTGGTTTTTTACCCTTGACCGTCGGTCTGGCCACCGGGGCTGAAAATATTATTTTCCCCGAATTGTTTAAAAACGGTGGTCCTAAAAAAGAGGATATCCAAGAAGTAGCGAAACGAATCAACCAGCGCTTCAAGGCGATTCGAAAAACTCAATCCATACTTATTTTTCATGAACATACCGTGCAAGAGCTGGGAGGTATTGATGCTATTGCCCAGATTTTCGAGGAGGAACAGACGGGTAGCGATACATCCTATGGTGTGCGAAAAACTGTTCTGGGTTATACCTTAAGAGGGGGGCATCCCACTGCTTTTGATCGCATATTAGCTTCCCGTCTCGGTGCGGCAGCGGCTTTTGGCATTGCCGATGTGCTCAAAACTCCCAGTTCGGGTGAATACCGCAATGGTTTTGCCGTGGGTTTGGATAATAACGAGATTAAAAAAATCGGATTTGTCGATTTAATTAAAAATAATCCGGCCAAGTTAAAACACCAGCAAGAACGAATGCGCGAACTGGCCACCATTCATTGCTCTTTGGCCAATGATCGCTGGATGGAAACGCGCCTAAAAGATGAGCACCTTTTCACCAGCCCCGGGATAGAGTACGATGCCTCTAAAAAATCCCTCGACATGTGGCGACAATACTGGGGGGACTGCGTCCCCAAGCGCCTAGGAGACCTTTGTGTGCCTGCTCAATTGGAAACGGTTGGTTGAGTCCTTTACATTGTAAAAGATTTTGTATTTGGTCCAGTAAGTCCAGCTCATCCAGATAGTCCAGATAGTCCAGATAGTCCATTTTGTTGCATTATTAGCCATACCCGTTTACTATTCATTTTTATTAGATAATAATTACCCCTTCCTCGCTTTGCCTCTTGACAAATCCGTCAAATTTGCTAAAATTTTTTATTGGTCTAATACTGTAAAACAATTCCAATAGACCAATAGATGGTAAGCTCATAAAAGCACCAATTTAATAAAGAGTTTTATACATTTTAAGAACGGCAAAAAAACCTTATAGAAGGAGACATGAATGATTAAGATTGAGAACCTGACCAAGTACTACGGTGAATTTTGCGCGGTGGATCATATCAGTTTTGAGATCAAGAAAGGAGAAATCCTTGGCTTCCTTGGCCCCAACGGCGCTGGGAAAACCACGACCTATCGTATTTTGACCGGTTATCTGCAAGCCACTTCCGGTAATATCCACGTGAAAGAATACAATATCGGCGAACACCAACTGGAGATCAAAAAACTGATCGGCTACCTGCCCGAATCCGCACCCATTTACCACGATATGCTGGTATACGATTACCTGAACTATGTCGCCGATATCCGCGGCGTCGCTTCAGACCAAAAACTCCCCCATATCAAAAACCTGGCTGACCTGTGCAGTCTAAACGACGTCATGCACAAGACCATTTCCGAACTGTCTAAAGGGTACAGACAACGGGTGGGCGTGGCCCACTCCCTGATGGGAGACCCAGAAATCCTGGTACTGGATGAACCCACTTCCGGCCTCGACCCCAACCAGATTGTCGAAACCCGCGAGATCATCAAACGTATCGGCAAAGAAAAGACCATTATCTTTTCCACTCACATCCTCAGCGAAGCCCTGGCTACCTGCGACCGTATCGTGATCATTAACAACGGCAAACTGGTCGCCGATTATACCATCGCTGAAATCCATGATTTGACTAAAAACCAATCGTTCGAAGATTTATTTAGGAAAATCACCAAAGGGGACAAACAATGAAAGTGAAAAATTCCGAAACTATCAAACATATCTTTAAGAAAGAGTTCAAATCCTATTTTATCTCACCCATTGCCTACATTGTTATTTCTATCTTCCTGCTCATCATCGGGTGGTTGTTTTTTTCCACCTTCTTTCTTAATGCCCAGGCCAGCCTGACCCGTTTTTTCTCCCTGTTGCCCATCACCTTCGCGTTTATCATTCCCGCCGTGACCATGCGTTTGTTTTCCGAGGAGATGAATGTGGGCAGTTACGAGTTATTGCTGACCCTGCCCGTTACCTTCCGTGATGTAATCATGGGGAAATTCCTGGCTGCCGTGGCGTTTGTTGGCACCATGTTGGCACCCACCCTCTCTTACGCTATATTCACTGCCTTCCTGGGCAAGTTGGATTGGGGCCCGATCATCGGTGGATATCTCGGCGCCATCCTTCTCGGTGCCGCTTTTGCTGCCATCGGCCTCTTGGCTTCCACCCTCACCCGCAATCAGGTAGTTGCTTTTATTATTGGCATGGTCATCTGTTTTGCCCTTACCCTGCTGACCGATTTTGGGCTCTGGTTCCTGCCGGATTCACTCGTGAAAACCTTTCAATATTTCAGTGCCAATTACCACTTCGAACAAATCGCCAAGGGCGTCGTCGACAGCCGCGATATCCTCTATTTCTTCTCCCTCATGTTCATCGCTCTATACGGCGCCAACCTGGTTATGCAAGAAAAAAAATAAGGAGTCCAACATGGCTGAAAAAGAAAAGAAAATATCCGGTTTACCCAAATATTATAAATTCCTGCTTTATCTCGTTGTGCTCGTATTGATCAACTTGGTGGGCATTTCTCTGTTTTTCCGTTTTGATCTCACTTCCAACAACCTCTACTCCCTCTCCAGCGCCAGTAAAAAAGTCGTCTCTACTCTCAACGAACCGCTGACGATCAAGGTGTTCTTCTCCAAGAACCTCCCCGCTCCCTATAATAACATCGAACTCTACCTGCACGACTTGCTGCAAGAGTATGAAATCTACTCGCATAAAAATCTCAGTTACCGCTTCTTCGATGTCACTGCCGATGAGGGTGATCTCAGTGAAGATGCCAAAAAGAACCGGGATATGGCCCAGAGTTACGGCATTTATCCCGTCAACGTGCAAAAGATCGAACAGGATGAAAGCAAAGTGCAACGTGCCTTCATGGGTATCGTGTTGTTGCACGGCGATCTGGTGGAAAAAATCCCCGCCGTCACCTCCACCGAGGGCCTCGAATACCAGATTACTTCTGCCATTCGCAAGATGAATAATAAAATCTCCGCCCTGGTCAGTTTACCCGAAAAGATCAAAGTGAATCTGGTCATCTCCTCTTCCTTGGCCCAAATTGCCAAGGTAGCGAAAATCCAGGGACTGGAAGGAATAAAACCTGCGGTTCAGGATATCGTGGAACGGTTAAAAGGCAAATCCTACGGCCAGTTGTTATTCGTTCATATTGATCCCAGCATGGGCGAGGGCACACCCGAACAATTAAAAGCCCTGGAACGTTTTAACTTGCAATGGCCGCAGATCAACGCGCCAGACGGGTCGCAGATTCCTGCTGGTACGGGTATGGTGGCCATCAGTATGTCCTATGGCAAAAAGTCCATCGAACGGAACCTGATGGGTCGCAAAATGGCCCTCACCGAGCGGGGCGTGGAAGAACAATACGCCGTGGCGGATGTCAAGGAGATCGAGACCTTTATCAATGATAATGTCGATAGTATGATTGATATCAACGAGGATATCGGTTTTCTCTTCACCCATGGGGCATTGCCTTTATCCGTGGACGTCCCCCCGCAAATGCGCATGATGCAGCAGGCTCCCGAAGCGTTGAATCGCTTTAACGCCCTTTTGAGCAAAGAGTATTCTATCAAAGAGGTTAACCTCGACGAAGGGATTCCCGACAGTATGGATACTCTGATCATTGCTGGTGCCAAAGAGAATTTTACCGACTGGCAATTGTTTCAGATCGATCAATTCTTGATGAAAGGCAAGTCCTTGGCCCTGTTCTTGGATGCCTTTAATGAAATTCAACCCCAGCAACAGCAGCAGGGTGGGTTTCAGCAACCCTTTTATCTGCCTATCAATACTGGCCTGGAAAAATTATTGGACCACTACGGTTTAAAAATAAAAAAATCCTACCTGATGGATGATAATTGTTATGTCAACCGTGGCCGCGATGGCGAAGAGATGAAAATCTATTTCGCGCCCATTATCAAGAACGAAAAGATCAATCACAGTCTGAATTTCATTGAAAATATCAAGCAGATGGTGGCTTTAAAAGTCTCCCCCTTGGAAGCGGATCAGGATAAAATCAAGAAGAACGGCTTGAAATTGGAGGAGCTGTTTGCTTCCTCTGACAAATCCTGGGAAATGTCCGGGCGTATTACCCTCATGCCCTTTATGATCCGTCCCCCGGAAAATGAAAAAGAGATGAAGAGCCAACCATTGGCCTACCTGTTAGAAGGCGAATTCCCCAGTTATTTCAGCGATAAACCAGTACCGGAAAAACCCAAAAAAGAGGAACCGAAAAAAGAGGAACCCACCGATCCCACCCAAGCGCCGCAAGATAACGCAAAAGTCGCGGCCCAACCTGAACCAAAACAACCGGAACTAATCACCCCCCCGGTCAAAAGCGAAAAAGAGATCATCAATCGTGGCAAACCCGGCAAGGTTTTTTTGATTGGCTCTGCCGAAATGTTGAAGGACAACGTGTTGGATGAAGAGGGGTTGTCTCCCAATGCCGTCTTTTTGCTCAATACCGTCGATTATCTCAACAAGCGCGAGGACATTGCCGTGATGCGTGGTAAAAATCAGCGTTTTAATCCTTTGGACGAGTCCAAACCGACTACCCGTTTTATCGTCAAATGGTTCAACGTCATCGGTGTGCCCATATTGTTCATTTGTCTCGGTATTCTCATCTGGTTGCGCCGTAAGAATCGTCGTCGCCAGATTCGTGCCATGTTTGTCAAGTCGAATTAACCGCACCCGGAGGACAAAATGAAGAAAATGAAGAAAGAGATCGTGATATTGGGGCTAGTGATTCTGGTGCTCTTGGTCTACCTGTTTCTGAAGAATACAGATAACGTTCACTATGCCATTCCCGAGTTGCCCGCTATAAAAGCTGAAAATATAGATAAAGTAGAGATCAAAAAAGCCGATCTCACCATCACTTTGGCCAAGCAAGATGGCAAATGGGTGATTGCGCCCAACCGTTATCCTACGGATGAGGGTAAGGTCACCGCTATTGTCGATTTTATTGGTAATTTAACGCTCACTGATCTGGTTTCCAAGTCCAAGAACTATTCCCGTTACGAACTCGATCCCGGCAAGGCTATTTTAGTCAAAGCCTATCTAAAGGATAAGGCCGTGCGGGAGTTTGAAGTCGGTAAAGCTGCCGCCACTTACAGCCACACCTACGTAAAGATCAAGGGTGATGATAATGTCTATCATGCCCGTGAATCTTTCCGCAGTAATTTTGACGTCAAGCTGGATGATTTCCGTGACAAGAACGTGTTGAAATTCGATGTCAATGAGATTTCCGAGCTGACCGTGGAAAAAGAGGGGCAAACCTTGCAGTTCAGCAAAAAAGTCGATCAACCCTCTACTCCCGCCGCACCCGCTACTCCCGCCGCGAAACCCGAAGGCGAATTTTCCTGGCAGACCGCAGATGGTAAGAAAGGCAATAAATCGACCTTGGATGCCATGATCGCCAGTTGTACCGCTCTGGTTGGTGACAGTTATATCGCCGGTAAAACCAGCGCCGACTACACGGCACAAACACCCGTTTATACCGTAAAATTCAAAGGCAGAAAGGATTATGTACTCACTTTTTATGCTAGGATTGAAGCCGGTGAAGACAATGGCAAGTATCCTGTGATCTCTTCCGAGAATCCCTATCCCTTCTTATTAAATTCCTACAAGGGTGACGAGATCATGAAGAAATCCGAGGACCTGTTAGAAAAGCCAGTACCCACCGCAATCACCCCCGAACCCGCTAAAAAAGAAAAAAAGAAATAAAATAATAAGCACTGGAGGGCGCAGAGAATTCTCTGCGTCCTCTACATCTACATCATCCATATCGTCCACATCGTCCATTAAGTCCACATCGTCCACAAAAATATCACCCCCATATGTTGACAATCCACTCGTATCCATGTCATAATTAAGTTTTACATTGGAAGTACAGGAGACCGCATTGCATAAGTTAGCCTCAAGTGAGGCCGCAGAGAAAACAGAGTTGTTCAAATGCACCGCCACTGCCCATCCCAATATTGCCTTGGTGAAATACTGGGGCAGACGGGACAGCATGCTAAATCTTCCTTCTACCGGTTCCATTTCCGTTACTCTCAATCATTTGATCACCACCACCACCGTTGTTTTTAATCCTCAGTTGGAGCACGATGTATTGCTTTTAAATGGCACACGGGCTTCTGCTCCACAGGAAGATCGTGTCAGCAAGTTTATCGACATTTTTCGCCGGGAAGCTGGTCTTGCGTCCTTTGCCCAGGTTGTGTCGGAGAATAATTTTCCCATGGAAATCGGTCTCGCCTCCTCCGCTGCCGCGTTTGCCGCCCTCACATTGGCCACAGCCGGAGCCTTGCAACGCCAGTACAGTATTCCCCGGTTATCTGAACTCGCCCGTCGCGGTTCCAGTTCAGCCGCCCGTTCTATTTTTGGCGGTTTTGTCGAGATGAAACCCGGTCAAAATCCCGAAGGTTCCGATGCCGTGGCTGTTCCCCTCTATGCCAGGGATTATTGGCCCCTGGAAATATTGATCTTCATTACCACCGAAACGAAAAAAAATGTCGCTTCCTCCGAAGGCATGATCCGCTCCGCTCTCACCTCTCCCTACTACCAGTCCTGGTTGGATACCAACCCCAATGACCTGGAACTGATTCGTGGTGCTTTAGAAAGAAAGGATTTTCAATTATTGGGGGAAATTACCGAGCTCAATTGTTTGAAAATGCACGGCCTCATCATGACTGCCAACCCCGGTATTATTTATTGGAACCATGTCACTGTCAGTCTCATTCATGAAGTGCAACGCTTGCGCAAAGAGGGTATTCCCGCCTATTTTACCATTGATGCCGGGCCACAGGTGAAAGTGTTCTGTCCCAAAAGTTTCACCCCGAAAATCAAGAAAGAGTTGAGCCATATTCCCGGGATCAAGCAGATTCTGACTTGCGGTATCGGCCCCGGTGCCACCGTGGTTGTCCCCCATACCAAAAAACCATTCTGGAAAAAAGTGTCCAAGATTCAAAAAATATTTTCTAAAAAATAAGGAGGAGTGAGCCATTATTATCTCATTAACTCCAAGGGAATCAGCAAAAAAATCAGGGCCGCCATGAAAAAATTCACTTACACCCTCTTGGACCACAAGATTGTCTCTACTGGCGTAGCCATGGAGTGGGGCATCAGTATGAATCCAGTGGGCAAGAAACATAGATGACTATAAAAATGAATAAACTTTCTCTGGCGCAATTTTACGATGATATGTCCACCATGCTCCGTTCAGGACTCACTGTTGAACGTGGTTTGAAGCTTATGTTAAAGGGGAAAAAGGATTCCCTGTTCTGGATGTTGGACACTATGGCGGGGCATGTAGCACGTGGCGGGGCGTTTTGGGAAGGTTTGGTGCAATACCCCAAGGTGTTTGATCCCTTCCAGGTCATGTGCATTAAAGCCGCCGAGGAGAGTGGCACCATGGTGGAGAGTTGTAAGAGCCTGTCCCGTTATTTTCTAATGCGTGATCGGGAGAAACGTCGCCTCAAGGCCAGTATGATTTATCCCCTCGTGTTGTTGCATGGCGTCGTGATGTTGCCGCCTCTCAAGTATTTGTTTGTGGATAATCTTGACCGTAGTTATTGGTCCGTGGTCTTGCCTGTTTTATTGGTCGCCTATGGTCTCGTGGGTCTGGGAATTTTTTGCTGGAATCATTTCCTTCACACCGGTCCTGTGCGGGAAAGTATTGATCGTTTTTTATTGAATCTGCCCATAGTCGGGAAACTCTTGCGCACGTTAGCCATGGCGCGCGTGTTGCGGGCTTTAGCCGGTTTGCATAATGCCGGGATTCCGCCTGTCTTGGCTGCCAGTCAAGCGATTCAAACCGCTGGGAACAGCGCTGTGGCCTTTCAACTCCAAAGCGCTATGCCTGTCTTGGAAAACGGTGGTACTTTCACCGGTTTTTTCTCTTTTTCCGGTCAACTGGCGCCCATGTTGGTGGGTATGATCGCTGTAGGGGAGGAAACGGGTACTCTCGGCCAAAGTTTGGACCGCCTGTGTATCCAGATGGAAGAGGAGAGCAGCACCCGGCTGAATGCTACCATTAAAGCCATCGGCTACGTGGCTTATTTAATTGCCGCTATCTCTGTGGCTTTAACCGTCATCAATTTTTATAAAGGTTATTTCAGCATCTTTTGATTTTCCCCGTCATTCCGTGGTGACCTGCGAAAGCGCACTTTTCGCCTGCTCTCCCTTCTCCAGGTGGAGCAGTAGCAGGCCGAAACCCAGCAGAAAGAGACGGCGGATACGGCGTATGATGGCCAAACTGAGCCCTACCGGGCCGCTGAAATACATCGTTTTCATCACCAGCACATACATCCCCTCCTGCACTCCCCAGTGACCCGGCACGATGAATAAAATCGTATTGGCGACAGTCACCGCGGCGCTGATGAACCAAGCCCCGAGAAAATCCACCGGCTGGTGCAGCACTTGCAATACAATCAGTACTTCCAGAACCCCAACCAACCGTGCGAAAAAATGCAACCCGATCACCAGCAAAATTTTGGCCCGGCCCTCCACGTATAATTTGCGTATGTTCTCATCAAGGATGCGTAATAACTCCTCCTTCTTCTGCAATATCCGGCGCACCGCTGGAATCCAGCCAAAAAAGTTCATGGCCGAGCGGTAAAAACCGCGGAACTGGAAAAAAATCAGCAGGGTGATCGCCACCGACAATACCAGCAAGCAAACAATAGCAGGCGTCACCAGTGCGGGTGGAATAGGAAAAAACAAGATCGGAATGAAGATACCGCAAGCCATGAACAGGACGCCAGCGATAGATTCCACCGTTTTGTCCACCAGTATCCCCGGCACTCCCTCATTGAGTGGGATGCGTGGTTTGATTAAAAAGGCACGCATGGCATCGCCACCCAGGTTGGCCGTGGGCAATACCGTGTTCATGGTGTCGCTGATGATCTTGATACGCACGAAAAAAAGAAGTTGGGCACGATGAAACAGGCTGTTCTGGATAATGTACCAGGAAGCTGCTTGCAGCACCACCCAAACCATCTGCACCAGCAAGATCACCCCGAACCAGCCGCCGAATTGGGCGATGTTGTCCAAAATGTTGCGCCAGCCCATCTGGAATATAAAGTAGAAAAAAACGCCCACACCCATCACGGTGAGCAATATGCGCAGGATTTTGCCCAGAGACACCGTGTTCTTTGCCTTCCCCTCTGGGATATCAATCATGGTTTTCTCCTTGCCTGGGTCTGGTAATCGAATAGCATACCGGCAATGTTATAATGATGGGTACACATGTTACTTCTCCCCTGACCTGGGGGATGGAGAAAGCAATGAACCGTACAACTGCAAGTGTTTTCTGGCTACCAGGGACCACGACGTCTCGCGTCCCAAGCTGGCAGATGCTGCCATCGCCCGCTGGCGGAAGGATTCATCGGACAATATCTTGATAATGGCACGGCTCCAAGCCTTGACACTCCCCGGCGGGGGAAACAGATCCGTCAGGTTCTCACTCCAGGCACTGATAGCCTCGGCAAAGGTCGGGACATTCGAACATATGGCTGGCCGACCTGCGGCCAACACCCGGTGGAAAACTCCGCTGGCCGATCCGTAGCGCCTCAGGTAAGGGAAGACCACTACCTCGGCAGCAGTGATGTGTTCCCAGAGTTCGTCATCGGGTACATATTCGGCACGGCTGATTAGCCAGCCTGCTTTTAACCCCTGATGCATCTTGGCATGTAAATAGACGCGGTACAGCCGGTCTATGAAGTTCTCAGCACGTTCGTTACCCACCACCAACAGGCAGGCTCCGGGGATTCTTCGGACCACGTCTTTGAAAGCCTGGATCACAATGTGCAGTCCCTTCTGTTGAAAGATGTTGCCAGCGAATAGCACTAGGCGCCGCCCCGTCATGTCCATCGTGTCCGGGATATTCGCCGGTACCGTCTCCGCGCTGGTCCAGGTGCCATGAGGGATGACTGCGATGCGGTCGGCTGGGATGCCATGCTTCTGTAGGGACTTCAATGTTCCATCGCGCTGATGGACGATTACCTGCGCGACGTTCGCCGCCAGTAGGCGATAGAAGGGGGGAGACCAGCGGAAGAAGAGAGTAGGCGACCAGACGCCGTGCAGGGTCACCACACAGGGGATGTGGCGGGTACGGAGTTCGGCCAGGAAACGGGTCAGTTCGGGGCCATGACCGAGATACAGTCCGTGTTGGATATGCACCAGTTGCGGGTGAGTGGCGTCAATGATCTCCAGAAAAACATCTGGCCAATGAGGGGGCAATTCCCAGCCGCCCCAGAGGAGATCGGTTGGGGACATGATAGAACACTGCGGGCCCTGCAAGCGAAGCTCCCTGATTAGCCGGGCAGTATAGTTACCGATCCCGTTTTTGCTGGCTGGATGGGGTGCAACCAGGACTATCCGCATCGGGGGTAAAGTGATGTTTGGCCAGTCAGTCGATTCTTCCTGGTTGGCTGAACCGTGAAGGTCCATCGGGGTTTGATGTGGGATTATTCCTTCCATTATTTCATTTCGACATCTTAGCATTGATCCCTCAGTGGATATCTTTTAACTGCACGACCAACTGCCGCTTGACTCTTTTCCACAGGATTATCCGCCCGGCCAGATAGCTTTTGATGGTGTTCAAATTCAAATGTGTCCAGTCTTCGCCTATGAACTGCATGTCTTTTAAGCCCGATCCGCTTTCATCAAATTTGTCCATGTCGTCGATATAAATGATGCACTCGCTTTTTATGAAGTCGTGGATCAGCCGAATCTCTTCAAATAATGGCACTTGGTTTTCTGCGGTCGGTAAGTCACCAGCGTGGCCAGTATCAGCCTTATACCCCTTCCACCGGCTGTTTTTCCAGTCCGTTGTATGGTTACCGCTGAAATGAGCGTCCAAGTAAAATAGACAGGGACCCTGAATTTTTTGAACCAGATCTTTCAGGACAGTCCGTGAATCTCCAAACAGAACCTTGATCTCGGGATGATTCTTTAATCGCACCACGGCTTTCTCGAACAGTTCCCGGTTGATTTCGATGGTGTAAACCTCGGGAAAGTGTCGGCTTAACTTCAGGGCGGAATCGCCGAAAAGTGTCCCCGTCTCAACCACAGTCTGATAATCCCGGCAATTCATGTATCTCTTCACATTTCGCATATGAAATTTCATCTGGTTATTATTCTCTATTCTTCTCTCTATTCTTCCACGCTTTTTATACAATGCGCTCCACGGGAGGTTTTATTTCTTAGGGCGGCTTCTACTACCAGTTGGGCGGTTTGCACGCTGTCTCTGAGATCAATGATACTGCTGATCATTTCTGTTTTGCGGTAGAAGCGGATGATACGGTGGCGCAGGTAATCCAGGTCCGAGCGGGCCCGTTCCAAGCGTTTGGGCGTGCGAATCAGACCGCTGTAATTCCACATGATGTAACGAATTGTCGTCATGTCTTGCCAGACCAGAGCCGGGTCTAATTTTTCTTGCGGGTAGGGGTACTTCCATTCCGGGATTTCCGCGATTACATAGGGATCGTTATCTTTTTCTAGCGATTCCAAGATATCTCGCGCCGAACTTTCCCCCCAGACCAATCCTTCCAACAACGATACCGAGGCCAACCGATTGGCACCTTGCACACCCGTACAAGAGACCTCGCCAACAGCATAGAGATTTTTTAAACTCGTTCTGCCCTTTAAATCCGCCAGCACACCACCACAACTGTAATGAGCTGCCGGTACTACCGGGATAGGGCGCTTTTCAATATCAATACCGAACTTCAGGCAGTTTTCATAGATCGTGGGAAATCGTTCTTTAATATTAATCTTGGCAAAAGAAGCTAGGTCTAACAACACGTGGGAATCGCCGTATTTGATCATTTCCGCGTAAATCGCACGACTGACCTCATCCCTGGGTGCCAGATCGCCCAAGGGTGAATATTTCTTCATGAAATACTCGCCCTTGCGATTCATTAACTTGGCCCCTTCTCCCCGTACCGCCTCGGAAATCAGGAAACTGTCCGCTTCCCGGTGAAAGAGCGAGGTCGGATGAAATTGAATGTATTCCAAATTGGCCATCCGCGCACCAGCGCGATAGGCCATGGCAATACCATTGCCCACCACATCGCTGGGATTGGTAGAATGAAGGAAAATGCTACTCAATCCGCCACTGGCTAAAATCACCCGCCGGGCAAAGATACGCATGACTTTTTCCGAGGTTTGATTCAATACATACGCCCCGATAGTCGCTGGTTCCTCGTACATCCGTTCAAAATTAGTGGAATGATGCGGGTAAGATAACAGGTCAATCGCCGTATGATTAAAAAGAATCTTGAGCTTATCCAGTTTTTTTAAATAAGTGAGAAAGCTCTCTTGAATTAATCTTCCGGTCATATCTTTGACATTGAAGATGCGCCGTTGGCTATGAGCCCCTTCCCGTGCCAAGTCGTATTTACCATTGACCGTGGAAAAGGGCACCTTTATTTTTTCGATGAGAATATCTTTAACCAGTCTCTCCGATTCATTGACCACATGTTCGACAGCTTTCCGATAGTTGACACCACCACCCACCTTCATGATGTCGTCGATAAATTGTTCCGGTGTATCTGTTTCGGTTCCGCCCAAGGCCGCGATGCCGCCCTGTGCATAATAGGTATTGGCCGCCGAGAAATCGCTGCCCTTGGTGATCATTACCGTATCAATGCCATTCTCCGCCAATACCAGTGCCGCCGTGGAACCCGCAATACCCGTTCCAATGATCAATACATCCGTTTCTATAAATTCATTCATTCTTCACCTCGTTTCTTCGTTTCCACGAATTCCTACTAATCGTCGATGTTCAAGCTTAAATCCAGGGATGTGAAGGAGTGCGTTAGCGCCCCTACCGAGATATAATCAATTCCTTTGGGTGCCCTGTTTTCAATGTTGTTAAGGTCCACATTCCCCGAGACTTCCAGTTTGGCACGGCCCTTGTTTATTTTAATGGCGTCTTTCATGAGCGGGATGTCAAAATTGTCCAGCATGATCATCTCAACATTTTGGGTCAGTGCTTCTTCCAGTTCCGCCAGATTGCGTACTTCCACCTCGATCTTTTTGTCCGGGCAATTCTTTCGTACCGCCTCTACCGCCGCCGTGATGCCGCCCGCCATTTTAACATGGTTATCTTTGATCATCGCCATTTCTTCCAGGTTCATGCGATGATTCGTACCCCCACCATCCAGCACTGCTTTTTTCTCCAGGTAACGCATACCCGGCGTGGTTTTACGCGTATCCAGCAATGTAATCCCACTACCTGCCAGTTTCTCCACATATTCACCCGTTAGCGTCGCAATACCACTTAAACGCTGCAAGAAATTCAAGGCTGTCCGTTCCCCCCGCAAAATCGAACTCTCCTTGCCTGAAATCTCAATCACCATATCCCCCTTGTTAACCCAACTGCCATCTGCTTTGAGTATCGAGATACACAACTCGTTGTCCACCGTGTGCAACACCCTCGTAAACACCTCGGTTCCCGAAATAATGCCCGCCGCTTTGGCAGTCACCCGTGCGTTGACTATTTTATCCACGTGCAGCAAGCCATTCGTGGTGACATCTTCTTGGACTTTGTCTTCTGCCAAGGCCAGGTAGATCAAGGCTTGATTTAATTTGTCTTCAAAACTTATTCTTTCATCTTGTTTCATGATTATCAATCCTTTCGGGGGGTACAATATCCCCGATGCTGAACTATTATTATCATACTGAAAAAAACATAGCATGTCAAGCGAAAGTAAATTCCAGACTTTTTCCAGATAGTCCAGTAAGTCCAGATAGTCCAGATAGTCCAGATAGTCCAGATAGTCCAGTTGGAATTAATAGACTTAATTATAATGGTGTTAATTGGATTAATTGGGGGGAGGGGTAAAAAAAATGATCCCTGAAGGAATCGAACCTTCAACCTATTGATTAAGAGTCAATTGCTCTGCCAATTGAGCTAAGGGACCATCGCTTTAAAGGTAAAGATAACATAATTCTTACCCATTGTCAACCCCCTCACAAGAAAAAGCCAGGAAAAAATCCAATACCCCATAGAAAAACTGCCAGTGAATGCTATTGCATATTTTAAAAATCCGTGTATAATTAAATATTAATAATTTTGTTGTTAAGAGGTGTTAACATTTTAACAAAACAGGAGGAAATATAATGGGTAGAAAGTACAATTTTTATGCAGGTCCGGCAATTCTGCCATTGGACGTCATGAAGAAGGCGCAGGAAGAGTTACTGGATTTTAACGGCTGTGGCCTTTCCATCATGGAAATCAGCCATCGGTCAAAAGATTTTATGGCCGTGAGTGAGGCCGCAGAAAAAAAGATTCGTTCGTTGTTGGGGGTACCTGATAATTATTCCGTAATGTTCATCCAGGGAGGAGCATCACTGCAATTTGGTATGATTCCTATGAATTTGCTAAAGGGTGGCAAGGCAGATTACGTGAATACAGGCGAATGGGCCAAAAAAGCCATTAAAGAAGCCAAACTTTTCGGAACCGTCAATGAAGTGGCTTCTTCAAAAGATCAAAATTTCAGCTATATCCCCGAAGCCAAGTTTTCCGGCGATGCTGTGTATGCCCACATCACTTCCAATGAAACTATTGGTGGCATCCAGTACCATTCTTTTCCCAATACAGGGAATGTTCCATTGATTGTTGATATGTCCTCGGATATTTTGAGCCGTCGTCTTGATGTCTCTAAATTCGCGGTCATCTACGCTGGCGCACAGAAGAATATGGGACCTGCTGGCGTGACCATGGTCATCATGAGAAATGATCTGGTGGATTCATGCCCGGACAACCAGGTGGCCATGTTGAACTATAAAATTCACCGTGACAATCAATCCATGTACAACACCCCGCCTTGTTTCTCAATTTATATCGTGAAACTCGTGTTGGATTGGCTGGAAGCCCAGGGCGGCATGGAAGCGATCGAGGCAGCCAATGATTTGAAAGCCAAGACACTCTATGAAGCCATCGACAGCATCCCCATGTACAAGGGAACTGCCGCGGTAAAAGATCGTTCCAAAATGAACGTGACCTTCCGCCTCACTCCCGAGGAATTGGAAGATAAATTTGTCAAGGGCGCTACCGCTCAAGGTTTGATGGGGTTACAGGGGCACCGGAGCGTCGGTGGCTGCCGCGCCTCCATCTATAACGCCATGTCACTGGATGGCGTCAAGGAATTGATCCGCTATATGGAAAAATTCTATAACGATCATAAATAATTCCCCGTTTAAATCTTTCAATATTGTATAAACGAATGGTTGGATGGTTGGACCGCGATGACATAAGGGTTTTCACACTGATTTCACGGCCAACCATCCAACCGGGAACCAAAATATCCTTGACAGTTAGTCAAATTTTTGGTAGTCTTAAAGTGAAAAATTACCAGGAGGATTTTGATTGATTAATGTATTGCTGGCTGATACACTCAGTCAAAAGGCAGTTGAGTTTTTAAAAGAGATACCGGAATTCGAGATAATCGTTAAAACCGGTATGGGCGTAGATCAGTTAAAAGAAGAGATCAAGAACTATGAAGCATTGGTCCTCAGCAGTGTTTCCTCCCTACAATTGAATCGTGACGTTCTCGAAAAAGCCGATCGCTTGAAAATTATTATTAAAACCGGTGTCGGGTTTGATCATATTGATACCGAATTTGCCGATTCCCGCCATATCGAGGTCAGGAACACCCCGTTTGCCACTTCTATTACTGTTGCCGAATATACCCTGGCGCAAATGCTGGGTATTTGCAGGTTCATTGGTCCCGCTTATATGAGCATGAAAAACCACCGCTGGGAAAAGAAGATTTTTACCCAGGGCACCGAGTTATACGGCAAAACCGCTGGTATTATTGGCATGGGTCGCATCGGCACCGAGGTCGCTAAACGGCAATTGGCCATGGGCATGTCCGTGTTGTATTATGATATCGTTGACGTTGAAACCGATCTGGACGCCAGACAGGTCCCATTGGATGAACTATTAAAATCGGCGGATTTTATTTCCGTGCATCTTCCCTTGACCCCATCCACCCGGAATTTAATTTCCCACGACGCTTTTGCCAAAATGAAAGCAGGTGTTGTATTTGTGAACGTGGCCCGTGGCGGCGTGGTTGATGAAGTCGCTTTGTTAGAAGCTCTACAAGGCGATAAAATTCGCGCCGTGGCACTGGATGTGTACCCCGAAGTACCCCTCAAAAATTTTTCACTCATTGATAATGACAAGGTTTATCCTGCCCCCCACTTGGCCGCATGTACTGTTGAAGCCAATTTACGGGCAGATTTCGATGTGATCGCCATTTTAAAAGAGTTTTTTAATGTCTAACGTGTAACATGTAGCGTGTAATGTACGACAACGTGAATGACAACGTGAATATAGACGAATAGGAAAAACATGATAACGATTATTGGTAATGTATTAAACGCAAATAACAAGAAAATTTTGGATAAGATGAACAAGATGGATTTCGAGTTCATCCGGCGCGAAGTGATCGCGCAAATCGAGGATGGGGCAGAGTTTATCGAATTAAACGCTGTCTCCCTGCTGGAAAATGAGATACCATTCCTCCAGGAAGCCATCCAGATTATCGAAAGCAGTGGCAGCAAAGCTCTGGTACGTAGCTCCAATGTCAACACGCTGGTGGAAGTCATCCGCATGGTGAAAAATGAAGTGGTGATCGGGGATATCGAATATGATAAACGCAAGATCGACACCATTCTTAATGCTGCGCAGGGCAAAAAGGTCAAATTGATTGCCAGTATCACGGATGATAACAAAGAAGACCCCATGACCCCTGAAAAGTCATTGCTTATCGCCCAAATGTTCTTGGATTATTTATTGGATAGCGGGGTCAACAGGAATGATATTCTGTTGGACCCGGTAGTACGTCCTCTAGAGGACGATTGTGATAATGGGAAGCTGTTTCTCAACACCTTGGAACTCTTCAAGTTGGATTTCCCCCAGGTTAAAACTATCGCCAACCTGTATGTCCTTTCCGAAGGACTCCCTATGCGCTATCTCATCTCTTCAAATTTCGTTTCCCTTGCCATTGAAAAGGGGCTTGATTATGTGGTATTGGATAATCTGGAAAAAACCATCGTTGAATCCATTATTACCACATTAACTATTATCGGTAAAGACAGGAATATGCAAGCCTATCTAAGCTTTTGCCGGAACAATAGAGAATTAAAAAAAAGAGGTGTGTAACCATGTATATGAATGATCAACACATTAAAGAGATTTTAATCGAACAAGACGAAACCTTTAAAGACTTATCGCACAAGCACCAACAATTCGATCAAAAATTGGCAGAACTCCGCGCCCGGGATTTTAAAACGGACATCGAGTTGATAGAAGAACGAGACCTAAAGAAACAAAAATTAAGAATAAAAGATTCCATGGAAAATTATATATTCGAATTTCGGAATCGAAAAGCAGCGAAATCGTAGAGGTTTCACATAACAACCTGTTACTGGAGGATCGCTATTAAAAAAAAATATCTTAAATTCAGGTTTAAACGGAAGCAAGGGATCAATATTGCCAGACTCACCAAGATATCCTTTCTGCCCTCCTTGTTTACCCTTTTTAGTCTTTTTTTGGGGTATCTCGCATTGATGCAGATTTTCAAGGAGAATTGGGAAATCGCCGTGTATTTGATCGCGGGTAGTGTGGTGATGGATGGATTCGATGGCACCGTGGCCCGGTTAACTAAAACCGAATCCAATTTTGGCGTGCAATTGGACTCGCTGGTCGATGCCGTGTCATTCGGTCTTGTGCCCGCCACATTGATTTATTACTGGGGCTTTCACATGGGACATCCCCAGATTGGCAAAGTGATCGGTTTCATGTATTTAAGCGCTGGCGTGATCCGTCTGGCCCGCTTCAATGTCCTCAAAGAGATCGATGCCTTCCCTTCCAATGTGTTTGTCGGCATACCCATCCCGTTAGGCGCCCTATCTATCTGTAGCGTGGTGCTGATTTTCAAAAATAGATTGGTCAATACTGAGGCTATATTTATTTTCGGGGGATTTGTGATGCTGGTGGCCTTCCTCATGATTTCCACCATCAAATACCGTGCCATGAAAAAGATCAATTCCAAATACAACCTGTTGATCTTGTTGATCCTGGCCATTGTCGTGGCCTTTACTATCAATTTTCCCTCCTACACTATTCCTGTGATCACTCTTATTTACCTGATATCGCCGCTTTTCTTTTTTATCTATTTTAAAATCAAAAAGCCCAAGAATATCATGGCGGGAATGGAATTCCCATCTGAAGAACCCAAGAACAAAGAAAACACAATCGCTCAATGAAAACCTATGAGAACAAATCGAAGGCTGAATGGCAACAGATAAAGAGAATGATAATCATTTATTACACTATGTAAGACCTTTTTATATCCGTTTTTTGGCGGCATTGGGTGCTATGGCGGGAGTGGCCTTTTTTACCGTGCTACTGCCTCTGGTCATAGAGCCTTTGATCAATGAAATCTCCATCCGTAGCGGTGCGCAGGTTTCCAGCCAAGCCATGAGCATGCGGCAGTCTATTTTACACGCCCTTTCTATTACCGAGAAAGAATTGGTGCCGCTCATGCCCGTGTTGCTGTTGATCGTGTTTTTCGGACAGGCTATATTTAACTTTTTTTCCCTCTACTTCATGAAAACCCTGGGTCTCAAGGTTGTTCGTGATATCCGGGAAAAATTATACAGCAATCTGATCTATCAATCCGTGGATTTTCTCTCCAAGGCCAAGACCGGTGATCTCACTTCCCGTATTTCCAATGATATTGAAAAGATCCGTTTTGCCGTGTCCGAGAATTTAGCGTCCTATATCCGCGAGGGCTTAACCCTGGTGGGATTGGTGATCTATGTCTTTTCCCGTGACTTCCAGATGGCCGTGATCTCCGTGATCCTTTTACCCGTAGCCGCATTGCCCCTGGTTTATTTTGCGAAAAAGGTCAAAAAACGGGGCATTCAATCCCAGGAAACCATTGGCGAACTCTCTAATTTCCTGGCCGAGACCGTGGCCGGGAACAAGATTGTCAAAGCGTATAATATGGAAGAGTATGAGATTGGAAAATTCAGAGCCATGAACCAGGAGCATTACGGGATCAATTCCAAGATCGCCCTGCTCTACTCCCTATCCGCGCCCGTGATGCAGTTTATTGGTGGCGTTGTGGCGTTTGCTGTATTTTCCGTGGGCACCCAGCGTATTGCTGCCGGTACCATGGACCCCGGTAAATTTACTGCTTTTTTCCTCTCTATTTTAATGATGTATACGCCCATTAAAAAACTCTCCCAGGCGCACAACGATTACCAGCAGGGCAAAGCCGGTTTCTTCCGCGTCATGCAGGTGATCAACACCGAGAATCCCATCCAGGATAATCCCGGGGTCCAGGATTTGACCCAGGTGGTCGGGGAAGTCACTTTTAAGAACGTCACCTTTTCCTACCAGGAATCTATGCCCGTGATCAAAAATGTCAATTTCACTGCCAGTCCCGGCACCATGATCGCGTTGGTCGGGGCCAGTGGTTCGGGGAAAAGTACTCTGATGAACTTGTTGCTACGCTTTTATGAACAGGATGAGGGGGAAATTCTGATTGATGGGAAAAATACCCTCGGTGTGACCCTTAAGTCGTTGCGGGATGCCATTAGTCTGGTGACCCAGGATGTGTTTATATTCAACGATACCATTGAGAAGAATATTGCCTATGGCAGTACCAGCAGAACTATAGAAGATGTCAAAGAAGCCGCGCGAATAGCACGGGCCTCTGAATTTATTGAAAAACTACCCAAGTTATATTCATCTATTGCAGGCGAACGGGGCGCGTTTTTATCTACCGGGCAAAGGCAACGTATTTCTATTGCCCGGGCTATTTTAAAAAAACCCGCCATCCTTATTTTTGACGAGGCCACCTCTTCTCTGGACTCCGAATCGGAAAAGCTGATCCAGGAAGCCATGGTGGATATAATGAAGGGGCGCACTACCTTTGTGATCGCCCATCGGTTATCCACTATTATTGAAGCCGATAAAATTCTGGTCATCGAGAACGGTCAAATTAAAGAGAGTGGCAATCATCGGGAGTTATTAGTCAAACGGGGCCTCTATTATTCCCTGTATAATTTACAATTTCCAGAAATGGATATCATCATGTAAGGTGGGCCCTATGCCCCCGAAAGCTGGTTTTTATGAATGTAATCGTTATGAATGAATGATAATAGACAGGGTGAAGTGAACAATGAAAAGTATGACAGGATTTGCCCAGAAGCGTTATGAATTTAATAATATTTCCCTCAGTATCATGTTTAAGTCTCTCAATCACCGATTCTTGGATATCTCTTATAAGGGCACCGGGATCAATACCACCACCGAGAAGATATTAAAAGATGCCTTCAAGAACCAGGTCTTTCGTGGCAAAGTCGAGGTGACCTTCGATATTTTCGATGCCAATCAACGCAAGTGCAATATCCAGTTTAACGATCAGTTATCCTCAGAGATACTGGATGTATTGCTGCATTTTAAGAAACAGTACAAGGAAAAAATCAGCCTGTCCATGGATTCGTTGTTACGGATTCCCATGATCTTTCATCTCGATTATCAACCGGATAATTATAATCAGTTTGAGCGGGAGGAGATTGAGAAATTTATCCTCGGTGTGTTTCAGGATTTTTTACAGAGCCGCGTGGATGAAGGAAACGCTATTCTGGCTGACATGATGTCCTGCATGGAGAAGATTGAGACCGATCTGGTCATTATCGCCGCAGAGGCTGAAAAAATGGAGACCGACCTGTTTGTCAAGTTCAAGGAGAAAATGGCCCGCTTCTTGAATGATTTTGAGGTGGATGAACGCCGGGTCATGCAAGAAGCGGCTATATTGGCGGAAAAAAGTTGCATCAATGAAGAGATCAACCGCCTCACCACCCACACCAAACGTTTAAAGGACCTATTTCTGGACAAAACCATCGAAATAAAGGGCAGGGAAGCGGATTTCCTGGCCCAGGAAATGCAACGGGAAACGCATACCATCGCTTCTAAAACCACGTCCATGGATGTGCATAAGAGCGTGCTCAATATCCGCCGCGAGATTGAAAAAATCAAACAACAGGTGCAGAATGTCGAATAGGCTAGTGTCGGATATCGGGTTAGGTGGCCATGAATAATAGTGCTATGAATAATATTATTGTGATTTCCGGGCCTTCGGGTAGTGGGAAAACCACCCTTATCCGTATGCTCTTGAAAGAGCACCCTGAAATTGCTTTTTCTGTCTCTCATACTACCCGTTTGCCCCGTGGTCAGGAGAAGGATGGGCAGGATTATTTTTTTATTTCCCAGAAACAATTTCAGGAAATGATTGCTGCCGATGGTTTCATTGAGTGGGCCAAGGTGCATGGGAACTATTATGGCACCAGTATGCAGGAAGTGATCAAGCGCTCGCAGGAGTCGCCGTTCCTGGCATTGGATATTGATGTCCAAGGCGCGCGCATCGTGCGTGGCAAGTTGCCCAATGCCTTATTTGTACTGGTGACCCCGCCTTCTATCGAGGCATTGGAAAAGAGGATACTCCATCGCGAAAAAACCATCACCCCGGAATTTCAACGGCGTATACAAATGGCTATCGAAGAATTAAAAGCGTACAAAATATACGACTATACCGTGGTGAACGATATATTGAATGATGCGTTTAATGTATTAAACGGTATTTTTCTGGCCTACAAAAACACCACGGCCCGGAATGAAGCCCTGCTCAAGCAGATCATTGAGCATAAAAAAATATAAAAGTTTTTGGGAGTCCAGAACCCTTTTTTCAAAAAGGGTTTTGGCCGCCGGAGGCATAGATGAATGTGATTTTAGGAGTTACCGGTTCTATTAGTGCTTATAAAGCCGTGGATATCATGCGGTTGTTTCAGAAGGGTGGGCATGAGGTGAGCGTTGTATTAACCGCTGCTGCATTGCAGTTTATCCCTGCTTTACCTTTTGAGACCTTTTGTCCCGGTCGCGTGTATAGTCATATGTTCGCTCCCCATCAAGACCCCTTGGTGCATATTAATGTTGCTCGGCAGCATGATCTGTTATTGATAGCGCCTGCTTCCGCCAACATCATTGGCAAGATGGCCAATGGCATTGCCGATGATTTATTGTCTACTATGTACCTCGCTTTTTTTAAAAAAGTGGTGGTGGCGCCTGCCATGAATTCCTATATGTTTGATCATCCCGCAGTTAAAGAAAACTTGGCACGATTACAGGCGCGGGGCGTTTTTATCATTGAGCCAAGCGAAGGTTCTTTGGCCTGCAAAGAAGAGGGCCGCGGGAAATTACCACCACCGCAGGAAATTTACGATTACTGTATCACCCTGTCCCAGCAGAAGGAAAACGCCCAGGGGAAATGATGTTCGGACGGGTAATCATTACTTCCGGTCCTACCGTGGAACCCATTGATCCGGTTCGTTATATTTCCAATCGTTCTTCCGGGAAGACCGGCTTTCAACTCGCCGAAGAAGCAAAAAGAAGGGGGTACGGTGAAATTATCTTTATCACCGGCCCCAGTTCTTTTATTCCTGTCGGTGTGACCGTCATTGCAGTGGAAACCGCGTTGCAAATGCAGGAACAATTGGCCCTGTATGCAAAAGCGGCCCAGGTGATTGTGATGGCTGCAGCAGTGGGGGATTATCGGGTGCAACATGTTTACCCACAGAAGATCAAAAAAAACGCGGACCGATTGGTATTGGAGTTGGTGAAGAACCCCGACTTGTTGCAACAGTTGGGACAGCAGAAACCCCCGGGGCAAATCCTGGTGGGCTTTGCTGCTGAGACCGATCATATTTTGGAGAATGCCACGCTCAAGTTTAATAAAAAGAATTTGGACCTGTTGGTATTGAATGAGATATCTACCCTCAATCCCGCGTTTGATGTGGATGAGAACCAGGTGTATTTTGTGACCTCTGGTGGCACGCGCAAGCTGGAAAAGATGAGTAAAGCCCTGTTGTCCCAACAGATTTGGGATGAAATAGAAAAAAAAAGAAATGACTCTAAACTAAAAGTATAAACTAAAAATAAAATGAATCCAATCAAAGAGATATTAACTTTTTATCAGGAACTCGGTGTTTCTTTTGTCGAGCGGTTCGAAGCCGACCCTGTCGTGGATATTGGCGTCGTGCGCGGTGAGATCATGCGTTGCACCAAGTGTCCCCTTCATGAGAGCAAGAAAAATTATGTACCCGGTGAAGGGTGTTTGAACCCGGACATCTTGTTTATCGGAGAGGCTCCGGGCGAGACTGAAGATTCCTTTGGCAAACCTTTCATTGGCAATGCCGGGCAATTGTTGGACAAGCTTATTGCACGCATGGGCTACACCCGCGAGACTGTATTTATTGCCAACATCATCAAGTGCCGTCCCCCTAACAATCGCGACCCGCTGGTGGAAGAAGTTGCGGCGTGCAAACCTTATATACTCAATCAGATCAAGATATTAAAACCCAAAGTGATCGTGTGTTTGGGCCGGGTGGCGTTAAACAATCTGCTGGGCCAAAATTTCCAGATTACCCATGAACGGGGCAAAGTGCTTGATTTTAATGGTATTCCCGTGGTGCCCACCTACCATCCCGCCTATATTTTACGGCAGAAAACCCCGGAAGCGATTACCAAGACAAAATGGGAAACCTGGCACGACATGGAAACGGTGCTGGGGCTGATCAAGAAGGGATGAATTGCCAATGAGTACTCCACGCGGTGTTCTGGTCAAGGTTTCACTTTCTTATACTATTTTCGAACCGCTGACATACCGATTTGATGGGGAACCGGAAATGGTACAGCCGGGGCAACGGGTGGTGGTGCCATTGATGAACCGTCTGGCCACTGGCTGGGTGATGGCTGTCGATTCCCAATACACGGGCCGGGTGAAAAGTATTGTGGGTGTGATGGATGATGGATATATTCCCGCGCCCCACTTCATGGAATTTGCCGACGCCGTGTCCGCCATTTATTTCACTTCTGCTGGTTCTTTGTTGGACAGTTCCGTCTCCCCTAAAAGCAAAGCCTTGTCTGCGTTCTCTTTTGAAGGGGAAAAAGGAATTGAAAAATATAAGAACCAGCCCTTAAAGGTGTTGCAGCCATTAGCCAAAAGAGGGCCGTTGCGATTCTTTATTAAGAGTCGTAACCAGAAAGAGTCATCTGATGTTCCTGTGCTTGTCGCCAAAGCGCTGGAACCCACCCAATCTACTGCTACGACCTGTTTTTTATTGAGTTCAGATCGTTTGGCTTTTTACGCGGAGCGTATCCGGGAAACCTTGGCCCGCCAAGAAAGTGTTCTGATCGTGGTGCCGGATAATTTCACGGCAGCTTATATTAAGGAAGCACTGGCTGGTCAAGATGTGGCCGTGGATATCTACAATTCCGAGATGAAACTGGCGGACCGGGAAAAAATATGGCAGGGTTATGTCCAAGAAGGCAGAGTAGGGGTGGTAACCGGTGGTCTTTCTGCCGCCTTGTTGCCCATTGGAAATCTCGGTTTGATTATTGCTGAGCGAGCCGGTTCTGCCAATTACAAACGTCTCGCTTATTCCAAATTTAATACTCTCTTATTGGCGCAGTTGCGAGCCAAGTATGAACAGGTGCCCCTGCTGGAGGGTTTTTCCACGTATACCGTGTATGCCTATAATAACCGGGAATTGGTGCCACCGTTGGATAAACGCGAAGAGCAAGTTCTGGCCAATGTTCATATGATTCCGGGTGGTTTGAAAGGTATCCCTGAATCGCTGGTGGAATTGGTGGGGCACTATTTCCAAGACAATAAAAAAATATTGCTACTGGTTAACCGCAAGGGCAGCACTGATTTTCTGTATTGTGGGAAATGCAAAAAAGTGAGCCGCTGTCCCCAGTGTGATGGCCTTCTGGATGTAGCTGCAGAATTTTGTATTACTTGCACCCAGTGTGGGTTCAAGCAAGAGAGTTTTAATGTTTGTCCCGTGTGTCGCGGGAATCTGACCGTGGTGCAGGATATCAGTATGACCTCATTGGTCAAGGTGTTGTCTGGTCGGGTCGTGGAAACGGGAATCATCACCCTGTCTGCCGAGGATTTAAAGATTGAAGATTTGTCGCTCTTACGCCAGCACGTGGTGGCCAGTAAGCTGGTGATTGCCACGCCCATGTTGATCAATCCATTTTTTAAGGGCATGTTTGACGTGGTGATTTACATCCGTCCCGAATCCTATGTGAATCTTGATGAATACGATGCTGCCGAGCGCGTGTTTTCCTTGGTCGCCGAGATGAAGGAGATGGTCGCGTCCGGTGGGGTGGTGGATATTTTTTCCACCTTTCATTTTTTTTATTCATTGAAGTTGGCCAATGATGAGGAGGCTTTTTTTGAGCGGGAGCTGAAGTATCGCGAGTGGTTTCGTCTGCCACCTTTTTGTAATGTGTATCATATTGAAATCAAGGGGAAAGTCTTGCGGGAACTGGCACAACAGATGCGCGATATCTACATAAAAGAGAAAGAGCGATTGGGCATCAAAAAAATCTACTTGAATGGCAGAGCCGCAGTACGGGGCAATTATAAAGGCACAATGGAAGCCCATGCCTTACCTCAGGCCATCCGGGAATCGGGGTTATTAAGCAATCGGGATATTTCCATCAGCTTGGAATTGAGTTAATAACCCATTAAAAAAAAGACTCCCACGAATTTGCACGATTAAAAGAAACGAATCTATTTGTAGTTATTAGCTTAAAACGGTATTCTTAAAATTTATAAGGAGAAAGCATGAAAGACTATCCAATAATCCAGAACATATTAAAAGTGGTTTTTATTTTATTTCTACTGACCGCCAGCACGGCATTAATGGCACAGGGAACCCCTACGGCCACTACTGATGGGGCTTCAGCCATCACGGCCTATGAAGCCACTTTAAATGGCACGGTTAATGCCAATGGGTCCAGTACCACCGTTACCTTTGAATACGGCATTAACACTAACTACGGCAGAACCATCACTGCCGACCAAAGCCCCATTAGCGGCAGCACCAACACCGCGGTCAGCAAAATAATTGAGGAGCTAATTCCCAATACTACCTATCACTACCGCGTGGTGGCGGTGAATGGAAACGGAACTGCCTATGGTGACGATATGACCTTTACTACCACTGCCATTGCACCTGTTGTCACTACAAATGATGCCGATGGGATATCCTCCACCAGCGCCACTCTGAACGGTTTGGTGAATGCCAACAATACCAGTACCACTGTTACCTTTCAATACGGTTTAACCACGGCTTATGGCTCCACAGTCACCGCAGATCAAAGTCCAGTTACCGGAATGGTTGAGACGGCTATCAGCAAAACCATTTCCGGTTTAACTACCGCCACTACCTATCATTACCGTGCCGTGGGCGTGAATACGGGCGGCACGACCTATGGCGAGGACAAAACTTTCAGAACTGGTACGCCACCGACCGCCGTCACCAATGCCGCTTCCGCGATCAACATCAGTGGGGCCACTTTGAATGGTACTGTCAATGCCAATGGCAGCAGCACTACTGTCACGTTTGAATTGGGCATAAACACCTCTTATGGCAGCACTGTTACCGCCATTCAGAGTCCAGTAACCGGTTCCAGCAATACCGCTGTCAGTTATGTTAAAACCGGTTTGATACCCAACCGAACATATCATTATCGCGTGGTAGCCCAAAACGTGATTAGCACTATTTATGGTTCGGACATGACCTTTACTACCCAGGCCGCTGCACCCACCGCCACCACCATTGCCGCTTCAGACATCACCACTACCACCGCCACCCTCAATGGCACCGTGAATGCCCAAAATGACAGCACTACCGTTACCTTTCAATACGGTTTAACCACTGCCTATGGCACCACTGTCACGGCGGATCAAAGTCCGGTGAACGGGGTAAACAACACCGCAGTAAGTAGAGCTATTGGCGGGTTGACCGATGCCACGACCTATCATTACCGGGTGGTAGCACAAAACGGTACAGGCACCACTTATGGCCTGGACAAAACCTTTCACACTGGCGGCTCGGCCCCTACTGCGACTACTGTTGCCGCCACTGCTATCTCTCCTACTGGGGCTACTCTCAATGGCACGGTCAATGCCAATAATAATGAGACTACTATCATCTTTGAGTACGGTTTGACCACCACCTACCGGGACGCGGTTACCGCTACTCAGAGTCCGCTCAGCACCGGTATTGACACCGCGGTCAGCGCCGCTCTCACTGGCTTGACCAATAATACACTATACCATTACCGGGTAGTGGCGCAGAATACTTTGGGTACTGTTTATGGTGTCGATCTTACATTTAGAACCTTGATCCCGGCCACTGCTGTGACCAATGCTGCTACTGCTATCGGACCAAACGGGGCCACCCTCAACGGCACAGTCAACGCCAATGGCGTCAGCACTACAGTCACTTTCCAAATCGGCTTAACTACTGGTTATGGTACGACTTTCACCGCACCCCAAAGCCCCGTCAGCGGCTCCGCGAACACGGCGGTGAACTATACGGTGGGCAGCCTTACACCCAATTCGACCTATCATTACCGCGTGGTCGCACAGACTTTTTATGGCACTATTTATGGCGCAGACAGAACCTTTACTACCAATGCAATTGCTCCTACCGTGACTACAGTTGCAGCTACCGGGATAACCTATACCGGGGGTACTCTCAACGGCACTGTCAATGCCAATAATGCCAGTACGACCGTCACTTTCGAATACGGTTTGAACACGGGTTACGGCACCACGGTTACGGCTGATCAAAGCCCGGTGAACGGAGTTACTAACACCGCAGTGAGCAAAGCTATAACTGGTCTGACCGAAAGCACTACTTATCATTACCGTGTCGTGGGGCAAAACATTGGGGGCACCACCAATGGTACGGATATGACCTTCACCACCCTGACCACCACCCTGCCCATTGTCACGACTGCCCAGATTTCCACTGTGACCACCAATTCTGCCAAGAGCGGAGGTAATGTTACCGCAGATGGTGGCGAGGTAGTGACAGCCAGGGGCGTGTGTTGGGCTACCAGCCACAATCCTGCTATTTCTGGTAGCCATACCACCAATGGCAGTGGCACCGGTTTGTTTACCAGTGCTATAACTGGTTTGACAGATAACACCGTGTATTATGTCCGGGCGTATGCCACCAATAATAGGGGTACGGCATACGGTCAAGAGGTGCCCCTCAAAACCAACTCCGAATCGGTGAGCGTTGACATTACCAGTCCGGTCCAGGGAGCCACTGTATCCGGTACAATCACTATCGCCGCCACTGCTACTGCTGCCGACACCGTCCAGCCCCGTATGGTGGCCGCAGTGAAGTTTTATATTAATAACATCCTCATTGCAGAAGATTTATCCGCCCCTTATGAAACCCAATGGGACAGCCACACCATAACCGATGGTCTCTGCACCCTCAAGGCCGTGGCTTACAACCAGAGCAATGAGAGCAGCCAGGATATCATTACTTTTATTGTAAGGAATGAACGGTCTTCCATTGGTGTGAACCGCACCCGTTTGGATTTTGGTTCCAATGGCCTCGTTTGTACTGGTGCGCAAACCTTGTGGATTGAAAATACTGGCACAGATGCCTTGAACTGGAATATCAGCGATAATGTCTCTTGGCTCACCTGCACGCCGGGTTCCGGTATAAATGCCGGAATAGTCAGTGTCGCGGTTGACCCCATCGGTTTGGCTGTGGGCACTTATACAGCCAATATCACTATCACCGCCCCGCAATCAGAGAATGGTACCCTGATTGTTCCCGTTACCTTTGTGATCTATGCTCCTGATGCGACCAACGTTCCTTTCGGAGTTTTTGCCACTCCGCTTGATGGTTCCACCGTGATGAGCAGTATTCCGGTCACCGGGTGGGTGTTGGATGATATTGAAACCACCGGGGTCAAAATTTATCGTGAGCCCGTGGCCGGGGAGGGTAGTGAAAACGTTTACATTGGTGATGCCGTGTTTGTCGAGGGAGCGCGACCGGATGTGGAAACATCTTATCCCGACACCCCCTTAAATTACCGTGCGGGGTGGGGGTATATGTTGCTGACTAATTTCCTGCCTGACGGGGGGAACGGAAGCTTCACGTTGTATGCTATTGCCACGGATAAAGAGGGCAATCAGGTGACATTGGGCAGTAAGACCATCATCTGTGATAATGCCCATGCTGTGAAACCGTTTGGAGCCATTGATACACCGGCTCAGGGTGGTACAGCCAGTGGCGCAGCTTATGTTAATTTTGGGTGGGCATTAACGCCGTTGCCCAATACTATTCCAACCGATGGTTCTACCATCACCTTGTGGGTGGATGGTGTGCCTTTGTCCGGGCACCCTGTTTACAACCAGTATCGGTCCGATATCGCCAACTTGTTCCCCGGTTACAATAACAGTAATGGGGCCGTAGGGTATTATTACTTAAATACTACCCCTTATGCCAATGGTGTTCACACTATAGCCTGGTCAGTTAGTGATAGTGGTGGTAACAGTGATGGTATTGGTAGTCGTTACTTCACGATTCTTAATCTCACCAATGCCGATGCCCCAAAAAGCACCCGTCACATTCCTGGTAATACCGGTTTTATCGACAGTCTACCAGAATTGGAACAGCAAGCCATTACGATCAAAGAACTGGAACAGGTAGAAATTCCATTGGGCCAGAATAATGCTACTATCCAAGGTTATTTGAAAATGGAAGACAGGTTCATTTCATTGCCAGTGGGTTCTACATTGGATCAGCAGAGTGGCACATTTTACTGGTCGGCTGGAGTGGGATTTACCGGGGAGTATCCATTGGTTTTTGTGATTCAGGGTGTTAGTGGCCAATACTATAAAAAAACAGTGGTCATCACCATTGAACCCAAATTTAATATCAAGAACGAGTTCAACGAATAAAATAGAATAAAAGAGAATAAAAGAAAAAGATTGGCCCACGAATTTACACGGATTATCACGAATGATCAAGACCAATTCGTGATAATTCGTGAAATTTGTGGGGCTCTTTTTATAACAACACCACTTGCACTCGCCCCACTGTGCCGTCTTGCAGGCGTACTTTGATGCCGTGGGGGTGGTTGGGGGAATTGGTGAGGATATCTTTGACGATTCCTTCTGTTAGTTTTCCTGAGCGTTGATCTTCTTTTTTGATTACTTGTACCCGTGTTCCTGATTTGATATTGGCGCGTTTTTGTCCATCCATTTTATACTCTCCTCTCTTGGGGGGATTTTTACCCTCAAAAGGTAATCTTACCACAGTTGTCGGTATTTTACCAGCGACCTATCACGAAAACAGGTGCGCAGGAAAAACTTTTTATTGTCCATATCGACCATTCTATCCATATCGTCCAAATAAAATTTAAAATTATTGGCATCTCCCAATTTTTTTTCAAAATATGCTCAAAAAGTACTAATAAAAGAGTTTCACGGTTAAAAAAAGAGGTAAGAAGCTCCTTTATTTGGTATAATATAGTATCGTCGAAAACACCTATCATACCAACAAAGGAGCTTAAAATGATTATATCCGAAAACACAGAAAAAGTCAAAAAAAAAGCGTTAAGGCTGATCAATAAAATAAATTCGCGGCTTAGCAAGCCTGAAAAGAAGTTCGTTCTTGAGATGACATTGGGAATGGTACTTAGTGGAAGCAGCAATATCAGCGAAATCGCACGTAGCCTTCAAGAACCGGTGCCACTAAAACATACTACCAAACGGCTTGAACGGATGCTAACTCACAATCATATCCTTGATATCTGCAATCAACTATGCCTCGAAGAGAGTGTGAATAAGATTGATAAAGATACTATCATCGCCTTAGATGGAGGAGACACAGTTCATCCTTACGGGGAGGAGTTTGAGCATATGAACCCTGTCCATGATGGTAGTGCGGGTAAAATAGAGAAAGGGTTTTGGCTTAACCAGATCAGTGGGTACAATCCCCACTCCCATGAGACGTTCCCGATTGCCCTTGATATTTACAGTACAAGTGAGCCCGGCCACAAAAGTGCCAATAATGAATCGCTCAAACTCGTTGATAGTGTTTTGCCTCTCATAAAATTGGAGTCGATGGAAAGGTAATTGAGTTGATATTCGGATATGATTGCATGGACCAGCTTCAACGCTACCTGTGAGAAATCTGGGTGACGGTGCCCCGTTAGTTTTGTAAGAGATTAAAAAAAAGAGGTCTACATTCATGACAAAAAACTTCTAATGGGTGTCCCCACTATATCATTTCGGTCATCTGGAAAAATAGGGTAGGACAAAACGCCCGTTTAACGACTGGGTCTGTAAATAGAATAGAGTCGTTCCAACAAAAAAAGCACGACTGCACACATGAATAAAATAGGCCATATGGGTTTGGTCCTGCCTTTGGCGGCAATAGGTTTTAGATTTTCAAGTTTTCCAGCAGAGCGGGGTTCCCGTTCGGTGTTGCCTTCATCTCTATGCAATACTAAACGATTAACTGCAGGTGATGGCGCCTGGGGGGAGGTTAAACGATACAAGGGTGGCATGTCTCGTTTTTGCAATAACCAGCGCACGGCATTAAAAAAAACTACGATGGAAAAACGCCCGGTAATATCATTGGTTCCGCTAGGCAAACCGGGTACAAAAGCCCTGGCAGGATTTTCGGCCTGGGCTAACCAAGTGCTGCCATCCATACCACGACACACGGGTACAAAACCTGCGGGTACATTTAGGGCAGGCAATCCCAAGGTTTCCACGACGTCGAGATTGACGTCCACTAAGAGTGGACTGGTCTCCAAGAAATCCCGGATTTCCACGGGGTTGGACCTGATCGGACCATAACCGGGCCCGATGATCAAGGTGGGAATATTGGCAGGGGTGTCTGTTCGAGTGGTTACCCTTAATTGAGGGGTGACATCATCATAAGTCCAACCCAACTGCAACATCATGTCCCGGTCAGGGATTTGCCAGTCTACGCGGATTTCCTGGCCACTACCGATTTCTAAAACTGCACGATCATCGGAGTTATAGTCACCACCGGGAGAAAGAACAAACGTATACAAACCAGAACGGGTGGGCGCAAAACTTCCTTGCCACGTGTGGTTACGCTGCCACAGGATGGCTTCATCCTTGATTTTTGTGCCACCAGGGGCGGTGATGGAAATACTGGTAGTGGTGGGCGGCATTCCATAATAGGTCACTTCCACCTGCACCTCGGCGACCACTCCAGTTAAGGGGTTCCGGGTGGCACGAAGAGAGGTAATACCGGTATTGTCCACGGGTAAACCAATATCACGCCAAATTATTTGGAGGTTTGGGTTTTCGGCCAGCCAAAGGGGCGCGGGGAGATCGCTGATTACCACTACATGGCTGACTTGGCAAGGTTCGGGATTTGGCGAGTGTTGCTTCAAAGAATTCAATAAACGGCGCAAGATGTCCAGATCAGTTCCTAAAGGTCGGGGAACTATATTTTTGGCAGCTTGACGTATGACTAAGGCATCGCTGTTCTTTACGAGGTCCCGCCGTTCCAGATCAAGAGTGGAAAGCCGGAAACACAGGGGGCGGTTTTTTGCTGCTTTCTGACTGGTGGTCACGGCTTGCTCAACTTCCCGTAACGCGGCAGTCATTCGGGTTTCACCCTGCTGCCGGGTGTTCATACTGGCGGAGGTGTCCACAATAATCCATACACCGAGGGATTTACTTTCCGCAGCATTAAACCTTCTCTCCATAAAAAAGAGAGCGGCAAGAATGGTGAGAAGAATCAGCAGTTGCATAAAAAAAGGAATGGTCAGATGGATTTTACCCCACCGGAGCCGCGGCTGCTCTTTCTGCGGGGGTGGCAGGTCCTTAAAAAAACGGGCGGCAGATAAGCGGCGGTGCAAGAACCGTGGATAGGTCATATACACGACTACGAGTATGGCACAAGCAACGATTAGGAAAATACTCATGGATTCTCCTTCATAAACAAACGTTGCAAGACGCGATCTTTGCCGAAGTGTTCTTCAAAAAAAGAGCCGGGTTGCATAAGGGTCTGTGGGGGCCACTGCCACGAAATAAAATCATTGGCCCCACGGCATACCTGTTCTTTAAAGAATTGCTTGTGGTTTTTGATACGGCTCTCTACTTCCAGCAGGGTGGGGGCATCGATTTCAAGGGGATGGTCTAGAACGGGCAGACCGGGGCCCTCTATTTTTCGGGCACCCTGGCCTAAGAAGAATCGTTCATAAGGCCAACTATCAGTATCGACTAAGATGACCCAACGCATGCCGTCCTGGGCTTCAGCGATGCGGCGGGAGAGTTGAAGTCCATCAGAAGAAGTGGTGGGGTCAATATCAAAATAAAAATCACTGATAATCATCCAGATGACGGCAGGTTTGAGGTGGGGTTCGAGTACTCCAAGGTTGACTTTTTCAGTAGCGCAGTTGGTGGAGTAAAAGCGATTGAGAACGGGGCGGATGGCATTTAAACCACTGGCACCAAAAAGGGGTTCAAGACTGCCGCCGGGTCTACCGAATAAACGATGCAAGATCACGCGGTCAGCGGAACGTAATGTAATCCAAGCAACAGCTTCAGCGAGCCATGTGGCAATGAGTGCTTTGGGCATGGGTTCTGGTAGTAACATGGAGGGGCGGGTATCAATGGAAATGATGAGGGTGAGTTGTTCTTCGGCGACATAGGTGCGTACCAACAGGTCGTTGGCACCACCATGGCGGGCGGAAGCGCTCCAATCGACATGGCGAATATCATCGCCGGGCATATAGGGTCGATAATCATAAAACTCCAGACTCTGACCCTTACGCCGCATCTGATGACCACCGACAAGACCGGGACGCCGCTGACGGCGAGAGGAAAGACGGTAGCTTTCAAGTAATGAACGGGAGAGGGGAAGAGGGGGGGGATTCATATTATTCCCAGCACTCCACTATGCGCCTAATAATGCCTTGCGGAACTCTTCTTCAAAGATGCGGGGGTATTCATTTCCGCCGGGGGCAGTGGCAAGCGAGAAAGATTGGATGACGCGGGATAACAGGGCATCTTGCTGGGAGGCATTAAGGGTGGTTTGAGCGGTATGGGTACTAACGGCGCTTTTTTCCATGGTCAAGAAGGTTTCTTGCCAATCGAATTTTAATTTGAAGCGATGACGTAAGGTAGGAATAATAACGCGCGCCAAGGCGGGACCTTCTGCTCCCTCGGCACCGGGGATGAACATGGCAGACCACGCTTTAGCGCCCAGTAAAAGATTGGTGGCGGCACGGGGACCAAGCCCATAAACCATTAACTGCTCGACAATTTCCTTGGTTTTCTTGCGCTGGGCATCGGTAATGCCGGTCATTTCAGAGTACTTGTTGTTGGAAGCAAGAAACATGTTGAGGATATGAGTTTCCACGGCAGGGGATGAACCCAATTGCAAAATACTCTCTTTTAATCGGTCATAAATGGAACGGGCCAGACCGGGTTCGCGGAACACGCGGAGTTTCTCCTCGGTAGGTTCGGGTTTGGCAGGTGCAGTGGAGAGGGTGCCAGCGGTTTTGTTTAAAATTAAGCGCAGGGTGCTGCTGTCGGGCACGGGAACATTGATCTTGAACATAAAACGATCGGCCTGGGCTTCGGGTAGGTTAAAGGTACCTTCATGATCAATGGGGTTCTGGGTAGCTAAAACCATAAAAGGAAGGTCGAGGGGGTATTTTTTGCCGAGGACGGTGACCTGTTTCTCAGCCATGGCTTCCAGCATGGCAGATTGGGTTTTGGGGGTAGCGCGGTTGATTTCATCGGCCAGGAGGAGGGAGGTGAAGACCGGGCCTTTTTGGAAGACTAGCTTTTGCAGTTGCTGGCTCTCAAAATCAGGGGCATAGGTACCGGTAATATCAGCGGGCATAAGATCGGGGGTGAATTGAATCCTGCCGTAAGGTACGCCGAGGATCTGACCGAGAGTTTTAACCAGCTCGGTTTTGCCCAGGCCGGGGTTGCCTTCCAGCAAGACATGGCCTCCAGTGTAAAACGCCACCAGGGTTAAACGGGTGACTTCATCCAGACCAAACATCTTTGACCTGACGCGTACTAATACGGCTTCTGCCAATTGTTCAATTTCTCTTTTTTGCATGGCTCACTCTATCTTGGGCATGATCGTTTATTTGATGGGCCCGATGGGTTTTTTATTTTTTGCATTTGAAGCAGTTGTTTTTTGTCCGCTGGTTATATTTAATATCCAGTTGGGTAAATATTGTTCGGGTGAGGAGGAGCGGTTGTTTTGTTTTCCGGTTTTATAACTAGCCACTGGGGCGGAATATTTTTTGGCGGGTTTGAGACGGTTACTGTTGTCTTTTAAAGATTCACCGTTACCGTCTTTAATCGCAGCAGGAAGGGGCGGAATTTTAACGGTAACCATTGGGGTGGACCTGGAAGGCAATGGGGGTTCGGGTTTGGGATCGGGTGTGGAGGCAGTCTCAGGGATATGATTGCGACTGCCTGAGCCTTGCCCTTCACCTTTTCCGCTGCCTACTTGTCCCTTTTCTCCTTGTGCTCTCTCTTGGGCTTGCTGTCCTTGTGTTCCCGCTTGGGTTTGTCGTCCCTGCTGTCCCGACTGGGTCTGTTGTCCCTGTTGTAACTGGGCTTGCTGTCCCTGCTGTCGCGACTGGGTCTGTTGTCCCTGTTGTAACTGGGCTTGCTGTCCCTGTTGTCCCGACTGGGTCTGTTGTCCCTGTTGTCCCGATTGGGTCTGTTGTCCCTGTTGTAACTGGGTTTGCTGTCCCTGTTGTCCCGATTGGGCCTGTTGTCCCTGTCGTAACTGGGTTTGCTGTCCCTGTTGTAGCTTGGCTTGCTGTCCCTGTTGTCGCGACTGGGCCTGCTGTCCCTGTCGTAACTGGGCCTGCTGTCCCTGTTGTAACTGGGCCTGCTGTCCCTGTCGTAACTGGGTTTGCTGTCCCTGTTGTCCCGGTTGGGTCTGTTGTCCCTGTTGTAGCTTGGCCTGCTGTCTCTGTTGTCCCGATTGGGCCTGTTGTCCCTGTCGTAACTGGGTCTGCTGTCCCTGTTGTCCCGATTGGGCCTGTTGTCCCTGTCGTAACTGGGCTTGCTGTCCCTGCTGGGTCTGTTGTCCCTGTTGTAGCTTGGCCTGCTGTCTCTGTTGTCCCGATTGGGCCTGTTGTCCCTGTCGTAACTGGGCCTGCTGTCCCGGCTGTCCCTGCTGGGTCTGTTGTCCCTGTTGTAGCTTGGCCTGCTGTCCCGACTGGGTCTGTTCTCCTTCTCGTAACTGGGTTTGCTGTCCCGGCGGGGTTTGTCCTCCCTGTCGTAACTGGGCTTGCTGTCCCGGCTGGGTTTGTTCTCCCTGTTGGTTTTGTCCTTCTTGGTGTATCTGGGTTTGCTGTCCTGACTGGGTTTCTCTTCCCGGTTGACTATCCTTTCCTTGTTGACTGGTTTGGGTTCGACTTCCGGTTCTTGTATTCTCTTCCACGGCAGTACTTTCATTTCCCTGAATTTTAATATCATTTACTTCTCCTGATTGTCCATATTTTTCATTATAGCCGCGAGAAATTTCTGGATCGATATTCTCCCGGTTGTTGTTTTTTTCTTGATTGTGTGTGTAAACTTGCAATTGGCCTGTGGGCCATCCTTTAGGAACTTGGTTCCATTGCTGCGCTGTGAGTCCAAATAAAACGGTTAAAACAGCCAATGCCACAGTCACACCAAAAAGGCTGGCAAGTACCTTGGCCCGATGTTGCCACTCTTTTTTGAACATTTGGCGCGGTAGTCCGGGGTGCCAAAGTTCCACGCCGCGCTGAGCACCCCCTGATGCGGTGCGGTCGTAAACACGGGAAATCGCCCAGATTAGGGGATAGGTTTGTTTTTGATCCCGTTGAACAGCCTGTTGGTAGCGGCAGTGCAAGATAAATGTGGCCCCGGTATGGTCCCAAAATGTTTTTATGCCATCGGGTATGGAACTGGACCAGCACAGTCCGAGCATCTTCTTTTTTCCACTGATAAATGTACCGAAGATGGCAAAACCAGTACAGGCGAATGCTCCGGCCCCGCATATCATCACCCACCCCCTGGGTCCGAATACCCTGAACAATCCCCAGATAGCAAAACTTGCGGTGAAAGCCCAGAAAAGGTTATGGCTGGCAAACCACAGGTTAAATAGATAACCCTGATGCCGGGCCAGGCGTTCGGGTTCACGCGGGCCCTGTTTTTTTTGGGATGTCTGCCATAGCACGAGGGTAGACATAAATAGCAGGGTAACGAGCAGGAGTAGTATCCAGGCTCCGGTGGTATAAAAGAACAGGGCAATAGCCCCGGGCAAGGCTGCAAGTAAGCCCACTGTGGCTGATAAAACAAAGAGGAATATGGGTAGTATTCGACCTTTCATTATGTTAGTTTTGACTTTTTATGGATATGCTGCCTATGAGTTCTTATCATTGTTTTTTTCCGGGAAAGATATTATTTTTCTTTCCTGTATTAACTATAACAAAAAGACGTCGTTTTTACAACAGGAAAGGGATTATTAATTATGATAAAAAACTCCCCGGTATAGATGTCTTGATGTATTATTGAATAGAACTGATGTGTATTGGCACCTAAATTAAAGATAAAACTTAATTAAAATTTAGATGCCAATACTTTTCAGTTTTTATAGGTTGTTATCCCTGTCTTAAGACAAATCCCTTTTGGTTCATGTGGGCGATCAACTGGTTTAAAAAGAGATCGATGTCCTCGGATAATAAAGTTTTCTCTTTGGAACCGAGAGTGAACGAAAAGGTCAAACTCTTCTTACCCTCTGGCAAATTCTTGCCTTCATACAAGGTAACATAGTGGTAACCAAGCAGCAGAGGGTTTTTAAACAGTGCAACATGTTCATTCATTGCTTTGAAAGGGGTGGTTTTGTCTGCGAGGAAACTAAAATCAAGGGTCACTTCAGGATACCTGGAAACCTCATTGTACAGAGTGGGCCAATCCTGCGCGGCATAGATGAGGTTAAAATCCACTTCTAAAACAACAATATTCAATTTCTTGTCAATATTTCGTCTGACCGTGGGATGCAATACAGATAAATAGCCGAGGGTTACAGCACCGATACACATGATCGCTGATTTCTCGGGGTGTATCCAGGGATAAGTCAGGGACTGGGGAACGGGTAAAAAGGTGATGTCAATATTCTTTAATAACTTTACGAGGTACGTGACAACGCCTTTTAAATGGTAAAAAAGCGCATCTTCATTCTGGGTTTTGTCACCCAACAAAATGCACAGGTGTTTCCGCTCGTCGCATTCATTGGTTTTTTGATCGAGATAATACACTTTGCCAATTTCAAATAAGGGGATAACTGGGAATTGATTGACGTTTTTTTCGGCAAATTGGAGCATCACAGGCACAATACTGGTACGCAGGTTGTTCATTTCCTGGGCTTGGGGATTAAGAAGTTGTATTTCTGCGGGATGTTCGATTGCGATGCGTTTATTAAAGTCATTGTCATACCAAGTATGACTCTGTACTTCATTGAATCCAAATTTCTCGGCCAATATCTCTTTGATCTTGTGCTCAAACACCCGGTTTTCATTGTACTCCAATGGTTTTAAGGGAACTTCGACAGTCTGGGGCTCAATATTGTCGTACCCGTAAATACGGGTGACTTCTTCAACCAGATCGACTTTTAATGAGATGTCACGTGTAGCACGGAACTGGGGAACAGCAACGGTGAATTTTCCATCCCCATGTTCCACTTTGAATTCCAGGGCAGTTAAGATACTGGTAATCGTTTCGGTGGGCAATATTTTACCGATATATCTGTCCAGATAGGCTTTATCCAATTGGATAGTGATGGCTTTAGGTGCTTTAAGGTAAAGATCGGAAAGATTGGAAGTAATTTTTATGTCGGGGTGAACTTGGCGGAGTAGGTAAATGAACCGTTCGATAGCGAGTATGGTGAGGGCAGGGTCCAAAGACTTTTCAAAGCGGGCACTGGCATCGGTACGCAATCCGATTTTGGCGGCACCGGAGCGAACGGTAAAGGCATCAAAATTGGCAGATTCTAAAAATAAGGAGGAGGTGGTCTCTGTAATTTCGGACTCTTCACCGCCCATAACACCAGCCACTGCAACAGGTGTTTCCTCATTGTAAATCATCAAAATATCGGTGCCAATGTGCCGTTCGACACTGTCCAGGGTGCGAAATGTGATGGGTTGGGGGGGGGACTTAACCACGATGTTTTTGGCAAAACGATGATCAAAGGCATGGGTCGGCTGGCCGATGTCCAACATGATGTAATTACTCAAATCCACAAGTAAAGAACGGGTGTTCATGTCGCAATAATGCAAGCGAATCTGGATTTCCAGAGGGGTATCCACATTGGCGACATTCTCCACGGTGATACCGGAATACCGGGGGCATTTATCCTTATCTTGGATTTCTATTTTTAAATTGGGGAGATGGGAACTGGGTTTTAAATCGGCATGTTTTAAAGGAAGCAGTGGCCGTTTAAAAATCGCGGCAATTTCGCGGGCAATTCCATAATGACCCCACAAATCGGGGCGGTGCGTGAGGGATTTATTGTCGATTTCAATGATGACATCGTTGATACCAAACAGTTCTTTGATGTCGGTCCCTGGGGTGAGGGTATTGTCCAGCAGCAGGAGTTTGTCGCTGGAATTATTCACATCAATCTCGGCACCAGAACATAAAATACCATTGCTCTCAACACCGGCGATGATCGTTTTTTCAATGCAGGGTACTTTCACAATTCGTCCGCCGATTTTAGCAAAGGGAATGAGGATGCCTTCGGCCACATTGGGGGCACCGCACACACTTTGAACAGTTTCGCCGCCAATATCCACGGACACGATTTTCAATTTATCTGAAGTAGGGTGGGGGGTGACTTTAAGTACGTTGCCAACCACCACGTGGTTTATATTATTTCCCTTCACAATCACCTCTTCCACCTCGGCAGTGGACATAGTGAGTCTTAGGGCCAGTTCTTTGGGGTCGATATGATCAAGGTTCACATAGTCTTTGATCCAATTTAATGAAATTTTCATTTTATACCTCCAGTTTAGCGGGTCGAGAACTGCTTGAGAAAGCGCAAATCGCCTGAGTTGAAGCCGCGAATATCGCCAACCTTATATTTCATCATGGCGAGCCGGGTGAGTCCGAGGCCAAAGGCAAAACCGGAGTATAAATCGGGGTCTATACCACCGTAGCGCAACACGTTGGGATGCACCATGCCACAGGGCAGAAGTTCAATCCAACCCGCATGTTTGCACGTGGAACAACCGCTACCGCCACAAATGGTACACTTTAAATCGAGCTCAAAACCAGGTTCAACAAAAGGAAAGAAACCGGGTCTGAGACGGATTTCAATATCTTTTTTCAATATTTCTTTTAGTAACAGTTTCATAATATAAATGAGGTTGGCAATGGAGATGTTTTTATCAATCATCATGCCTTCCAGTTGGAAAAAGGTGTTTTCGTGGGAGGCGTCCATGCTTTCGTTGCGGAAGCAACGGCCTGGGGCGATGACACGCAGGGGCGCACCAAACATTTGCATGGCGCGGATTTGACAGGGGGAGGTCTGGGTGCGTAAGCACTGTTGGTTGCTGAGCCAGTAGGTGTCTTGCATGTCACGGGCAGGATGGTGCGGGGGGATGTTCAGGGCTTGAAAATTATAAAAGTCGCTTTCCACTTCGGGGCCTTCGACAATACGGAAGCCCATGCCAGTAAACACTTTTTCCACCTCTTTTTGCACGATAGTGACGGGGTGTATTGAACCGGAAAGGAAGGATGTACCGGGCAAAGTGATATCAAAATCTCTGCCTTTGTCCAGAGTTTTGGCGATATCTTTGGATTGTAATTCCTTTTGTTTTTCTTCAATTTGGGTTTCCAGGAGGGTTTTTACCCGGTTACCTTCTTTGCCCACTGCTTTGCGTTGTTCTTGATCGAGGTTTTTCATATCCCTGAGCATGAGGGTTAAGCTGCCTTTTTTGCCCAGGATGCTGATACGAATTTCTTCCAGTTCCTCGGCACGGGTAATGGTGTTTAACCGGGCAAGAACATTCTCTTCGATCTGTTTGATCTGGCCTATCATCGCTATTGCTCCTTTTTTTTGCTTTAAAATTAGTGATGTCTCCCTTCCATAAGGACATACCCCCGGGAGGAAAACATATTTTTTGGTTTAATATTTTAAGATAAACCAATAATCAAGTTTTGTCAAATGTTTTTCGATTATTTCAGCATAAAAATTTTGTCCACAGATGACACAGATTAAAAGGATTTAACGGATTAACCACAAAGAAAAGAGGGTATAGGATAAATCTGGAAAAAGAGGAAGGGCACGACGTCTAATTATTGAAGACCTCATGCCCTTCGGGGTTTGTTTGGTTTATTTTATTTTTTAAACTTAAGTTTGATATCACCACGTTTACCGAGTTGCACGATATCGTCAGGCTTGACCAGGGTTTCGGTTATTTTCTGACCGTTCACGAACGTGCCATTGGTGGAGCCGAGGTCAACAATAAAGAACTGGTCGCCTTTGGGCAGGATACGCAGGTGATTCTTGGAGACAATTTCACTGTCAATATGGACGGAAGCTGTTTTGGGGTCCCGCCCGACAATTAATGGATTGGCAGTGACATTATAAGTACCCACTTCCTCGCCTTTAATGATGACGGTGATGGTGCCAGAGATATCACCTTCCAACATGGTGCCATCTTCTGGAGCGACCTTGGTGTGATCGGCAGCGGGGTGGGGGGCTTCGGCGACGGGTGGAGCGGCTTGATGCGCGGCATCCTTGGCTGCAGAGGGACTAAATGAAACCCATAACACCACCAGGATTAACAATATCAATACAATGGCAATAATGACAACAATTTTATTCTGCTGCCACATCTTTCCAAAGAATCCCATCTCATCGATTTTCTTTTGGATCACCTGGCTGAGTCTCTGGAGGTTGGGCTCGTTATCCATGTAGGTGAGGGAGGCATTCACCTGGCTCTGGGCATCAAACCAACGCTCTTCCCACACGGAATCCATCAATTTATTAAACACGTTGGTGAAGTCAGAACTTTTATTGTATTCGACACCGGCATCCTGGATGAACTCCTTGGCAGAGTTGATGGGCACACAGAACTTAAAACCATCGGCCATGGTAGCGGCATAGGAGTGAACACCAATAACTTGGCCCTTGGTATCCACGGTGGGACCACCGGAATTGCCAGGGGAAGTGGCGCAATCGTGTTGAATCACGGACATACCTTTGTAATCTGTCTTAAGAGCAGAAATAGCACCCCGGGTGATGGAGGCTTTTAAGGTATTCTCTTTGCCTAACATAGGGAACCGTTGGGGATCAACGGCACCAGGAAAACCAATAGTAAACACGGGTTCTTGCAAGACGAGCTTGGAGGAATCACCGAGCATGATCACGGGACAATTATCTCTTTCAATCTTGAGAACGGAAATATCTTTACCGCCATTCGGAATAGAGGGGCTGAATTTTTTTAGCTCGAATCTCAGGGTCTCGGAATTACTGAGGATGACATAGTTGATGGCACCATGATCGACTATCTGGGGTGACTGGTCCTTTTTGAATTTTTCAACGGCATCACTCAGTTCCTGCTGGTTGGGGTCCCTGCCGTTGGCCTTTTTAAAATCTTCTTTGATTTTATCGGCTATGGCATTGTCTAAAACTTTCTTGGCATAACCTTCTTTATCATTCATGTACTCGTTATAGCTGTCCACGACATGGCCATTGGTCACGAGGTAACCATCGGGATTGATAAAGAAGCCGCTACCAGAGCCATAATTGGGGAGCTCTTGGGCTTGTCCACCCTGCAAGGTAAACTTAATAAACATACCGCTATAAATTAAAGCTACGGCGGGCTGAGTACGATAGGCGGTCATCTGCTCCTCGGTCAGTTTTTCGCTGGGTCCTGAGGAGCAAGAAACGGTTGTTAATATAAACGCGACGATCACAAAAAGAAAAAAAACTAATTTAGTTATCCTCATTTATTCCTCCTGAAATGTGGGTGAGCTGGAAAAGCTCGAAAATTTTTCTTGAAACTTTATAATGAATTCATTGTTATGAATGGTCTGATTAGTTTTATTGTTCTGATTTTTCTGATTGTTCAGATGGTTCTTATTATTCTGATTATTTTGATTATTTTGATACTTTGGATTGTAACCAATAGGGAGATTGCTTTCAGAGTAAGCAATGGCAATGAATAAGAGGATCAATAGGGGGATTAATATGAATATCAGCAGCAATTTGCGTTTATCGCAGGTTTTAATGGATTTGAGTACTTTTTCCTGCACGACATTGGCACTGGGAGAGATAGACGGCTTGATATCTGGCATTTTGACCTTGAGAAAGTTTAACGAAGGTAAATGGATGTGGGGTAATTTTTTTAATTTGGGCAAAGATAAAAATGGTCTGGGTAATTTTATGCCTTTTGGCTTTTTAAAAGGAGCAGGACTCCCCTTTGGGGGGCTGAATTCGATGGATACGGCGTGGCCATCGAACCATTTATCTAGTGCTTCTTTTAACGCACTGGCGTTGGGGAAACGCTGGGCGGGATTTTTAGCGAGAGCTTTCATAATCAATTCATCAATAGGCTTGGGAATGGTGGGGCTCAGCTCGGATGGTTTGGGGGGAATTTGTTCCAGGTGGGCTTTTTGAATTTCAAAATGGCTGCCAGTGGGACTTTTAAAGGGCGTGGCACCGGTGAGCATTTCATAGAGGGTAACACCGATGGAATACACGTCGGCGGCAGCATCCACAGGTTGGCCGAGGATTTGTTCGGGGGCGGAATATAGGGGGGTACCCAGTGGGGAACCGATCCGGGTTAACCCATCAATACCCTCGACCTTGGCAATCCCGAAATCACCGATTTTAATTTGGCCATGGCAGGTAATAAAAATATTGGCGGGTTTGATGTCCCGGTGCAACACGCCGCGACTGTGGGCGTAATTGAGACCGTCCAGAATGCGCGACACAATAGATAATGCCTGAGGCAGGGGAATTTTCCCGGATTCTTTAATAATGCTTTTGAGGGTCTGCCCCTCAATATATTCCATGACGATATAATAACTATCTTGCTGCTGATCAAAGGCATGGATGGTGACGATATTGGCATGATTGAGCCGGGCTTGGGCAATAGCCTCTACTTTGAACCGCGCCATTAAACGGGGATTCTTGGTCAACTGGGGGGAGATGATCTTGATGGCCACTTCCCGCTCAAGGGTGATATCCTTGGCCAAGTACACGGAACCCATACCGCCTTCGCCGAGCTTTTTAAGAATTCGATAATTGCCTAAACTTTGACCTTCCATTTTGCCTCTTCACTGGGGGTGGCTGGGAGTGGTGACGATCAAGTAAAAAATAATAGCACCCAACAGCAGTACCAGCAATCCTAACAGTAGAAATAAACCGATTCTACGTCGTTTTTTCACGACTGGAACGGAGATAGAAGAAGTAATAGAAATAGGAACGGTATCGGTGAGATCGGTATTCTGGTGGGAATGGGTGCCATTTTCAGTAGAAACCACAATAACGGTGATATTATCGGGGCCACCGTTTTTTTTGGCTTCCTGGATCAACTGCTTGGCTATGGAGGCGTGTGATGGACCGGAAAGAATTTCTCTGATATCGTTGTCCGGCACGACACCGTAAAGACCATCGGAGCATAATATATATTTCTGGCCTTTTTTAATGGGGATAGGTGGAAGTATCTGGATAGTGATTTGTGCCTTAGAGCCGATGGATTGATAGATAACGTTTCGTCTGGGGTGGTTGCGGGCTTCTTCCTCGTTAATCAAGCCGTCCTTGAGCAATTTCCCCACAAAGCTGTGATCCTCGGTCAACTGAACGAATTGGGGAATGGATTCGGGGCGGGTGCTGTCATTGGGCAGGGATTGAACATAGGACTTAATAGCAGCGGAACCGTTGGAATAGCGGTAAATCCGGCTGTCACCGACATGTCCGATGTAGCCGAGATCGCCTTGCACATACAACACGGAAAGGGTAGTGCCCATGCCGCTTTTTTTACTCATCTGGGTGCTTTCAAGGTAAAGCATATCGTTGATTTCATTGATGAGAGACTCTAAATCAATGGGAATGTTGTTTTTTCTATTTTTTTCTATTTTATGGACGAGCTCAGTCACAGCACTGCGACTGGCAACCTCGCCAGCATTGTGCCCACCCATGCCATCGGCCACGATAAACAGGTATTCCTCGTTCCCAATTTTCCCGGCAAATTGGTAATCCTCGTTGTTGGGCCTGGCATTACCGACATCGGATAGACCGGTATAAAATAATTCCATGGTTTTTTATTTTTCTATTCTATTTCTGTGGATATGGATGGGTCTTCAATAAACTTGACCAAGAAATCTATACCCGCGGTATTAAAAAGGGTCTCATCGATGATTTTCTCTTTAAATACGGGTTGGTTCTCAATGAATAGACCGGCGTTACTGTCCAGATCAGTGATCCATATGGCTGTCTGGGTATAGCGGATACTGAAGTGAAAGGGCTCCAAGCGGTCATCGGGTAAATAGATATCTGCATAGTGGCTGGAGCCAACAACGGTTTTACCGGCAAATAGCCGGTAATCTCTGCCTTTCCATGGTCCGTTCAATACTAACAGCCACCCTATTAATTCGCGCTCATCTTCCAATACGGTTTTATCGTTATTCATGGGTTATAGGAATCTCCTCACTTTTTTAAATATCATCTCTTGATGTCCGATACGAATCCGGTCGCCATCGTCCAGGGGTTCGGTGACAATAATTTTTTCCTTTAACCAGGTGTGGTTGGTGGAGCCGAGGTCAGTCAGAGTGAAGGTATTGTTTTCGGCTTGGTAATGAATGATGGCGTGGAGTTTGGAGGCAAAGTCATCATTCACCTGGATGTCGGCATCAATACCTTTCCCGATAATGTTTTTCTCGCGGGTGATACGCACATCATGCAGGGGATGTCCCTCTTTATCAAGAAAAACAAGCCATGCAAAGAAAAGTTTCATACCTGGGAAATCTTCCATATTATCATCCAGAAACGTTTTGTCCGGATCGCTTTCCAGAACAGTTTTATCCGGGAACATGGTCAGGCTTTCCAGCACGGTTTTGTTTTCAGGTTCAGAAGGGATGGCATTTAATATTTCGGTGCTGAATCTTTCAACGGGTTTTAGGGGATCGGGTAAAATGGGGCTGCCGCAGAAAGGGCATGATGCATTGGGGACATAATATCCAGAAATCTCTTTAGAACAATTTAAACATATATCCATATCACACTCCGACACTAGCGAAACATCGTTTTATGAAATTCACTGCTTTTGTCTCTATACTTAGCTTCTTCATGTACAGAACTTTACCACCCTGTAAAAAAAATGTCAAGTTTTTTCCGATTTTTTATTTACTTCTCTCCCGTAGCGTATCAATGATGTCTTCAATAAAACTTCTCAGGGTTTTGTTGTTGGAGGTCATCAACAGTGTATATTTTGGGCCGCCCCGGGTTTTGATGATGAGGGCGGGGTTTTTCCGGTTCTTCTTTTTTTTGAAGATACGGACAAAATCGGCGGTCACATCTTGGGAAACCTGTTTGATCTGTGACATGGGTATAGAAAAAGAGTTTTTGTTGGTGGATTCTTTAAATGGGGCAAAGGAGAGGGTGCCATGGGTGATGCGCAGGATGCCATTGAAAATTTGCGCGCCCTGGTTTTGGTATTGGATGCTAAAGTGGATGGACGGGTCGGCTTCCAGTGCTTTGAAGTAGTATGATCGCGCGTTCTTTTTTTCGCCATCGTAAAAATAGGCTTTGCCAATGGCCAGAAGAATTTCCCCGGATTGGACACCGTTTTTTACAGCATAACGACCGGCAGCCACGGCTTTTTTATATTCTTCATTTGTGATCAACCGCTCCATTCTGCGCAGGATATCGGCGGCGGTTCCGGGTACGGAAAGCTGGGTGGCAGGGGTGGTTTTGGCAGGTTCTTGAACGGGCGTGTTGGAAGGGGTGTTGCCACCGGGAGTGGGCGGTGGAGAGGAAGGGGTGGGAGTTTGGGGGGCGGGTTGGAGGGTATTGGGTATCTGGGCGGTGGGAGAGTGGCTGGAGATGGAGGGGGATGGATTGTTAGCGGTGGTATGAGCCGTTTTGATGACCGGGGTAGAGCGGGTGTAGAACAGGAGGAAGAGGAGGAGGACGATTAACACTCCGGCCATAGCCAAAATAGCGATGCGATGTTGCTTGCTGGGTAGGCGATTAAATTTGAATGTGGGGGTGAATTTTTTAGCCGTGGGTTTAGGTCCAGGGGCGGGGGTTGGGCTTTTTCCAGGTACAGGAGTCAGGGAAAAAATGGTTTCTTGGATAGCGGCCTCGAATTCGGCAATGTTTTGGAAGCGTTCCGCAGGGTCTTTGGCGATGCTTTTTAGAATCAAAGCTTCAACGGGGGCAGAGATGGCGGGATTAACCTGGGAAGGCTGACGGGGCACGGCATCAAGAGTTTGTTTGATGACATCGTAACTGGATTTGCCGGTGATAGTAAAGGGAAGAACGCCGGTAAGCATTTCATAGAGAGTAATACCGAGGGAATAAATATCGGTACGAATATCTGTTTTTTTCCCCAGTAATTGTTCGGGTGAAGAATATACGGGGGAACCCAGAGCAGTTCCTACCTTGGTCAGTCCCTCGATACCCTTGACCTTGGCAATACCGAAATCGCAGATTTTGGCGGTTTGATTTTTGCTTAAAAAGAGATTGGAGGGTTTGATGTCGCGGTGCATAACGCCATTGGCATGGGCATACCCGATACCGCTCAATATTTGCAAGAAAATCTTTAATCCCTGAACGATGGGCATGGGGCCTTTTTCTTTGATGGATTCTTTCAGGTTTTGCCCTTCGACATATTCCATCACGATGTAATACGCATTTTTATCCTGGTCAAAGGAGTGGATGGTGACGATATGGCCGTGGTTGAGTTTGGCCTGGGCAATGGCTTCGACGCGGAACCGAGCCATTAATTCTTGACTACGGGCGAGTTCGGGTGAAATGATCTTTATCGCTACTTCACGTTCCAGTGACAGGTCACGGGCCAGGAACACAGAACCCATTCCGCCTTCGCCGATCTTTTTCAAAATACGATAATTGCCTAAGATGGATCCGATTATTTGGTTCATCTATTTACTTTACCACTGCTTGATTTGAAAGTCAAGCACTGAAGACCGCCTTTAAGAAAGAGTTAAAGAGATTTTAAAAGGCACGGTGTTTAAAATTCCAGCACTTGATTGGAAAAAGAATTTAGGGTAAACTATAATCTGGTTGCGATCAAAAACAATTTTAATGGATTCGTCCGAGGAGTAAAGAAATGAATGAACAGCAAAATGAACAGCAAAATGTGCAAATAAAGATGGATGCAGGAGTGGTTGTTCATCTGTGGAATCATTGTCATCATTGCCACGCGGAACCTATTATAGGACGCAGATATGAATGTCAGAGCTGTCCGTCGGGACCGGATATTGATCTGTGCGAACCCTGTTATGAATTGTGGGGCAGGGGTGAGGTTGAACATCCTGCCAAAGATAGTGTTGCGTCTGATTTAACTATTACAGAGCATCGGTTCGAGATGTTTGAGGGGAAACCTTTGGCGTCATTTCAGGACTGGTTGCTGGTAAAACATCCAGTGGCCGCAGACCCGATTGTGCCGAAACAGGCGGTGTTAAGACCGATTTTTTCTGCGGGAGTGGATTCAGTGATTGGGAGCTATGCCTTTGTAGCACGTTTGGAAGGAGCGAAGCGACCGCTGATTTTAACGGCATTGCATGTGATGGATGAATTGATCAAGAAGTTGGGGATAGATTGTTCACTGGGGCGTGAAGATGATAAAATTAGAAATTATACAGGGAAAGAGTTACCTGCGGTGGTGACGGAAGTGAACCTGTTTGATGTGTTTGCAGCCAATTGGATGATGGCTCCGATAGGCAATGGGGGCCCGATGCTGGTGTTACCAGATGCGGCGACTGGCGCGGAAGAACCCTATTCCAATCGAGATATTGCAGCCTTTTGGGTACATTCGGCGGATGCGGGACATTTTAATCCGTTACCATTGGCCCAATCGGCACCACGGGTAGGTGAGCCAGTCTGGTTGGCGGCACGTCGGATGGACAATTCAGGAAAACGAACGCTCAAAGCGGTGGTAGTTGAATGTACGGAACGTTCATTGGTATTTAAGTACGAAGGGGATGGCGAGAAACCAAAGTACACGAGTGGTGCTCCTATTTTGAACGGGAAGGGCGAAGTGGTGGGGATCAATGTGGGCGGCGGTCGATTAAACGAGGAAAACCTGGGACATGCGAACCATATAGAGAATATCCGCAGGCACCTGAGTAATGCGAGTTAATCGGTTTTTGTTAGTAAATGGGAACCATAATGCCGTTTGAAGCGGGTGGAGGAGTATTTTTCCAGTTTCCATTGGGGGATTTTGCAAACTGGGCAGACTTTGTTGAACCATTTATTGCGAAGCCAGCGGGCGGAACGGCTGTTGCGAGAATTGTTGATGAGAAATGTTTTGTTGCAATGGGTGGTGATGCGGGCTTGTTCCCCGATTTTTTCAACGGTTTTGATGCCATGTAAAATGCCTTGACGGGAAGGCCATAGTTTGATCGTGTCGATCAATTTGAATAATTCAATACGTTTGCGGTAGTACCGCCTGGGTTGTTCGGTCATGGTAGTGGCTCATTTTTAATTGATTTATATAGTGCAAAAGTGGACTAACTGGACGATATGGACTGAGTGGACAATGTGGACGAGAGGTGGATTTTTGGAAAAGTTTTTGGGCTGACAGAGGCACTGTGAAGATGGGTTTAAGATAATGCGATCTAATGTTTTTCATTGCTGATTTTTGCGAAAATAATGGACGGCGGCGTCAACGGCCATAACGGCGGTGCCGATTTGCAGGGGATCGTGCAAGAGACGGAGTTTTATCTGTTGGATGGCAGCACTGGTTAATCCCAAAGGCACACCGGGCGCGGCGATATAGGTGTGTGGATTGATGTCTGATTTTTGGATGGTATTGGCGGCATTGGTGGCTTCAATGATGAACGAGTGACGCGATAACGCGGGAGCCAAAGCAGGTTCAATAGAGATGCGGGATGAGCTGCCGGTTATCCTCATAATTTCCATGGCTGCGGCAGAACTGCGTTGTTGGTGGATATCAAACAAAGATACTCGCGCCCCGCGTTTGATAGCTTCGATGGCAGAATACGTCCCGACTGCTCCACAGCCAATGATTAACAGCTCCCTGTCTTTTAAGCCCACTTTGGGCGTTGGAGCTTGATGGCGGATCATCAATTCCAATCCAGCTACAAAACCACGGGCAGTAGATGGGGTATTGTCCACAACGCGACTGTTGCGGGTGTCCAGCGCAATAAAACGTTTGTCATCGGCCATCATCACAATGGCGGCGCCAGCTTCCACTGCCTCGGCTAGACCCGCAACATCGGGCTCACGGGTAACAAAAGATTTAAATCCAATGTGCTGCACAATAGCAGCCACAGTGCTGGAAAAACCTCCAATCACACCCTGACCAGACATGATTGGAACAACCGCGATAAGAGTGGATGGAATACAGACTTGAAGCTGCTGGCTGGTGATGCCCAAGGCATAACAGGCAATCCCTTGCAAGGTCGTGCCTGTTTGCAATTGCAAAAGAGTGTCGTAGAGAAGGAGCTGGGCAGTTAAGTCTTTGATGTCGTTTACGGTCAGACGAGTCATGTTTTTCCTAGCGGATAATGCTTTGCCTTATATTTTGAATAACGCGGTCGCTTTTTTGCTGGGCCGACTGGAGGTCTGTGGCTTCAATGATCAAGGTAGCCACCCATGAATAGGCACTGGGGCTATAATTGGTGATGGCTTCATCGGCACCAAAAAAGTCGTGGCACAGAAACAACGGGCCAACCTCTGACATAATATGCTCACCACTAATTCGTATCCCACGGGGGGAAACTTCAATGTGCTGGTAAATCGCACCCCGTTTTTGGTCAGCAGCTTTTATAACTTTTTGACTGGTAAAACATTGGGCCAATAACGGCATCATGTTCCACCCGGAAGATTGGAAAACAGCGGTGGGAGTCTGACTGGGGAAACGGGCGTCAATCTCCAATACTTTTAATTGGTTATCATGAAGAATAATTTCAACATCCATGATCCCCCGCAACTGGATGGATTGTGCAATGTGCAAGGAAATCTTCTCGAACTGCTTTACCTGGGTAGGAGATAATAACGTGGGGGCCGATACTCGTTTACAATCATAACTGTCATCCATGTCAAGGTCAGTGACTTGCAAGGGAATATAATTCCCGGGAGTGCCCATCACTTCAAGAGAATAGGACGGCCCTTCGACGTATTCCTGAATGACCCAGCCGGGAGGCGGCAGGGAGGCGGAAAAGGAGGAAAAGAACTCTTCCAGTTGCGGTCTATCATTAAAAAGCCGAACGCCACGACTACCACTACTGCTCTCAGGTTTGGCGATAACTGGGAATGAACAATTTGGCCAGGGTTTGGGGGCAGGCACGCCAAGTTCTGCAAAAAGATGGTCGGAACGGAGCTTGGAAGAAGAAATAGCATAAGTCGCTGCATCAAAGGCAAAAGGAATGGCAGAGGTGAGACTCCACTGGTGTAATGCAGCGAGTGCGGCGGCATTCTCAGTGGCGGGGACAACAAGGTCTATATCTTTGATATCTCTTATGCAAGATTGCCATTTCGACTGGTCCGTGACATCCAGCTCAATGAAACGATGGCACATTTGGGCAGCGGCCACATGGGGGTGTTTGTCGATTAAAAGGGTTTCCCATCCGGCATGATGGGCCAAATAAGCGACTTCTACGCCTTGAAGACTGCCGCCGACGATAAGGATTTTCATGATTTAAGCTCCTGGTTTTTTAAAACGCGGTTCTTTATCCAATCTTGGTATTGCTGGTGGGAAGCGATTTGTAAACCGCACTCTGTCAATATGGTTAACACGTTATCGGTGGTTCTGCGGGCATCATCAATATCCAGTGAGGATTGCGCTACTCCAGCCAGTCCCTGTTGGGGTGGCACGATGGAAGTCACAACATTGGCACCTGCATCCATACGCCGCTTCAAGCCAGCCAGCCCTTCGACATCCAATGTGGCGGGAATGAGTCGATCAGGGAACAAAATACGCATGAGCGCGATAAGAATTAATTCGGTCAAAGGTTCTGGAAAAGGGAAATGGGCCATCGGTGTGCCCTGTTGCGGCACAAAATTCATGGCCCGCACTTGGTCAGCGTTACTGGCCCGCATCTCGGTTAGTGAATGGGCGATATCATGGGAAGTTTCGCCCACGCCCACGAGGATGCCTTCTTCGGTTAACATCCCCAGTTGATGGGCTTGGTGTTTGCTATTTAAACGGGTCAAATAATCCTGGCCGGGTCTAAGCTGTTGGAAAAGAGTTGGGTTGTGAGTCTCCTGGTAACAAGCAAACCAGGAAGCACCGGCAACGGCAAACTGGGCCAATATAGGGGGGGGGACTACGCCGGGGGAGATCATAATGGGAAGAAAAACGGCGGTTTTTATAGCTTGCACCAAGCGGATCAAGGAGTGGAAACCATGCTCACCTGAAGGGTCTTCGCCCATGGTCAGATCAATCAGATGAACACCAGAACGTGCCAGTTGAATGGCGGCTTCAATGATTTCGGTTTCTGCTTTCCTGTACCTGAAACGCGGCGAAAGGGTATTCTGGGCACGGTAAAAACAAAAATTACAATTGTTGCGACAATAGGTGCTAATATAAAGGAAACCATAGAGAAAAACATGGTTCCCGAAATACTGCTGACGGATAGAACGGGCAGTGCTAAAAAGGGCTTCCAATAGCTGGGGTTGGCGAAGTTGCAGGATAGTGGTGATTTCCTTCTGGGTGAGGGCGTGCTGGTGGGAGGCTTTTGCCAGTATGGTGTCCAATATAGGCGGGGGAGTGAAATGCACTGGTGCGCCTCAAATGTTTAACCGAATACCGTTGAGATAGGCGAGACTGCGACCCATTTTACCAAGGTTGTGGCTGTTCTGAGTGACCATCAGCAAACGTTCCAGCCCGAATCCGATGCCCACCCATGGTTCGACAATGCGCCAGGCCCGGTCCAACGGATGGGGACCGATGGCAGCCGAACCCACCTCTATTTTATCTTTTCCGGCGACCACGTCGATGGTCTCACCATAGACGTTAGAGGTTTCGGTTTCCAGAGTATAATCGGTTAATCCGGCGGTGCGGGTCACCAGGGCGGCGAGTTCTTCCAGTCGTGCTTGCCGGTTTTCTAAAGGTAATCCCATTTCCACGAGATTGAGCATGGTAAATTCACTGGAATGTAACGAACCCTGGGACTCCTTGCGAAAACAAGAACCGACTTCAAAGATAGACACGGGTTTCTCCCATAAACGCAATAAATCCTTTAATACATAATATAAATGAGGGGCCAGCATGGGACGGAGACATTTGTCCTTGTCCAACCAATATACCTGGGAGAAGAGGGGATGGGTTTCGTCGATGGTCATTTTGGCCAATAGCCCGCGAGACATGATGGTGGGGGTAATGACCTGCACAAAACCGGCGGCGGTAAGGGTTTCTATCAATTGGCTTTCTAAGCGGCACAGGGCGGGCCTGTGCTCATGTTCCCGGAAATAAGTTAATTGGGTTCTGGCTTGTTTGATATAATGATTTTCTAATTTATGAAAAGAGTTGTCCCGGTCTGCTGGGCTGGTGAATGCTTGTGATAGTTCCTGGGGGGGGACTTCTAGTTCGATCAATCTTCGATGTTGGACTTCAGACCAAGTGAGTGTCATGGATTGCCTGGGGAATTATGGGAATGGGAGTTATGGGAATTATGGGAAGAATGGGGGTTATGGGAAAAGAGGGGTAGTGGTGTGTGAGCCAGCGGTTTGGGTAATCTGTTTAAATTGCTTGCCATATTATACCTACTCAAACTAATAAACGGCGAGGAGTTCGGGAGTTGCACCCGACTATATGGATTTAGAATCCATACGATCCACTTACGATCCACTCCCCATTCGCCGAAATATATCTTAAAATAATATTCCTTAATTGTCAATTGTTGGGTTCTTTTTTTTGCCACGGGTTTATCGGAGAATACGTTGGCGGCAATTAAATGTCTGGCATGTGTCGCAGAAAGAATAATCATTATCGAAATCATGAATACTGGCAGGCCCTGCGACCAATACACCGGAAATAGATTTTATAGGCACCATTAAAAAACTGGGATTGAGTTGGATACCAATCGCCTCGGGTTGGAGATACTGGAATAATTTTCCCTGGCCACTGATGTGCCAACCGCAGTAACCAGGACTGTAAAGCAATACTTTTAGTCCTGCTCTGGGTTCAGGCAAGCGGTTTAAAAAGAGTGTCTCTGTACAAAGGGCTGCTTTATCGGCACCATAAGAGGCGATGGTGTCCAACATATACCCCAACGCAAATCCATTGGCCTGGGTTTTCATGAGTTGATCGATTTTGGCACTCACGGCGGGTCCGAGGGTGCAGGCAAACAAACCCAATTGATGGGCACGGGGGAAAATATGTTCCAACGGTGTATCCTTTTCATTCTGGCCGAGACCGGGATATATCAGGCTGAATTGGGTGCTGGAAAGATCAGCTATCAAACCGATGGGAGCAGCCAATTGCATAAACAACTCTGCTGCGGACCGATAGAGAGCCTTGACCCGTTCTGGGGGTTGGGTGCCACGGGGTATCCCTTGCATGAAGAAAATTTCCTCTTCATCGGGGGCTATAACTTCAATAGATAGATTAAATGTTTCTTTATTCATTAGTATCCGGTGACATCAGGAAGTGTGCTGATACCGTGGCGGTGGGCTTCGGCTTTCATGATTTGGATTAATTGCTCTTTGATAGCGGGATTGAGGGAAGATGGCTGATAGGATTCGAGCAGGTTTAACATCTCCTTGTGCGCCCGTTCGCCCAGGGTCAAACTGCCTTCTTCCTGCCAGCGGGACTGGTTGGTGCGATCAATGATGGGGCCGGGAAAATAATGTTCGGCTTTAAGAAAACGGCGGGTATGTTTGGATATCAACAGGTGCTGGTCTTTCAATAATTCCTGGTACCTGGGCACAATGGGGAAATCCTCCTGGGGATCAATACCATTAAGCATACGAAACACCATGCCGCATATTTCATTGTCAACAATCAATTTTTCTATACTAAATGTATTGACAAAATCGAGCATCCCGGGGCCGGAAATACTATTGATCCCGGATAAGGCGGCCATAGTGGCACCCATGGCTGTTTCCAAACCGGCCTGGGCGTCCAGAAGCTTGGCATCGCTCAACGCGATGTAAGCCTGGGTGGGAATACCGAGGTATTTCCCGATTTCATTGTAACCGCAATCCAGCATCTGGGTTTCTATGGCGCCCAGCGGCGTGGTTTCGTAGCGGACATCAAAGGAAGCAGGGGCACCACCATATAATAATGGCGTGCCCGGGTTACTTAATTGACTGATTACAATACCGCTGAGTGTTTCGGCGGTGTGCCCCACCAATGAACCCACGAGGGTAACTGGAGCGGTGAAACCAGCCAGGGGCATGGAAATCAATTCGATGGGAATACCACTTCTGCCGCAATCGACAATGTCCTGGCATATTCTGGCACTCCATTTTAACGGGGTGGTGGAACAGCAGGAAAAAATGGTCAGGGGTTTTGCTTTTAATGCAGTTTCATTGCCCCGGACAGCCACCTGCATCTCTTTCATTACTTTGAAGCCCTCGGCACTGAAGGTACCGGTAACCACGGGTTTTTCTCCGAAAAGAAGGTTCAGGTAGAGGCGGTAGCTGTCGGATATTTTTTCACTGACATCGGCGGGAACAAAGGCGGTACTCTGGGCGGCAATATGCTTTAACTGGGCGGTCACCTTGACAAAACGAATATAGTCGGCGGTATTGGGCTGGCGCGACTGTTGGGTAGTGGAATCCAAGATGTGCAAGGCGGAAGAAGCGGGGGTAAAATGAATGGTGTAACCGGAAAAATCATGGGTCTCATTGCCTTTGACATCATATAACTTGAAGGTAGGGGGCACACTGTCCAACGCGAGGTCGATCATAGCGCCGGTGATAAACACATTGTGGGCATCGGAATGGGGCACGGGTTCGACGGTGGCACCAAAATCGGATAGCATAAGGACTGTCTTTTTATCGTAAATTTTTATACCGATAGTGCTTAGAATGTCGCGTGCTTCAGATATAATACGTTCGATCAACTCTTTGTTCAAAAATCTTAGATTGGGTCTGACTGCCATAACATTGTTCTCCATAGGGTGTGGCCGTTTAATCCGGGCCAATTACGGGGTTTTGGGGGTTGAGATTTTATTGTTGTACTTGTTGCCGTTTCCATTGACGATAGCGTTTCATATATTCCTCGGCGATGGTGGGGGAGTCCATGCCGAGCTCTTTGGCATAGGTTGAAACACACCATCGCAGGTAGCCTGGTTCGGGTAGGTCTTCGAATCGTTCTAACTCGATATTGACTAAAATTTTATAGGAGATTTTTGATGTTCTTGCCAGATCATGGATGCCTAAGCCCATTCGTTCGCGATATTTTTTAAAGGTTCGGCCTTTAATAATAGCGGCTCCTCCTGTCTCATAATTTTCCATGTTCGGGTCTATCAGCGTGTCTTCCATGGGGTTGGTGGCGGAGGGATCGATCACTCGTATCATGGTGGAATAGGGTGAGCGGCCATTTTCCAATTCCGGGGGGATATCTTCCGGTTGTGTGGGTTCAGGGAATATGTATTCGGGTAGTTCTAATGGGTCTTCTGCAATGAAGAGTTCCTGGGTATCTTGGAAATTATTTATTTTTAAGGGTTCCTGTGTGTTCAGCAGTTCCGGTGTTGGGAACGCCTCTAGTACTTCTTCTGGTTCTGGTTCTCCCAGATCAGGGATTTCTGGAAGTGCAATTTGTTCTGGTAACTCCAGATGCTCGGGGATAGTGGGGGGCATCCAGGTGTCACTACGTTCCACGATTGCAGAACTCTCAATTTTTTCTTCTATTTTTTCTCCTACTATTTCTTCTGATATTTCTTCTAATATTTCTTCTTCTTTAAAGAATAGGGGAGCATAGGGATCATTCAGCTCTTCTTCAATATCTTCAAAATCATCGACATCGAAAATTTCTTTGGCTGTTTTTTCTTTTTCGAACTTCTCTTTTTCAATGCGGTCTTTTTCAACGAGGTAATGAAAAAGTCCAGAATACGCCTCGTGGATGTCGGTCATGATTTTTTGTTTATCTTCTTCGGGGAATTCGTCATCTATAGCTTCCATGACGATGGAATCAGTGGAAAAGACTTTTTTCAGGCGTTCATAGGCTGTTTTTATTTCAGCCATCGAGGGATTTTCTTCTAGCTCAAGGATATTCAAATATTGTTTGTATTTTTTTTCATCCATTGTCGATATCCGGAATTTTAACCTGTTTGTCTTCGAGCAGATTAAGCACGATCTCACGAAGTTCGTTGGAGGTGGAGGCGGGGGAAATGAATTGGGGAGTAGAGCTGGAGTGTTTAACAAACTTCCAGAAAAAATCGGTGTATTGAATGAAACCGCTCAATCTGGCATCGATTCCGAAATATTTTGTCAGTACACTTTTCACGGCGCTACCTGTTTCCAGGTGCTCGCTGTTTTTGATCTGGTTGACAATAATATAAATCTTAAACTCGGCCAATGCTTTTTCAACCAGGGTGCGAATTTCCGGTGAAATTTCCATGATATGCTGGATCAACTCTTTAATGCTGGAGATTTTATTGGGGAGGCGGTTGTCCCATGCTTTTTTGGCAACATCCTTAAGTCCATGATCGCCCAGCAAGATGTTTAATTTGCGGAACAGCACCTTTTTGATAAAATGATAGAGATTTTCAATAGAGGTGATTTCTGGCAGGATGACGACGATCATTTTATCGGCCATCAAGAAGGTATCAATCGTATTGTGGCCTGAACCGGCACCGAGATCAATGAGCACATAATCGGCGCTGATATTCTTGATATGCCGGTACAACTTTAATTTTTGAGTTTGTTTGAGGCCGATAGTATTGAGGGAACGGACATCGCCAGTCACAAAGCGCAGGTTGGGAATGGCGGTATCCACGATGATTTCGCTTAAGGGAACTTTTTTTTCAAAGAAGTCGGTCAATGAATATTTGGGTTTTGGAACCTTGAGAAAGGAGTGCAGGTTGGCACCGCCTAAATCGCCATCAATCAGGGTAACCCGTTTGCCCAGATGGGCCAGATTCAATCCCAGGGAGCTGGTGACGAAGCTTTTTCCAGTACCGCCTTTACCGCCGCCAATAGCCCATATTTCGGAATTCATTGTTTTCTAACCTCTTTTTAAATCACGCTATGTTGTGTTTTGTTTGTTTCGTCTGTTTCGTTCGTTTCTTTTTCAAAAAAGTTGTATCTATTTATTTTGACAAAAAACATACAGGATGTCAACCCCTAATGAGATGGATGATTGTTATTGTTGGGCAAGGGTGCGCCAGTATTTACTCTGCGGCCAATCTCAAAATTTCAATGATCATAGTAAGGGCTTTTTCCATGTCTGCTACCAGGATATGTTCCTCGCAGGAGTGTTCCAACTGGGCGCCGATGCCGACGACGGCCATTTCAATGCCTTTGTTGTTATAGATAGAGGCATCGGTAAAGCCGGTGATAAATGTCGTGCGTGCCTCAATACCGATGGTTTTGAGGGCTTTTTTGGATATTTCCACGGTCCAGGAATTCTCTGGAATATCAACGGCACGGCAAAGGTTATCAATCTTAATGGTAAGAGTTGCGCCGCAGGCTTCGACCTGTTGACGAATGATATTTTCCATTTCTTGGGCCAGTGCAGCACCTTTTTCATGGACTAAACTGCGACATTCAGCGAGGAACATGACGTGATCGGGTACACCATTACGGATCATACCACCATTGATGACACCTACATTGGCGGTGGTGTTAAAATCAATGCGACCGAGCTTTAACGCGGCAATAGCTTTGGCAGCGGCTTGAATGGCGTTGATTCCTTTTTCGGGTTCCATACCAGCATGGGCGGCCTTACCTTTGATCTCTACATCAATGGCAAAATAGGAAGGACCACCAATGACAATGGTATCCAATGTATCGTTATCGAGTAGGAATCCTTTCTTGGCACTGAGCAGGCTGTAATCGAGATTTTTTACGCCCAGTATACCGACTTCTTCTTGTCTGCTGATGGCAATTTCGACGGGGGGACGGATAGGGGCAATACGCAGGGCTTCGAGCATCTCAGCAATACCGGCTTTATCGTCGGCACCTAGAATGGTCTGACCCTGGGAACGGATAACACCATCTTTAAGCACGGGTTGGATGTTTTTGCCGGGTTTGACGGTGTCGGCATGGCAGGAGAGCAGGATGGGGTCTTTGCCAGTGCAGCCTTTGGCGGGAAGTTTGGCAATCAGATTCCCATAACTGTCTTTGGTGGCTTCAGCACCGAGGGTTTGGAACTCTTTTAAAAGATAATTGATGAATTCGGCTTCCTCGCCGGACTCACTGTTGATTTGTACCATTTCCATGAATTGCTTGATCATTCGCTCTGACATATTGGGTTCTCCTTTTTTTAAGTTAATTTAAAAAAAAATTATTTTCATTAAAATTAGATTATATATAATCCTTGTCTTTTTAGCAAATGGTATTTTTGAATTGATGTTATTTTTTCAGAGGAAATCTTCTACGGGATATTCCATGGTAGGGGAGGTCTTTTTTATTGAATTTGCACAATTTTTAGGATTGACATTATATATTCAGTTTTTGTCGCATTTGAAAGAAATTGCTGCTGGTAAGAAGAGAGAATTTTTAATTCTACTTGCAATAGGCTGAAAAATTGATTGATATTGGAAGAGAAGATGTAGATGATCAAGAACCAAAAACATCAAGACTGGACCGCTCCTGGACGGATTGTGCATTTAAATCGGAGGAGGAATTCGTTGATTCTGTCCCGGCTCAGTAGACCTCCCGAAAGTGAGAGGATTACGTGCCATGCAAGAAACCCATCTGAGAAATAGTTATAACTCTGTCGATTTGCACAATATTTAGGATTGACGATTCGTTTTTACCGTCGTATGATAGATGATAGTATTAAGAAGAATAGGTAAGTTAAATAATGGTTATTGAAAGCAACTCAGTGAGAGCAGGAGAAAAGAAATGAAAACAACAGATAAAATTGGTTTTATAACAGTTATAATTGTTTTTATAACAGCTATAATTGGCTTGCTGAAAGAATATCCAGAATTTTTTCGAAGTTCTAAGCCAGCGATATCAATACCATCCAATCCACCCATAGTAACCCCAAAAACCGGAAAAACCCCAAGAACAAGAAAAACTCAAAACACAAGAATAACCCCAAACACAAGAATAACCGAAAACATAAAAACAACTGAAAACATAAAAGCAATAGAGCCTTCCGAGGCCACGCCACCATTACCCGTAATACAAGAACCGGTAGAAAAAGCAATACCTGAGTTTACCCTCACAGTGTCAAATATCATCGGATTCCCCAAAAACACCTATACACTGGAAGAGAGACTATCTGGATTACCCGGGGTTCAAAGTGTGCGAGTCTCCGAGTCGTCATTTCAATCGGAAACAAAATCAGCTAAATATTATATAAAATTCGAGGGAGGTGATAATAAAGAGCTAATAAGACTTATTCGTAGCAAGATTGTACTTTTTACGTTTGACAGACAAGTCAAATGTCAGGGTGAATGGGATATCAGGATGTGGGTCGTCTATTGACCCACCAGTGCAATCAATAAGAAAACTTAAAAATAGTATTCTCTAGGAGGAGAAAATGGAAATTTGGAAAAATGTAACAGGTTTCGTTGCTTTGATTTTAGTCATCGGTTTTTTTACATCTTGCGCTTCAACCCAGAGTATGTATGTGGTTGAAGATATTCCATTAGAAGGTGTAGGAGGGATAGTAATCAAAGAATTTAAAGGAGAAGGCGGACGTCTACTTACCAATGCATTGCTCTCGAAATTTCGTATGAGAGCCAATAAAAACGACTTCATCATCTGGGATGAACGCCAATATGATGAAGTGATTCGAAAAGGGGGGGATCCGACACTGATCAAGCCCACCGCTTATTTGAGTGGTGAGGTTCTGGTTTGCAACTTTTCCAACTCAGAAAAACAATATAAAGAACTTACTGATAAAATTTCTACGAAATATGAAGTCCAGAGTTTACAGCGTATATTCGAACCAAAAGGCGTGGCAACGGTAGTGGTAAATTTTGAGATCACAGATATTCAAACTGGGAAAAATATTACTGCAAAAACAATCGATGCCCGGAAAGCCAATTCGCTTCTGGCTCCCAAATCTCCGGATCAATTACTCTTGTTGACAATAAATAAGGTTGCTGGTAATTTTGTAAATAGTATTAAGCAGTAATCCCGAAATTTATATTGGCGGAGAAAATATTAGATAATCAAGAAACAATAATAGTAAGACTGGACTGTTCCCGCGTGGTGGAATTAACAGTGTTCTACCTCCGGTGGGTCAGAATCCTTTCAGAAAAGGGTTCTGGCCGCTGGAGACAAAAGAAGCGGTCATGCATTACGTCCCTAAGATTTGTTTTAATGCCGCTGCGACTGTGGTTACGGGGAGGCGGCAGGTTTTGTTGCGGCAGACGTAAATAAGGGTCTGCCCGGGTATGAACTTTGCTGCCAACAACGGCAGTTTACCCTCGGTTTTTCCACCCATTAACAAGATGTGGGGCAGGAAGTGTTGGGAGAGTTGTTGGCGTAATGATTGGCAATTCTCACCGACAATGGCGACTTCTGCGGGAGGAATGGTGAAATAGAGTAATAATACTCCCCAGTTGGCGTAATAGGGACCATGGCTGAGAACATCTTCTATGACATTGTTGAGCATATGACGGGAGGTTTGGGTGTACTCTTTTTTATCGAAATATTGGCCGAGCAAATAGAGGTTGAGAGCCATCTGGGAATTGGAGGCGGGGATCACATTGTCGAGAATCTCCATTTTACGGGCAATCAACTGAGGGTCCAGATCAGAAGTATAAAAGAACATGCGGCTCTGTTCATCAAAGAAATGAGCGAAGGTGTAATTGACGAGTTGTTCAGCGACTGACAACCATTTTTCATTAAAGGTGGCCTGATAGAGAACGATAAATGCATCGATCGTAAAGGCATAATCGTCTAAGAATCCGTTTATGGATGAAACACCATTTTTATAGTTGCGGTTTAAACGTCCGTCCTTGTCCATCATGTTGTTGACGATAAAATCAGCATTACTAAGGGCGTGATCCAAAAAATGGGGGTCGTCAAATACGCGGTACGCGTCAATATATGCCTTGAGCATGAGTCCATTCCAAGCGGTCAGGATTTTATCGTCAAGGGCGGGACGTATCCGTTGGGCGCGGGTTTTTTGCAGTTGGTGACGGGCTTTGGCCAGAGTCTCTTGCAGGTGGGCGGGGGTTATTTGATGCTGAATGGCGAATTCTTGGTCTGTTTTGGTTCTGAAGAGGATATTGCTGCCATTCTCCCAGTTCCCTGCCTGGGTGATATTGAAATAATCGCAAATCAAAGGGGCATTTAACCCCAAGAGTGTAGCAATTTCTTTTTTTGTCCAGACATAAAATTTCCCTTCTTCTCCCTCGCTGTCAGCATCAAGGGACGAATAGAACCCATTTCCGCCATGGGTTGCAGGGGGAGCGGTTAATTCCTGTTCGACGAATTCCAGGGTTTGGTAGACGATGGATTTATATAATGGGTTTTTAGTAAATGGATACGCTTGGGAATAGAGGCTGACCAGTTGCGCATTATCATAGAGCATTTTTTCAAAATGGGGGACTTTCCAGTATTGGTCGGTGGAGTAGCGGGCGAAACCACCGCCTGCTTGATCATAAATACCACCCATGGCCATTTTATCGAGGGTAACGGTAACAGATTTCAGGGCATTGTCGCCCAGGGTGCGGTCGAGGCGGGAGGTGTGGCGGGTGAGATAATAATAATGAAGGAGGTAGCGATAACCAATGGGCAGTGGAAACTTGGGGGCCCGCTTTTCACCACCCCACACATAATCGAAGTTGTTTTGCCAGGATGCCACGATTTGGTCGGGAGAATGGACATCAAAGTCGGGAGGGGAGGGGTCGAGAGCCATAGCACTGGATTGACGGATACCTTGGGTTACTGACTGGGCTTGATCGATAAGCTTTTGGGGTTCCTCTTGATATATACTGTGAATCTGGTTGAGCAACATAAGCCAGCGTTCTTTGGTGAAGTAAGTGCCAGCAAAAAAGGGTTTGCCATCGGGTAACGCGAACGCATTGAGGGGCCAGCCGCCGCTTCCGGTTAACATCTGGGCGGCTTCCATGTAAACCTGATCAATATCGGGGCGCTCTTCGCGATCCACTTTAATGGCTACAAAATAGGTGTTCATGATGGTGGCGACTTCTTCATTGGAAAAAGATTCGTGTTCCATGACGTGGCACCAGTGACAGGCAGTGTAGCCAATGCTAATGATGAGGGGTTTATTTTCCTGGTGGGCTTTTTCCAGGGCTTCGGGACCCCAGGGGTACCAGTCCACGGGGTTGTGGGCGTGTAGTAGCAGGTAGGGGCTACTCTCGTGTATTAAATGATTGGTATAAATGAATTTACGTTTCATGATTATGTTATCCTCTTTAAAAACGGTGAGATTGTTTCGGGTTAACCATAATAATACAAAACGGTTTATTTTGAAAGCTTTTTTTTTATTTTTATTGAAAAGCAGGGGCAGAGGGGGAGTTAAAGCCGTGATAAGATGTACTGATTGACAGACACTCCTTCCTTGATTTCTTCTTCGAGGAAATTGAGATGTTTGACCAGCCTGTCTGCAAATTCTTGGTTCATGCACTGCACCTTATGAGGAAATCATCTATTCTCATTTGCATTAAATCTTCAGCATCACGGGAAACTGTTTCTATATAATCAAAGTAGAGGTTCCAGTCTTTCATTGCCACTTGGATGCCCCGGGTGGCGCTGGCGCATATAACTGCGGCGGCGCGATTGAGGACCAGTAATTCAACTTCTTTACCCAGCAAAAGATCTAAATCCGCCCATATTTCATCCTCGCCATTATAATAAACTTCCTCTTCATATTGAATGGGGGTTCTGACTGCCGGGTAAAAATAAACCGCAATATCCACATCCGAGTTCTTGTGTGCTGTGCCTCTGGCATAGGAACCGTACAGGAAGGCAAAGGCAATGTCGGTCCTTTTCAAAAAATAATGTTTTAGCTTGTTCAGTAGCCCTGTTTCTATTAACATGTGTTCATTATAATATTTTGAGAATGTTTTGGCAAGTGCTTTTTCTAAAAACATAAAACCTTCAAGCTGGAAGTCTGGGCTACTTTGATGTCTCAATCTTGAGTTGTCGGGGCAACGACACCAGATGAATACCACCCCTGGGAGCGGTGGCGATATAAGGGATATTTTGTTGCTTGTAATTGCTGATCACTTTTTTATGCGGAAAGCCGAAACGATTGCCTTGACCATAAGAGAAAACAGCCAGACGGGGTGTAGTGCATTTTAAGAATTCTGGGCTGGAAGAAGTGGCGCTCCCATGATGGGGAACTTTGAGCACATCGACCTGCAAGTTGGAACACTCTGTGTTTACCAATTGGCTTTCCACTTCTTTTTCAATGTCTCCAGTAAATAAAAAGGAGTGGTGTGGGTCTGAGATTTTAAGCACCTGGGAATGGTTGTTGTGGGGCTTAACATCGGTGATCACCTGGGTGGGGAAGAACCATTGAATAGTACAACCACCAACTTTTTTTATCCTCGGCGCGGTGGTCCATACCAGGGTGGTGCTACTGGGAACTTCACGCCGCAACGCTTGATATAAAGGGTCTTCCGGTGTGTCGGAAGCGAGCCACAACTCCTCGGGTTTTAATATCCGCAAGATTTCGGTAAGGCCGCGGATATGATCGGCATGGTAATGGGAAACCGCGACCCAACGGATATGAATTCGTTGTTGCAGCAGAAAGGGCAGCACGATGTTGCGCCCTACTTGGAAATCGGAATAATATACGCCACCGCCATCAATAAGCAATGCATCGCCACCAGGAAAGACAATAACCTGGGAATCCCCCTGCCCTACATCCAGAAAAAAAACTTCGAGGTTGGCGGGAGTATAAAAAAAGATACTCAACGACATCCATACACAGAGAAGAAGAACAATAGTGGCGGCGGAAATTTTTTGTACCCAGGAGCGGCATACGGGAAGACAAGCAAAGGAGATTAATACGAACAACACGAGGGCAAAAGGTGGCGCGGCACGGTAGATGGTCAGGTCTACGACATCGGAGAAGATGTAAGAGATATAGAAGAAAAGGTTTAGCAATGGATCGATCACTATCAATAGGTACTGCGATAGCACGGCGGATAAGGGCGCGAGTGGAATCAATAAAAAACCGAGACCGAGGATAACGGCGGTCAGGGGCACCAGTAGTAAGCCAGCAAAAAATCCGCTGAAAGAGTAGCGTTTAAAAAAATAGAGGGACAAGGGTAAAGCGATAATGGCGGCAGATAGATTGGCGGATAGGGTTTCACCGAGATATGAGCGTTCTTCTCTAAACATTTTCCAACGGGTCAACTTGAAAAGGGGCAAAAATATTCTACGTCCAATTACAATGGTGACGGTTAGGGCAAACGTTAAGATAAACCCGGCATCAAGAAACTCGGCAGGGTTACGGGCCAACAGGATTACGCCGCAAAAGGAGATTATATTATATATATCGACATCCAGGTAAAGTATCTTGGCGATAAAAATCAAAATAGCCATGATTACGGCCCGTTCGGCGGATATTTTAAAACCGGAAAGCACCAGGAATACGATTAATACCAGGGCGGTTAAAATATAGCGTTTTCTGAAGGATACGTTAACGAGTTTTAAGAGTGCGAGGCAGCCAATGGCGATGATACCGATATGGGCGCCGGAAATAGCCAACAGATGATAAATACCCGCATTGATCAGTTGTTCCTTTTGCAGGTCTTCCAGTTCTCCCCGATCACCCAGTAACATGGCCAAGAGTAAAACACCTTTTTTATCCAGTACACTTTCCTCTACTGAAGGGGTGGTGTTGTTGCGGTATTTTTTTTCAATGGTCTGGCGTATCTGGTTTCGCCATGTTCCGATCACGCGCCAAAACCAGGGAGCGGGGGCTGCAAGAGTAATCAATTGCGCGGATTTGCAAAAGCTATTGAAATGGGTTCTTTTGAGCAGGAGAAGATTCTCTATAGGATTAGTGAAGACGTTTTTGTTCCCGGTGTTTCTGTACATGCGGGTATCAATGATAATATGATCGCCCCGGTTCAGGTACACCAGATTGCCGTTTACTTCGATACGTACATTAAAGGAGACGGCAATTTTTTTTTGCTGGTATTCCAGATTATAGGCGTGGAGGAAAATAACGGAGTGATCCGGGTGGATTTCGGGGTAATCTTTCAATTGGCCAAACAGGGAGATGGCGCGGTCGTCGGGAATAGTGGCGGTTGTTTCGATGATCTGGTAAAAGGTCTCTTTTTCCTTGATAAATTGGCCGGTGATTAATAAAACAATGGCCAGTGCTATCAAGATGTAGCCGTGGGTGTACTTTTTAAAGTAATAGAAGACTAGTGCTGCAACAATGAAAAAAATTAAAAGAGAGTGTACGATCTCATAACCAATTATATCCAGGTGATGAACGAGGGCCAGCATGGCTAAGGTGCCTAAAAAGATGGGGGTGAAGAGATTTTTCATCTCATTCGCACGGTTTAATCCAACTGTATATGCATTCTTTCATGCCAGTATTATAAAGAAGATGTTAAATTATTTCAAGTGGGGGAATGCATTTTGGAATGGTTAACTGGACTATCTGGACTGACTGGACACACTGGACCAACTGGATAGGTAAAGTTTTTCTTGAAAAGGTGTTTGGATGGAGGCGGGATAATATGTGGTGAATTTAGGATATTGGGGTGTCTTGTTTTACCCAGCGGGACAATAGTTTGTTCACTATGGGTGCTACTTGTTCCCTCGCTTCACAGCGGTCTATGCCACGACTGAGTAATTTATCGTATGGGGTTTTTTGATGGCGGATATGGGCGATTACCGCCAGTTTTATCGCTTCAGGGGAGAAGTGTTTGGCCTGAGAAGTACGACCAATTCGACCGCTGTATTTTTGACAGGCATGGTGGGTGATGATTGTCGCTTTTCCTTTAGGGCAGTTGGGGTAGAGTTCTTTGATACGGGTGGAGAATTGGTCCACATATATTTGATCCATTTCGGATCGTATTAACACGTTTCGTTCTTTGCGACGTTCGCGGGCGTCTTTATCAGCGAAGCATTCTTGTTCTGCTTGCTCTATAGCAGCTTCTTCTACCAGCAGTCCTTGTCTTTCGTATTGTTTGCGTGCTCGGCTCCATTTTAGTACGACGGCAGAGAGGGCGGAGTATTTGCGGGAACGGCGGGTTAAAGCAGCATCGCCAGAAGGAAGAAAAATAAGGTGATCGAGATCGGCACAGGAAAGGCAGTTGGCACCTTTTTCACCGTTCAGAAAAATCCAGGCATTAGGTCCGAGGGTTTCGCCACATTCATCGCAGGTGGTATCCTTGCTTTGGGTGATAAATACTTTTAAATCAAACTGTTGTTCTACTTTATCTACAGGTTTTTTTGGTTGTTCCATGATAATGGGATTATATCATACAATGGCGAATCCGTTCAAGTTTCATCATAAAATCCCAGCAATTCTCATTTTGCGTATTATTTCTGTGAACACTCAACGGCCATCAATTTGGCATTCTGCTCCATTCTGGGAATCCCGGTCATCGGATAATCCGACGCATCACGGTTCAGAAACTATTTCTTCCTATATTCTTTTTGGGTTGCCATCTTTTGAAAATAGCATCGTTTTCCAGTACAATAATCCTTTAGTCTTTTTATAGATCGGTGCGACCTATACCGATGATAAAACTGGTGACTGTTTTATCGCCTGCGGGATAATCCTGGGGTATACATTCATCTCCGACGGGTGTCCGGGTATCAAAAATCACCAGATATCCTTCCTGGCAAAACTCGGTGGCCAGATATTTGCTGGCTAACTGGGCAATGCCCTGGTTAAGTAAACGGGTGATACTTTTCTGGCGATTCATTTTGGTCTCGATAATATATCTTTTTCCCTTGTAAGATAAGATAATATCCATCACCCCGAACCCGGACCTGACTTCATAACGCAACTCGCCGCCACCACCTTTGACAAACTGGTAAAGCCACGCGGTCAATAGGAACTGGCCGGTTTTCTCAGTGGGCCGCTTCTCTTTATAAAAAGCCACCACACCGATTTGTGAAATATATTGATCGAAATCCAAGAGGATGTTTTTCATATCCAAGCGCTGGCCCGGTAATTCATATTTTTGCGGGGGTATCACATCGTTGGCGTCTACTTCTTTGAAAAACGCATTCACGTAACGTGCTTTATAAATGGAATTGGCCACGACGGCTTTACCGTCGTGATTCTTGATTAAACCGAACTGCTCCAGCCATGATTGATCTTTATTTTCGGGATTAAATTCGACATGATCAAACACGATTTCAATGAAGGTCTCTTTATACTGGTGCGCTTTCTCGGAAAGATTGTCGAAATGCTGATTATTTTCTTTGAGCAAAAGCTGGATGGCTTTATCCACATCTTGGTCATTGATCGGTTCCACCGTGTTGGGTTTGACATCCATGGTTAAAATGGTTCCCAAGCGATTGACCAGCCAGGGTTGCCCTGCCGTTTCGGCATGGACTTTTTGTACAGCCTCATTGGTGAAGGGCTGGTTCGTTTCTGCGGTGTATTGGGCATAGAGATCATGGACATTTTGCAGCGAAAAAGGAGGAAGATTCACATGATCGGCGATATTAAAGGGCGATACGCCGCCCACCACGAGCTTGGTAATATTACGAATGCCAATCAAACCGACGGAATAGAGCGCTTTGGGTTGATCTGATTTGTATTTCAAATATAACGTTCGTATTGATGCGAGAAAATCCTCTAACTCTTTGATTGGAATCCCGTCAAACTCGTCGATAAGAACGACGATTTTTTTGAATTGCAGTATCTCGTTTAATCCCTCGAACAGCAACCTGAAAGAGATGTTGTCGTCTAAATGGTGATTCTTTAAAAACTGGAATACGGTATTGGCCTTATCACACCCGACCTCTTTTAGTCGATGGGTTAATTGTGTATACAGATCCGTTTCAATCAATGAATAAAACTCTTTCTTACTTAGATTTTTATAGTCCTGAAAACTCAGTAATATAATCGCATAAGTCTTATCCCGGTGTAATTCTGTTCTCACTCGTTCAAGAAAGGTGGTTTTGCCACTTTGTCTGGGAGCAAAAATTGAAAAATACCGGCCATGGTCGATCATGGTTTGAATATTTTTCTTATCCGTGTTGGTGACCCCTTCCAAAATAACATAATAGGCGTCTTCTGGATGGACTGTACCTGATTTTTCAAACAGTCGTTTTGGCTTTTGATATGGTTTATTGGTGGCATTCAATTGAGTTTTATTCATGCTCTAATCATATTTCAATCAATGGAATTTGTCAAGTAAGGCCTGCTTAACCTAAATCCACCACCAAGGTTTAAAAAGAACCCCGGATAACCGTGGCACGCTGGACTATCTGGACATACTGGACTTACTGGACAAGCTGGAAAAATCAACGGTTTTGTGAAATCCAGTAAGTCCAGAATGTCCAGATAGTCCAGTTTTTTCTGAAACTTGGCGGTGAATCCAGGTTAACAGGAAAAAAACAAAAAAAGCGCATCCGGTGGGGCCGGATGCGCTTTGTTCTATAGCATAGACAATACGTTATTTCAAAATGGTGAAATTGGCATTGCTGGTGTCTTGGGCAGTTACACCATTGGCAATGATTTTTACTTTACAGGCTGTTTTGTTGCTGCTGACGCTGGGTAACAGCCATTGGTAAGTACTGGTATTGGCGGTGGAAGTAGTGATGGTGGTCCAACTGGTGCCGCCATTTAAGGTGTATTGGAGTTTTACGGTGGAGATATTGCCAGTAGAGGTCCAGGTAATGGGATGGGTAGTGCTCTTTTTCCAGGATTCGCCGCCATTGGGCGCGGTCACGGTGATGGAGGGGGAACGCCAGATGCTGAAGGTGCTGTTGCTGATGTCTGTTACCGAGGAGTCAGCGTCACTGACTTTGATTAAGCAGGTGGTGGAATCGACTGAAGGAATCACCCAGGAGTAACTGCCGGTGTTGGTCATGTAAGATTGAATGGTATTCCAGGTGGAACCATTGTTAATGGAATAACTGATGGCCACGTAGGCGATTGGGCCGGTATAGGTCCAGGTAATAGATTGGGTGGTGCCTTCGCTCCAAGATTGTCCACCATTGGGGGCGGTGAGGGTAAGGGTTCTGGGGGGGGTGATGGTGAATGTGGCATTACTGGTATCAAAGACTGTGCCTGCGGCATCGCTGACTTTGACCAAACAATTGGCTGAGGGAGTGTTGGGAACGGACCATAAATATGATCCGGTGGTATTGGGAGTGGATGCGATGATGGTGTTCCATGAACTACCATTATTGGTGGTATACTCGATTTTTAAATTTGAGACGCTACGGTTGTTGGTCCAAGCGATGGTATGGGTGTTCCCTGCCTCTACACTTTCGCCACCATTGGGGGTTATCACGTTGAGAACAAGGGGCGCCAATATAGTAAAAACGGCATTACTGGAATCTGTGGATGTGCCTGCGGCATCGCTAATTTTCATCAAACAATTGTTGGCGGGTGCATTGGGCACGGTCCAATTGTATGTCCCGGTGTTGCTGGTGGAAGGAGTAAGGGTAGTCCATGTGCTGGCCCCGTTGGTGGTGTATTCAATTTTTACATTGGCAATAGAACCGGTATAGTTCCAGGTAATGGGTAGAGTGGCACCAATCTCGAAACTTTCGCCACCGTTGGGAGCGAGGAGGGTGATGGAACGGGCGGTGACGATAGAAAATGGGGCATTGCTGGTATCAAAGGCTGTGCCTGCGGCATCGCTGACTTTGACCAAACAATTGGTAGAGGGGGTATTGGGCACGGTCCAAACATAGGTGCCGGTAGTATTGGGCGTGGAAGCGCTGATGATGTTCCATGATGTGCCACCATCGGTGGTATATTCGAGTTTGACATTGGCCACGTTTCTGGAATTGCTCCAGGAGATGGTTTTGTTGGTGCCTGTTTCTAAGCTTTCGCTACCATTGGGGGTGAGCAGGGTGAAGGTGAGGGGAGCTAAAATGGTAAAATAGGCATTGCTGGAATCGGTGCTTGTACCGGCAGCATCACTAACTTTAATGAGACACATGTTGGCGGGTGTATTAGGCACGGTCCAATTGTATGAACCGGTGTTGGTGGTGGAAGGGGTAAGGGTGGTCCATGTGCCAGCCCCGTTGGTGGTGTATTCGATTTTTACATTGGGAATGGAACCGGTATAATTCCAGGTAATGGGAAGAATGGCATCTACTTCGGTACTTTCGCCACCGTTGGGAGTGAGGAGGGTGATGGAACGGGCGGTTAAGATGGAAAATGGGGCATTGCTGGTATCAAAGGCTGTGCCTGCAGCATCGCTAACTTTGACCAAACAATTTGTAGAGGGGGTATTGGGCACGGTCCAAACATAGGTGCCGGTAGTATTGGGCGTGGAAGCGCTGATGATGTTCCATGATGTGCCACCATCGGTGGTATATTCGAGTTTGACATTGGCCACGTTTCTGGAATTGCTCCAGGAGATGGTTTTGTTGGTGCCTGTTTCTAAGCTTTCGCTACCATTGGGGGTGAGCAGGGTGAAGGTGAGGGGAGCTAAAATGGTAAAATAGGCATTGCTGGAATCGGTGCTTGTACCGGCAGCATCGCTAACTTTAATCAAACACATGTTGGCGGGTGTATTGGGCACGGTCCAATTGTATGATCCGGTGTTGCTGGTGGAGGCGGCAATGGTGGTCCAAGTAAAAGCAGCATCGGTGGAATATTCGATTTTTACATTGGGAATGGAACCGGTATAGTTCCAGGTAATGGGAAGGATGACATCGACTTCGGTGCTTTCGCCACCATTGGGTGAGGTGAGGGTGATACTCTTGGATTGGATGGTGGTGGCGGATACTGCGGCACTGGCTTCACTGATCACCGTGTTCTGGTTATAGCTGAAGGGACTGGTAAAGGATTTGATAGTAAAGTAATAGGTGGTTTCTGAAGCCAGACCTGTGGCTGTATAGCTGGTTTGGGATCTGCTAGTGATGGTCTCAATCAATTGGTAATCGTTTCCCGACGTGGTGCTACGGTAAATCATATAACCGTTGATGTTGGGGGAAAGAGTGCTATTATCCCAGGAAAGTTGAAGACTGGAAGCGGTTACATCGGCTATCGTTAACGCGGTGGGCGCTGTGGTTTGCTTGGTGGCCCAATTGGGGTCGATGGTACTCAACCAATTGATCAAGGTGGTGTTGGCAGTGGTTAAGGCATTCCAGTTGAGCAGGCAAATGGCGTTTTTGCCAGGAGCGGATAAGAACAGAAGCGAGTCAGGAATGGTGCCGGTTAACTGGTTTCCATCCAAATATAAATTTTTTAAATTGGATAGGTACTGGAGGTCGGGAATAGTACCGGAGAGTTGGTTGTTGCTTAAACTTAATTCGGTTAAATTGGGGAGATTGCCGAGATTTGGAATGGAACCGGAAAGCTGGTTTTTACCAAGGTATAAATAGGTTAAATTGGGATGGCTGGTGAATGTGGGAACAGACCCGGTAAAACTGTTCATTTGCAGCTCTAACCGGGTTAATCCGGTCAGATTAGAGAAGTTGGGAATGGTACCGTTAAAATTGTTACTTCCCAGCGTCAAGGTGGTTAACTGGGTAAGGTTATTTAAATGATAAATGGTGCCGGTGAGCTGATTGGAACCCAAGCGCAATTGGGTGAGATTGCCGAGATTCGCAAAGCTGGGAATGGAACCGGAGAGGACGTTGGAAGTGAGGGTTAAACTGGTTAAATTGACCAGTGTACTAAAGCTGGGAATGGCGCCGCTGAGATTGTTGCCTGCAAGGTCCAATTTGGTTAACCCGGTCAGGTTGGTCAATTCGGGAATGGTGCCGCTAAAATCATTGTTACTAAGCTCCAGCCGGGTTAAATTGACCAGGTTGTTTAACCCCTGAAGGGGGCCTGTAAACCCATTCATATTAAGTTCCAATACGGTTAAATGGAGGAGGTTGCTGAAAATGTCAGCGGTCCCGGTAGCGAGATTATTTGCACTGAGAACCAATTCGGTTAATTCTGTTAGGTTATTGAGATCAGGAACTGGACCGCTGACCCAGTTATTACTTAAATTTAATTTGATGACATGTTTTAAATCGGCACTTAAGGTCACACCATACCATAAACTTTCCGAACCATGGACATTAAATTGTTGCGGGTCATCGGGATGGCGCCAATTATTTTTATTGGTCCAACTATCACCGCCAGTGGCGTTGTACAGCGCGATTAGCGCGTTACGTTCGGCCAGGGGAATGCAATCTTCGGGACCAATGATTGTAAAGGGTGTGCTGATTACCGACAGGGTGGATTGGGGATCGGTTATTCTTAAGACACATTGACTGGCGGGATTATTGGGAATATTCGGGAGCAGCCAGGAGTATTCACCGGTATTGGGAACCACACTGCTAATCATGTTCCATGTTTGTTGCTCATCGGTTGAATATTCCAGTATTAATAAAGGCATGGTGCCGGTGGATACCCATCTTATGGGCTGGGTGGAACCCTCGGTCCATATTAATGGGGTGGGAAGGGTGAAGTTTAGATATTTCATGGCACCGATCACAAACGGCGCATCGCTGGTATCGGAAGCTATTCCCGAAGTTTCACGGACCCGGATTAAGCAGGAATTGCCAGTCATGCTTTCCTCGATTGCCCAATTGGTGAAACCCTGGGAGATAGAGGTGGGGAATGACGACAACCCGTTGGTGTTCCAGGTGGCTCCGCCGTCCTGGGACGCTTCGATGATCACCTGGGAGGAATCGCTCAGTCCTGAATAAGTCCATTGAATCTGGGGATTGGTCCCCACCATTAAATATTCGCCACCATTGGGAGTGGTGACGGTGATGCTTGATAGTTCTTTGATGGTAAAGGCGGCATTGCTGACATCAAAAGAGGGACCATTGGCATCGCTGATTTTAATCAGACACCAGGAGGAAGGGGTATTGGGCGTGAGTATCTGATAGGCACCAGAATTAGGCGCGGAGGCTGCCAATGTGGCCCAAGTGCTGCCATTATCCGTGGATAACTCGATATTGACCTGGGTAACGGATACCGGGGCTGTCCAGGTGATCATCTGTGTTGAGCCGACCTGCCACTGTCCCTTACCATTGGGTGAAAGCACGGAAAAAGGCGAACTGGAATATTTCCACAGCCCTCTTTCAGTGGCAAAGTAGAGGCTTCCATTCATGCTGAATAGGTCAGTAACCCTGGATTGGGTGGTACTATTGGCGGGAATTTCAGCGAGGAAGGAAACGCTATTGGTGTTATCGCAGTTCCAGAGTTCTGCTTTATCATAATTGTTGTGGAGACAAAAATAGAGTTTGCCGTCCAGCACGGTAAAAGGCCCGGCGTCAATGGCACCAAAACCAGGATTGGCGGGTTGGGGAATATTATTGGATTTTGTAGGTGCGTTGGTGCCGTCATAGGACCATAATTCGGCCTCGGCATTTTCGGGATCGGAAAAAAAATAAAGGCGATTGTTGAATACTTCAAAATCACTGGCATATGGGTTGGAGAAGTTCCCCACTTGGACCGGAGAGTTATTAAGATCATAGGCCCATAACTGGTAATAGGGGCTGACGTAAGCCCAAAAATACAATTTGCCATCAAAAGCGATAAAGTTCCTGCCACCGGTATTGGTGATAGTGGTCAGGTTGACGCCGTCATAGGCAAAGGTTTTCTCACCCGTGGCAGTGGTGGCGGAAAAATAGAGTTTGCCATTGTAAACATAGAGGTCATGTGGGTTGGAACCATTGGTGCCGGGGTAAATATCCACGGCCAATATGGAAGAGTTAATGCCGTCCCATTGGCATAGTTCCCAGCCATAACCGGTTTTGTAATAGGATAAAAACGCATTGCCATTAAACTCTACAAAAGGACCGCTCATTTGGTCGCTGGAAATCATGGTGGGAGCATTTATGCCATCATAGCCGTAGATACCGACCATATCTTCCAACAGGTAAATCTGGTTGTTATACAGGCTAAGGGCGAACAGGTTAAAATACTGGGGCATACCAGAGGCTTTTTGGGGCGAGGTCGTGCCATCGTATTGATACAAATCGTTGGTGTCAAGGACGCGGTTGTAAGCTTTAAAATAAAGCGTATTGTTCAACACGGCCAAGCCGATTTGAGGGTAGATTTCCAGTTCACCGCCCGGTAAATTGACGGATGTTACGTCCTGGGCGATTGCTCCTAAAGGGATGAATAGTCCCAGAATCAGAAGGATGAGAAATGGGGATAGAAAAGCTGTGATTTTTTCTTTCATTGGTTGCTCCTTGGTTTAATTCTTTGGTTGTGTGTTTTTTTTGAATTGATTAGCTGTCTTACAAAGATAGGGTATACTTACTTAGGTTTGGAATAAAACACCAAGCTTCTGAATAGTTGGAGAATTTTATTCGCTAGTTTTATTATACCATATCCTGTTGGCAAACGCAAGAAAAAAAAAGAGGCCTAAATCCACCGTCAAATTTTTGAAATCGTTGTGGACAGAGTGGACCGAGTGGACTGAGTGGACGATGTGGACAAAAAAAATGCGTTTGTTTTCGGTCCACATCGTCCACAAAGTCCACATCGTCCATGCATTTTCAAGAATCTGACTGCCAAGTGGGGAGTTGTGATACGAAGGAAAAAAAAGAATTGCTGGATAATTTAAAAAGTGGTTGAAAATTTTAGCGATTCAGAGTATACTAAGAAAAGTGGAACCTATTTTTTCGTGGATAATGGAGAATTTATGTGTGGGTACTATTTCCAACGAATTCATGGAAAAACCAACGCTAGCGTTCAAATTCCAACGAATTCATGGAAAAACCAACGCTAGCGTTCAAATTCCAATGAATTCATGGAAAAACCAACGCTAGTGTTCAAATTCCAACGAATTCATGGAAAAACCAACGCTAGTGTTCAAATTCCAACGAATTCATGGAAAAACCAACGCTTGCGTTCAAATTCCAACGAATTCATTGAAAAACCAACGATAGTGTTCAAATTCCAACGAATTCATTGAAAAACCAACGCTTGCGTTCAAATTCCAATGAATTCGTTGGAAATTCTACAAAAAGGGTGGAAAGTCCAATCGAGGACACAAATATTCACCAAATATGTAAAATTCACCCCAATGGAAATACTCATGCGGGTTGGCATTTAGGGCAGAAGTGGGAACCTCGGGCATTGATGGTCAAACGAACAATAGGGGTCTGGCAAGTAAAACAGGGTTGGTGGTGACGTCCGTATACTTTTAAGAATGATTGATTGTTCCCTGCTTGGCGATCAGTGCGGCGATAATCGGAGATGGTCGTGCCCTTATTCTCGATGGCAGCAAGCAAGATTTCGGGGATATGGTGGCTTAGCTTTTTAAGTTTTGGCTTGCTGACTTTGTGGGCGGGTGTCAGGGGGTGAATGCCTGCCCGGAACAAGGCTTCATCGGCATAAATATTGCCTACACCGGCCAGTACTCTCTGGTCCAGCAATATTGTTTTGATAGCACGCCGCGATTTCAGGACGGAGAGGGCTTGAAACACTGTTTTTTCTTCCAATGGTTCCTTACCCAACCCGGTCAACAATGGCTGGGTGGCAGGCCACAATTGCATTCTCCCAAATTTGCGGGTATCAATAAAATAAAGAATGGCACCATCTGTAAATTGGAGGATGACACGTGTGTGCTTTAAGTCTTTTTCTGCGGTTTGGAACACGAGCTTCCCTGTCATGCGCAGATGAATGGTCAGGGTTTCACCTTTTTCCAAGAGCAAACAGATATATTTGCCCCGGCGTTCTACATTCACAATAGGGTTATTGGTTAATGCTTCAGTGAACCCCTTTTCATCATTATACACGGTGCGTGGCCACAGGACCTGGATTTTTTCGATGGTTTTACCGCACAGAATGGGCCACAATTCGCGAACAATGGTTTCTACTTCCGGTAATTCGGGCATGATATTATATTTTTTATTTTATTTTTTTCAATGTATCCAAGGCTTTTTGCGCCATTTTAGTTTGGAACTCGGCCAGTTCAACAGTGGAGTGTTTGGTTTTTAGGAATTGGGAGGTCTCTTGGAATATTTCTTGTTCGGTGGTTTTAAGTAAGGGGAGGAAGCCTGTTTTTTCCTGGTTGAGCAGTTTGGTGGCGGCCATATAATTTCCTTTATTGCCTTCATGGGAGGGTCTGATTATTTTTTTTATCCGCAGTGATTCAATGGCAATAGGGGCATCCTTGCCCTCGCAGAGTGGAGCGGGTGATGTTTTGGATTCCACCCAGAGGGGAACGGCAATAGAGGTGACAGGTTCACCCAGAAGTACCCAGAAAGTAGCCATGGAATCTTTAGCACCGGGTATTTTGCCATTGATGATTACGGTTGCGGCTGTGGAGGGACGATTGATGCAATCATTGGTGTAAAGCCACAGGGTGGGAGTGCCGGGGGTGTTTTCCAGTTCAGCGAGAGTGGGATGTTTAAGTAACGGGTGACCGAAATTTCTGGCAATGTTTTGGAAAATATAGTCATGGGTGATCTTTTGGCCGTTTAATTCTGCGAATAAAGCGGTGGCTTGTTCGAAGCGTAGGTATCCGGCGCCTTTTCCCTCTTTTCCGCTACGGGAGAAGTTGGTATTGACCATGAATTTTTTCTCAGTATCCAGGGTATCGTATTTTTTATAGGTCCAATTGGATACTTCGAAGATCACGGCATGTCCTTCTGAATCAATGACACCAAAATTGGCGAGACTACCCATGGTTTCACCCTGGTTTTTCTTGATAAATTGTTCGAAATCATCGACAGTACGGCAGGTTCTGAGTGCTTCGGCCATGATTAGTCCTTCGAGGTCCTGCATATCGGTCTTATTGTTGAGGAGGTTGTAAGCGACGGAATTCATGATTCCGAAACCTTCAGAATTGAGGCCAGAATAGACAAAACGACCGGAAGTTTCCTCGTTATTGATCAAGCCGAGGTAACTATAAGGCTCGGCTTGAACATAGATAACTTTATTGGACAGGTAATCGGTATCCCTGTTTTTCCAGAGCATGGGGACACCCTGAGCGGAAGCAGCAGGGCTAATAATAGCAGTGGTACATCCCTCGCGTTTGGGAGTGGCGGTTAAAAGAAGGGAGAACAGGGTGGATAAGACGATAAATAATACTACATTATATTTTTTCATGGTTTACTCCTGAAATTAAGATCATGGATAGGATGATATCACAATCTGGATTAAAAGAGAAGTAAAGGAAGGATTTTCCCCTAAGCTACCGTGGCACACTGGACTATCTGGACATACTGGACTTACTGGACAAGCTTGAAAAATCAAAGGTTTTGTGAAGTCCAGAATGTCCAGTATGTCCAGATAGTCCAGATAGTCCAGTTTTTTCTCAAACTTGGCAGTGGATTTAGGTACTGAAAAACCCTTGTAAAAACAAGGGTTTGATAGTATAATATGAATTACTGTCAACACTTCTTGGAATAATAATTGGAATAATAAAATAATGAAAAACATTCAATTACGCACGAATTTACTGTTGTTATTGGCAGCGATCATCTGGGGCTTCGCTTTTGTGGCGCAACGGATGGGCATGGATTTTATCGGTCCTTATACGTTTAATGCAATTCGTTTTGGGTTGGGGGGCCTCTCGCTTTTCGCGTTGGTATGGTATGAGCAAAGACAGCGGAAAAAGAATAAACTTGAAGTGACACGGATTAAAAGCTGGCAGAAAAGTTATGGTGGTGTGTTGCTGGGAGTGGTTTTGTTTGCTGGTGCGTCGTTACAACAGATAGGTCTTGTGCATACAACGGCAGGCAAAGCGGGGTTTATCACGGGATTATACGTGGTGTTTGTAGCGCTTCTGGGGTTATTCTGGAAACAAAAATTAAAAGCCACGTTATGGTGGGGGGTGATTTTGGCCACGGTGGGGTTGTATTTCTTAAGTGTAACAGCGGATTTTAAGATTGCCTTTGGTGATGTGATCATGTTAGGGGGGGCGGTATGCTGGGCGGTTCATGTGCAGTTAACGGGGTATCTTTCACCACGAATCAGCGCGGTTCACTTGGCGCAACAGCAGCTTTTTGTCTGTTCGTTGCTCAGTTTTAGCGCGGCTTTTATATTTGAAAAAATGACGATGAGTGGTATTATGAGTGCGATTTATCCGTTGTGTTATGGCGGCTTTCTTTCAGCGGGCATTGCGTACACGATACAGATTTATGTACAAAAAACAGCGAATCCAACCTATGCGGCTATTATTCTGAGCTTAGAAGCGGTCTTTGCGGCGATAGGTGGGTGGATAGTATTACATGAAACGCTCTCTTTACGAGCATTGATTGGTTGTTGCTTGATGATGGCCGGAATGTTAGCGGCGCAACTGAATTCCTTTAATCCGAAAAAAATATTCAGCCGTGTTGAAAACCAGCGTTGAATGGGTTGTTTATTTAAGAACTTACGATAGTTTAAAAATCTTCCCGAAATCAAAGGTGAAACAGCAGTTACCGATATCGAAAGATATTCCTTCCCTTTGAAACTCACCGGCCCGGTGATACTCTTTTTCATTATCTCGCAACGTATATACTTCGGCAGTGGAGTTTACAGGGTCAACGATGCAGTAATATTTTACGCCTGCGTTTTGATACAATATGCCATGAATAGACGAATTTGTCAAGATGTTCGGTTCTAGTTTGTTAAAATTGTTTTTTGTTTAGAATGGGGAATGGACGATATGGACGATATGGACGATATGGACGGTGTGGACGATGAAATCCAGAAACCTTTTTTTTGGAAAAGGTTTCTGGACATTGTGGCGGGTGCTGGAGCACCATTTTTTGCTATTTGTTAAAGTGGCTTTGTTGTTTCATTAATTTTTCGATTTCGGCCACTGTTTTGGGCGTGCTGGCGGATAAGACGTTATAGCCAGTTTCGGTCACCACGACATCATCTTCAATCCTGACGCTAATATCCTTATATTTAAGGGCAATGGGTCTGACTTTTGCAACAAAGGCGGCGATCTCTTCTTTGGGGATTGATGGGGGTGCGAGAGAGGGGATTTTATCCAGGATGTCGACATTAATATAGATTCCCGGTTCAACAGTGAAGACCATTCCTGGTTCGAGGATGCGACCTTTAGGACTCCTGAATTCGGAACCCTCTACATCATGAATATCGATTCCCAACGAGTGGCTTATTCCAGTGGAAAAAATCCAGACCATGGTTTGCCACTGGCTCTGTTTATCGGTAATCAATCCGAGATTAAACAGGCCATCTTTTAATTCGTCAATGGCATAGTTCATCACTTCCCTGAGACCCACCCCGGGTTTTATATTTTTTATGGCTTTTTCCTGGGCTTTTAATACGATATTATAGATGTCTTTTTGGTTTTGGCTGAATGTGCCACTGACAGGGAACGTGCGGGAAATGTCGGCGGCATAATAGCCGTATTCAGCACTGATGTCAATGAGCAACAGATCTTCTTTTTGCATTTGCCGGTTGTTGCTATTATAATGGATCACGGCGCTATTGGGGCCTGAAGCGACAATAAACATACAACCGGACCTGGGCGAGGCATTTTTGCCAAAGACGTAATTGAGAATAGCGGTGACTTCATACTCGTACATGCCGGGAACCAATGCTTTCATCGCTTCTTGTTGAGCGGCACTGGTAATATCCACTGCCTTTTGCAGGAGTTTTAATTCATCGGCACTCTTGATCTGTCTCATTTCTCCCAGGAGGGGCCGGGGGTCTAACAATGGGATGGATTCAAAACCAGCATGATGTTTGATCTTGTCGGTAATTTTTTGAAGCAATTCGTCTTGGCTAAAGTTGCAGTAAATTTTTTCCTTGAACATTAACAGAGTCCGTAGCTTGGTGTCGAACTCTGTCACCGGATAGGCTTCATTGGCACCGTAGACTGTTTTGGCTTCGTCTACACCATCGTGTTTTCCGGTCCACATTTCACGCATGGGACTATTGGGAACGACAAACAGGATGAACTTTCCTGGCTCATCGGTTTTATCGTCTTTTTTTCCGGGGATCAGAACTAGAATGGCCCCAGGTTCTTCAAATCCGGTTAAATAGTAAAAATTGCTGTCCTGTCTGAACTCATATTCGATATCGTTATTGCGGATCACGTGTTCAGCGCCTTTTAATATGGCAATACCACCGTCCATTTTGTCCATAAAGACTTGTCTACGTTGGGCGAAGACGCCCTTTTTCATCATGTCGACTTCAATGGTCGTGAGGGCGGACAGGTTTACGGTTAACAACAGAAAAACAACGCAGAGAGCAAAATTTCTTTTCATATCACAATCTCCTTTGTTTAATTTACAGTTCCCAGAACAAGCCGGCAAAAACACCGAGTTTGTCATAGACCTCTTTTAATTTCACATAATCGAGTTCTACCCAGAAGCCGAGGTTCTTAGTTACCCATTGGCGATGAATAGCAGAAAGATTGATGGCACTTTGCCTGATTTCTTCGGGGGTGTTGATATAAAGGGCAAGGTAAGCCAAACTGCCTTTGGAAAAGGTGAAATAAGTCCAACATTTTTTTTCAGCACCATAACCGATACTGCCAAGATGAGTCCATGATCTAACATTACCGGGATTACTGCGGTTGCGAAATAAACGGTACTCCATGACCCATTTGGGTAAATGCAAGGTGAGGCCTGAAGACAAAACAAGGTCTTGACCAACCTGATGATATTTAATTGAGGCGATACCAAGAGTCCATACGAGGCTCTTGTTCTTCAACCACTTAAAATTCAAATCGAGATCGTACCTGAACTTTGGCATATAATCGGCCACTGTTCCCATGGCAACAGCAGCATAGGTGTAAAACCACGGGGTCCAATCCCGTGCAGAACCAATAATCCCAATGTAATCGTTTTTTCCCTCCCGATACACGGTACCAAAATGGGCGAAATAGTTGAACGTGGCACTGGGGAAACCATAATAATGAAGATACATGCTTTTCCATGGTTTGCCATATTCGGCTTTTGGGAACAAGAATTCCCACATGTACAGGAATTCAAACCGATGCTTGACGCGCTTGGGCACTTTTGGGGCTGGTTCTATTTTTACGTCTTGTTTTACTTCCTGTTTTACTTCTTGTTTTTTGGGTTCTGGCTGTTCTTGGGCACGAATGACCCCGGAAGCGACCCCGAAAAACAGGGAGAGAATTAAAATGCTTGACACTCTATTTTTTTGATTCATACTGGTTCTCTTTTTTTTTCGTTTGTGTTTATGTGAACTCTTCAATTCCACTGCTATCCAAGATTTGCGAAGCGGATTGGGGATAATCGCGGATGAAGGTTTTCAAACTGGTATTGTCAAACCAAGCGGCAATACGATCTGACGCTTTGCCATCACCAAAAGGATTGCCTTTGGCGGCAATGGATTTGTACAACGCTTTATCATTATGGAGGTTCATGAAGAGATCAATGATCCGCTGTTCTGGGATTCCCGGTCCCACTACAAAACCAATGCCACTATCAACAATCTCAGGTCGTTCAGTAGACTCACGTAATACGATCACAGGCTTTCCAAAAGTGGGGGATTCCTCCTGAATACCACCGGAATCGGTCATCATCAGGAAACTCTTCTTCATAAAATAAACAGAGGATTCATACGACACGGGCTCAATCATAACAAAATTGTTGGTGCGATCCTTGGTTTCTTCTAAGATCAGACGGCGGACCTCTGGGTTCTTGTGCAACACCCAGGTAAAAATGATGTGTGGGAACGTTTTGGCCAGATATTTGACGGCGCGGCAAATGTTGATCATGGGTTGACCGATGTTTTCGCGGCGATGAACGGTTAATAGCACGGTTTGCGCACCTTGCTGCAAACGGTCCACAGGATAATGGAAGGGGGCCAGTTCTTTGAAGACATTTTCTTCTTGCACCATTTTTTCGGCCATGTGCAGGGCATCGACAACAGTATTACCGGCCACGAGGATACGGTCACGGGGCACGGCTTCAGCGAGTAAATTGGCGCGGGCTTGAACGGTGGGACAAAGATGGATGTCAGCAAGACGGCCCACGAGTAAACGCAACATCTCCTCGGGATAAGGGGAAAACTTTTGATAGGTTCTTAACCCGGCTTCAAGGTGAACAACGGGAATCTTTCTGAGAAACGCGACAAAAGCGGTCTGATACACGGTCATGGTGTCACCCTGAACAATAACCATGTCGGGCTTTTCTTTTTCCATGACACCACCCATGGTGTCGATAATATTCATGGAGAGTTTCTCCAGGTTGGGCACATTGCCCATACAATTAAGATGGTAATGAGCGTCTACTTTAAAGAACTGCAATACCTGGTTGAGTAACAAATCATGCTGCCCGGAAGATACGATGCGCACGTCGTGGGTTTCACGCAGCTTAAAAATCAGGGGTACGAGTTTAATGGCTTCGGGTCGTGTGCCGAGACTGATCATTATTTTCATTTAAATATAACCTCCTTGGTCCATTCATATATAATGCGTTGTTCAACGGGGAGTGCTTCGAGGATGTTCTGGTGACTCTGGTGGAACTGGTTCCAGATGGCAATTTTTCTGTTTTTATCGGTGATGATCCCGAATAAGATAGGAAATAACTGGGCATAGGAATCGGGATAAAATATGTTCCATGATGAAATAGGAATATTGTTCCCATCAATGAGCCAGTAATAGTTGCCAAGACTGGGATTATAAAAGAGCGATTCAATCGCATGAAGCAACGTGGCATGGAGTTTTTTGTAATAGTCGCGGCTTTCCCAGCCGAGTCGTTCGCCCAGGGTAACAAAGGCGTCGATACCAGCGAGAGCCTCGCAATTGTCCATCAAGTATTTACCAGTCGTGTTGGGCAGAGCGATAGTTAACCCATCGGCTTGTTGCAAATAGGGAATCAGATAAACGATATCTTCTAGTTTTTGGCGGTTTTGTTCGGGAAATAAAGAATCGTTGGCCACCGCGCTGTATTTTTCCACCAGCATGATAAACGTAGCAGCGTAACTGTCCACTGAATCCATGGATGCTAATGACACTTCGCGACCATCGGCCAATACCTCGTAATCATAAATACTGCCGGTAGTGCCGTACAAGTCGGGATAGTTTAAATGGCTGAGGTACCAATCCATGTACTTTTTTACCAAACTAAGATTGTTGGTAGATGGGGTACGCAACAGGTCCAATGCCATCAGGTTGACATGGTAGGGTATAACCAAGTTCAGTTGGGGGTTGTGTGGCATGTATTTGCCTAAGATTTCGAGGGCCGGATGGCCGGTAGGGAGTTCCTCTGGGGGTAGCTCGCTATTGTTCATTCTGAGTGGGGCGCAAGACAGGCTACACAAGCACCACAAATTAATGAGAAGCATAAGGAATATATAAAATTTTGTCATTGGCATTTTCTGTTATCCGAAGAATATAATAGTCTTTTTCGCGTTCGATAATCACGCCGGGGAGGGTACCGAGTGTATATTGGTCCACGGGTAGCGCGACCACGATACCATTTAATCCGGCGGGGTTACTGAGCCATAATTGCAGGTTTTTCTTTTGACGGTGAAAGCGGTATTGGGTTTGTAAAAAATGGTGCAGGTATTTGGCAAAAAAACTCATGGGTTGAACGAGCAGTTTGCCCGCTTGGCACTCTTTATCCACATTACCAATAAATTGTTTGACGGTTTCTGGAAAATGAGGGGCAATGTCATACGAATGGGAGTAAATCAGACGGATGCTACGGTTCTCTATCACAAATTTTAACAACCCGTTTAACCAGTCATGAATCTGTTCGGGAGTGACATCACCCTGGTCCATCTCATAAAACGAGGCGGTATCGTGGTAAGAGGAGGCAGGAAAAGCGATTACATTGGAACTGACCATCTTATTATTAAAAAAAGTGCGATTGGGTGAGGAACCGGAATCACCGGTATAATAATAAGCGATAATACCGTTTCGTTCGAGAATTTGGGTAGTAATGGGTTGGGGATGCACGCCATTGGGAGCAGAGTATTCAATGATAGGGTAGCCAGAAATAGATTCGAGACACTTACTATTGCGCTGGATATTAAATTCAATTTCTTTTTCACCGAATCGACCGCTCATGATGTTAGTGTAGAACCAATCGTGCCCCCAACCACCATGGGAACCAAGAGTGCCATAAGACAACACGGATTGCAATATCTCTCGACCTTTCCCACAGGCATCAAATCCAGTTAAATCACCGGGATGGACGTTAAAAGGACCGGCAGTGTTGTGAATGGAGTATTTAATATTCTGGGTAAAAAAGCCGTTTTGTTTCATATATTCCAATCCGGCCCAGTCCAGGTTCCAGTCGATATGCCAGTTGATCACCAGACCCCCTTTTCCCTGGGGGGTATTCATCAGGTGGGGAATTTTGGCTACTTTAAAAAGAAAGGTCCGCATAAGGCTCCGTAGGAGAAAATCGTCGGAATTTGCTTTTAAATGGCCTAAAGGCAGATTTACATACAGGAGATTCCCGTTCAATATCTTTTTTAAGATGATCGCTGGATAGGTTTCGCCGTTATTCGTAACGCCGTAGGCATAGACATTTTTTTTATCTATTTCCAGTTCGACTTTTACCCTGGCCATGGGAAAGATCAATTGACCATAAGAGTACCCGGTGATAATTAATTTATCGTCGATTTTCCCAGGAGTGATTTGGAAAAAGGCAGCACTCTGTGCATTTTTAAAGCGGAGGTGTCCATTGGTGTAGGCTTGGTTTGAATCAAGCATCTGATTGTAACTGACATAATTGAGACCGAGCATATCGGCAAAAATGCCCCGGTTGAGGAATTGATTTTTGAGATTCTGCGAACCGGAATCGAAGATAACGGCGAGATTTCCACCCTGTTTGAGGTATTCCTTGCACCAAAACTTAAAATCCGAGGGCAGGGACCGCGAAATACCATCGGGCATGATGATGACTGGGAAATTCTGGACGATTTCCCCGGGGTCCTCGGAAAGAAGAAAGTCAGGTGACACCGATTTATAGGGGACACCTTCCTCTTCCAACACGCTCTGGTAAGCGTTTAATATATGACCGAAGGGTCCTGAAAGCCTGGGGTTGTGAAGAATCAGGATTTTTATGTCTCCTTTATCCATGGAATCAATGGGCAGAAGGCTGACCAAATATAAAATGGCGAACAGGAAAATAAGGAGAATAAAAATGGGTTTCAGTTTTTTTTTCAAGACAAATCCTCAAGTGGAAGCCGAGCACGCAGGTTAATGATGGGCATAGGGGATGAATAACACTTTTTCATCGGTATTCTCGGTTATCCATAAATAATAATACTCTTTTTCTTTTTTGATGTCTACCCCCTTGATGGGATTGGGGGCATATTGGTCCACGGGTAAGGCGACTACTATGCCATTGAGGTTGGTGGGATGATTGAGTCGTAGTTCCAAGTGAGTGGTCCCCTTGTGGAAGCGGCATTTGGCTTTTAAAAAGTATTTTAAATAGTTGGCAAAATAACTCATGGGTTGGGCCAAGAGTTTGCCTGCCTGACACTGTTTATCGACTTCTAAGATGAATTGTTTGAGAGTGCTGGGATAATAGGGGCGCACGTCATAGGAGTGGGAGTAAATGAGTCGGACGGTATGGTTTTTGATAACAAAATCCAGTAATCCCTGGAACCAGTCCATGAGTTGTTTATGGGTGACACCGTCGCGGTTCATTTCAAAAAAGGAGGCGACTTCACGATAGGGCAAGACTGGAAAAGCGATTACATTGGGACTGACCATTTTTTTTTCAAAGAAGGTACGGTTCGGCGCAGAACCGGAATCCCCGGTATAATAATAGGCAATCACACCATTTCGTTCTAAAATGCGGGTGGCCAACGGTTGGGGATGTACGCCATTGGGAGCAGAGTATTCGGTCACAGGATAACCGGAAATGGATTCCATGCATTTATTGTTCCGCACGATATTGGCCTCGATTTCGTTTTTACCGAAGTTACCATCTAATATATTCTGATAGAACCAGTTATGAGCCCACCCGCCATGAGAACCCAGGGTGCCATATTTGACGACGGATTGTAATATATCGTGTCCTTTGCCATAGGCATCAAAGCCCAATCTGTCACCAGGACGATCAGTGAAATTCCCAGCGGTATTATGAATGGAATATTTGATATGTTTGGGAAAGAAGCCGTTTTGTTTCATGTATTCCAATCCTTCCCAATCTTCGCTCCAGTCAATGTGCCAGTTAATGACCAGACCGCCTTTCCCGCCGGGGGTGTTCATCAGGTGGGGTATTTTGGCAACAGTAAACAGAAAGGTTCGCAATAGACTACGAATCAACAAATCATCGGAATTGGCTTTTAAGTGACCGAGGGGTAGATTGGCATACAATAGATTCCCAGATATTACTTTTTTTAAAATAATGGTGGGAAAGGAACGGCCATTCTCGGTGACACCATAGGCATAAATATCTTTTTCATTGAGACAGGGGTCAGTTGTCACCCGGGCCATTGGAAAGATCAGTTGACCATAAGAATAACCGGTGATAAAGAATTTATCGTTGGTTTTGCCTGGAGGTATCTGGAAATAGGCTGCGCTATCAGCATCTTTAAAACGGAGATAACCATTGGTATAGGCGAGGTTAGAATCACGTAAATTATTGTATATGACATAATTAAGACCGACTAAATCGGCAAAAATGCCTCTGTCCAAGAACCCGTACTTGCGATCCTGGGACCCAGAATCAAAAATAACGGCAAGATGTCCACCCTGTTCGAGGTATTCTTTAGCCCAAAATTTCATATCGGAAGGCAATGACCGGGAAATTCCATCGGGCATGATAATCACAGGGAAATATTTGACAATAGCAGCGGGTTTTTCTGAAAGAATAAACGAAGGCGCTACAATTTTGAAGGGAACACCTTCTTCTTCTAAGACACTCTGGTAGGCATCTAATATATGACCAAACGTTTTTGACAGGGCGGGATTGTGCAGGAGCAATACTTTAATATCCCCTTTATCGGTGGAATCAATGGGCAGGAGATTAACTAAATAATAAATAGCCAGCACAAATAACAGGAACAAAAAAACATGTTTCACTCTTTTTTTCATCGCTATCCCCCTGTTTGGTTTATATCGCGTTGCTCCATGACCCGGACGGCCCATTGGAAAACGATACGTTGCAATACGTCTGTATAGGTTTTACCTTGTTTATTGAGCTTGTCGCGGTATAGGCTGCAAAATTTCGCCCATATCTGGGTCCCAATTTCTAGATCATCGGGCGGGATTAAATTGAATAAGAGCGGGAATAATTGCGCATAACTATCGGGATAAAATGTATTCCAATCACTGGCAAATTGTTGGGCATTCTGATCTGAACCATCCTTGCGCCAATAGAATTGGTGGTGGTTGGGACGGTAAAATTCTTCTAAAATAGCTGCTTTGAGTTCATCTCGTACTTCTTGATAAAAGGATACATTGCCCCAACCGAATTCTGTGGCCAATTGGATGAATGCATCCATAGCGGCATAATCCCAGCAGTTGTTTTCCAGTAATTTTCGATTGCCCACGGGTAAGATACGGATTAATCCATCTTGTTCATCTTGAAGATGGGGAATATGATAGGCAATATTCTGGATTTTTTGTCTGGCTTGGGAAATCATTTGCCGATATCCGGTCACGTGGTAAAATCGCTGCACCAACAGGATAAATGTAGCTGCGGTACGGTCAATAGGTTCAGCATCTTTTAGAAAATGTTCTTTCCCCGCCGGGTCAACCTCGTAATTATGAATCGTATCGGTTAAGCCGTGCGTATCAGAGGGGTTGGTGTGGTTCAAAACCCATTGAATATATAACTGGCATTCATTTATAATGGTATCGTGACCGATGTTTTGCTGTGAATTGGCAATGGTCGAGCCCTCTTTTTGCAGAAGGTTTAATGCCATCAGGTTAACCTGATAGGGGATCACGGTATGGGTGCCTTCATTTAGGGTGACATAATGGGATATAATCGCCAATGCATGATGGTTGGGAATCTCAGGTGAGTTATGACAGGTCACAAAAAGAAACTGGGCCATGGTCAACAGCAAAAATAGCCGAAACCATGGGGTATGCAAGTGATTCTGTATGCTTACCATTGGACAATTCCCTCTCCTTCACTCAGAAGATAGCCGTATATGACCACATAGTTTCCTATTTCTATCTTTTTTTTCCCAATCACCGATTTTATCTCTTCTGGGCGACTGATCCAAACGCCATTGCCGATAAAAACGCGGGACTGGGAAAACACATTGCCCATAATAATGCAATTTTCCCCGATATAAATATCTCCTTCAGCAAAAATATCGCCGTGTACCTCAACATTTTTGTCGATAATCACATCTTTGTAGCCTTTGAGAGTACTGTATATCTTGCAATTTTCTTGGATATGCAGCTCTTTCCTGGCCACAAAATTAGTTTTTATGTGGCTACCTGGGACAAGGGTGACACGGTTTCTAGTAACTTTCCAAAAAGCCTCGTTGCATGCGCCCATCCCCGGTTCTGTATCGCAACAACTTTTCGTGCTCTCTGTTCCTAACAGAATTTTTTGAGCCGGGGTAAGTATTACATTGGCATCGCGGCAATTGATGGACACGTGTTTTTTTATTATTCTCCAAGTCATTTTAGTGTCGACGTGAATTTTTTTGGGGTAAGCACTAACCAGTGGTACTGGCATACGGTGACGGTGAGACGGATTTTCCACGGCAGTTTCCGCGCCAGTAATCACGGGTCTGGCAAACAGAGATTGAAATTTGCATCCTTCCGCCAGTTCTAATTTTCCCAGGCAGGAGATACTTCTGCCCAAATTGGCGTTGCCTGCTACCGCGATATCGGTGGCACTGCAAACCCATCGGCTAATGTGACAATGCGCGCCCAACCAGATTTCCCCTTCCCCGAACAGAGTGCGTAACACATTTCTCTCGCCGATAGTACTGCTGCCTTTAACATAAATATCCCTTTTTAACATTGTTTTATTGCCCGTGTCCAAGTTCCCCGAAATATAACAGATACAGTTTTGCACGCTGTTTTCTGGGAAAGATTTATTCTCTAAAATCTCTACTTCTTCTGGCTTGGAAAATTCAATGATGGTAGAACCCAGTGGCAATGATTTTGCTTCGATTTTCTCGCGCACCATCTTGCGAAACGCCCTGCCAAAATAGAGGGGGTCCTTGGAGTAAAACATATCAATATAAAGGGGTTTATCATCTTTGGGAATAAAAAGTTCTTTGAGCGCAATAAAAAAGGGGATGGATACCATGGTGAAAAAAAGCAGTATGAAGAGGATCATGACCATGGTTACACCTGTTTTCTGAAGCGGGTGGTCTTCTGCCATTCCGGGTTTCGTTTCAAGATAATATCTAAAATCCCGGACCATGCACCCTTGGAAATATAGAGCACATTAAAGAGGAAACAGAAGAAGAAAAGGGGCAGCATTTTGATGCGGTCAGTCGCACCGTCGAGAAAGTTGGCTGTGCCGATCTGGTAAAAGGGGGCAAAATTACCAAAGGAGTTATAGGCGGCTACCAAGATAAATATTAAAATGAAATCAATAAGATTCATCTGACCGAGAAAAAAAAGCATCATGGATATAGGGATCCCGATGATCATGATCAAGGGGATCAGATAGATAAGCAACAGCATGGAGCCATCCATTTTTTCTTTGGCGTTGAGGTGTTTGGTTTTAAATAGGGGGAAAAACGATTTGAGCATTACCTGGGTGTGTCCTCTGGACCAGCGGCTAATCTGTCTGGCGCGCACTGCCCAATCTTCGGGTGATTCTTCGTAGCATTCCGCTTTATTGGCATAAACAACTTTCCAGCCTTTAAGTAAAAGTAAAAAGGTCAATTCAGTGTCTTCGGTGAGTAGAAAAGGGTTAAAGCCACCCAACCAGAGGGCGACATCTTTGCGAAAGCCACCTACGGTGCCTCCGTATTGGGGAATCATGAGCATATTGTGGCGTGCTTGTTGATCTACTTGGTAGCCACCAGAACGTTCCATGTCTAGCAGTCGGGTCAGCATGTTCGTGCCTGTATTTTTGGGGATAACACGGCCCATCACAGCCCCGACTTGGCGATCTTTAAAACAAATGGCAATGTCGCGGATAATACCTTTGGCTGGGATATAATCGGCATCAAATACAATGATAATATCACCGGTGGCGAGGTCCATGGCATCATTTAAACCATGGGGCTTACCTCGGCCCCCGGTATCGCGATGAAGCGGTTTGATATAGGGGAACTTGGCAGCAAAATCGTCCAGAATCTCCCGGGTTTTATCAACGGAATGATCATTGATGGGAATCACCTCGAATTTGGACTTGGGATAATCTATTTTAGTTAATTGGGTTAACACATCACGGGCTACTGCTTCCTCATTATGCATGGGAACCAAAACAGTCACTTTTTCCAGTTCAGAGTCCACAATGTCCTGGTAATACAATCGTTGCTCGCCAAATACGCGGTTAAATGTAAAGGCAAAATGGCGGATAGTATAGAGTAATAAGATAAAAATCTCGAAAACTGTATATGCTCTTAATATTAATATAGCCAGTTCCATCGTTCCATTCTCTTTTGTGTCTCTTTCCCTGCTTTGGACAGGCACAGCGAATAACTGCCAACAATATAGATAAAATCCAAAAAGGGACCTAACATTAAGAACATCAGCGCCATAAACAAGTAGGTCGTATACCTTAATAAATAAAGGAATACAATATAACGGACACAGGCAAACACCACCGAGTAACACAGAGTCAGCATGATTACCATGAATTTTTTAAATATTTTAATCGGGAAGGGCAGCAGGGCTACTGATAATATGATGGGAATAATCACCCAGATACCGACTTCTGTTTTCATGTACATCTCGGAAAAAATCTCCAGGTCATAGGGAAAATACCCGGCAAAAAAAATGAAATAAATGGCTGAGCCGAGGTTAAGAAAGGAGATAAAAATGATCCACACGATTTTGGGTTCAATGACTCGTTTCAGTGAGATCGACAAATAAAAGAGGATGAGTGCCACGATGGCAACAATAATGGATAGTTTTAACGTCGGGTATCGGCCCGGCATAGTGACAATATACACGTTATCATAGATATATGTTTTGGGCACGATTTCGATCAGGTCTTCCGAAACAGCCGAGGATAGGATGATTTTGGAGAATTTGCATATTCCCAAGGTGGTTTCAGGATAGAAGAAAAAAACAAAAAAATCAATCACTACTACTAACAACAGCAATGATCCGATTACAGAGGTAAGGCTGGGTTGATGAAGTTTGCGATAAGAGCGATGGTAAAATATTTTTTTCTTTTCAATCGCGAATCCAGGGTCAAGCAGGTGTTCAAAGTCCAGGTCAAAGGTGGATTCGCTTTCTTTGGCCCGTTTTATTATTATTTCCGGTTCGTTTTCCATTGGGATTGTCTTAGAACTCCTTATTAATTTGGAGAAAACATTCAAGTCTCCCTCCGTTTCATTTTTCTGTGATTAAGTTGATCGCCCGGTTGTCAGTCTACCTACATAAGGAAATGTATATCATTTACATTTCCCCAAGTTCTCTGATGTACTCCAGAATTTTATTTTTATATTCGTCGGTGAAACGGTCACGATTTTCTACTGGGAAAACGCCTTCGATAAATCCCATTCCTTCATAGGTATGATCGGATTTGATAGTCTTAAGAAATTTTTTGTCGATATGGGGTTGGTAGATGACTTTGTATACCTCGGCAAAGGTGTTATGAATCGGACTGTTGAAGAGAGCTGTTTCCAGACCTTCTTTCATGATCTCAAAGGCACAGTAGACATCCACTCCCAGAATCTCGTATGCATAGACATCAAAAATGAACTTTGACATCAGGAAATTATCATTTAAGGCGATGATTGTAATCTCAGGCTTGCCTTTGGCTATTACTCCAGTAGAGAACAGAGTGTCTATTTCAGTTTCCGGCGCAATGTAATAGTATTTCATCAAAACCTCCGTGTTTAGTGCAGATTGAAACGTTTATCAACACTATCCATATTCTATTATACCAAAAAAAATGGAAATGAAAAGGGGAAAAAATTATTTTTTCAAAATAACAACCCTGCTAACCTCATTTTCTCACCACTAGCGGTTGATATTTACCGCGCTTTGTGGTATTTAATAGGTGTTTTGTATTTTTTGTTGTAGTACGGATGTTTTATGAATTTTATAGCCATTTTATGAAATGACGTACCGGTTACAGGGTAAAATTGCCCTTGGGCCGATTGTTTAACATTTGTTTTAATTTAGGAGGTAAGGATCATGCAGTTTATTAAATATTCATCCATTGAGAATTCCTATCGGGATAAGTTCATGGATATCATTCGCGAAGAGGGCAAGGATGGTGGTGAATGGGTAGTGATGGAAAAGGTTCACGGTGCCCAGTTTACTATCTATTATGATGGTGCGGAAGTCTTGGCGTCAACCCGAACCGCTTTTTTGACACCTGATATGGATTTTTACAATTGGCAGGATGTGGTGGCAGTGAACCGGGAAAAGTTGCTGCAATTGTATGCGATTCTTAAAGCGCAGAATCCGGCTATCCAAGAAGTAGCGGTTTACGGTGAATTATTCGGTGGTAGTTACCCGCACCCGGATGTGCCCAAGGTAAAAACAGCCAAACGGTTGCAGAAAGGGGTGTTCTATCATCCAGATAATCTTTTTTATGCCTTTGATATTCGTGTTGATGGCAAGTATTTAACGGTAGATGAGACCAATTCTTTGTTTGAGCAAACCGGATTCTTTTATGCTCGGCCCTTGTTCCGGGGAACCTTGGAAGAGTGCAACCAGTACGCGGATGATTTCCCCTCGAAAATTTCCGAATGGCTCGGTTTGCCGCCTATCGCGGAAAATATCGCGGAAGGTATCGTCATCAAACCGATTGATGCCCGTTTTATTCGCTTGGGAGATCGGGTCATTTTAAAATCCAAGAACGAGAAGTTCAAAGAACGTAAATCACTGAAAAACCGTCCGCCCAGCCCGGCTGAAGAACCACTGAGTGAAACAGCTACTACTTTACAAGAAGAACTGGATGCGCTGATCACAGAAAACCGTTTGCAAAATGTGCTTTCCAAAAAAGGTGAGATGCCATATCCGATCCCCCAGGATTATTTTGGGCAGATCATGAAAGAGTTTTCCGCTGATATTTGGGAAGAGTTCGGCAAAGATTTTCAAGGGCAATTTGACCAGTTGGATAAAAAAGAACAAAAGCGACTCTCCAAAGCAGTCAACCAGGAAGTCTCAACCCTGGTACGCCAAACTCTTTTTTCCAACCATTGAGTGTTTCTGATCGATTGTTTGCCTCCGGCGGCCCTGCCGGGGGCTAAACTTTTGCAAAAGTTTAATCAAAATGTTTGCTAGGGGAAAGGTTTTATATTTCCAGGGTGTTTTGAAGTTGATTCAGTGCTTTTTGGTATTGGAGACAGTTCATCTTGTTGAGGTTGAGCAATTTCCATTGGACTGAGGGTAGCTTTTCTATCCCCTCAATTCCGAGTAAATGCCAGTCCGGTTCTCTTTTTTTTATGGACAGAAGAAATTTCTTCTCTTCTAACGTAAGGTCGGTTTTTATTTTTAAAATCAATTGCTCCCTAATTGTTACTAATTCATCAAGTGTCACATGGGTATTGGTCATCCCATGGAATTCATTATCAAAGATGTGTTTTATGTCAATTCTATTTGGAGCTAACAGTTCATAAATGGGTCTGTTGTGACTGATAAGATAGACAATGAATGCCTTTCGGATAGACTCGGTCAATCCCTCATTTTCAAATAAAAGTTTTATATCAAATAAATCCCGGGGATGTTGTCTATCCAGTGCCGCGCATATTTTCCCTCCATAGAGGTCGGCCAATGAAAGTGTCTTAATCATCATTGACATTTCAAATGTGTTTTCAGCAGTGGGTGACAATTGTCTTGTTTCGCAGGGAAAAACACAACCCCTCACAATTAAATTAGGTTCGATTTTTACCAGTGCGCCATCCAATTGCATGATGAGCCCATGCCATAAATTTGTTTTTGATTGTTTTCTGGGAATAACTTTTAGGTCTCTAAAGCTTCGGCTTACCATCTCTGCGATATTTTTCATTGATTCGCTGATTTTTTCAATGGTAGTCTCTCTTTTTTGGATGGGGAGATATGTGAGATCAATATCAATGGATAATCGAGGTAAGTCTCGTAAAAAAAAGTTTATCGCACTTCCACCCTTTAGAGCAAAACAATCACATTTCATGACAAAAGGCAAAATTTGCAGCATCAACTCTGCTTGACGGTTGTAAGGTGTTTTATTCGATTTCATTTTGGCACAGTAATCCCATATTTTTTATTTAGAGTACCACCAGAAATTATTACCCGCTTGCCTTTGCCGATATCTACTTTAGAAAGGTCCAATTGATTCAGCCAGGGAAGATGACTCTTTTCCGCCAGATATAAAAAAAGTCGTTTCATTTTAATGGAGGTGGCACTTTCTAATAGCTCGCGGATAAGATTCGGTCGCAGAGTCACTAGGTGCTCCATCAGTAGAGAACTTTCAGAGAATGTCTGCTTTTGCGGGATTAAATAGAGCGTTTCCATGATTGCTCTTTCTGCCGAGGATATTTTTATGGTGAAGTTGCCGCAATTGTAATCGGAAAGTCCAATTTCTGAATTAAAAAGGGTGGTCATTGTATAATCAAGATCAGTATCCTGGTGGCAGTTTTTAAACCATACCGGAAGTTTTTGTTGACCCATTCCAAAAAGAGATATTCTTTTTATTTCAGGAGATAAAAAATGAGCAAGCCCCTTAAGTTGAAGAGCAGTTTTACCTCCGGCATGTATGTTTAATTTTAATTGTTGCTGAACCGCAAACAATCCGCCGGTCCAATCCACTTGATCGCCGGTGAGGATGTAAGCTCCTCTTGCAAGGGAAGAAAGCCAATGGCCTTTTTTGTATTTATCAATAAGACTACGTCCAAACCCGTGCTCTACCATCCATTCGGCAGTATAAACCGTCCCTTTTGGCCAACTTAATATCAATCGGTTTAATTTACTGCCGTTTTGTCCACTCATGGTGAATAAAATAGCATAAATTTAAACCAAAGTCAATGGAAAACATAGCCCTGAATTTACCGCCAATTCTTTGAGAGTACCATAAAATCAAGTGGGAGTTACGTGAGTAACGGGAATTATGGGAAGAATGGGAAGAATGGGAAGAATGGGAGGAATGGGAATTTTTTTGTTTATCCCATCATTCCCATAATTCCCATACTTCCCATACTTCCCATTAAGTTGGAGGTGAATCCAGGTAGCCTGTCTCACGTATATCACTGAAATCCGGCCTATAAACATGGATAATTTAAAAAAAGTGTTGAATGAAAATAAATTAACAGGAGGTGCGCTTGTGCAAAGCTTAGCAGAACGTTTAAGAAGTGAAGGAAGAAAAGAAGGGATGAAGCTAGGTAAGGATAAATGGGTGAAACAAGGAGTGAAACAAGGAGGGAATCTGAGAGCAATGGATATTGCTAGGAAGATGCTTTTTAATAATTACTCCCTTGAAAGCATTGTTTTATGCACGGGCCTTACCGAACAAGAAATCCAAGCACTGAGACGGTAATGAATCATCTATACTTGAACCGATTTTAATGTAAAAGGAAACAGGCAGTGATAGAGTAGACGCGACATCCTTGTCGCATCAATCAATATCCCAGCCACTTAATCATTGAAAATAGGCAATCCGGGTTTGTCAGGAAACAGTTTAGAATTTTTAGAAGACAAAGTAAGGGAGAACTTGGACTTCTTACCACTGCAAGTAGATACTTTAGGATGGAAATGACACGTTTCACTATGGAAAGAACACGTTTCACTATGGCAATGACACGTTTCACTATGGCAATGACACGTTTTAGTAGTGAAAGTTAAGATTGCATCGGTTGTGTCAAGTATTTTGTGTAAATTATTTTCCACATATTTTTGTTGAAAAA
>CAZCVI010000011.1:0-117383 GCA_964502145.1 uncultured Clostridia bacterium
GTTATCATTAATAAGCAAAGGGGATTAATGGATGACCAGGATTTCGGAAAGATGTGGGGTGGCGTGCAAAAAACTGAATAGATACGACGCGACATCCTTGTCGCATTATTTTAATTCATCACCCATCAATGCGGCAAGGATGCCGCGTCTACTTTAATCATCAGTTTGGCGGTTTCTACCAGGGCCACGATTATTTTTTGATAGTGAAAGATATCTTCATAGCCGAGTTGGCGGCCTTTGCGATCTTTGAGCCACTTTTGCGCGGGTTGATAACCACCGATGAAAAATTCCCAGGCGACGGCTGGAACATTGGAAAAGTATTGGGTCTCATTGATGAAGACGTGGTTGTTTTCATATTTAATTTTATCCACGACATTATCGCCATCCATGGGATAACCGGTGATAAATTGTTCGACTTGCGGGCTTTCGAGGAGGTGGAGTTGCCGCAGTTGACTGCCTAAGGTTACCAATGGCCAGAAGGTTGGTTCTGTGGGATAAGGGACGCGTGGGAAATCGATTTTGAGGAATTCCTTGTATTTTTCGCGGTAAGAGGGACTGTGCAGGACGGCGTAGATGTAATCCAAGAGATCAATGGGTGCAAAGGTGTCGGGTGTGGTCTCTTTTTCATTGGTAAAGCGTAGATTTAAACTGGCGGCAATTTGTTTGATGATCTCCGGGTTTAAGTTGGGGGTTCTTTCGGAGGAGCCGATTAAGGTTTTTTGACCTTCTTCGGGATAAAGGTAGAGAGGAAAAACGGATGGCCCTCCCCGCCTAAACATATTAGTATCAGCCATTGTATTTGTAATATATATGCAATCAAAATAATCTAAATTAGCTGCTTGGGATTGAGTGACAAGGATTAATGCAAAATTATTTCTATATTGAAGGTGTTTCATCACGCTTTCACGTCCACGATCAATTAATTTTTGGTTGTAATAAATATAACGTTGATCAAAAGGTCGATACAACATTTTGTAAATAAACGATTTATCATATGTGCCTTTGCGAGCGTCAACCATACTCCAACCTTGAGTATCTTCTAAATTAAATTTCATACGTAATTCAACTTCTGAATTAGTATGATTATAAAAAGTTTCCATGCGGTTTGATAATCCCTTAATATCATAATCAATAACAAAATGGTCCCGATGTGTTTTAACGCCGCTGCTAATTGTCTCAAAAATACTTTTTACACTGAATCCTTTGCAATAAGTTTCAAAGACATCGAAATCCTTTTTTACAAAATAGAAATCAGGGGCCTTTGTTTCTAACTTTACCCAATCAACACCTTTCACCGAACTATTGAGCAACGTCTCATATTTGAACTCTCTTTTTCCTTGTAAATTGAAATGAAAAACATCGGACAATTGCTTTTTATCTTTTTTTCCAGTCTTGATAAATATATTGATACTGACTCCCTGCATGATGTCAAATACATTCTGATCGGGGCTGCCATCGGGTGCAGTTTCTTTCTTCTTCGCATTACCATGCAAATCCAAGATGTATATCTTATCAAAGCTTTCCAAAAGGAACTTTCTCATTTGCCGATGGATAATACCATCTATAAAGCTATTGTTGGAAATATAAGCGAGAACACCCTCACCATTTTTATCAATAAAATGTTGCCCAAAACGGATAAACTTTATATAATCATCGGATAACGGTTGAATGTTCCGCTCATTCAAATCCTTTTTATAATCTGCCGTTAATTGTTCAATCCAAGGACTCTTATTGGTGCTGCTCACTGAATACGGTGGATTCCCTAACACCACCATCACTGGCGTATTCTTTTTTATCTGACTGGCTAAGTTCGCTTCTTGGCTTAACCACGTCGCAAACAACGTGCCGGCTTCTGGATGAAACTCTTCCAAACTATTGGTCAAAAATACGCGGAACCGCTCCTCTCGCACCGGCTTGTACTGCGTTTCTGCAAACAAAATATCCAACTTCAAATGCGCCATGGCATACGAGGCCATCAACAGCTCAAAACCATTCAAGCGCGGAATCAAATGATCACTGACATACTTACTCCACATCCCCTGCTGCCCGGAAAACGTCTTATATATATGCCGCACTACTTCCGCTAAGAATGTACCCGTTCCGGTGGCCGGATCCAATATCTGCACCTTATGAACATCCTGCACACCAACGGGCGGAAAAGGAATAGTCACCTTCGAGGTGTCAGCTAAACCCATAGCTAACCCAAACTCAGTCTTAAGAATATCATCGACAGCCCGTACAATAAAATTCACCACGGGTTGCGGCGTGTACCACACGCCCCGCGCCTTGCGCAATGCGGGATCATAAGCAGCCAAAAAAGTTTCATAGAAATGAATCACGGGGTCTTCCATCTTGGTACTCTTACCGAAGTTGCGCATAATCTCGGCGACGTCGGAAGCCAAAAAGATACTGACCAATTCATCCACGACCCACACAATACGATCATCCAGATCATAACCAGCAATATATTGAAACAGTTTCCGCAGGAAAGGATTGGATTTAGGAATGAGTTCGGATGCTTCCTGTCTGGTAAAGGTTGCCAACGAAGGGTCATGATACCGTGCGGCAAACATTCCGTAAGCAATGGTTTGGGCATAGATATCGGCAAACTGTTCGGTTTTAATATCATGAATGAGTAATTTCTGAAAGGCCACCATTTGATCTTTTAAAGTGCTGTTGGCTTGGCTGGCGCTGTCCTCGTTGAGTGCCCCGGCGATAATGTTGGCCAATAACTTGGCTTTGTTGGCCATCATTTCAGCCAATTTTTGCGGGCTGGTGATGCTTTGCGTGATGGTGGTTGCAAAGTTATTAATGAGTCGGACGAATTGGTCATAATTTTCTGGTAATGGTTTAACGTGATGGTTTTCAATGACACCGAGACGAATAGAAGTGACGAAAGTGGCATGATGAAAGAAGTGAAAATCGAGATAATCGGTAAATATCAGGTTGTCCAATGCTTTTTTATAGCGGTCGAATTGTTCTTGCAGGTTTTTTGCTTTCAAATCCTGGCCAATTTCTTTGGCTTCGATATACCCCACGGGGATTTCTTTGCGAGTAATCTGATAGTCAGGCGCACCGCATTCAATTCGTTTGGGTTCATTGGTGATGTGACAATCCGGTAAAAATTCAGCCAGCAGGGCTTGTAAATCACCACGATAACTATGTTCGGTGGCTTTTCCAGAGAGGAATAAGGTGTTCACTTTCTGGAGATAGGAATCAATCAGTCCGTTGTGTTTCCCGTGTTGGTTAGGATTTTCGTTTCTACTCATTTATGGATTATAAACTCTCTCCCAGAGAAAGTCAATGCATTTTGGCGTACACCTTGTCCCTGCGCATCATTTTTGGCTTAAATATGCCTGCTTCGCTGTAAAAAAAAGGACATCTCTTAAAGTTCAAGGGACAACTCTTAAATCTCAAGGGACATCTCATTATTTCAAGGGACATCTCTTAAAGTTCAAGGGACATCTCTTAAAGTTCAAGGGACATCTCTTAAAGTTCAAGGGACAACTCTTAAAGTTCAAGGGACAACTCTTTTTTTCACTAGTAAAACTGTTATTTCGGTCCTAAAGTATCAACTTGCACTGGTACAAAGTTTAAGTTCGCCTCTATTTTGCTTTTTTAATGTAGACGCGCCATCCCTGGCGCATTAATATTAGTAAAAGGACAGGACAGGATTCTTGGATGGAAAAAGAAACAGGCACGACGTGCCACAGTGATTATATCAGTTGTAACTCTTTATACAGTGAGTGCTGGAAAGGGTGAATACGTTCATATTCAGGTCCATGGACAAATTTAGTTTCCCAGAGATCAACCGCCTGCTGCATATTCAACCACATTTCAGGAGTAGAATTAAAAAACCTAGCCAAGCGAAATGCGAGGTCAGGCGTAACCCGTCGATGTTCATTAACCAAATCGGTAATCGTCTTTCGAGAAACACCTAACGATTGGGCCAATTGACTTTGTGTTAAGCCGGCATCGGTTAATAGGTCTTCCCTGATTAATTCACCCGGGTGGGTCGGTTTTCTTTCCCGTTTATTTTCCATGATAATCCTCCAAATTCACATCAAAAACATCCAATCGCCTCTGAATTCGTCCGGCCATATCCGGTTGAACTCCACTATGAGTCCCTTTCAAAAATAACTCTTTAAGACCTTTATGTTTAAAGCTTCTAATCATTCTATGGTAATTATAACGCGATATATTTCAACCGTCAAGAGCAAATAATTTTTCGCACGGATTTAATGTTCAATGACCTGGATTTACCAGCAGATACTTAAAAAAACGTGGACGAAATGGACGATATGGACTTTGTGGACCCAAAACAAAAGTTTTATTTTGTCCATGTCGTCCATTTAGTCCATTCAGTCCACGTTGTCCATGTTTTTTCAAGAATCTGATAGCGAATCCAGGGCAAGCTATACTGTTGAAAAATAAAGATTATTGTATTAAAATAGAGTTGTTGCCGTAAACATTAAAAGGCGACCAGGAGGTTATAGAAGTGACAAAAACGGCAGTAATAAGCACGAGGATTGAATCGGATCTGAAAAATGACGTCAATACCATTTTGGGAAAATTAGGGCTCTCCGCGACTGAAGCTGTTACTCTATTCTATAAAATGGTCAAAAGAAAAAACGGACTACCTTTTGAAACCGAAATCCCTAATAAAAAAGCCAAAACCAAACAAATAGAAGAAAACTCCTGGCTGGGCTGTCTTGAAAATTTTACCGAGATACACGGGGATATTGTTTCACCGGTGATGGATGAAAACCAGCGACCACCCATCACACGGATTTAATGTTCAATGGCCTGGATTTACCAGCAAGTTTCAGAAAAAACTGGACTTACTGGACTATCTGGACTAACTGGACTTCACAAAACCTTTGATTTTTCTAGCTTGTCCAGTAAGTCCAGTTAGTCCAGATAGTCCAGTCAGTCCAGCTTGCCACGGTTATCCGTGGCTCTTTTTAAAACTGGGCCCTAAATCCACACTACAAAGCAACGATTGACAAAACAAACAGCTCTTGCTAACATAATACTTGGTACAGGAGCAACAGATGATTAAACCAACAATATTAATTATCGAGGATGAAGGCGGTATAGTAGATAATATTGTCTATGCCTTAAAAACAGAGGGCTTTGATACGCTCTGGTGCGCCACGGGCATGGAAGGATTGGTGGCAGTGGAAAAACCAGAGATCGTGCTGATTCTATTGGATGTGGGCTTACCTGATCGGAATGGCTTCGAATTATTCAAAGAAATCCGCCAACGCAGCAACGTCCCGGTTATTTTTCTAACAGCTCGCTCCGAAGAAATAGATCGCGTTGTAGGCCTGGAAATGGGCGCGGATGACTATGTAACTAAACCATTTAGCCCACGCGAATTAACTGCCCGCGTAAAAGCTGTGCTCAGACGTGTTAAAAATGTTCCTGCAACTACAGAACAAGAAACTAAAACCATAACCACAGGATTTCCCTTTCGTTGCGATGATAAGAAAAACGCCATTTTTTATCATGGCGTACTGGTCCAAACTTCCCGCTATGAATACCGCCTACTAAAAATATTGATCGACCACCCAGGCTGGGTGTACAGCCGGGAACAATTAATGGAAAAAGCCTGGGAAGAACCCGATATGAGCCTGATCCGCACAGTGGATGCCCATATCAAAAATCTACGCCACAAATTTAAACTGATCACTCCCGATTGCGATCCGATTGTTACTCACCGGGGCAGCGGCTATGCCTTAAAGGAGGAGTGGTGAAAATCAGCTATCGGATATTTTTCGGTTTTACCGTTATCTTGGCCGCTGGGTTTTATTTTCTGATCAGTTGGATCATGAATGATGTGGGAATTCAACCCAAGAAATCCATGGAGGAAGCATTGGTAGACGTTTCCCATATCCTGGCGGCTTACTTGGAACTGAATATTATCGACAATACAAATAGTTCCGGGGATGATGCGGGGCATAAAATTTATACGGAAGAGCTACGCATTTTTATGGACCGGGCGTGGCAACGGCACTTCTTAGCACGAATTTATGAACTGGAGAAAAAAACGGTCAATATCGGGGTTTATGTCACGGATAAACAGGGCATAGTGGTGTTTGATTCGCAAAATCAACGGTGGCTAGGACAGGATTTTTCCCAGCGTACCGATGTGTACCGCACACTCAGGGGTCAATATGGCGCACGCACGAGTCGCCTTGAAGCAAACGATAGCATAACCCGTATCGCCTATGTGGCAGCACCTATTTATTTTGCAGGGAAGATCATCGGCGTGTGTACTGTTTCAAAAGACTGGCGAAGTATCAATGGCTTTATTAAAACAACCCGCGATAAAATAATACTGGCCGCAGGTAGTCTTTTTTTAGCGGCGTTATTCGTCAGTCTGTTTATTTCCCGTTGGATCACGCTCCCTATTCGTCGGCTAACTGCTTATGCAGATACTATCAAAGAAGGCAAACGCGCCACCCTGCCCAAATTGGGAAAAGGGGAGATCAAGGAGCTAGGCGATTCTTTTGCAGCGATGTTAGAGTCTTTAGAAGGGAAGAAGTATATTGAACGGTATATCCAAACACTGACGCACCAGTTAAAAGGCCCGTTATCAGCTATTCGTGGCGCGGCAGAATTGTTGCAAGAAGAACTGCCAGAACAAGACCGCACGCGCTTTATTAGCAACATTGAAAACGAAAGCATCCGCTTACAACGCATTGTGGAACGAATGCTGGAATTGGCTGCGCTGGAACAACAACGCGAACTGAGAAATGTCGAAACCATTGATCTGGGGGGTATGGTTAACGACATAGCAGATGAAATGACAGTGGCACTGCAACAAAAAGAGATTGTACTGGTGTTGAACCTGGGGAAAAAAAGGATTTTAAAAGGAGAGCGCTTTTTACTCCATCAGGCGGTTTACAATTTAATGCAAAACGCGGTGGAATTCACGCCCCATGGCGGTACTATTGTCGTGGAGATCAAACAGGATTGGAATCGCCTGATTTTACTGATTAAAGATGACGGCGCAGGTATCCCGGATTATGCCCGGGATAAAGTATTCGATAAATTTTATTCGCTGGGGCGACCAGACACAGGTAAAAAAAGTTCCGGGCTGGGATTGTCGCTGGTTAAAGAGGTGGCGGAGCTGCACAATGGGGAAATCACCCTGAAACCCAATTCACCGCGCGGTGCAGTAGCGATGCTTAAACTGCCAATCCAACACGTGCAAACACAAACGGAATAATTTACGCCGTAATTTCAACAGCGCATTTGCATTTTAATTTTTTTTATAGTACCATGTTTGTGAGACAAATGTGCTGGAATAATATAGCTAATTTAGAAACTGTGAAAAAAATGTGGTTCAATGAAATTTACAATTTAGATTATTTATATAAATATGGTGTGGGTCTTCCCAAAAAGCTCTCGAAAATACTACCTGCTTTCTGGATGTCATTATATATAGTATTAGATACCTCTTCAACCCCGCTTTTCGCTTCAAGTGATACGCTATCGCGCCCTTTTTATGCAGGCGGGTGGTTTCAAACGATTGGCGTGGCACTCCTTTTTCTGTTGATTGTTTATTATCTAAAACGTAGAACCCACCGCATCCAATTAAAAAATGACCAGTTAGTGGAGAGTGTTCGGGCCTATGCGGAAGAGTTACTGGCTGCCAAAGATATGGCAGAAAAAGAAAGGTTCAAAGCAGAACAAGCCAATAAAGCCAAAAGCATGTTCCTGGCCCACATGAGCCATGAAATCCGGACCCCCATGAACGGCGTGATCGGGTTTACTGATATCCTGTTGGATACCCATCTGGATGATGAACAATTGGAGTATGTCCGTTCAATTAATCGTTGTGGTAAGTCCTTGTTGTCATTGATCAACGAGATTCTGGATTTTTCCAAGATTGAGGCCGGTCAATTATCCCTTGAATCCATTGATTTTGACCCGGAAGTGATGGCTTTTGATGTCTGTGATCTGATGATGCCCCGGGTGGCTGGGAAACCGATTGAAGTGGATTGTAAAATCGACGAAATTGTACCCGCTTATGTGCTGGGCGATGCGGGACGTTATCGCCAGGTCCTGCTCAACCTGATGGGCAATGCAGTAAAATTTACAGAGCAAGGCCGGGTGGAACTGACAATCAATGTAGCGGAAGAAACACCACAACGCATTAAACTCCATGCGCTAGTCAAAGACACGGGTATTGGCATTGCAAAAGAAAAAATTACGGGCATTTTCGAGGTCTTTCAGCAGGCAGACAATACCATTACCCGGAAATTTGGCGGCTCTGGTCTGGGGTTAACGATTAGCAAGCAAATCGCCCAATTGATGGACGGCGATGTCTGGGCAGAAAGCGAGTATAATCATGGCAGTGTTTTTCACTTTACCGCCTGGATGGATAAATCCACGAAAAAGACAGAATTAAAAAAAAGAATTCCCGATCTGGCGGGAAAAAAAGTGCTGGTAGTGGATGACAATTCCTATAATCGCGAACTAATCGTGCATGCAGTGGAAAGTGTAGGCATGCGTGTGGTCACACTGGATGGGGGCACTGAGGCGGTAAATACATTGTTGCAAGCCAACAGCATTGGTGATCCCTTCGATATCTGCATTCTGGATATCCAGATGCCGGGAATGAGCGGCTACGAGGTAGGACAACGCATTCGTGCCTTGCCTGGACCCATCGGCAGAATAGCATTACTGGCTTACTCTTCTTCCACTGTAGCCAGAACACGTAAATACAAAGATTCTGGCTTTGATGGATACTTGCCCAAACCTTTCCAACGTCAAAAACTACTCCGAATCATGAGGCAGTTACTGGCAGAAAAAATCGCGGAACTGGCAGGCGCGAGTTTTATTCCGCAAAAACAAGAAAACCCGACCAGTGAAACGATGATCACCCAGTATTCGGTTCGCGATGAAGCCAAGCACGCTATTTTTATCTTACTGGCCGAAGATAATCCGATCAATCAAAAATTAACCCATTTCATGCTCACTCGGGCCGGTTATCACCTGGAAATTGCGTGCAATGGCCAAGAAGCCCTGGACATGTTTACTGCCTCGCCAGATCTTTTTGATCTGATTTTCATGGATATCCAAATGCCCGAAATGGATGGTTATGATGCCACTCGCGCCATTCGCGACCTAGAGAAAAAAGCCATGAGCGATAAACATATCCCCATTATCGCCTTAACTGCCGGAGCTCTAAAAGGCGACCGGGAAAAATGCTTGGCCGCAGGTATGGATGATTATATCTCCAAACCAGTTAAACGCGAAGATGTCTTTAAAATGGTGACCAAGTGGGCGTTAGATAACGAGAAAGAAACAAGAGAACCGGAAGGTAGTGATGCCCCGGGAATTACTTCGGGAATTATTTAATCTTTTAGGTTGAATAGTTGCCACGTTTATCAGCTTCCGGTTTTTGGAAGAGGTGGAAAAATTGGAACATTTTCTTTCGTAAGAGCTCATCTTTCAGCATATATTCCAGCATTAAAATGAAATTATCCGGTCTCTCTTCCGTGCATTTTTCCAGCGACACTTTTATCATTTCAGGAATAGGGGTGGGGCTAACCGCGGCTTGTTTGATTACATTCGCCAGCTCTAAAAAAATCACCTGGGTGTCGCGGTATGCATTCACATCCTTAAAAATAGGCGATTCCCCGTATAACAACCAATCGCCGGAGAGTTTGAAATATTTTCCGAATTTTTCTAAAAATTCATTATCCGGTGTTCTTTTTCCATTCTCGTATCGGCACAGTGTTTGCGCAGATACGTCGAAAATGGCCGCCGCTTTATCCAGGCTCAAACCGAATTTACCACGGATTAACTTTAATCGAACTCCAATATTCATTGTTGCTTCCTGTATATTCCTATTGGCTATCATAATAGAATATCATAATAGAATATCATAATCAGACCTGAATTCACCGCCAGTTTTTTGAGAGTGCCATAAATCAAGTGGGAGGAATGGGAATTCTGGGAATTATGGGAATGATGGGAATTATGGGAGGAATGGGAGGAATGGGAATTTTTTTGTTTATCCCATCATTCGCATAATTCCCATAATTCGCATAATTCCCATCATTCCCATTCCTCCCATTAAGTTGGCGGTGAATCCAGGCAGATATCTTAAAAAGTCTCTTGTTCTTCAAGGTCAATGGCAGTCAGAGGGGGGTATCAGCGGTGAAGCGGATAACATCATCGGCGATTTTTGCTGACACTGCCAACGAATGGGAAAAAAATACTATCCGCCTGCCTTTTTTAAGCGAATTCAATGTTAGCGCGAATTGCTTCCCAAATTCATCTGAGAGCCCAGACAGGAACTCAGTGAACACAAAAACATCGGCTTGAACTGTGCCGATGAGTGCATAGATTATCTTGGCCTTGTCATCGTGGGGCAGCGTGCGACAGTATCTATTGGCCAGAGGTCGCAGTTTTTCTGGAATAGTGCTCTGACAAAAAGAAAAAAGCCATTTCACCTTGATTTCTCCCGGTAAACTACTCCATGCAGGAACAAAAACAACCCGTTTATGTTGCAACCTTAACCCAGCTTTCAAACCAGCTATTCGCACAGGATCTGCTGTTAATATGACAGTTGTCCTGCTTTCCTTTAAAAACAATGCCACATCCTGCCCAGCATCCCCCATCTTTTGGTTGCGCTTACCCAAAGGCACAGGCTTAAACACAATCCAAGCAAGTGCCGCTAAAACACCCAGCCAGACCAAGGAGACCAGGATACCCAAAACAAAATTTCCCGGCAAGCGACTGGGCGCGTAAAATAGTTCTGTGTTTCCGTTCGGGTGGGGAAGGACCAATTCCCCGTTTTTTTCGTACTCTATAAACGCCGCTTTTTTATCCGAAACTTGGCAGTAAAAATCAATCAAGTTTAAAAACCCTTGGCTGCTCAATTCTTTGTTCAAGGCAAAATAGAATGTAGTGGGGAAAAAGGCAGCCAGGGTCTGATATGCCCCCACCCTTATAAGAACTTTTTTTGTTTCTGCTCTATTTTCCGCTATGCTTGTTTTAATCCTCTTTGAATCCAATTCTTGAAATGATTTAAAGTCCTTTTGCAATTCTATATTCACCATCTTCTGGAACACTCCAGGAATAAAAACCAAGAGCAGCAGGTACACCATTAACAGTGCGAAACCGTGAGTCATTTTATTCTTAAGGGAACCAATCAATGCCCCGGAAAAAATCAAGCAGGTAATCACCAAAGACAGCCCCAACATAAAATACAGGAACTGGAGATTACCAATCTCAATACCAGCAATAATCGGCCACAACAGAGTCATGGCGGACAACACCCAAAAGACACTATTTAATAACACTACCCTAACCAAGATAAAAATAAAAACAGCGTGGTTGCAACGGGCGAAGGCAGACGATATAGACAAGTATTCGTGGTTTCCTGCCGCCCCATACCCGTATATAAGCGCTAATCCGCCCCCCAGTAAAAGCATTATACCAGCCACATTCATATATTCCTTGTGTTCCCCCAAAAAGACCGCGCCATTAAAGGCGTTGTAACTCTTAACCCGTGCAGCACCTATATCAACCACCATTTTATCATACAGCGTTAAATCATCGAAAACGAGACTCAGCGGAGCCGGTATAAACATAAGTTCAAATCCATGGGTTCCGTACTCGTTTTCCAACTTGGGGAAGGCACGTATTGTCGAGAGAATTCCCTTGTATCTATAAATCGCGTCCCAACAAAAAAAAGATAACAGGCAAAACAGCATCACAAAGAAAATTCTATTGCGGCCAGTAACCAGTTTCTTCGCCTCCAATAGCACCACTGCTTTAAACATGTTATTCCTCCTGTTTATGCCCCAGCATTACTGATCACCTCGATTAACCTTCAATAATTAAAATACCACAAAAAAAATAAAACAACAAAAATGCCACTCAACCCAGCACATGATGAGTCATAAATACCTATACTGTACTCTTAATTCAAAATGAATCCGAACATAAGAAAATATTTTAACACATAGTGTTCCTCTATTCAACTGGTCGTGAAAGTTTTGTACTCTCAACTGTTCCGTGGGTGAACCAAAAAAAATGCATGCTTTCCTCAATACCTATTAATGAAAGTGAACCAATCCTTTTTATCCAACAAAAATGATATTAATTAATTTCTGTTATTCTGGGGTTCTAATATTTCAGGTAGGATTCTTTCTTTAAACCTTGCTTGTGTCTCGAAATAATGACAATCACTGTTATTGTCCATGATTCTGGGCAAATGAATAAAACTAAACAATCGCTCCTTGTCACTGATAAAAAAATAAAAAAACTTCATAATTATACTTGACATCTTTCCCGTTTTGGATTACTATTCACTTTTAGAACAAAATTTAGGAGGAATTATAAAATGAGGAAAACTGTTTTTATCACAGGTGTACTGTTTGTACTGGTTTTTACGTCCATGCTGGGAGCGATTGTCCAGATGAATGATATCGCAAGAGGTTTCGCGCAAAGCTGGCAGGCAGAAATCGAGAGTGCTGTTGTCGAAGGCGCTATTCATTATTTACAGGGTAAATCCCAGGCGGATTTTTTGATCTGCGAATTGGAGAAGTCGGCACGGCAGCCTTTTAATTATGAGGAAGCTCTGGTTTATGCCGATAAAGCAATGGCTGAGCTGAATCTTTCAATGAAAGCCTATACTCAATCCATTGATTCAGGCAAGCAAGCTGGCTACGATGCCGACATCCAAAGGAAATTTTTGTCTTTCGATTATGACAAATTTACTGCCACGAAACAGATGAACAGCGATGTGATGGTCTTGGTGCGGGCGTATCTCGCCTGCGGTAATGTGCTTGGCGCGTATCAACAAAATGCCGATAACATCGCCAATATTTATATGACCTTGTACCATATTCGCGAGATGCTGGTAAATCATCGTGTTCCAGAAGTCGAACTTTTCTCCAAGCTAGTGCAGCAGTTGGCCGAGTCATCGCTTTTTGGTAATTATTGCACCACCACAGCCACTGCTGTATTCGCCCAGTAAACCAAGTCAAACGGGAGAAGCATGAAAAGCACTCTCATATTTGAAACGAAGCGGATATTTATATTCAAGCATACGAATCTTTTCCTGGCATTTTTTTTCCTCGCCATTTCCCTGGTCTACTTTGGCACTGCAAAATACAGGACATTCGTAGACGAAAAAGAAGCTTTTCTCAATTATGAAAACCTGCGCGTCAACCAATATGTCAACTACGAACAATATGGTTTTCAGGGTTTTCGAGTGCTTTGGCTTCCGTCGCCACTGGTAGTATTTCATCACTCCTCCCTCGCAACGCTTGAAGGTATTATTGATACAAAAGACACGGTAGCTGTTTCGTCGGTACATAAAGGTCGGCGAATATTCACCAGTAAAGGACTGGTCACTGATTTTTCGACCTTGTTCTTCGTATTGGGCAGTTTATTGATGATGTATTTCGGACTCAAGACCTTTGTTAGCATCGAGGCCATCCGTTTTCACAACAGTAAAATGACCCTATTCCACACCATAGGCTCGCGGATGATCATTTTGACCGGATATTTCAGCGTTGTTATCATAGTGGCGTATTTTTTTGCAAAGATACTCGGGGTTCCTATTGATGCACAGGATACCCGAGTATTTTTCCTATACGCAGTTTATGTCATCCTGCTGCTTGATTTTTTTTATTGCGTGGGCATCGGCTATGCTGTGCTTACGAAATTTAAAAAAGGATTGGGCGCCAGTGCATATCTGCTATGGTTTATAATTATATTTGCAATTCCTTTGCTTTACGACATGGACCTTGAAAAACAAGCGACACAAATTGAATCCAATGAATCCGTGAATATAAAAAAGATAGCCAATGGCATGAAATTCGAACGCGATGCGAAAACCTATTTCAAAAACCTGCAAGGAAAAAAACCAGACGAAATCAGACACATTGCCAAACAATTTGCCGCTACCTTTGCCCGCGATGTGATGCCCTTAAATGCAGCGTTAGAAAAAAAACTGAACGGGGAAGTCAAACAGGTACTCCACCATTATGAAAAATATTCCGTGATGTCTCCCTCATCCTTTTATAGTTTTTTAGCCAAAGAATCTTCCGGTATGGGTTATTATGGCTACCAAGATTTTTTTAACAATCTGCAGGTGCAAAAAAAAGACTTTTATCATTTCTATTTCAGCAAGCGGTTCAATCACGTCGACCCACCCGTTGAGTCTTTCGTCAAAAACAATGAGAATATATTTGTTTCCCATGGTGTTGTGCCCGCAAGTTATTTAAAAGGCATGTTTTTCATTCTTCTCTACTGTGTCCTGTTTTTAGGAGTAGCTTTGTTTCTTTTGTTCCGACAATTAAAAAAGAGCCTGCCCGAAAAATCCGTGGAAGTGGACATCGAAGGGATGGAAATAGGCAAGACCTACTTCTATCTTGTAACAGACCCCGAACAAAAACGTGGAATTTTCCAGTACTTAAAGACATTAAATGCCATTATCATTCCCAAGCCGGATGCGGGGCTCTATGATCCGGGGATTTCATTACAGGCATGGATGCACTTTGAAGCCGCTTTAAAAGGCGTGTCACTAGAAAAAATGCTTCCTATCCTTAACACCCTGACTGTTACCCAGGAACAGCTTTCCCAAAAGATAAAGAATTTGGATAATGAAGTGTTTATGAAAGTGTATCTGGCCCTTCACTTGGCCCAGGATTCTAATATATATGTATTTGATGACTTTTTGAACCAGATGACACGAAAATTTGAACAGGAGTTTAAAGAGACCATTGACCAGCATATTCCTGCGGCTATAATCATATATTGTAGCCAACAGATGTACGACGTCACAGTAAAAGGCATGTTTCAAAATCCATCCGGCGACTGTCGTTTTGTTGCCATTGATTTGAACCTCGTATCGTTGCGGTAAAATAGTCAAGTAAAGTATTTTATTAAACACCCCCCTATCTGGACTTACTGGACACTCTGGACTAACTGGACTAACTGGACTTCACAAAACCTATGATTTTTCTAGCTTGTCCAGTAAGTCCAGTATGTCCAGATAGTCCAGATAGTCCAGCTTTTTCTGAAACTTGACAGTGAATCCATAAATTAAATTTGAATTTTTTTGCACTTTCGTATATAATACTGTTTTATTATTGTTTAATATGGGTAGCATATAAATGTGGAAATTAAAATAAAGGATATACATGGCATGTCAGAGTAAGGAATGCCATGAAAATGTGACACCAAAATGCTGGAATTAAAGGATTTAAAAAAGACGTATCAAATGGGGGACGCTTTGGTTTGCGCCCTGGATGGTGTTAATCTTCACATTAAAAAGAACCAATTCGTGGCCATTATGGGCGCTTCAGGCTCTGGGAAATCCACCTTGATGAATATCCTGGGATGCTTGGATACACCTTCTGAAGGTTCCTATTTCCTCAATGGCAAAGAAGTTAGCAAACTGGATGACGATGAACTGGCAAAAATCAGGAATTTACACCTGGGATTTGTATTTCAAAGTTTTAATCTCCTGCCCCGTTTAACCGCTGTTAAAAATGTGGCACTGCCCCTGACTTATTCCCATGAACTCCCCGCAACTCGTCTGGAAAGAGCAGCCAAGATGTTAGAAATGGTTGGCTTGAGCCATCGTGCAGAACACAAACCTTCCGAACTTTCCGGCGGCGAACGCCAACGAGTAGCTATTGCCCGCGCACTGATCAATCATCCCGATATCATCCTGGCGGATGAACCTACCGGGAACCTTGATAGTGCCACTTCAAAAGATATTATGGCCCTCTTCAAGGAATTACACGACCAAGGACAAACCATTATCATGGTGACCCACGAGGACGATATTGCAGCCTATGCCGGACGAGTTATCCGACTACGCGACGGGAGGATTACCGATGACCATATTAAATAAGCATGTAAATAAGCATTTAAATAAAAGCGGAAAGAAGCACTCCACCCTTGTGTTAATCGTTTTACTGCTGAATCTCTGTCTGAGTGGCGCTAATCCTGCTGAAAACACCGCGTCAATAAAAGTGGGCGATTTCATCAAAACAATACTGCTCACCGGCAGTCTCCAAGCCCGTTCGGCTGAACGGTTTATTGTGCCTATGACCAGCACATGGCGTATCCAAATCAAATGGATGGTCAAAGAAGGAGATTCCGTCAAACCCGGAGACCCCGTGGTTCGCTTCGATACCGCTAACTTGGCCTCCGAAAGCAAAAATATCGAGATGAACTTGCGCGACAAAGAAGAAAGCAAATTACAGAAAATAAATGATCACAATTTTCAAAAATTCGAGGCGGAAGTCAATTTAAAACAAGCTGAAATCAATTATAAGAAAAGCCAAATTGACGCCTCTATCCCCAAAGGCCTGGAAAACAATTTCGATTATGATAATAAACAGTTGGCATTAAAACGCAGCAAACAAGCTTTAGACGATGCCCAATTGGGCAAAAATGTTAAATTGGAGTTATTGTCTTCGGAAATAAAAAAAATAGATATCGAAATCGCCGAAGAACGCGCCAAACTGGAAAAAAACCGCGCCCAGCTTCAATGCCTCACTCTTATCGCTAAAACCGCAGGCACTGTCGTTTATGGCACGAACAATTGGGAAGATCGAAAAATAGCGGTGGAAGATACCGTGTTTGCTTCCATGACTGTAGCTACTATCCCGGACAACAGCTCGCTGGAAGTCGAAGCATGGATGAATGAAAATGCCGTGCAGCAAATCCGCGCCGGTCAGAAAGTGAATGTCCGATTGGATGCTTTTCCCGAACGGCGCTTTACCGGTGTCGTCATAGACGTCTTGAACAATGCCGAAGCACACAAACAGTGGGGCAGAGCCCACTATTTCAGCGTTATCATTAAATTGAATGCCCTTGACCTCGCCATCATGAAACCCGGCATGAGTGTGCAGTGTCTGGTTGAAGTAACACGAATAAAGGATGTCTTACTCGTACCCCTACAATCCGTTCATTATAACGGCACTGTTTTCTCCCTTTTTCCCAAAGGCAAAAAATCTGTCGCTATTACACCCATTGGGTTCAATGAATTTTATCTCGCCTTAAATCAAAAAGAAGCCGGACAGAAGGGTATCACCCCTGAAAGTCGGTTATTGGAACCCAATGTGTCTGGTTCTGAAACTCTCCAGAAGGAGCAACACCGTGAAAAAAAATAATCTCATTCATCTAATGATTTTTATTTTATGTATATCCCTAATTTTATTGACCACTATTTCTTGTTCCAAGGAGGAGAATTTCCGCGTGGTTAAAGTGCTTAAAGGCCCTTTTTATATTAAAGTACATGCCATTGGCCAATTAAAATCCACCAATTCCACTTATATTGGGTGCCCAACTATTGCCGAACTGTGGAGCTATACCATCGTCTCCATGGTACCCGAGGGAAAGGAAGTCAAAACCGGGGAATTGATTCTTACATTTAATGCCAAGGAACTCATGGAACGGTGGCGATTAAAAAAATCCGAACTGGATACTCTCAGCAAGGAACTGGAAAAGAACCGATTAGTAGAACAGGAAACCGATGATACCATGGCCCTGCAATTATCTGAGATGCGCGTACAAAAAGAGAAAGCCACCCGGAAAGCCAATCAACCCGAAGAATTTTTTGCTATGAACGACGTCAAAAAACTGCGCATGGAACTGGAATTGGCCGTATTACAAGAAGATTTAGCGCAACGCAAGTTAAAAAATCAAAAGACCGGTATGAAAACACGTATCCGCGTCATGGAAACTAAAATCGCCCAGCTTCAAAACGAGGTGAATGAGCTGCAACGTGGTATTGCGAAAATGTCCGTTAGAGCGCCCCGCCCCGGCATGGTCGTTTATGCTGCCGATTGGCGCGGGCGCAAAAAAGCCGTGGGCGATAACTGCTGGATGGGGATGCAGGTCATGGAACTACCCGACTTAAAACAAATGGAAGTGGCTGCGGTGATCCCAGAACCCCAAGCCGGGAAAATTCAAACCGGACTGGTCGCTGAAATCCGCCTGGATTCCAACCCCGACTTAGTATACAAGGGCAAAGTGAAATCCTTGGGGCGAATCTTCCGAACCAAGTCCGAAGAACAACCCGCCATGGTTTTTGATGCCGTTGTAGCCGTGTTGAATCCCAATCCCGAACAAATGCGCCCCGGTATGGCCGCCAGTGTCGATATTATTATTGATTCCAAACAAAATGTATTGCAAATACCAGAGGAAGCTATTGTCTATCATGAAAAGGGACTCTTTGTTTTGAAGAAACGTCTTACCGGGAACACCAGGATCCCTATTACCATTGGAGCCCGATCTTCTGGCATGGTGGAAATTCTTGAGGGACTCAAAGAAAATGAAACCATCATCATTCGTGGCGAAGAGGGAGAGAAATAATGAACAAGAATTTACTTTTATGGCCTGTTTTTTTCATCCTTGTCTTATGGCTTGGCGGTTGTAGTGCTTCACAACAGAAATCTGTGGCTTTGATCGCCGTGAACAAGGGCACGTTTGAAATCACTATCCCTGGTTTTGGTGAATTACAATCTGTCAAGTCCACTCCAATAACCGTGCCCGGACAAGTGCAGGGCGATCAGGCCATTGCATGGATGGCCCCGGAAAATTCCCTTGTCAAAGAAGGGGAGATCGTTATTCGACTTGATGTCACCTCATATAAAGATAATATTCAAGTCGAAGAATTTAACAAATCAAAATTGGACCTGGAAATCAAGGATAAAGAACAGCAGATGAAAAAGGAAAAAAGCGAATTGTTCGGCCAATTAAATCTGACGACCATTGAAAAGGAAATTAACGATCTCTATGCTGCCAGGGATGAAACCCTTTATTCCCGGAACAAAATCATTGAAGATGCTATAAATCTTGATTATTTGAAGGAAAAGACCCGCCACTTCCAGCAGAAGAAATTAAAATTGGAGCGAAAGGCACGGGCCGAGTTGCAATTATTGGAATTACGGCGGCGTACCTTCCAAGTGAAGATCGACCAGTACAAGGAAGCACTGGACGCCATGGAAATCAAAGCCCCCCATGACGGCTTATTTATTTATGAAAAGAGTTGGCGCGGCGAGAAAACCCGCGTCGGCATGTCTGTTTGGCCCGGACAAAAACTAGGGAAATTGCCCGATGTGTCCGTGATGGAAGCGAAATTATATATCTTGGAATCTGAAGCCAGTGGTTTAAAATCCGCTCTGCCCGTCTCTGTTGTCCCTGATTCCCAGCCGGGAAAAAGCTTTACCGGGAAAGTGACCGCCATTGATACCATTGCCAAACCCTTGGAACAGGATAGTCCTTTGAAATATTTCGAGGTCAAAGTGGCTTTGGATGTCACCGATCAAGAGATCATGAAACCAGGGACCCAGGTAAAGGCTTTTATCTTTGTCCAGCAGTTGCAGAACGTCATCAGCATTCCCAACCAGGCGCTTTTTTTTGAGCAGAATAATGGCAAGGCTCTTTCCTTTGTGCATATGAAGGGTGCTTCCGAATCTGCCAAGCGGGAAGTCAAAATTGGTGTCCGTAGTTTGACCCGCACCGTCGTTACCGAAGGGTTGTCAGAAGGAGAACAAATCCTTCTGGGCAATCCAGAGGAATAGTAGGGGCAGCCCCGCTGTTTGCCTTTATAAAATAGTCCATTGGAGAATAATTTATGAATATCAAACAAGAATTTTTAGAATCCATAGAATCATTGATGCACCACAAATTGCGGACCATATTAACGTTATTGGGCATGATTTTTGGTGTCGGGGCCGTGATTGCCATGCTCAGTATAGGGAAAGGTGCCGAGCAAGAAGCACTCCAATTGATTGATTCCATGGGCTTGCGCAATATTATTGTTAAAGAAAAAAGCATGGATGACAATCGTTTGAAAGAAATCCGCGAGAGTTCCATGGGGTTAACCATGCAGGATTTAAATGCCGCGCGGGAAACTTTACCTTTCCTGGCTTCTTACAGTGCCTCCAAGAGTGTTTCCGTATACTCCCTGTTCAGTCATAAAGGCAGCAGTGATGCCAATGTGTTTGGCGTCACGCCCACGCACCGTGAAATGGCTAGCTTGCAAATGAAGAGTGGGCGGTTCTTATTACCCGTGGATGATTTTACTTTTTCCCAGGTTTGTGTGATTGGGAGCCGGGCAGCCCAGGTTCTTTTTCCCGGTGAAGAACCTTTAGGCAAGTATATCAAAATCAATCATCTTTGGTTAACCGTGGTCGGTGTGATAAAAGATAAGAATTTGACCAAGGAGGAATTCGAGGGCATTTCATTAAAAGGTGAGCAGAATAATATTTATCTTCCTATTCATACCGCGCTGAAGATTTTTAAATTTAAGGCTTTGGAGTCCGAGATTGATGAGTTCCGGGTCCAGTTGGACAAGGGGATTCCCAGTAATGTAGCCGCTGCCACCCTGATGCATTTGATGAAACGACGCCACAAGGACACCGATGATTTCGAAATGGTCGTGCCCGAAGCACTGCTTGAACAACACCGCAAAACACAAAATATTTTTACGATTGTAATGGCCTGTATTGCCGGTATCTCCCTGTTGGTAGGCGGAATTGGAATTATGAACATCATGCTCGCCACCGTGTTGGAACGAACCCGTGAAATTGGCTTGCGACGTGCTGTGGGAGCCAGACAAAAAGATATTCAACGGCAGTTTATCCTGGAAACTTTTGCTGTTTCCGCGATTGGTGGGGCCATGGGCATTCTTTTTGGATTTTCGCTTTCTTTAACTATTGCTGCGTTTACTGGATGGGCTGTCGGGTGGTCTCTGATATCTATTTTGCTGTCTGTGGGGGTGTGTGCATTTGTCGGGCTTGTATTTGGTATTTATCCCGCCGTGCAAGCTTCCCGTCTCAATCCCATTGAAGCCCTCCGCCACGATTAAGGGACTGCGTCCTACCATCATTCCCATAATTCCCATATTTCCCATTAACTTGCCAGTGAATTCAGGGTTCCCTGTACTCTTGACAATAGGTGCTTTTTTTATTATAACGTTACCATGTCAGAAGCAATAAACGTTGATTCTCTAGTTCGTGCCGCCCAGAAAAATAATAAGAAAGATCGCTGGTTTCACCGCAACCCTAAAAAAACAATTGCCTTAACTCTTTTGGTGATGGTACTATTCATTGATTGGGTAACCGGAGTTTTGGTTATTCCCAGCGATTATAATGCCTACCGTGCGCCCCATCCTTATTACCATCACCGCTTACTGCCCAATCGTAGTGACACCGCGCGGTGGGGGGAGACGTCGTATCCCATGTACACCAATTCCCTTGGATTCCGGGACAGCGCGCCCCGTCAAGTGGCTAACAAATCTGCTAAAAAGCGGATTGTGATGATCGGTGATTCTTTTACTGAAGGATTGGGTTTACCTTACTCGCAAACCTTTGTTGGACTCCTGGCCAAAACCATGGAGCCACAGAATACCGAAATATTCAATGCCGCTGTAGTCAGTTACAGTCCCAAGCTCTACTATTTAAAAATAAAATTTCTCCTTGAAGAACAGCGGTTCTCTTTTGATCGTTTGATCGTATTTATTGATATTTCCGATATCCAGAATGAGATATCTTACCGCGCTTTTACACCCATGCCTTTTAGCACCTGGGATGTGATATCGTACCATATTAAACGTTTTTTGAAGCAGCACTCCTTTTTTTATTTTTCCTTGAATAAATTGTTTCAATCCCAGGAAGAGCTTCTGATTGCCGGTGCTACCCAGGACGGTATTTTCCCATGTTTTTCAGAAACAGACAAACAACTGCTCTTGGATAAAGCATTCATTGATTCATGTGCTCGTTGGACCATTGATCAAAATCTTTTTAAGAAATACGGTCAAACCGGATTATCCCTGGCTATAGCCAACATGCAGAAGTTGGCTGATCTCTGCAAACAACATCGTATTCATCTTACCATTGCCGTATACCCATGGCCCGAGCAAATTTTTTATCGCGATCTCGATAGTATCCAGGTCAAGGCTTGGCAACAATTTGCCTATGTGAACGGTATCACCTTGATTAATTTGTTCCCCGCGTTTATAGATAACCGTGCCGCCCGGGATGTGTATCCATTATATTTTTTACAACCCGATGTCCACTGGAACGCTGCCGGCCATCGCTTGATTGCCCAGAAAGTATTGCCTTATTTAAAATAATCTATAATTCTCCTCAATTCACCACCACTTGTGCGCTAGGTCCAGTTTGTCCGGTTTATTCCATATAAAAATATTTTAATAAATTCTAATCCCCTGCAACCTTTTTATGCCAATTCACATCCTAATAGACATCACATCAAACACGAAACGTGACACAGGTCATGTTTAAACAATAGGAGGTCGTGAATGAAGAAGTTAACAAAAACACTGGCAGCTCACAAAATAGTGGCTGGATTGGTTGTCGTTATGTTGTTGGTGGGTACCGTTTCATTTTTAGCCGCCACCAAAGAGGAAGAAAAGAAATTCATGGGGTATCTGGGAGTCAATATTGAACCTATTTCTGGCCCTGACAAAGAAGAATTTCAGGTTAAATTCGGTATTTTAGTAACAGGTCTTATCAAGGGAGAAGCTGCCGAGAAAGCCGGTATTAAGAAATACGATGTCATCCAATTTCTCAACGACGAAAAGATGCGCCGCCCCGAGGATTTGAGCGAAACCATTCGTAATTTGGAACCCGGTTCTAAAGCCGTGATCAAACTCGTGCGGGACGGCAAAGAGATGTCTCTCACTGCCACTCTCGGCAAAATTTCTGAAGAACCCAAGTTTCTGTGGCAAAAAAAAGGCGATTTCCCTAAAGGAGAATTTCCCAGGGGGCCATTTCCCCAAGGGCATATGCCTGACGGACCATTCATCTTTAATTCTGGTGGTGGCGCGTTCTTGGGTGTTCGATTGCAAGCGTTATCCGCTGATCTCGCCAACTATTTCGGTGTTAAAGCCGATGGCGGGGCACTCGTTTTGAATGTGGAAAAAGATTCTCCCGCCCAGAAGGCTGGCTTAAAAGATGGCGATGTTATTGTCCAATTGGATGGCAAAAACATCCAGAACCCCGAAGATGTCATTAAAGCGATTGAAAAAAAAGAAAAGGGCGACAAAGTAGATATCCAGATCATACGCCATAATAAGAAAGAATCCATAAAAGCCGAACTGGAAAAAAGAAAAAACATCGAACGCATCCGTATTATCAAAAGAGGGGATGGAGAAGATGAAGATGTAATGATCGATATCCCCGAATTTAATAGCGAAAAACTCCACCAACAAACCCAACACCTGCGTAATATGGAAGAAAAAATCCGCGTCCAATTGGAAAAAAAAAGAGACATGATGGATAAACAAAAAGAAAAAGCAGAACAAATATATCAAAAGACATTAAAAAAAATCAACGAGAAAACCTATAGCATTTAATACCTCATTTTGAAATCTCCAGGAACCGGAATCCGGGTTGAATAACCCGGGTTTTGGTTCCTTTGTTTCCCCGTATAACTGGTTTAACCCGGAAAGGAAGGTAAATACAGGGTAACGGTTGTACCTTTCCCTTTTTCCGAAGCTACCGTGATATGTCCGTCGTGTTTTTCGATAATGGAACCACAGATCGTTAATCCCAGGCCGTTTCCTGTTTGGGTGGCCAAATTTTTCGTGGAGAAGTAAGGCTCGAATATTTTTTCCAGGTATTGTTTCGGGATACCGCTCCCATTATCGCGGACCTTTATTTTCACATATTTCCCAGTTTTTAATGTGATTGGTAGTGTTTCTGTTTCTACTAAGGAGCAATTTTCAACCTGTACCGTGATGCAGCCTATCTGTGGCAGTGGCAGCGACTCCACCGCATTAATCAGCAAGCTTTGCAGTACTTGTTGCAGTTGTGATTCGTCCCCATATAACCACTTCACGTCCGGGGCGGAACTCGTTACAAAGGAGATATTTGTGGTTTTGTTTTTTTCCGGGAGATGGGGCTGGTTTGAAGGGAGGGGTAAGTGTAGGCTGTTTAGAAACTCCGCCACCGGGATTTTTTCTTTTTTTAACCATCCACCAGTCGAGAACGTGATAAATTTCCCTGCCAATTCTGTGGCTATTTCAGCTACCTGTTCCGCATTATCTAACAAATCATGGGCTTTGCCCGTGGTGAGCGTATGTTTGGCCAATCCGATATTGCCGATGATCACAGCCAGCAGGTTGTTAAAATCATGGGCAATACCTCCAGCCAAGATACCCAGGGATTCCAGTTTTTTACGTCTTAATCTCTCTTCTTCAAACTCTTTCCGTTCTGAAATATCACTGGCCACACAAACCACGCCTACATCTTGTCCCATATTGTCGTTTAAAGTCGAGCAGGAAAGCAGTACCGGGATTTCGTCGCCCGTTTTGGTTAAAAAGGTGAACTCAGGATTTTTACTGGTCTCATTGTTCATCAGTTTTTTCACCAGGTGGTTCGCGTCCCCGCCATCTTTGATGAGTTTTGTTAATGGTTTTTCTTTCAGTTCAGACTCTGTATAGCCCAACAGTATTGTAGTGGCCTCATTGACTTTCAAAATAGTGCCTTCTGGATTCGCCAAAATCAAGCAGTCGAACATCGTGGCCAAGATGTTTTCCGCAGCAGTTGCCGGGGTGATTTTTAGGAATTGATATTTCACTATTGCATAGGCCACCCCAATTGCCCAGATCAAGACAAAACTCCCTGCCAGATTGGGAATACTGTGGATTTGTACGAGCGGGAGAAATACATCTGTGATGCTTCCCAGGGCAAGGGTGATGGCGATACTGACCAGCATGATCCAGGCTTGTTTTTTCTTGATGGCATCCCTGGTTTTACGAATGAAATCAATATTGAAATAAAACCCTACCGCCATGTAGGAAAGATAATAAAAATAGAAGAGATGGGGCCAGATTGTATTGGAGTATATGGGCTTCCAGCCGTAAGGCATCGGTATAAAATCCATCAGCAGTCCATTCGTCCATTGTTGATATATTAAAATAGCCGGTACTGCAACCAGCAGAAAATCAACCCATCCTTTTTTAAGGAGATTGGTTTTACCAGTGAAAGCCATTATAAACAAAACAAGAAAACTGCTAAACCCAATCCAAATAAAAGCGCTTACATCCACACAAAATCTGGCCGTGGTTTTCGAGGTGTACGGGTTGTGGAGGAACGTCAAGCAGATGCCCCAGATGGTGAAACAAAAAAGAATCAGCGAGAATATCCGGTTAGTTAAGGCTTTGGGGTTTTTTATTAGCCCATAGATGGCTAGATTCAGGTATACCAGAGTCGAAAAAACATGTAAAAAAGGTAGTATTGTCATTGTTATAATTATAGTAAAATAAGAAAAAACTGTCAAATATTACTTGGATTCACCAGCAAATTCTTGAAAACATGGTGAGGCAATGTGGGAGTTATGGGAATACTTCTGTTTGTCCCATTCTTCCCATTCTTCCCAATATTTTTCAATTGGCATTTAAACCTGGATATGGTATACTATCATTTTGGTGTCTAAATGCAACGAGGGAACAGGATGTGTGCCATGAGCAAGGTTTTTTTAAGCTATCATTCACAGGATGAGCCATTTGCCAGTGAATTGTACCGCCGTTTAACCCGGGATGGTGTGCAGTGCTTTTTTGAAAAGGAATCCATTCCTTGGGGGGCTAAAAGGGATGAGGTTCTGGCCAAAGGATTGGCTGAAAGCGATTATATTATTCCGCTCTTAACTCCAGATTATTGCCTCACCCAGTGGTCCTCATTGGAACAGACTGCTGTTTTAACCGATTTAACCCAAGATTCCAGCGGATTTATGAAAAAAATTCGCCCTCTATTGCTAAAAGAGTGTCATGATGTGTTACCTGAATCTCTAAAATCGCTGCAATATATAGATGTCTCTACCGTTGAAAAATTTGAAAGCCATTACCCTGATCTCTGTCGTGGGTTGAACGTAATCATTGAGGACCATTCTGACCACATGCAAAAGAAATCGTTACCCCTCAGTATCTCTACTTTTTCCAAATTGATTAATGAGCATTATATCTACGTAGATAAAACAAAGTATATCTATCACCTTGTACTCAAAGGTGGCGCGTTTTTTTTATCCCGTCCAAGACGATTCGGGAAATCATTGTTAATTTCCACGTTAAAGGAGATTTGCCAGGGGAACCGCGATTTGTTCAAAGGGTATTGGATATATGACCGTATCCAGTGGGAGAAGTACCCCGTGATCCATCTGGATTTCTTGGAAATCGATCATAAGAGGCTGGGACTGGAAAAAGCTCTTGATATAGTATTGAATGAGATTGCTGGGGCGTTTGATGTCCAGTTGCATGGCGAAAGTATCGCCGGGAAATTTCGCGACTTGATCCGTAAAGCATCCAAAGATAAGCCGGTAATCGTTTTAATTGATGAATACGATAAACCCCTTACCGATTATATCGACAATTTAGAAAAAGCAGAAGAGAACCGGGAAATCCTCAAAGGCTTTTATACTATCCTCAAAGCTCAGAATGAAAATATCCGGCTCCTGTTTATGACCGGTGTCTCCCGGTTCAGTCGTCTTTCCGTCTTTAGTGATCTGAACCATCTGGTAGACATCACCTTTCTTTCAGACTTTGTGCCCATACTGGGATACACTACCGAGGAAATAGAAATTTATTTCCACCAGTATATTCAGGAATATTTGGACACTGTGCCGGGTTATTCGCGAGAGCAATTGTTTAAAAAGCTGAAAGAGTATTATAACGGGTATTCCTGGGATGGTAAGACCTTTGTTTACAATCCGATTTCAATCATGAATTTTTTTCTCCATAAGGAGTTTAAATCTTTCTGGTTTGCCACGGGCACCCCTACCTTTCTGGCGAAAATGGCCAGAATGAGGGGGTTGGATGTGCGCGGGTGGGATGCATTGGAAGTGGACGATTCATTCTTTGACAAATTTGATATTGCGAATATGGATACCGATCTGTTGCTGTTTCAAACCGGTTATCTAACCATTAAAAAATATGAGAACGAGACCTATACGTTATCTTATCCCAACCGGGAGGTAGAGCACGCCTTACTCAAGAATCTGGTGGAAGAGTTTTCTGGGCAAAGGCAAGTGGTTTCAAGAAGTATGGGTCTTGCTTTAAGAAAAGCTTTGGAGAAGAATAACTTAAAAGGCTTCATTGAGAAAATGAAAGCCTTCCTGGCCGCCATTCCTTATACCCTGGTCACGGGCGATGTGGAAAAGTATTATCACCTGGTTTTTTATCTGGTCTTAAAACTGGCCATGGGAAAGGTAAACCCCGAACATTTCAGTAATCGGGGCCGTATGGATATGGTAGTGGAGACAGACCAGTATATCTATGTAATAGAATTTAAAATGGAAAGCGCGGCAAAAGCCCTCAAGCAGATCCAAGAGCTGGGTTATTATGAACAGTTCTTGGCGCAGTCGAAAAAAATATTCCTGATTGGTATCGGCTTCAGTAGCGAGAAAAGAAATATCGCTGACTATGCCCAGCGCGAGATAACCAGCGGGCAAAAAACCAAGAAACCGCGCTTAAAAGCAAAGATATAACGAATTTCTTACAAGTAAGCAGTACGCCCTTTCGCGCTATTTTTTAATTGGAATTTCCATCTGGATATGGTATACTATTTTTTTAGAGTGTAAATGAAAGAAGGGAACAGGGTATGTGCCATGAGCCAGGTTTTTTTAAGCTATCATTCAAAGGATGAGTCATTTGCCGGTGAATTGTACCGCCGTTTAACCCGGGATGGTGTGCAGTGCTTTTTTGAAAAGGAATCCATTCCTTGGGGGGCTAAAAGGGATGAGGTTCTGGCCAAAGGATTGGCTGAAAGCGATTATATTATTCCGCTCTTAACTCCAGATTATTGCCTCACCCAGTGGTCCTCATTGGAACAGACTGCTGTTTTAACCGATTTAACCCAAGATTCCAGCGGATTTATGAAAAAAATTCGCCCTCTATTGCTAAAAGAGTGTCATGATGTGTTACCTGAATCTCTAAAATCGCTGCAATATATAGATGTCTCTACCGTTGAAAAATTTGAAAGCCATTACCCTGATCTCTGTCGTGGGTTGAACGTAATCATTGAGGACCATTCTGACCACATGCAAAAGAAATCGTTACCCCTCAGTATCTCTACTTTTTCCAAATTGATTAATGAGCATTATATCTACGTAGATAAAACAAAGTATATCTATCACCTTGTACTCAAAGGTGGCGCGTTTTTTTTATCCCGTCCAAGACGATTCGGGAAATCATTGTTAATTTCCACGTTAAAGGAGATTTGCCAGGGGAACCGCGATTTGTTCAAAGGGTATTGGATATATGACCGTATCCAGTGGGAGAAGTACCCCGTGATCCATCTGGATTTCTTGGAAATCGATCATAAGAGGCTGGGACTGGAAAAAGCTCTTGATATAGTATTGAATGAGATTGCTGGGGCGTTTGATGTCCAGTTGCATGGCGAAAGTATCGCCGGGAAATTTCGCGACTTGATCCGTAAAGCATCCAAAGATAAGCCGGTAATCGTTTTAATTGATGAATACGATAAACCCCTTACCGATTATATCGACAATTTAGAAAAAGCAGAAGAGAACCGGGAAATCCTCAAAGGCTTTTATACTATCCTCAAAGCTCAGAATGAAAATATCCGGCTCCTGTTTATGACCGGTGTCTCCCGGTTCAGTCGTCTTTCCGTCTTTAGTGATCTGAACCATCTGGTAGACATCACCTTTCTTTCAGACTTTGTGCCCATACTGGGATACACTACCGAGGAAATAGAAATTTATTTCCACCAGTATATTCAGGAATATTTGGACACTGTGCCGGGTTATTCGCGAGAGCAATTGTTTAAAAAGCTGAAAGAGTATTATAACGGGTATTCCTGGGATGGTAAGACCTTTGTTTACAATCCGATTTCAATCATGAATTTTTTTCTCCATAAGGAGTTTAAATCTTTCTGGTTTGCCACGGGCACCCCTACCTTTCTGGCGAAAATGGCCAGAATGAGGGGGTTGGATGTGCGCGGGTGGGATGCATTGGAAGTGGACGATTCATTCTTTGACAAATTTGATATTGCGAATATGGATACCGATCTGTTGCTGTTTCAAACCGGTTATCTAACCATTAAAAAATATGAGAACGAGACCTATACGTTATCTTATCCCAACCGGGAGGTAGAGCACGCCTTACTCAAGAATCTGGTGGAAGAGTTTTCTGGGCAAAGGCAAGTGGTTTCAAGAAGTATGGGTCTTGCTTTAAGAAAAGCTTTGGAGAAGAATAACTTAAAAGGCTTCATTGAGAAAATGAAAGCCTTCCTGGCCGCCATTCCTTATACCCTGGTCACGGGCGATGTGGAAAAGTATTATCACCTGGTTTTTTATCTGGTCTTAAAACTGGCCATGGGAAAGGTAAACCCCGAACATTTCAGTAATCGGGGCCGTATGGATATGGTAGTGGAGACAGACCAGTATATCTATGTAATAGAATTTAAAATGGAAAGCGCGGCAAAAGCCCTCAAGCAGATCCAAGAGTTGGGTTATTATGAACAGTTCTTGGCGCAGTCGAAAAAAATAATTCTGTTGGGTATTGGCTTTGACCCCGAAAAAAGAAATATCGCTGACTATGCCCAGCGGGAAATCAAAACGGGTGGCAAAGCCAAAAAACCACGATTAAAAGCAATATAGGCGGAACAGGACGTAAAACATGAGCAAGGTTTTTTTAAGCTATTTTTCAACCGATGAATCGTTTGCCAGTGAATTATACAGCCGCTTGACTCGGGATGGACTGGAATGTTTTTTTGATAAGAAATCCATTCCCTGGGGCGCTGATTGGATGCAAGCCATAACAAAAGGTTTGGCAGAAAGCGATTATATTGTTCCTATTTTAACCCCCGATTATTGTTCTTCCCAATGGCCGCAATTTCAAGAGATTGCCTTTCCACCCGATAGTGCAGAAGACCTCCAGAAAAAAATACGACCCCTGTTACTCAAAGAATGCCTTGATGTGCTGCCCCCCATGCTTAAATCCATGCAATTCATGGATGTCTCCTCCCCTGAAAAATTTGCAACCAACTATCCCATTATCTGCAACAGCTTGAGCACTAGCCAACCAGAACCTCCCGCCATCGTAAAAGAGAAATCTTTACCCCTGGGTATTTCTACCTTTCACAAATTAATAACCGAGAATTATATCTATGTGGATAAAACACAATATATCTATAATATTGTGGAGAAAGGCGGTCCGTTCTTTTTGTCCCGTCCCCGTCGATTCGGGAAATCCTTATTGATTTCCACCTTAAAGGAAATCTGCCAGGGTAATCGTGACCTCTTTAAAGGAACTTGGATTTACCACCGCATTCCTTGGCAAAAATACCCCGTCATCCATCTGGATTTCTTGGAAATTGATTATAAACGGCTGGGATTGGAAAAAGCCATAGAGAACGCTTTGAATCGTATTGCCGGGGAGTTTGCTGTCCCGTTACAGGGGGATAGTATCTCCGAGAAATTTCTTGACCTGATCGGTAAATTATCCAAGGAAAAACCCGTGGTGATCCTGATTGATGAATACGATAAACCCCTTACCGATTATATGGACGATTTAGATCAGGCAGAGGCGAACCGGGAAACGCTTAAAGGTATCTACGCTATTCTCAAAAGCCAGCAAGAGAATATTCGGCTTCTGTTTATGACCGGTGTCTCCCGGTTCAGTCGTCTTTCTATTTTTAGCGATTTGAACCATCTGGTGGACATCACGTTTCATCCAGATTACGTGCCGATACTGGGGTATACCTCCGAGGAAGTTTACGCTTACTTCTCTGATTATATTCAGGAATACTTGGACGCCACCCCTAAATATTCCCCGGAGGTTTTGTTTAAAAAGTTGAAAGAGTATTATAACGGCTATTCTTGGGATGGGGAGACTTTTGTTTATAATCCTATTTCAATCATGAATTTTTTCTCTCAGAAAAAATTTAAATCCTTTTGGTTTGCCACGGGTACGCCCACCTTTCTGGCGAAAATGGTCAGAATGAGGGGGGTGGATGTGCGCGGGTGGGATGAATTGGAAGTGGACGATTCATTCTTCGACAAATTTGATATTGCGAATATGGATACCGATCTGTTGCTGTTTCAAACCGGTTATCTAACCATTAAAAAATATGAGAACGAGACCTATACGTTATCTTATCCCAACCGGGAGGTAGAGCACGCCTTACTCAAGAATCTGGTGGAAGAGTTTTCTGGGCAAAGGCAAGTGGTTTCAAGAAGTATGGGTCTTGCTTTAAGAAAAGCTTTGGAGAAGAATAACTTAAAAGGCTTCATTGAGAAAATGAAAGCCTTCCTGGCCGCCATTCCTTATACCCTGGTCACGGGCGATGTGGAAAAGTATTATCACCTGGTTTTTTATCTGGTCTTAAAACTGGCCATGGGAAAGGTAAACCCCGAACATTTCAGTAATCGGGGCCGTATGGATATGGTAGTGGAGACAGACCAGTATATCTATGTAATAGAATTTAAAATGGAAAGCGCGGCAAAAGCCCTCAAGCAGATCCAAGAGCTGGGTTATTATGAACAGTTCTTGGCGCAGTCGAAAAAAATATTCCTGATTGGTATCGGCTTCAGTAGCGAGAAAAGAAATATCGCTGACTATGCCCAGCGCGAGATAACCAGCGGGCAAAAAACCAAGAAACCACGCTTAAAAGCAAAGATATAACCTTATTGCTGTTTCCACCGGGGTTTTCGTTGAAAAAACGTGCTATTGATGTTATACTATAGCCGGTGACAACTATGAAAAAGAAAAAATTACCCATAGGTGAAGCGGATTTTAAAGAGGTGATCACGGGCCCCTATTATTATGTGGATAAAAGCCTGTTCATCCAAGAGGTCATTGATTGCGGTGATAAAATATTACTGATACCCAGGCCCCGGCGTTTTGGCAAGACCTTAAACATGTCCATGCTGGCCTATTTTTATACCTGCTGTCCCTTTACCGGTTTAAAGGACGAGGTTTATATTGTGGATGCAGCGGAAACACCACCCCGTCTCAATTACACCCCACTTTTTGCCGGATTGGCTATCCAACATGCCGGTCAAGAGTATCTGGACAAATTGGGCCAATACCCCGTGATCTTTTTTTCCTTCAAAGATATCAAAGACCCCGACTGGGAATCCTCTTTGGATAGTTTAAAAAAGCTTATCAAGAGGGTATATCGGCTCCATGACTATTTGCTGGAAAGTCCCCAACTCAAACTGGATGAAATAAATTATTTTCAATCCATCATCAATTTACAGGGCAGCACCAGTGATTATGCCCACAGCTTGGAGTCTTTACTGCTTTTTTTGAACCGACACTTTAACCAAAGAGTGGTCATTTTGATTGATGAATACGATGCGCCCGTGCTTACAGGTTATAATAATAGATATTTTAAAGAGATCATTGATTTTATGCGTGTTTTTTTGGGGAGCGGGTTAAAGGACACGGGCCAGTATCTGGAAAAAGCCGTTGTCACAGGAGTTATGCGGATTACCAAGGAGTCTATTTTTTCTGGTTTTAATAATCCCGGCGTGTACACTCTGCTTTCCTCCAAGTTTAGTGGCTCTTTTGGGTTCACCGAGTCTGAGGTCCAGACCATGCTGGCAGATTTTGACGTGCTGCACATGCTGCCGCAAGTGCAGTCCTGGTATAATGGCTACCGCTTTGGTTCCCAGATCATTTATAACCCGTGGTCCATCATTAAATTCCTTGATGATGAAAATAATGAATTGGCACCCTATTGGATCAATACCTCTGACAATAGCCTTGTCGATTCCCTGTTAACCCAGGGTGGTAAAGAACTCAAAGAGGAGCTGGAACTTCTCATTCGTGGCGAAACCATTGAAAAAATCATCGATCAAAACATTATCTTACAAGATGTGGCTACCCGGGAAGATTTTTTATGGGCTTTTCTGCTCATGGGCGGTTATCTAAAACAGACCGGTAAAAGGCAGGATGAGGATTCTGGCGATGTCACCTATTCCCTCGCTATTCCCAATAAAGAAGTACGCAGCACCTATACCGCCATTATCAAACGCTATTTCACTGAAAAGCTGGGTAACAAAAAGATGGAGATCATGTTAAAAGCCTTAATTGAAGGTGACATCAAGCTGTTTGAAGAGTTGTTAATAGAGGTTGTATTGAAGGTATATAGCTATCATGATTTTGGCAATGAACCGGAGCGAGTGTATCATGCTCTGGTGGCAGGTTTATTGGTGTGGATTTCCAATACCCATGAAGTTAAGTCCAACCGCGAATCGGGGTATGGTAGATATGATATCATGATTATTCCCAAAGATACCACCAAAATTGGCTATGTGATCGAATTCAAAACCGTGAATAAAAGGAAAAAAGAAACTGTGAAATCTGCCCTGGCTGCCGCCCTGGCCCAAATCGAGAAGAGGCAATACGCCACCGAATTACAAGAACGGGGCATTACCCGGATTACACAGATGGCTATCGCCTTTTCGGGGAAAAAAGTCTATGTCGAAACGAAGGGCGCTGGAAAAGATTAATGGCGCCACCAGCCGCCGTGCCAAAGGGAAAAAATGAGCATTTATATTCAGTTAACAGTAACATGAGAATACTTTTTGATCTATCACCCGGAGTGAATCATGCCTGAGTTACGAGACGAATTTTTAAGTGAAGAAGACCTGGACCTCAAGAACATGACCCAGGAAGAACTTTACGCTTACTGGGATTACTGGCTTTTGCAAGCCCAAGCCACCAATGACATGGACAAATACACCTATTCCCATGGTGTTTTTGAATACGAACCCCATGAAACGGAAGAATAAGATGGGACCATTTATTATGATGGGCAATTGGCGCTAGAAGAGATTCAGTAAAAATTGTGAATTGATAATTGTTAATTGTTAACGAAGGCGCCCTTCGGGCAATCTTTTAACGCTTATGGCGATAATCATTTTGATCAATACAGCCATCGTACAGTTCTTTTTCAATCCTGATCCAATCGGTTTTTTGAATGCCCCGGGAGTTTTTGCTGGTAGGGCTAATAGGAAATGCGGATGCAATTTTTATCCACTTGGATTGATTTTGCGAAATCTTCCTGATGTCATCGACAACCTCTGATAAATCGTCATCCTGGGAGAATACCAATGCCACGTCAAAAGTATCATCCAATGCATAACAAATGATATCCAGCGCAATACGTATATCTATGCCTTTTTCTTGCCCCACAAGTATTTTTGTTTCCGAACCATCGGGCAGCGAAAACGATTTATACCGATAACGAAGTTCCCGGCTATACACACGAACTCCCCGCGTACCCATTACAGCAAGCTTTTTCGTCCAGAAATGGTTCCAGAACTCATTATCCGCTACTGAAGGAACTCCTGTATAAAAAAAAACTTTGTCCAACTGCCAACCTTGTTGTTGACAGATTTTTTGAGCTAACAACCATGGTGCATAGTTGGGATACATATACCCGAAGGCTTCTTTGCAGGCATAAAAAAGATTCTGGCCATCAAAAAAGGCATATGTTCGTTTGATCGGTGGTTCAATCAGCATTAATAGTTTCCCTTAAAATGATAACCCCGCCGGAGGCCCGAAAGCTGATCCGGCGAGGGGCAAATGTAATATAACTATAATATATAATGGTATTATTGTCAAGTATGATTTTCAAAAACATGGAAAAACAGCTCTTACATTTTTTTCAAAACCCTTCGTGCCAATTCGTGCTCATTCGTGGGTCCGTTTTTTTCTTGCAAATCCCTTGGTTTTCTTTTATAATAATCCCGGGAGCAGTTCAATCTGTTGCTGAAACAAAAATCAAAGCGAGGATGAAACTCATGAGACAATTTAACAGAGGTTTAACTGGAGTTATGGGTATTTTTATCCTGCTGTGTGTGGCCGTGTCTTTACATATAATGGTATTCGTACCGCCACAGCAACAACGAGAGGTTTAAGAAGAGAATGCAAGAAGCTAACTGTGAACTCTCACCCGACCTAGTATGGGGACAAAGAGGCTATGAATTTTTTAATAAATCAGATTATCCTAATGCTATTGATTGTTTTATAAAAGCATTCAAGCTAAATCCTAATGAGATTACCTGGCAACTTAATCTATCGATGTCATACTACACCATTGGAAAATTTCCCGCAGCGCAGCAGGTGTTAGAGGACTTGTGGGAAACTTTCCCTGATGAAGAAAATCGTAAACAAACTTTGATGGCTTTGGCTGATGTTCATTTTTATTGGGGGAAAGATTTAAGTGAGAAATATGACCATCTTAATGCGATTAAGCATTATGAAGAAGCCTATCGTATTAATAAAGACCTACGCCCCAAAATTGCAGCAATGTGTTTAAACAATATTGGGTTCATTTATGCATCCCTTGGTAACAAAAAAGAAGCGCTGGATTATTATGAGCAAGCCTTACCTCACTGCCGTGCCGTAGGTTACCGCCATGGTGAGGCCAAAGCCCTGAACAACATCGGGATGGTGTATTATTCCCTTGGAGAGAAAGAAAAAGCGCTGGGTTATTATGAGCAAGCCTTACCCATATATCAGGACTTAAAAAACCGTGGTGGTGAAGCCACCATCCTGAACAACATCGGGGGAACTTATTATTCCCTTGATGAGAAAGAAAAAGCGCTGGGTTATTATGAACAAGTCTTACCCATAGTTAGGGCCATAGGTGACCGCAGTGGTGAAGCCCGCACCCTGAACAACATCGGGGCCATCTATTCATCCTTTGGTGAGAAAAAAGAAGCGATGGGGTATTATGAGGAAGCATTTGGTGAGAAAAAAGAAGCGCTGAGGTATTATGAGGAAGCATTATTGCTCCGCCGTGCCATAGGTGACCGCAGTGGTGAAGCCACCACCCTAAATAACATCGGGGGAATATATTATTCCCTTGGTGAGAAAGAAAAAGCGCTGGGTTATTATGAGCAATCATTACCTCTCCGTAGTGCCGTAGGAGACCGCAGTGGTGAAGCCACCACGTTAAACAACTTGATGTATTTTTGGGACGCATTAAATAACAAACCAATGGCCATCTTTTACGGGAAACAGGCCGTGAATGGCTTCCAACACCTGCGGGAAAATATCGTCAATCTCGACAAAGAAATAAAAAACAGTTACCTAAAAACAAAAAAAGAAAAATATCGTGATCTAATCAATCTTTTGATTGGTCAACGTAGGCTTGACGAAACGCTCCTGGTATTGGATATGCTCAAAGCCGAAGAGTACTATCAATTCATTCAAAAAGATAGCTCATCTCTACTTCCTGATCGCCAGTACCACCCCCTCAAGTTCACCCCCTTTGAACAGCGGTGGCTGCAACAATACAATACCCTGATGGGCAATATCTCTAAAATAAGCAGCAAATACCAGGAACTATTCATCGCAAAACCCAAAAACGAAACGGAGCAACTTCGTCTCACCCAACTGGAAACCCAACTCAAAGAAGCCAACAAAGCTTATGACCAATACCTCATCCAATTAAAAACCGCCTTTGCTGAACATGACCAAAAAATAAAAATTGGTGAATATGATGGTCTTAACTTAGCCTCAAAACCAAACTCTATCCAATCTACCCTCCGCCTCTTAGATAAAACCGTTGGCGGCAAGAATGTCACCCTACACTACTTCGTCTATGAGAATAAAATTCAAATCATCCTCACCACCCCCACCTTCCAAATAGTTCAGTCAAGCAGCCTTAATCAAATTGATCTTAATGACTTGGTCAATTGCTATAAAGAAGCAATCCGATATTATAGGTCCAGGGGCGTTGTACACATAACTGACCTCCCCTCCGAAACCGCCCCATTCACTTCAACAGAACTCTATGATCTGGTATTTAAACCCATTGAAAAAGACCTCAAAGACTACGGTGCCACCAACCTCATGGTTTATCTGGATGGAGTATTACGCTACATCCCCCTTCCAGTCCTCTTTGATGGGCAAAACTTCCTGGTACAACGTTACCGTATATCCAATCTCACCACCTCCAGTTTACTCAACGTCAAAGACGACCCCATTCAAAATTTAAAAATCCTCGGCATGGCAGCAAGTAAAGGCAGCACGGGGGTTTCCCATCTACCCAATGCCAGTGCTGAAATCCGCAACATTGTAAATGATGCCAGTAGTGGTTGCAACGGCTTCATCAATGGCAAAGCGCTGGTGGATGAGAAATTTACCAAAACCACAATGCTCCAGCAATTAAAAACCTTCTCTTTCCCTCTGGTGCATATTGCCAGTCATTTTAATTTCAGCTCTGAAAACGAAACCCAAAACTTCCTCATGCTGGGCGACAGCACCAAACTGACTTTAAAAGACATTCGTCAGGAAGGCAATCTGTTTAAGAATGTAGACATGCTGGTCCTTTCCGCCTGCCAAACCGCCATGGGCACCAGCGATGGCGTTGAAATCGACGGTTTCGGTGAACTGGCCCAGAAAAGCGGGGCCAAAAGCGTGGTGGCCTCTTTATGGTTGGTGGACGATAAAAGCAGCAAAGACCTGATGGTCTCCTTTTACCGGAACATCAAAGAACACCGCTTCTCCAGTAAAATCGAAGCCATGCGCCAAGCCCAACTGGAACTGGCTGGCCTGGATGATTTTTTACAACCCAACCCGCAACACAAAAGAGAAAAAACCGACTATGCTTCCCCCTATTACTGGGGGCCTTTTATCTTGATGGGCAATTGGCGCTAGAAAAAGACTAATTGAGAATGGATAATTGCTAATGGATAATGGATAACGGAATTTGTGGCACTTCGTGCTGTTATTTTAACCTGACTTCGACACTCGAATTGTTTCTTCTGCACCGGTTCAGAAAAAATGGGATCGCGGTCATGAATCATACTGGTCATTATTTCCTGGTATCGCCCTTGAATTTATGGAAATTTCCCAGGATTTCATGACGAAACAGTGGGGATTCCAACATGGAGGCTAACAATTCGGTTACTTCTTTTTTGTCGGGAAAGGCATCCAGCAACGAGGGTTCTTGCTCTTTAAAGAACATCTCGCCTTTGCCAGAAATCAGCCAATTTAGCGAGACATTAAAGCGAATCAGTAGGATACTTAAGACCACAGTGCCGGGGAAGGTTTCTCCCCGTTCGTATCTCCCGTAATAACTGGGTTCCAGTCCCAGTTGAGCCGCCATTTGTGACCGGGTTAAGCGGAGTGCCGAGCGTATTTGTTTAAATCGGTCCTTGCTATTTTTTCTAGTATTTTTTTCACTTTGCATTTATATTCAACTTCCTTTATATTATTAATCCAAGCATTTTTTAATGCCCATAGCTCATTATACGCGACTCGGGACAAAAAGTTCAGTTCTACCCCTAAAAAAACAGGACAATCGTGCAAACAATAACAAAATTAAAGCAAATCATGACCAAATTTAATTAAAACATGGTCTAATTTATGCTAACCCTCACCAAATTAAAGCCAACCATGACCGGACTTATGCCAACCATGACCAAATTTAAGACATCCATAATTTGATTCATGCTAACGATGACCAAATTAAAGCCATCAATAATCCAATTTATGCTAACCATGACCGAATTTATGCCAGCTATGACCAAATTTAAGTAAAACATGGCCTAATTTATGCCAACCATGACCTGTTTTTTATGAACCATGACATCTATCATGCAATCCATTCATAATTCTCAATTAATCTTTACTTAAGCCACCCCATCGCCTCCTCTAAGCCATCTCAGTCCAAACCGTCAAGCCGTGCGCTTGAAGCTATCCTATATTATAGTGCAGACGAGGGAGGGAATACAAGTTTTTTTTACTAGAAAGGAGCTGTTGTCAATCCAGCGGCAGATATTGGATAGTGTGCCTATTGCTGGAGCAATCGGGTCTCCAATACACAGTACATCTATCTTCGGTTCATGATGCAGCAACTGATCCCGCAGACTGTGCGGCATATTTTCGTCAAGCAGGAAACGGATATCGGTCATTGGGATAAGGTTATTGGCTGTATTGGCCGGATTGATTTCAGGTAAAGCAGACGTTTTATGACGGGGGAAGGATTCTGTTTTTGCTCTTGATGGGATTCCTCCGAATAAAGCCGATAAGCATCCAGATAATTATCCAGTTTCTTGCGATCATGCAGGTATAAGGTGATGGTGGCATATACGTGTTCCAGAGAAAGGCTGGTGTAACGCACGGCGATTTCTTCTGGGCTAATGCCATCAAAATAATCTTCCAATACCGTTTCAATGCCGATTCGAGTGCCTTTGACACGGATATCATCTTCTCCCAAAAAATCGAAATAGTCTTCTATGTCCATGGTTCACCCTCTTTTTAGTGACCCACAACCAATCATACGATCATTCTTATTGCTTATTTTTGCCATCATTATACCTATATTATAAATGGTAAAGCAATTGTCTCAAAATGTCAACTCTATACTCCAGATTTTAGAAATGTCCACCGTTTCAAACCCGTTGCCTTACCCACCCATTTTCTCAAAACCCTTCGTGCTAATCTGTCCCATTCGTGGGCCAACTTTCTTGATTGGCAATTGGAATTTAAACCTGGATATGGTATACTATCATTTTAGCGCGTAAACACAGCGAGGGAACAGGACGTGTGCCATGAGCAAGGTTTTTTTAAGCTATCATTCAAAGGATGAATCATTTGCCAGTGAATTATACACCCGCTTAACCCGGGATGGCGTGCAGTGCTTTTTTGAAAAGGAATCCATACCCTGGGGAGCCAAAAGAGAAGAAGTGCTGGCCAAAGGTCTGGCGGAAAGCGATTTTATTGTACCTATCTTAACCCCGGATTACTGCCTCTTCCAATGGCCCCAATTGGAACAGATCGCCTTGTTTCCCGAAGACCCCAGCGGGTTTACAAAAAAAATACGCCCCCTGTTGTTAAAAAAATCTGAACCGGAACTGCCCCAGTTTCTTAAATCTATTCAAGCCATTGATATCTCCTCCATGGAAATATTTGAAGCCAATTACCCCACCATTTATCGCGGATTGAGTGGAACGGTTCAGGAAACCCCAGCCATCTTAAAAAATAAATTATTGCCCCTCAGTGTCTCCAGCTTCTCGACATTGATTAACGATAATTTTATCTATGTGGATAAAACGAAATATATCTATAACCTAGTGGCCAATAGAGGGGCATATTTTTTATCCCGTCCACGGCGATTTGGGAAATCATTGTTAATTTCCACGTTAAAGGAGATTTTTTTGGGGAACCGCGATCTTTTTAAAGGGTGTTGGATTTATGATCGCATCCAGTGGGAGAAGTATCACGTTATCCACTTGGATTTTTTGGATGTAGACTATCAACATCTGGGTCTTTATGATGCCCTTGCAGAGAATTTGACCTTGATTGCGGATGAGTTTGGTATCCAATTACTGGGGAAGAGTCTCCGAGGAAAATTCCGCGACCTCATCCGAAAACTGGCCAAAGATAAACCCGTGATCATCCTCATTGATGAATACGATAAACCACTTACAGATTATATTGACAATTTAGAAATGGCAGAAGTGAATCGGCAGACGCTCAAAGGTTTCTATTCTGTCCTCAAAAGCCAGGGTGAGAATATCCGGCTTCTTTTTATGACCGGAGTTTCCCGGTTCAGTCGTCTTTCGGTTTTTAGCGATTTGAACCATATGGTGGACATCACCTTTCTTTCTGATTATGTGCCCATACTGGGATACACTACAGAGGAAATAGAAAGGTATTTCTATCAATATATCCAAGAGTATTTGGACACCGTTCCAGGTTATTCGCACGAGGAATTATTTAAAAAACTTAAAGAGTATTATAACGGTTATTCCTGGGATGGCAAGTCCTTTGTTTATAATCCTATTTCAATCATGAATTTTTTTCTCCATAAAGAGTTTAATTCTTTTTGGTTTGCCACCGGCACCCCCACTTTTCTTGCGAAAATGGCCAGAATGAGGGGGTTGGATGTGCGCGGATGGGAAGAATTGGAAGTGGACAGTTCATTCTTCGACAAATTTGATATTGCCAATATAGATACCGACTTGTTGCTGTTTCAAACCGGATATTTAACCATCAAAAAACATGTGGACGAGAGCTATACTCTTTCCTATCCTAACCGGGAGGTGGAGCATGCCTTCCTTAACAATCTGGTAGAAGAGTTTTCTGGGCAAAGACAAGCGGTTTCCAAAGATTTGGGGCTTGCTCTTAGAAAGAGCTTAAAAAATAACGACTTAAAAGCTTTTATTGAAAAAATGCAAACCTTCCTCGCGGCCATTCCCTATACCTTGGTGACGGGTGAGGTGGAAAAATATTATCACCTGGTTTTTTATCTGGTCTTAAAACTGGCCATGGGTAAAGTGAACCCGGAACATTTCAGCAATCGTGGTCGCATGGATATGGTAGTTGAGGTAGACCAGTATATATATGTCTTGGAATTTAAAATAGGTAGTGCGGCCAAAGCTCTCAAGCAAATCCAGGAATTGGCTTATTATGAACAATTCCTGGGACAATCGAAAAAAATAATCTTGGTAGGCATCGGTTTTAGCCCAGAGAAAAGAAACATCGCCGACTATGCCCAGCGGGAAATCAAAACGGGTGGCAAAACCAAAAAACCGCGCTTAAAAGCAATATAGCGGCATAGGACGATACGCCCTTTAACGATTACCCAAGCGAGGATGAAACTCATGAGACAATTTTGCAGACGTTCAAGGGGGTTTATGGTTGTTTTTATCCTGCTGTGTATGACCGGGTCTTTTTCGGTTTCTATATGGGCTGCACCGCAGGAATTTGAGAAGGAATAGCCCCGGCATCAAGTGTGGTGCCAAAACCGTGGTGGCTTCCCTGTGGAAAGTGAACGACAAAAGCAGCAAGAACGTGATGATCTCTTTCTATCAGAACATCAAAGATGGCAAATACTCCAGTAAAATCGAAGCCATGCGCCAAGCCCAATTGGAACTGGCTGGCCTGGATGATCTTTTGCAACCCAACCCGCAGAACAAAAGAGAAAAAACCAACTATGCCTCCCCCTACTATTGGGGCCCTTTTATTATGATGGGCAATTGGCGTTAGAAAAAAAATTGGAAGGCGGACTGTTGATTTATAGGTATCCTTTTTTTTTGAGAATGATTAAATAATCCTCTTTGGATAGAGGGCATTTAATTCCATTTGATAAAGTGTTGCAGTATGGCCAGCCATTTTTGTGGCAGTGGTCCCAGGTTCTCTTGGTCTTCCATTAAATCAATAAATAGTGCGATAATTTCCGCGCAGAGTAAATCAACAGCTTCAAATTCATTACTGGCATAAGCAAAGGCTTCCACATCATCAAAGCTGGCAATGATCTGGTCGTTTTCGTGTTCGATGGTGATATAGATTGGATGTTTCAGCGGGTATTTTTCGTCCCGTAATGAATTCAGGGGGATGATTTTGAAGTTGGCTTCTATTTTCTTCAATATTTGCTTGGCGTAATAAGAAATCTGTTCTGACTGAACCACTTGTAAGCTCATGTGAACCTCTTTGTATTATATAGCACAAGACTTCTTTTTTTTCAACCCCTATCCTTTTTTTTTCGCGTATTTGAAGTGAGGGGCGTGGTCGAATAGTTTTTTTTGCGTTTTATTATTAAAATAGCGTTGATTTCTACACAGGATTATGTATAATTATGTGTGAGGTGAAATATGGCAACCAACTTGGCGATAGATGATAGTTTACTAAGAGCAGCCCAAACCATCAGCGGTCACAAAACCAAAAAGGCCACTGTGACTGAAGCACTCATGGAATATATTAAAAGAAGAGAGCAAATGAAGATCACTGAATTATTCGGGAAAATAGATTATGATGACGATTACGATTATAAAAAAGGAAGGTTCCGGGTATGACCGTACTGGTGGATACCTCTGTTTGGTCTTTGGCTTTTCGACGTCAGAAAGCCAATTCGGTTTCTTCGCAACAGGATTTGGTGGAAAGGGAATTGAAAATGCTCATAACCAACTCGCAGGCTGCAATCATTGGCCCTATAAAACAGGAATTGTTATCAGGCATCTCTTCAACACAACAATTTGAACTTTTAAAAGCACGAATCAATCCATTTGAAAATTTAGAAATCCTTGGGGTAGATTATGAATTGGCCGCAGAATTTTATAACCGATGTCGCCAAAACGGAATCCAGGGGGGACATATTGATTTTCTTATTTGTGCCGTGGCACTTCGGTATAATTTCCCTATTTTCACCACGGATAAAGACTTTGACCTATATGCCAATCATATTGATATCCTTCTTTACACTCCCCATGAGATAATAAAGTAAAGTCTTTTTCGTGACCATTCGTGCCAATTCGTTGGTTTTCTTTTATAATAATCGTGGTAACCGTTCGGTCTTTATATGAAACGATTGCCCAAGAGAGGATGGTGCTCATGAGACATCCTTACAGAGGTATAACTGGGTTTATGGTTATTTTTATCCTGCTGTGTATGACCGGGTCTTTTTCAGTTTCTATATGGGCTGCACCGCAGGAATCAGAGAAGGAATTGCTGCGGCATCAAGTGTGGTGCCAAAACCGTGGTGGCTTCCCTGTGGAAAGTGAACGACAAAAGCAGCAAGAACGTGATGATCTCTTTCTATCAGAACATCAAAGATGGCAAATACTCCAGTAAAATCAAAGCCATGCGCCAAGCCCAATTGAGAATGGAGAACGGAATTTGTGGCACTTCGTGCCGTTATTTTAAGTGCCTTTGGCACGTCTCTTTTTCTCTATCCCCTTTTTTCCTTTTTCTTTTTAATGCCGGACGTACTTTCGAGGCTCGCCAATCGTCGAAAGGAAAAGGAACCATTACGATTTTATTTTTTATCATTTGGAGTGGTTAAACGGGACACCATCTTCAGCAGTATAAATATCTTCTTGGTCGTCCTTTAAAAAATCGAACACTGGATTGCGGGAAGCGGCATAAAGCCATTCGGATTCATTAATTTCACTGGTGTCGTACATTTTTTGATCTTCAGGCATTAAAATAATAACACGGACGTTTTTGCACATACGAAAAGGTAAAGGGGCATCCAGCACCAAGTTATGCTTTGCATCAATGGAGCCCGTTACTTCAATGGCGCGACTTGTCATTTCCATAATAATACCTCCTCTGTTTTTCTATTATGGTTAAATATCCTCATTTTGTCAAGATACTTAAAAGAATTTTGCTCTTGGGAAAGCTGGGCAAAACGTCACCGCGTTTTTTAGGGCAACACAAGTGCGGCTTTCCGTTATTCATTATCCATTCACAATTCTCAATTAATCTTTACTTAAGCCACCCCATGGCTTTATCCAAATTATACCCAATGCCAAACATTACCTGCTATGAAAAAGATGGAAATTAGGAAGCGACCCCGCCAACAGCGCTTCGCGCATGGGATTATTACAGCACAGAAACTCTTGCAATTCGGAGTTCTTGGAAACAGGTGAATAAAATAATGCGACAAGGATGTCGCGTCTACGTAGACGCGCCATCCTGGCGCATTAATAAGCGGCGAAAACATGGTTTTTGATATGATTTCGGGCGAGTTTCTTAGAAGTTAGGAAAAAGAATGTAGGGCTGGGCTTTTGTGCCCAATTCAAAAGAAGGAAAGAAGTAGGAGAAACGGGGGGTGATAGACGTCCTCATAAATAAGGCAAATTATTTCCAAATCTGGATTTATAAATCTCCAGTCCTTTTTCAAATAATTTTCTAAATTTTCCAGGATAGTTATTGGCAGCCTTTATAACATTCTCTTCTCCAATGGCATCGACTATTATACCCGCTCCTTCCAAGTCCTTAATCATTTTTATTTGTGCATGGCTGCCCTCCCTTCTTTGCGAAATAGCAATCTTGTGGGCAGCCCAATATGACGGCTCAGGAACGTTGACAAAAAGCTCTCTATACTTTAGACTGGAGATATTTTCCAGTAATACATTTTGAAAAGAAATAGGGGTCGCTTTGATTCCTAATCCCTTTATTGTATACGGTTCTCTGATATGACGTCCGTATTCACACAAAAAATCAATATCCAATTGGTTAGCGCCAAACTCAGGTCTGGGGATATACTTCTCAGCACGGGAATTTGGCGAAAATTCTGGCGTATAACCCTTTGCTAATAGTATTTCGTGGATAGATGGCGAAACCTTCAGGGAGAGTTGGCGAGGATTCTTTACTGAAAAATCAACATCCGTTGTTTTAAAGGGCAAATGTTTTGTGGTGAAATGAGCCTCATAAATCTTTAAGGCCCAACTGCCTATCAACACAAGGTGACAGAGTACATGGTGCTGATCAAAGGCGGTTAATACCGAGTAAAATTCTTTTTCAATATCATCCATTCAAATATACTTTGCCTGCGATCTTTAACTGCTTTTCCAATGCCGCGGTTATTTCTTTAAGTTTTCTGTACTGGGCTTTAACCTGCTGTCGCTCCTGGTTTTTTGCCTCGATTTCTTTGATGATATTTGTTAATTGCTGCGGGTCGTTTCCCAGATATTGGGACACCGATGTGCCATCCTTTCTAAATTTTTTATAATAATAGGTTTTCTGGTTTATTCTCCTGTGGTATACGGATTGCGTGGGATGGGTCAGCAGGTAATTCTCCATGAGCACCATCTTTTCTTTATTGCTGCTTATTTCATAGTCCAGATACCCGATATTTGATTCTATACTCATTATTACACCACAAATTTCCAAATATATAATAATATGTGGTGTAAGATTTGTCAACTGCTTTTTAAAAAAAAATGAATGGGATTGACCCAGTCTTCTTACACCACAAATTTATGATTACGGGTCGGTTTGTGGTGTAAAGGTTTTTCCTGGCCTGTCCCCAATACCGCGGAGGAATTGATATCTAAATCCTTTATCCAACTCCATCCATAGTGCCCATCCGCTGGAAATGGAGAAACTCACTCCTTTTAATTCTCAAACCTTACGCCATAAAAAGCCAGGGACCCCAAATTGTCGCTTTTTTTCTTTGATACCTCATTTTAGGTGAAAACCTATTTACATTTACTTCTATATAAGATACAATTCATTTTGTGAAAGCAATAATACTGGATTTGTTTTTAAAAAAGACAACCGCTTACTCTGGCTTTGCCCAGAGTCTTAAAAACCACACTACTCAAACTATCAAACACAGGATAAGCCTATGAATAGATTTAGAAAACCGTCAATACTATTTATTATCACGCTTCTTATGGCGTTCCAACTGACTGCTTTACAGGTCAAAACAATCAAAAAAAATGTCAATATCCACGAGAACCCTGTTCTGGGTAGCGCGGCAACAATGCAAATCTCGGCAGATACCCTGCTTGACGTGGTGGAAAAAACAGGCGACTGGTACCGGGTTGTGCTGCCCCTCAATCCAACGGAACGGGATAAAACAGGCTACGTGTACAAAGAAGACGTAGCAGAAATAATGACGGAAACATCGACTACGGGCGATAATAACCAAGAACTGGCCAAAACCCCGGTCAAAGACGCGGAAAACAAACCAACCCCACCGCCCCCGGCCCAAACTCGGAAAAAAGATAAATTGTTCCTGATGGGCATGGGCATGTTACGACTGAACTTCGCCCATGTGGAAGGCAACGAGTTCCGCTTCCGCTACACGGACCTGGGCCTACCCTCTGATTTTTCCACCCGCGAACGCGCCTCTTTCATGGTCGACGGCACGTTTGGCCATGGGAAATACACGCTGAACGGCCACGTGGACTACGATCCAGAGAACCGCATCACGGAACCACCGCTGGATTTCCTGGTGAACGCGGGGAACGATAAAATCTACCTCTCGGCTGGGGATTATCGCATGGGCGTGATGATGGATTCGGTGTTCGCACGCTACTATCACCCCTTTCGCGGTGGCATTATTGGCGCACGTTCCAAAGTGATGGGCCTGGAACTGACGGCTGGACTGGCACGCGGCGAATCTGGCATCGAAGAACTGGTGGCTGACTCGGGTTCTGGTCCCTACTACCTGAACGAATCACCGATCCTACGCGGCAGCGAATCGGTGTATCTGGTTACTAAAAGTTCGACTAACCCGGATATGGAATTACGACGGACACCATTACTACGGAACCGCGATTATTACATTGATTATGACCGCGGTTCCATTATTTTTACCTACTCGCTCTATCCCTACGACGAATTGGGCAACCCGGTTAGCCTGTTGGTGGCCTATCAGTTTGAATCCCTGCTGGGGCGCTTCTCCCGCGCGGTGATGGGACTACGTGCTTTTATCGCGCCGATAAAAGTACTTAAATTTACTTTTTCGTATATTGCGGACGCGGATAAAAACCAATCGCTCAGCGAAATCTTCAAAAACCAACGGGGCATTTACTCCTTTGGCGCGAATGTGGATACAAAACCACTGACGCTCTTCGGCGAATTTTCCTTTAGTTCACAACCCGAATTGAAAAAACAAACCGCCCTGTTTGGCGGGGGTATCTTCACGTTCTCCAAACATATGCGGCTCTTTTTTAATGGCTGGACCATGGATACCGACTTCCCCACTTTTGCCAATAAACAATTGCAATATGGCTATAGTTTATACCAGATATTTCCCTCCTATGCGCAGCGGAACATTTTCCTCTCGCCTTTCCAATTCACCCGCAACCTGGGTGCTGAGCTGTACCCCTTCTCATTGGCGCGGCTCTCCGTGGACGAGTCCGAAGGGCATGGTTTCTTGGAATGGGCCCATAAAGCCACTACCCTCAGTGCCGGTTACGGTATCCGCGAAGAGAATAGCACGGATCTGCGCACCGATACCCTTTACCTGTCCGCTTTTCATGATGGGAAAAATACCAAGGTATGGGGCAAGACGGGCATGGATAACAGCAGCGACCCTGACAAACGAGGGGTGGATTCGCGCACTACGGATGTGTTGCTGGGGCTGCGGCAACGGCTGTTTAAATTTGCCAAGGGCGATATTTTTGTCCAAACGGATTATAAACGGGACTGGACAGATGATTTCCTTGATATTTCCCCGGATACTGTGCATCAGACTTATTCGGTCATGGCCGAGTACCTCACGGGTACAGAGGGTTTGTTTGCGGGTTACCGTAAGGAGACGCTGAGACAGAAGCAAGGGGACCACGAGGTGCTCGCGGCTGATATTTACGAGGTGGGCTTGCGGCACCATGTGTATAAAGGTTTTTTTGTGGATTCCCGCTACCGCCAGGAAGAGAGCCGCCGTGAAGGAGTGGATGCATCGACCAACATCCTTTCGCTGGGCGCGGGTTTAGAAAGCAAGCAGTTCCGCGCGATGGCCCGCTATGAAACACAGTTGAATAAAAACAACGAGAACGAGGGCCGCCGGAAATTGTGGTCGCTCTTCCTCTTTGGTGCCCCTCTGAAACGCATGAGCATCAGCTTGCAATATTATCATCAGATTGGCAAAGATGAAACGTTCCTGACTCCCTCGCTCACAGAACGTTCGGAAGAACAATTGAGTATCCGGTTCTTGTGGCGCCCCTGGCAGTTTTTGAATCTGTATTCCCAGTGGCGTTACGATACCAACCTGGAACTCTACCCACCGCTGGACCGCACCAAGAGTAATTCCTTGGCGGAATTACACGGGTTGAAGTTAACCTTTTCCAAACGGTTTGAATTCCTGGCCAATTATAAATTAATCAAGGTTTGGGGCCCGATTGATAACCGCAAATACGCGGCTGCGGCAGAAGTGGGTTATCTGGTGTTTCGGCACTTCCGGCTGGGCATTGGCGCGGAACTGATTGATTTTAAAGATAATTTTAATACGGATACCAATTTTCGCTCGACTGTCGGTTACTTGAAGTTGGTGGCGTTGTACTGATATAACTGGACATTCTGGACTAACTGGACTTACTGGACATACTGGACATAATATCAAGGGTTTTGGAAGTCCAGAATGTCCAGCAAGTCCAGTTAGTCCAGAATGTCCAGTTTTTTTTGAATGGTGTATATTATTAAAGTATAGGAGATTTAAAAAAATGACAAGCAAATGGAAATTAATTGTGATACATGCGTTGCTCCTGCTGGGATTAACTGCCACGGGTTGGATAACAACCCCATTATTTGGGGCTAAGGGCCAGGAAATTCTGTGCTACACGGAGCGGATCACCAATGCGCCGTCATTTAATATATATACGGGGCGAAACGATCCCAATAACCCGATTGTCTGGACGCACACGGTGCCTGCGGGTATCTTGGATAGTGTCGTCCGGGTGGGACTGTACATCGAAGCCTGGGACGTGGACGATCCACCGCAAGGGGATGAATACGATCACGTCTACTTTAATGGCTATGACCTGGGTTACCTGGACGGCGACAATAATACCTGGAGAACGGTGGAAAAAACTGTGCCGGTGGCCGCTCTGCGTGAAGGGATCAATAATTTGCAGGTTTATGTGGATGAACTGGGCAAAGATTGGAAGGTCACTATCCGGGCCAGTGAATTGCGCTTCTACTGTTCTACACCAGACCCCGATTTCTCAATTGGTACCACTCCTGCCACACGAGAAATCACGGCGGGCGAATCCACATCATATAATGTGAACCTCACCGCATTGAATGGTTTTAATGCTGCCGTGAATCTCTCTGTTTCTGGTTTACCTACCGGTGTTTCCGGTGTTTTTCTGGTGAACCCACTAACTCCCAGCCCCACGGCGGAAACGACGTTAAATATCACCAGCACGACTACTGCACCGGCGGGAACCTATACGCTGACGGTTCGTGGTGCCAGTGGCCAATTGCAACATGAAACCACGGTGGCTTTAACGATCAAAGAAGTCCCGTTACCAGCCGATTTTACTATTCAAGCGACACCGACTCTGCGCACGTTGCACCCGGGCGAAGCCACCCAGTATCAAATTGACCTGACTGCAATTAATGGTTTTAATGAAACGACCCAATTGGGTATCACCGGATTGCCTACCGAGGCCAGCGCTGCTTTTAATCCTGAATCGGTGCGCCCTACCGGCCAATCCCTTTTAAATATAACCACGACTACCAATACTCCTATTGGGGAATATACTTTGACCGTCACCGCTACAGGCGGTTCAAAAAGCCACGCGGTGACCATTACTTTAAAGATTGAAGCGCTCCCCCCACAACCGGATTTTTCCATTACCGCTACTCCCGCCACACAGGAAATCACGGTGGGGGAGTCCACCCAATTCACCGTGAACCTCTCCGGTTTAAATGGTTTTAGGGCACCCGTGAATCTCACTGTCACTGGTTTACCCACCGAAGCAACAGGTCTTTTCGCCGTGAACCCGCTGACTCCCACACCCACGGCGGAAACATCTTTAACTATTACCACGACGTCTACCGTGGTGGCAGGCACCTACACGCTCACGATCAGTGGCGAAAATGGCGGGAAAAGTCACAGCACCCAGGTCACTTTAACGCTCAAGAGTATCCCACCGCCGCCCGTTGATTTTAGTATCAAGGCCGAACCCTATACCCGCACCGTGTATCCCGGCAATACTACCGATTATCAATTGGTTTTTAAGGCCATCAACGGGTTCAAAGAACGGACCCGGCTTAGTATTACCGGTTTGCCCGCTGATACCCACGCCACCTTTGCACCTGCTGCCCTGATTCCTTCCGCGTTATCCGTCTTAACCATTACCACCACCGAAAAAACACCGCTGGGGGAATACACCTTGGACATCAGCGCCACTGGCGGTGAAATTACCCACGTGGTGAAGGTCACCTTGAAGGTAGAAGCCCAGCCTTTGGAACCGGAGTTTACTATCACTGTCACGCCGCCATCGCGAAGTATATATCCAGGCGAAACCTCTGGATATACGGTCACCTTAACGCCTTTGAACGGTTTTGACAAACCTTTGGCCCTGACTGTGGCCGGAGTGCCAACCGATTGCACTGCCCAGTTCAGTGAAAGTACGGTTACGCCGCCAGGAACCAGCGTGTTGCGGTTAACTCCGACGGAAACCACACGGGTAGGGGAGTACTCCCTGGTGGTCACTGCCAAAGGGGGTGGTTTGGAACATACTGCCACGGTTACCATGACAGTCGCGTGCCGTGATTTTTCCCTGGTGCTCACTGCATCCCACACCAGTGGCCCGGCACCCCTGACCGTCGCCTTTACTGCTGCCGTGCAGCGCGATGGCACACTATTGCCCGCTGATTATCGCTACGCATGGAATTTTGGCGATGGCAGCACTTCCAATGACCAGAACCCCGAACATATTTTTCAAACTCCTGGTTTGTACACTGTAACAGCCACTGCTACCGATGCCTGCGGTATAACCAGAAGCGCTAGCACACAAATTTCTATAGATTCTTTTGAAGGGTCTATTAAAAAAGAGTTCTCTGTAGTCGAGGCCCAGCCCGGCCAGGAATTGGATATCTTGCTCTATGTCACCAACCAGACCCGGCAGGATTTCCGAGATGTTATCATTTCCGATGAACTTTCGCCTTCCTTTTTATATATCCGCGACAATGCCCCGGTCACTCCGAAGCGTTCAGCCAGTTTATTGACATGGTCCATACCCCTGCTCAAACAGGGTGAAACGATTGCGTTTAACGTCCATGTTAAACTCAGTGCCACAGCCCCCCAAGGCACGATTACCAATATCGCTTATTTGACTCACCAGAGTTTAGGTGCGGGCAAGAACATTCCTTCCAATACCGCCATTCTGACTGTTTTTCTCCTTCAGGTATCCCTGCAAAAACAGGTGGAACAAACCACCGTTTTACCCGGCGGTGTGGTCAAGTATATATTAACCGTGCAGAATAATTCCGCTATTCCTTTAACCCAGATACAACTGGCTGATGTGCTGTCTGGGAACCTGGAATTTGTTTCCCAGAGCCAAAACAGCGGTTTGATTTTTTCCCGGCAGGGTAATAGCCTGTTATGGTCCGGTTTATTGGAAGCGCAGCAGCAGGCTTTGATTCATATTGAGGCCCGTGTCCCACACAATGTGTTTGCGGGCACCCGTATTGAAAACAGTGCTACTTTAAAAGCCGAAAAATTAAAAGAGCCCATCAGTTCCAATACTGTTTTGACTACCGTTATTGCGCAACCCGTGCCCAGTACCAAGGTACGTTTTAACAAGCGCTGTGAAGTGCCGCAGTCCGAGGTGGGGCGCATCATTCGTTTTAATGTCACGACCACCAACTTATCTGAATCCACTTTAATTGCGCCCCTGTTGGAAGATTATATGCCCCAGGGTTTTTCTTATGTCGCCGGGTCCACCCTTTTGAATGGGCAATTCTTTGTGGACCCCCAGGGCAATCGGCACATGGTCTGGCAATTGCCCGATATTAACCCCGGTCAGACCCTTACCATGCGCTATCAGGTGGTGATTGGTGCCGATGTCAGCCGTGGGCGCAATGAGAACCGCGCCACGCTCAGAACCCGTGATAACAGTGGTCAAGACCTCTTTTTTGAAGACGCCGCCTTTGTGAATGTATCCATAGCGGGTTTCGTGTTTTACAGTGGCGTTGAGGGCACCGTTTATCTCGACCGTGATGATGATAACTTCTATTCTGGTGAGGATACACCGTTGGAAAATATTGAAATGCGTTTGTCTGGTGGGCAAAAAGCATTGACTGATCGAATGGGGCGCTACACGTTTGAGAACCTTTTTCCCGGCGAGTATGCCCTTTCAGTCAATCGTGCCACCATTCCTGAAAAATATAAAGTCGCCGATCCCTTTCCTGTTGTCGTGACCTTGGCTGACGGCTTAACCGATACCAAGGATTTTGCTATCAAGTTCCAGGGTGTGGATGAGGTGAAGAGTGCCCGTTTGACTGGGCGTGTGTTTTACGATAAGAACAAAAATTTGCGTTATGACAGTGATGACGCCTTGGCCGTAAAATTTGAAGCCCGCTTAGACGGTAAACTGTTAACCATGGGCAGTAACGGTATTTTTATATTTACTCACTTGGAACTTGGTTTGCACAGCATTGAGATTCTGTATGATCGCAGAGTCGTCAAAAAAGAGATCACCTTGATAAAAGGTAACAACACGATTGATATCCCTCTCCTGTTTACTGGGATCAAGATTATCGTCACCGGAGAAGAACAATGACCACACAAAATATAAAAAAGTTTTTGGGAGTCCAGAACCCTTTTTTCAAAAAGGGTTTTGGCCGCCGGAGGCATTTCTTATTCATCTTTTTATGTTTATGTTTTTTGCCTTTCGGTTTATTTTCGCAGGGCATTGACATCACTGGCAACAGTACCATCAACCGGTGTGAGACCAACAGTTACACCATTGAGTTGCAGAATGATTCTGGCAATACGTTGTCCAATTTAGTGATAGTGGCGCGGTTGGAGAATCTTACCGGATTTAGTTATGTGACGGGTTCCAGTTTGCTCAACATCAATGGGGGAGGGGACAACCCGGTGGGCAATCCCACTATTTCCGGTGCGTATACTGGGTTATGTACCGCACCTGTCGCCCCGTATCTCACCTGGAATATTGATTCATTGGTAGGTGCCACCACGTTGCTTGATGGTCAGACCATCAGTATCACCTTTAACTTGCAAACCGCTTGCAATGCCGTTTCCGGTTCATTGAATACCCTGATTGATTATCAGATCAGTGGTACGCCCATGTGTGATAATACCGGTGTGTTGAACATCCAGGTGAATCCCGGCGCTGTGACTATCAAGAAGACGCCCAATGTGATCCCGCAGGAGTTGGGCCAGAATGTCACCTGGACATTAACCGTGGAGAATACCGGTTTTGGAGTGATCAAAAACGTCAAAGTCACCGATAACCTGGGTGCAGGATTGTCTTATGTTTCTTGTACAGAGGGGGGTGTGAATGTTGGTCAGATCACCACCTGGGATGCCGCTGTTTTTCCCGCTTTGGCCGAGATGGCCCCCGGTACTATCTTGACCATGGATATTACGTCCCAGGTCGTGCAGTGCGAGTTCTTGGATAACGTTGCCGATGTCCGCTTTGGTTGTGATGCCGTCACCGATTGTTTTAATACTGCCACTGATGGGGGTACAGCCACTGCTTCCGTGCAGCGCATAGTCAAAACGCCGTTGATAAGCTATACCCCGCCCAATATCACCTTTAATTACTGTGAAGATTATGTCGATGTTAGTTTCACCATTTCCAATGTCGGGGATGGCCGGGCCCACTCCGTGTGGACCGTGGTGGACTTCAGCCCGTTGACTGTGACCAATGTCTCTGCGGGTACTATCTATAATGCGACGGATCATCGCTTTGAACATACCGATCCCATTCTGCCCGGTGGTAATTATGTACTGAGTTTCCGTTTAAATTATGCGTCGTGGTGTGGGGGCACCTTTCCAGCCAAGGACTTGTTGTGGCAGAAGGTGTATGAGGATGATTGTCACCAGTTATTTTATCCCCCCGTCGAGATGAGTGTGATTAATCCGCCGGTGGGAGCAGTGAGTTTGGCTTTGAGCAAGAGCGGAGCCGGTTCCGTGATTCAGATTGGCGATGTGATTGCCTATACCATTACGTCCTCCTATACCGGGCCGCTCACCTGTGGCAGTGGCAGTACGGGTACCATTACCGTGGTGGATAGCATTCCCACTGGTTTTGTGGTGATTGATGCCGATGGTGGCACGTATGTGCCCGGTGGCGGCGGCACCGGTGGTACCATTACCTGGACCTATTTACCGCCCACGACGTTATCCCGAACCATCACCGTGCAATCGCCCTTGATTGCCAATTGCGAGACCTATTGCAATACTATATTTACCAATTCCGTCAGTGCTTCGGGCGTGGATTGTTGCGGGTGTGCCTTAACGGCCAATGCCTCCGAGACCTCTGCCATCGAATGCGCCGAGGGGGTGACGTCGCAGAAAGTAGCCACCGGTCCCACCCAACGGTGTGCCGATATTACCTACACCAATACCTATACCTTTGATGGGGGTTCTACCGCCACCCTGAATAATTTGCTTTTTACCGAACATGCCGAAAACCAGCAGGTATATAATAATAATCTTTCCATCACCTTGGATGGAGTGGATATTAGTGGTTCCGTTCTGATGACCGATACCACTCCTGGTGGTAGTTTGGTTTTTGATTTTAGTGGTGGACCGGCCACCCCCTTGGCTGGGAGAGTGTTGGTCATCCAATATAATTTAACCGCTACTGCTGCCACTGTGGCCGCATGTACCAACTCTACCTTTTATTCCTGGTCCAGTTTGAGCATGGGCGCTTCCGGTTCTAGTTGTCTGGGTGATGGTGTGATTCATGAAACCACGCCCGTGACCATTGGTTCGCCCAGCATGTCGTTGGCGATTACCGGGTTGGGGGCGATATTTCATAAGTGCGAGAGCCAGCAAATTACCCTGACCCTGCGACAGACCTCCACCTTTAATCCCAAGGATGTCAAGTTAAAATTGTCCGGCCTCAATTATTACGTCATTGATCCCACCAACCCTGCGGCCATCACCTGTTCAGGCGATGTGTCCCCCGTGGCTTGCCTGCCCGTGGTGGATGGCAATGGCGATTATAATTGGACCTTTAATGACTTGTTCACCGGTCAGAATCAAACCGCCACCATCGTGTTGAACGTGCAGAAGCGCTGTACAGGCACCGGTGATCTGGTGGCCACAGCGTATTTTGATGATTTATGTACCGATGATGCCACCAGTGATGAATTATGTTCCGTGACCGCCACTGAAACACCTACCTTATTATTAAGTGGCGATTTATTAATTGAAAAAACCCCGGAAGTCTATTATGCCACCACCAACACGGTGCAGTGGGTGATTTATCTGACCAACCGTGGCACCGGTACTGCCTACAATGTCTGGGTGGATGATGTGCTGGGGGCAGGTTTGCTTTTCACCAGTGCCGTGGTGGATGACATGACCGGTGTTACCGTGACTGGTAATTTGAATCATTCCGGTAGCGTCATTAACGGAGCCAATATCGCTATCACCGATATGACCGCGGGTGAACGACGCATGATTACCTTCACCGCCGAGGTCATTGATTGCAACAATCTCACCAATTTGGCCACTACTTCTTGGGGTTGTATTGGCGTGGATTGTCAGGTGGCGGTGACCGATACCTCGACTGTTAAAATTCCCGCGCCCAACTTGATCAATACCAACACCATCACCCCCAGTGGTGGCGTTAATGCCTGTGACAGCCCCGATGGCTTTATCACCCTGCGCAATGCCGGGCAGGTCACCTGTTACAATCTGCAAGTGACCGAAACATTACCTGCTGGCTTGCTTTATGTCACTGGCACTACCCGCTGGCGTTTAAATAGTGGTGTGTGGAACGGTCCCAATGTGGCTTATGATCCTGTGCCCACTACCTCGCCCCTGGTGTGGACCAAAACCCAGATTCCTGGCTTGGCCACGTCCAATCCGGGTGACACCATTGAGATCGAGTTCCAGATGATCTCCGATTGTCCCTTCCTGGGTGGTGATCTCAAAGTGGCCACCCAGTATGAGAACCCTTGTGCCGATGTGTTTACCAATGCCGAGAGTAAATTTACCGTGGCCTATCATGCCCCAGTGATCACTGTGACCAAAACCCGCGCCAATGACCCCATTGATTGCAACCAGGACATTACCTGGAATATCACGGTCACCAATAATAGTGGCTATGCCATGCCGATTGTGTGGGTGGAAGACACCATGGATGCAGCTTATACGTATGTTTCTTCTACTGGTAATGCGCCTTATACCTCCGACAACGGTACCAATGTCTTCCAGAAAGTAACCTGGGAATTGGAGAATATCCCCACCGGTACCACTGTCAATCTCACCCTGACCGCCCATACCGATTCCTCGCCCTGTAGTCCAGATTTGGATAACACCGTGCAGGCGTGGTGGGGGTGTGGTAATCCCGATGGTGATTCCGGCACCAAACCCGGTGTGGATGAAACGGGCAGTAATATATGTCTCGGTGCTACCGGAGTTTCCGCCGTGCGCACCGAGACCCGGCAGCCTAGCGTGGGGTACATGAATATTTCCCTTAGTCCGGCCAGTATTGATTCCTGCAATGATGACACGCAGATGACCCTGGTTCTCGTGAACAGTGGCGACACCGATGCCAGTGATCTGGACTTGGTGGTCACGTTGCCTGTGGGACTCTCTTATAATGCCGGTTCCTCCTTGATGTACCAGGGTGTGGATGATACCGGTGTGACCGCGCCCATTGGTGATCCCAATATTGTGGGCAGTGTTCTTACCTATTACAATGTCGGTGATCGGGGCATTGATCTGGTGAATACCCTGGAGAAGGATGGTGGTAACGATACCATTGTCTTAAAATTCTCGGTGAAATCCTCCTGTTACACCACCCAGAATGTGGGTTTGAACTTGCGGTATTATGATTGTTGTGGGCTCACCCAGTACTCCACCACCTCCAGTCCGCAGGTTACCGCGTTATATCCCGTTCTTTCAGTGGTCAAGAGCGTCAGTCCCAGCACCGTGGATTGTGGGAACGACGTCACCTGGACCGTGGCGGTGAGCAATACCGGTACCGGTAATGCCGAGGTCATCCGGGTGGTGGACACCCTGGGTGATTGGTTGGATTATGCCGGGAATTTTACCGAGGACCAACCGGGAACCATTACTCCTGCTGTTATCGGTGGCAATCCCCAGGTTATTGGCTGGGAAATGACCAACTTGGCAGCCGGGACCACGGCCACCTTCACCTTTGACGCCACCCTCAACCCCGATGGTTTACCCAACCAGAATAGTTGTGCCGTGGCTCTCAGGCAGAACAATGTGACGGCTCAATGGGCGTGCGGGACATCTGGGGATGCGACGGACGATAATCCCAACACCGTTGGCTACGACTGTACCAATAGTGGGTCAGCCACTGCTGGCCCCATTACCGTGCCAATGCCCGATCTACTTATCACCACCATCACCCCCGGTATTTCCTGTACTACCGGGGACGGGGTTTTCAGTGGTACGGTGAGCGTGACCGTGCAGAACCAGGGCACTGCCGCGACATTGGCTGGTTTTACGGTCAGTGTCACGGACGGCACCTGGACGGGCACGGGCACTACCGGTGTTTTGGCTGCCGGTGCATCGGTGACGGTGACCATTAATACCTCGGGCTGGGGCATCAATTGCCATAGTTGTACGCCCTATACACTGGATGCGACGGTGGACAGTACCTTGGCTGTCTGTGAATGCAATGAAGCCAACAATACTTCCAGCCTGAGTTATACACCGCCACTGCCGGATTTTAAAGTGAACTCCATCACGCCTACTTGTACGGCTGATGGACGGTTACGGGTGCGGGTCAATATCAGTAACGTGGGTTGCGCCAACAGTACGGCCAATTTTATTGTCCATCTGGTGGACGATCAGGGTCATTCCGCGGATAGTACTGCCATTCCTTTGAATGCGGGTGCCAGTACCAACGTGGACTTTTCCAACTGGGTCAGTGCCTGTTCTCCCGCGACCGTCAATTTTACCGCCACGGTGGACAATACCAATACCAACTGCGAATGCGATAGCGACAACAGTTTAGTTTATGCCTATAATAATACGTTGCCCAATCTGGTGGTTTCCACCATCACTCCATCCACCTCTTGCACCGGTGATGGCACTGTCAGTGGCACCATAGCCGTGCAGATCAGCAACACGGGAAATGGTGCGGTGACGGCTGATTTCCGTATCGCGGTGAACGATGGTCAGGGTTGGACAGCAACGCCTTGGTATAATGCTACCCTGGGTGGCACATTACCTCTGGCTGCCGGTGCCAATGCCACGGTGAACGTTCCTTGGACCCGTGGTTTTACCACTGCCGCGTATACATGCAACTTCCCCACTATTACTGTCACCTTGGATTCTACCAGTGTCATTTGCGAATGTTCCAATGCCAGTAACGCCTCTACCAGCAGTTATTCCATGACCTACCCCAACCTGCGCATCACATCCGTCACTCCCTCTTGCACCCCTGGTGGCGATGGCACCTATTCAGTGGCCGTGGTGGTCAATAACAATGGCTGCGGTACAGCTACCAACGCGGTAGTTCGTGTGAGCGACAACGATGGTCAAACCTCTGACCAAACCGTGACCCTGGCTGCCGGTGCCTCGCAGACCTTAACCTATGCACCTTGGCCAGCGGATGGGAACCCGGCCACGTTAACCTTCACTACCACGCTTGATCCGGGCACTGCCATTTGTGAACTGACAGGCACGGATAACACCAACTCCACCAACTTTACGCGAGGTAACCTGAACTTGGTGTCCATTACCCCCGCTTGCACGGCTGACGGCACCTATCAGGTCAGTTTGGTTATTCAGAACAATGGTTCCGCCGCCATTAATACCAATTTTGTGGTGCGTTTGACAGATAACGATGGCCATACCTCCGACCAGAACTTCACGGCGATTGGTGGTACCTTACCCTTTAATAATGGTACCTCACAAACCGTGGTATTCAGTGGTTGGACAGTGGACTGTAATCCCACTACCATTAATTTCAGCGGCGCGTTGGACCCCACCAATCTGATCTGTGAAAGCAATAGCGGTGACAATACCAATACGGGTACCGTAACTATCAATGATTTGCAAGCCGTGTCCGTGGTTCCCGCCACTTCTTGTACAGCGGATGGCACCATTACCGGTACCATGGTCGTGACTGTGGCCAACAATGGTGGCAATGCCATTAACAGTGATTTTAGAATATTGGTCAGCGATGGTCAGGGTTGGACTTCGGAACTTCGTTACAATGTGGACCTGGGTGGTACATTGCCCATTGCCGCAGGAACCAGTCAGAGTGTGACTTTCAACTGGACCCGTAGTTTCTCCGCCACGCCTTATGTGTGTAGTTTTCCCAGTATCAGCGTCACCGTGGATTCACAGAGTGCGATTTGCGAGTGCTCCAGTAGTAATAATAGCAATACGGCCAGTTATTCGATGCCGTACCCCAACCTTAACGTGGTTTCAGTCACGCCCACCTGTAACAGTGATGGCAGTTATTCCATCGCCGTGACCGTGAGCAACACTGGTTGCGGTACCGCCACCAACGCGGTGGTGCGCCTGAGTGATAATGATGGTCAAACCGCTGATCAAACCGTGACCCTGGCTGCCGGTGCCTCTTCCACCTTAACCTATGCACCTTGGCCAGCGGATGGGAACCCGGCTGCGCTAACGTTTACCGCGACGATTGATCCAGCGGCTGCGCTTTGCGAGTTGACGGGTGATGATCATAGCGAGGTCGTGACCTATGACAACCCCAACCTGCGTATTGTCTTGATTACTCCCGATTGTTCTGCCGATGGGACTTATAGTGTGAGTTTGGAGATTGAGAACAGCGGCACTGGCAATGTGACCAGTGATTTTGTAGTCCGCTTAGCGGATAATGATGGGCATACTGTCAATCAGAATTTCACCGCTATTGGTGGCACCTTGCCTTTAACCGCGGGGACGCAGCAGACGGTGGTTTTTACTCCCTGGACCGTGGATGGGAATCCCACCACCATTAATTTCACCGGTACATTGGACCCCACCAATCAAATCTGCGAAAGCAACAACACGGATAATACGGGCACTGGCACCTTTACTATCAATGATCTGAATGCCGTATCCGTGGTCGCCGCGACGTCCTGTGCCAGTGATGGCAGCATTACTGGCACGATGGTAGTGACAGTCTCCAATTTGGGTGGCAATGCCATTAACAGTGATTTCAGCATCCTGGTGAACGATGGCCAGGGTTGGACTTCCGAACTACTTTATAATACCGATCTGGGTGGCACCTTACCCATTGCTGCGGGAGCCACTGCCAGTGTGACCTTCAACTGGACTCGTGCGTTTACCGCCACCCCGTATGTGTGTAGTTTCACCAGTATCAGCGCCAGTATAGATTCGCAGAATGCCATTTGCGAGGTAACCAGTGGGAATAACGGTGCAACTACCACCTACACCTTGCCTTACCCCAATCTTAATCTGGTTTCCGTGACCCCTACCTGCAACAGTGACGGTAGTTATGCAATCGCGGTGACAGTGAGCAATAATGGTTGCGGCACTGCAACGAACGCGGTGGTGCGGCTCAGTGACAACGATGGTCAAACGGATGACCAGACCGTTACCTTGGCGGCTGGGGCCTCTTCAACCTTAACCTATTCTCCTTGGCTTGCGGATGGTAACCCGGCGGCATTGACATTTACTGCGGTGATTGACCCAGCCGCTGCTATTTGCGAGTTAACTGGCGATGATCATACGGAAGTCGTGACCTACAACACCCCCAACCTGCGCATTGTCTCCATTACCCCGGACTGTACTGCCGATGGGTCCTATCGGGTTTCTTTGATCATTGAAAATAACGGCACCGCCGATATCAACACTAATTTTGTGGTACGTTTGGCCGATAATGACGGTCGTACTGTTAATCAGAATTTTACGGCTATTGGTGGCACCTTGCCTTTGGTTGCGGGTACGCAACAAACCGTGGTCTTTAATCCCTGGACCGTGGATGGCAATCCCACCACCATCAATTTCACCGGTACACTGGACCCCACCAACTTGATCTGCGAAAGCAACAACAGTGATAATGGTGGTTCCGGTACCTTCACGATTAACGATCTGAACGCCGTTTCCGTGGTAGCTGCGACATCTTGTGCCAGTGATGGTAGCATTACCGGCACAATGGTAGTGACAGTCTCCAATCTGGGCGGCAATGCCATTACCAATGATTTCAGCATCTTGGTGAACGATGGCCAGGGCTGGACTTCCGAACTGCGTTACAATGCCGACCTGGGCGGCACGTTGCCCATCGCTCCAGGAGCCAGTTCCAGTGTTACTTTTAACTGGACCCGTGCTTTTTCAGCCACTCCATATATATGTAGTTTCCCCGGTATTACCGTGAGCTTGGATTCGCAGAATGGCATTTGCGAGGTAACCAATGGCAATAACGGCGCTAACACGACTTATTCATTGCCTTATCCCAATCTGCGTGCCATTTCCGTTACGCCCACATGCAACAGCGATGGCACCTATTCTATCGCGGTAGTTGTAGATAACAATGGTTGCGGTACCGCTACCAACGCCGTGGTTCGTCTCAGCGATAATGATGGTCATTCCGTGGACCAGACCGTTACCCTGGTGCCCGGTGTACCCCAAACTTTAACCTTCTCCTCCTGGCCCGTGGATGGTAACCCGGCAGCCCTCATCTTCACGGCGGAAATCGATCCGGACGATGCGATTTGCGAATTAACCGACCCGGATACCGTGGGCCTAATTCCCAATCATATAGTCATTATTACCTATAACAACCCCAACCTGCACTTGGTCTCTATCACTCCTACTTGTACGGGTGATACCACCTACCGTGTGGATATGGTGATCGAAAATAATGGCACCGCCAATATCACCAGTGATTTTGTGGTACGCTTGGCCGATAATGATGGTCATACTCTGGACCGCAACTTCACCGCCATTGGTGGCACTTTACCATTAACGGCTGGCACACAACAAACCGTTTCCTTTAATAACTGGACCGTGGACTGCAACCCGCTCACCATTACTTTCAGCGGCACGTTAGACCCCACCGACCAGATTTGCGAAAGCAACAGCACCGACGATGCCAGCACAGGTATTACCATCACCGTCAACAACCTGAATGCCGTGTCCGTGGTCGCTACGACCTCTTGTACCAGCGATGGGACCATCACCGGCTCCATGGTAGTGACTGTTTCCAATATCGGGGGCAATCCCATTACCAACGATTTCAGAATCTTGGTCAACGATGGTCAGGGTTGGACTTCAGAACTCTGGTATCAAACCAACCTGGGCGGCACGTTACCTATCGCCGTGGGCGCCAGTTCCAGCGTGACCATTCCCTGGACCCGTAACTTCACCGCCACCCCCTATGTGTGTACCTTCTCCACCATCACCGCCACTGTCGATTCCCAGGGTGATATCTGTGAGTGCAACAGTGTTGATAATGTGACCACCAGCACCTATACCTTACCTTATCCCGACTTAACCATCACTACCGTGGGCAGTAGCGTTACCTGCCTGGGTGATGGTAGCCTCACCGGCACCACGGTTACCGTCCGTAATGGTGGTTGTGCCGGAGCTACCGGCGTGGTGATTCGTCTGGCTTCCGATTGCGGCTTGACTTTCAACGATCAAACCGTGGACTTGGCCGCTGGCGAAAGCAAAGATGTCTTTTTCGCCTTTACCTCCGGTATTGTCTCCTGTACCTGTAATTTTAACGCCATTATCGATCCCGACGCCCTCATCTGCGAGTTGGATGGCACCAATAACACCGGTTCCTCTGTCGCGACCATGCTGATCCCCGATCTTGAAGTCCAAAGCGAAGCCACGCTAATCGCCTGTGCTACTGATGGCGTGTTCCGTGTTTCTGGCACCGTCACATTGGTTAACAACGGTTGTGGACCCAACTTCACCGGTAACGTGCCCATGCGTTTTACCCTCTTTAACCGCACGGGTTGCACGGGTACCCAGATCGCCCAGTGGGTCGAAACCTTTAATGGTGTGGATATTGTTTCCGCTGGCGGTACCCAGGTTTTTACCATTCAACCCCACGACATCAACGCCAACTTCTTCACCAGTTCCACCAATTGTATGGTTTCCCTGCGTATTGAAGCCGATTATAACAATACCATCTGCGAATGGGACGGTACCGACAACACCCTGTGTGTTGATAAAACCTCCGATTGTCTGGACCTGGAAGCCGTTGAAATCAAAGCCACTACCGCTTGTGTGGCGGACGGTAATTTCAACCGTTCGTTGGCTTTCACCCTGCGCAACAGCGGTGGGAAACCCATAACCCATGATTTTACCATCAAAGTTGACGATGGCCATGGTTGGAGCGCGGAGAAACGTTACAACGCCGATCTCGGTGGTCCTTTGCCACTGACCGCTGGCACTTCTGCCACCGTGACCTTTAACTGGAACCGTACCATCGACACCACTACCTGTGATTTTGGCACCATCACCGCCCAGGTGGACACGCAAAACGAAATCTGTCAGGGCAGCACAGACAACGATACGGTTACCACTTCCTATGAAATGCCCTATGCCAACCTGAAACCCACGGCTATTGTCGTCTCTTGTAGTACCGATGGTTTTTATACCGCCAAGGTCACCATCACCAACGATGGGTGCGCCGATTGTGGGCCCGGTAATTTTACCGTGCGGATGCAAGACAACCTGGGTAATGGTTTTGATCAGGTTATCAGCACCAGCACCCTGACCAAAGGTGCATCCTATACCGTTGAATTCAACCAATGGCCCGCGGCTTGCGACCCTGACGAAATCACCTTCACCGCTATCGTGGATACTAAAAACACGGTCTGCGAAATTCGTGGCGATGACAATCAACTGAGTTTCATCTATAAGAACATCTCCCCTGATCTGGTAATCACTACCCTTACCCCGGCTGCCATTTGTTCCACTCCCGGCAATATTTCCGGTTCACTGACCCTGACCCTCTTAAACCAGGGTAATGGACCCGTTACCCAGGACTTCAAAGTGACCTGCGATGACGGGGCTGGTTGGACCACGGAGAAATACTACGCGGGCGATCTGGGTGGTTCATTACCCATCGCTGCCAATGAAACCGTGATCATCCGCATTCCCTGGACCCGTGATTTCACCAAGGCACCCTTCACCTGTAATTTTAATAATATCAAGGTCAGTCTGGATGTCCAAACCGGCATTTGCGAATGCAAGGCGGAAAACAACGAGACCACGGCCACTTACAACTTGCCTTTCACTGATCTCAAGCTGGATTCCCTGGCTATCTTGTGCCAGAAAGACGGCCAGAAACAAATGCAGTTTACCGTGGGTAACGATGGCTGCGAAGACCAGCGCGATGATTTTAATATCACCATCAGCGAAATAGTTTCCGGTTTGAGTAAGACCCTCTCTTTCACCGCTTTAGGTGGTAAACTTCCCTTGTCTCGTGGCACCACCCAGACCATCATTTACGAGCAATGGACCTTTGATTGTACCGCTACCGCCACCCAGTTCAAAGTCAGCTTGGGCGCAGGTTCCTTCTGTGACCTGCGAGGCGAAAACAATTCCACCGCCGTGGCCCAATCGACCCTGGAACCAGACCTGTTGCTGGAAAACGTTGACTGGACCTGTAATGCCGATGGGACAATCACCTTCAGGGTTTCGGTAGCCAATCTCGGTTCCGGTAATGCCAGTAATGTGCCTATTACCGTTTACGATCACACCGGCAAAGCCATTTTCACCCGCACCATTGACCTCACCCCTGGAGCCCATGCCCAGTTTACCTTTACCACTGCCCCGTATCCCACCAATACCTCCATGACCTTCCGTTTTCTGATGGACGAGAGCGATATCATCTGCGAGTGCAATGGAGCAAACAATGAAAAAGCCGTGACCGTGAACTGTTCCGGTGGCACCAATAAACCCATCTTGGAAATCAGCAAAACCTGTCCCCCAGGTCAACAACCCGGTGGACTCTTCCGTTTTGAGATTCATCTCAATAACAAAGCCCAGAGCGATTTGACCCAGGTGGTTATCGAAGATTTCTTGCCCGCCGGTTTCCAGTATGTTAATGGTTCCTCCGTATGGAACACCACCAAGTTGCCTGATCCCCAGATCACCGATCGTCTCACCTGGATCATTCCTTCACTGGTCAAGGGCACCAGTGGCACCCTGATGTTTTCCGCCGTGACCAATGCCGATATCGATCCCGGTCGTTATTGCAACACCGCCCAGGCCAAAGCCCATGTCGGCGACCAAACTGGCGTGGAAGTTAGTTCCGAGCTCACCGAATGTTGTACCGTGGTCACCCGTGAGAACGGTATGGGGTGCTGTCTCAACGTTGAAGAATGGGCCATGACGCCCTTCTATAAACCCGATAGCCCGCTCTCACTAATCGAACCCTACTTCAGAACCGATTCTTCCATGTTTACCGTCTATTCCATTTTCAAACTGTGGAAAGACCAGAACTTGGAACCCGATTCCATGCCCCGGTTCATGAAAGAACGCTTGCTTAACTATGCCCGTTCCAACATCGAGGAGTTTTATCTCACCTCCCGTTTGGGCCTTACCCTGGAAGACCATTCCCTCTGGCTCTCCGCTGCTGGTGCGTACCCGGAACAAAATAAGCAGTCCAATGCGGGCAATGCCTGGGTACACCATCAGGTCGATGAAACCATGACGCTTTCCCAGGTGGCCTTTGAATTGTTGGCTCTCAACGAGGGCGTTCAAGTAGAGACCAATACCGAGGTCAAGCAAAAACTGCACACCATCATCCAAAAGAAATTAACTTTCCTCTCCAAATACATGTCCGATCTACCCCATGCCTGGGAATTAAAAGTCACTGGCAAGGAAACCGAGAACGGGAGTTTTAATGTCCGTGATTTGGATGGCGATGCCACACTTTACGACAAAGCCGCCCTTTTCCTCGCCGTGACCGAGTTGCAGCGCAATGGCTATGTCGATTGGGTCGCCTATGACAAGCAGCTTCGGCCCCTCTTAAAGAGCTTGGATAATACCAGTTTTGATCGCAATAACCGCCGCGAGGAGTTCCTCTTTATTATGGCCCTTCACCAATCCGGCCAGCCCGAACTGTTAGCCCAGGCCAAAGCCAAGATGTTGAACTTCGAGGAGATTTTCGCCAACGATAAACAACCACCCGAACAAGGCCACCAGTCATTGGACAATATCGCCGATTATTCTCTGGCCGTTTACCTCGACCGTAGCGTCGGTGGCACCCTCTTCCCAGAGTTGATGAAGCGCATGAAAGAGAAGTTCTATCTGGCGGATACCGGTATTTATGCCGATAAGCAGCCTGATTTTACCTATAAATTGCAGCTTCGTGACCTTGCGCCCTTGATCCTCGCCTTTGATTCCAGTGCCCAGGAAGAGCAGGAGCAATACGCCACCGTGCTTTACCGGACCTTTGATGAAGTCGGACTCTTCCTTAAGAAGCGCAATCTGATGGAAGGCAATCCCCTGTACAGCCTGTTGCGGAATTATCCCTTCTCCGAACCCTTGTTGCCCGTCCTTTCTTTCACCAAGGCCAAACGGAACATTGCCCCCGTGTTCTCCCGTGATGCCGTGGTTCATTCCACCCTGGTCAAGCCCCTTGGCGAAATCCTCATCCCCGGTTCGTATACCAAAATCCTTTCCCCTGTTTATGAAACCAGTTCCGCCACCATTGCCAACGTCTCCTTTGGTTTGCAATATCTCGGTCAACAGATATCCGCCGATTCAGAGCGAGTCAATAAAGAAGAGGGGCGCAGTCTTACCGAACGGGGCAAAACCTATATGGATTCACTCTTGGTCAGTGGTGCCGGTTACCTCGAAAACAACAAGGTACTCATCCCCTTCGATAATATCGCCATCATCGGTCCCAAACAAGCCGAGCACAATTTAGAACCCATGGATGCAGGCTTCACCTTCTCCAGCGAAACATTAGCCAACTATCTTTTGGCCGAAAAGCATTATGTGGCCAATAATGGCAAACAAGCCCAAGCCGTCCAACAATTGCTGGCGCAGCAGTTCCGTATTATCGAGCAATTGGCCGCCCTGGAATTTATCCCCTTGCGCTTCCAGCTTTATATTGAAAATGCTTCCGGTCAAATCACCCTCGTGCCTTCCGTCGAACCCGCCTCCAAGATGACCGTGGCGAAACTAATGCATGTCAGTTCCGCCGAAAAAATGGTCAAACAGTTGGCTTCAGCCTTAAAAAAAGCCAAGGGTCAAATTTTACCCGAGGATTTAGTGTTCCTATCTACCGCGCCAGAAGTTCTGCCTTATTTCAAGGAGGAGTTAACCGCCTTAGTGGATCCAAAAGATGCCAGTGTCACCGGGAATACCGCCGATATCTTAGCCCGTCAGTTACTGGGTCAGGATGCCGACAAGATTCAGAAATCCATGGAGAAGTTAGCCAAACAGTGGGACAAAGTCGCCATTATTCCCCAATCCGACGACATTGAGACCATTGAGAAAGGGTTAGTGTCTCATCATACGCCCGGTCAGTTCATGTTGTATCTTTTAGCCATGAATTCCAATGTGCATGTGAACGTTAACACCGCTACCCAGACCAGTGTTGAAGCCACCCCGGAGTTCCGTTTCAAGCGTACTCTCAATCTTTTTACCTATTTATTAGAGAACGAGTGGGGTTTGGAGTGGGATAATGCCAATAGTTTTATCACTTTGCCTTCCGCCGATTATCAAGTTTTCAAAGAAGAGCCCCGTGAGAATGCCCAGCCCGGTGATCGCATCAATTTCAGAGTGCGAGTCGACAATACTTGTCCCGAAGGGCTTGGTATCGGTCGTGATCTCTCTTCCCTCTACTTAAAAGCCACCTTTACCCCGTCGTTGCTTTATGTAGGTACCCAGGCAGTGGATGGACTTGATGTGATTGGAGATTTCCAGTGGCATTATAATGGGTTCCCCCAAGGTTCCTTATTGGAGTATGTCTATCAGGCCCATGTGCCCAATGAATTTGCTTTTAATTATATTGACGGCACCATTTATGCCGGAGGCAGACTCGGTTTAGATGAGCAGGGTGGTACCAATGCCACCAATGATTGCGAGGATTTGCATCGCGTTCGGCGGTTCACTATTCTTCCATATGAAGAACTGCAAGGCCTCGTCTTTGAAGACCGCAACGTCAATGGCATCAAAGATGTCGGTGAACCCGGTATCCCCAACATACTCCTCAAAGATACCCGTGGTCGTATGTTCCGCAGTGATGCTGAGGGTCGTTTCACCGTTTTCGCCGGTGATGAGCATGAAGGCGTGCAGATTGAACTCAAATCCGTGCCAGCCAATTTTATCCTACGTGACAACCCCACCAAACTAATCAACCGTCATTATACCGGTATGATTTACTTCAGTCTCATTCCCTGTAAAACCCTCACCGGTTTTGTCTATCAGGATGAAAACGAAAACGGTTCATTCGACACCAGCGAAACCCGACCCGCCGGAGTCGTCTTAAAAGCCAAAGACAAAGAAGTAGTCACCGCCCCGGACGGACAATTCATTTTTCGCAACCTGCCCGTCTTATGGCAAGAGTGGGTAGAAATCAAGAAAGATCAACCTTTCTACAAAAAAGGCAAAAGTTTAAAGATACAATATTAATATATAGTACTGCACCAGGGAGCATTGTAAAATGCTCCCTGGTTTGAAAGTAGAAGCGGCATCCTGCCGCTTTAAAAAGGATTTTTTGCCACGAAGACCATGAAGGGACACGAAGAAAAGAAAGAACACCCGGCCATAAAGGTTGATTTTTCTGGGGTTTTGTATTATATTAAGAAGGAACCCGTGGGTATTGTCAAAAGTTACATGAAAGAATAGGAGTTTAGAAGATGAGAATATTAATGATTCCTTGGGTCGTGGAAATATGTAAAAGGCGGAGCCTTTCCCACATTCCCACAACCCTTTTTGTTGCTAATATATCGAAAATAATTACCATGCGTGGGGGGAGACACGCGCTAAACGCGAAGAACCCCCTTGTATGCAGGCTTTCAAATATATTAGCGGTAAAACTTTGACAATACGAACCCGTGTTTAAGGAGGCAATACATGGCATTATTAGATCGAATCACAATTGACCCCGGCATTTGTATGGGACAGCCGACCATCAGGGGGATGCGTATCACCGTATCCCTGATACTGAAGGTCGTGGCTTCTGGCTTGTCTATCAGCGAGATACTAAATGCCTACCCTGAATTGGAGAAAGAAGATATTTCTCAGTCTTTGAAATATGCTGCTTGGCTGGCCTCGGAAAAAACAGTATACATCCCGACAAGAGGAGCGGCCAGTGCAATCGCTTGAGTTCATTGCTGACATGAACATCTCACCATTGACGGTAAATCAACTCAGGGAGAAAGGGTTGAAGATAAAACGTGTCTCGGAAATTATGGATGCCCGAACCAGTGATATGGACATATTAGAATATGCTCACGTGAAAAATCAAGTGATCATCTCCTATGACCTTGATTTCTCTGAATTATTGGCCATTCATGGTTACGATCACCCCAGTCTCATTAACCTTCGTACCGACGATATGTCTCCAGACTTTGCCACTGGACGAATCATGGAAATTGTAACCGCTCTGGAAACGGAGTTAAAAGAAGGGATTGTGGCCAGTGTGGATAATACCTCTATACGATTCAGAAGTTTACCGATTAAATAAGTCAATTTTAAGTGGGTCGAGCAAGGGGGGGCAAAACTCTTACGACGTAAATGGGGGGGTAGGTTTTTGGTCTGCACCATGTGAGTGGGGGTGATCCACGCTTTCCGGAAGATGTGGAATGTCTTTGCGACTTCAACTGATAAAACCTCAATAGCTATATTTTTCCTTTATATAATTGAGCATGTTGGCGCTCAATTCATTTATTAAAGCTAAGGTAAGAGGAATCACCTGGTCAATTACAATTTTTACCCCCCCCTCTTGGTCTGGTTTAACAAAATAACAACCTCTAAAATTCTTTAAGGATTGCGAAAGCTCTGAACTATCATCTATGCATTGAGTTTCTATCTTTTCAAGAATATGGGAAATAGAGATGAACAAGTCTACTAGTTTTTTTTCAATAGTGATTAAATAATCATACTTGCTTGAGTCTTCTTCAAAAGGGAACTCATGGCATTTACAAAAGTGTTTGAATAAACCAATAAGTTCAGAAAGTTTTGAGGTGGCTTCTCTTGTCTTTATGATGAATTCATCTTCAAATGGAGTTAAGTGAATAGTGAAGGATTTTTTTATTTGGTCCAGTGGAATTAAGCTTAAAATAATATTTTCAAAAATCGATTGCTTATTTATAATATCAAGCAATGAAATTGTTATGACTGAATCATATATTATTTTGTTTTTGAAGGTGAACAAAAAGATAAACCGTCGCCTATAAATATCCATTATATAGAAACATAAGGAGTCAAACTTAACATCCCTAAAATAATTGAAAAGGGCTTTTTCAGTTTTTTTTAATATAAAATCGAGATCAATAAGCGATTTTAAGTCACATTGAAAAAAAACCAATTTATCTCCATCAATAATTGTCTCCCTGGAATCTTTGATAAATAATTCCTTTGAACAATCACGATTGATGAGCACTTTTATGTTTTCAAGTTGGTTTGAGAGAAAATTATTAATATAATTTTCATTCATCCAATGAGCATTAGACAGTGTCTTGTCTGGATTGTATGCGAGGTTAAACCAAATAGGCAATAATACGTTAAAGCACTTAATCTCTTGATTCTCCAATTTTTTATACTCATCTTCACCATCAGCCAGAATGAATTGATAAAAAAGTCTTTTAAAAGAGTTCTGAAAATCGAGTATGAAGCGATAAGAGTCTTTGAGGTTAATCAATGAAAGGTGATTAATATTCTCAAGCGTTGGCTTTTTTGGTGTTTCCAAACTTGTGAATATTTTTTTACCAATTTTATTCATCATGGAATTGTAGCGGAATATTTTCTTTGCTTGATCGAGAAAATTATTCAAAGAGGTGCGATAATCTAAATATTTACCGTAATAATCGAATCTTTTTGTCAAATTATTTTTAGCAGAGGCACATGAATTTATATAATTGCAATTAATGCTCCCTTCTGGGGAATCAATTGGGCTTCTTTTACCCTCAAAATTAAAACCAAATCTGTCAACCGCAGTTTTGGGAAGCAACACGTCCTGAGATACCACAATTTCGAGATCAGACAACTTATCGATAAATTCATCAATAAAGGAGGTATTGACAATTTTCTTTTTTGAAAAGTAGATTTTTAAATCTCCGATAATATTTTCAAGAATATCTTTTATTCTTTCTCTTTGAACGCGGATTTTCAGATAGTAGTCTTTCCATTCGTTCATGCGGTACTGGTAATTCACAATGCCAATAAAATTGGAATTGATCTCAGGGAGATAAGTGTGTGGGAGGTGTTCTCTTCCAATCCTTTTTTGCAAATCATCAGGCTGCCCTTCGGAAATAATAACTTGTCCATAAGCATCACTTGCATAGACATCTTTATCTGGGACCAGTTCGCGAAGCATCATTAATTTTTTTAAATTTTTATCATGAAGACTAATGGTTTCGGATTCATTGTCTGTACTATTGATCCATCTCCAAAAGAACTCTATCTTGATAGTTTCTTCATCCTCGGATATCTTCTCGATTTCCATTTGCTCTTTGTATATATCAAGAATCTTTTTCTTGTGGGTAGTGTACCATTCAATGAAACAGACGTTTTTGCTTTCAAAGAAAGCCAAAATAATTTTCGAGAGAATCTCTATAGGAAAAGATAGGAAATCATTAAAATTCGTATTCTTAATAATATCCTCAATTGAAGTTGGAACTTCAAAATAATAACTCAAAAAAATCACTTCGGAAACTTTTAGCCAGTCCTCGTCGGATTCTACATCAATGCAAAAATTTGAAATGTTTTTTAAAAGTTGTTCTGATAATGGAAATGCCTCCAATTTCGAACTTTGCCTCTTGTAATAGCACTGCAAATCAAAATTTTTAGACAATTCATCAAAGTTTTTCCAATGAGGCCAAGTATTACTTGTGCGAACTCTCGCAATATTGAAGTCCAGTACCACGCTCCATGCTCTATAAAGCTTATCAAATAATTCATTGATCAGCAATTGATTCTGTAAGTAATAGTTTTTTATATCCGCCCACTGCAATGCCTTATACATTGCGTACAATTCATTCCAGGTTTTTAAATTATAGCTCAGGAAAAAAGAGGATATTTCACCCAGAACATTGAAATGGTCATAAACTTGATTTAGCAGATAAAATTGCAGATCATTCCTATGAACCAAGGCAAAGGATTTTTTGAAGTACTCGAACCAATCATAGATGCCATCCTCAAAAAGGATTTCATAAATTATATTTGACCGGATCGGGTGCATGGCCTCGATAAGATTTAGGCTTGGTTCATGGATAATTCGGATTAAATACTCTTTTTCAAGCTCAACCAGCAGATTCATAGGGCTTTGGGGGGATGTGAAGTCAAGGATCTTTTTCAGATTTACCCGCACTCCATATTTTGTGATTAATGAGATTACTGCCAAAAAATCCAAATATTCCTTTGATCTGTTTTTTTCCAATGTGAGCAATTGTGCTTTGAGTCTGCTTTTTAATGTCTGCGTTTTTCTCAAATAATATACGTACTCCAGCAATGGACCTTGTCCGCCAAAGTTATTCCAGGAGTCCTGAAAATCAAGGGCATTTGCAATGGTGTGCTTTTGCCTGATCTTTTCGAATATTTCGTGAGCTTCTTCCTGGTTGAATATCAAGTCAATGTCTTTGAAGGGGAATGCATGGGAACTCAAATCGCTCATCCTCCAGTTTTCTTCTCTGATGGTGATTAGTATTTTTATATTTTTTTTGCTGGATAATTGATCGAGTACGTTTGCCCAATATGGGTTATAAGCTTCCACGTCATAATAAATAAGGATGGGAATACCCAGTTTTAGGGCATACTCAATAAGTGCCGTGGAAATGTCTACTGATGCTTCATAATCAAGTATCTTCTTGATGTAAAAAGATAATTCTATTGGATGATATTCATTAATATACCGAAGGGCCAGAGTTGTTTTTCCCTGCCCTGATGCTCCATGCACTATCACGATGCTCCTATCTTTAAAGGCTGCTGAGATTAAGTCCAATTGATTCTGTCGGATGACATCCAGACCGAGTAAAATATGCTCGAATCGGGCACTGGTGCCTTCAATGAATGATTCTTCAAGGGCTTCTTTGTCCGAATTATTCAAATTGAATTCGGAAAATGGTTTGATCACGGTAAACCATGTCGAGTAATGTGCTTTTAAATCTTTCAAGAACTCCCCGATATGATGAATTTGAGCCACAAGGGTGTTTTTTGTGAAACCACTCCTGGTTTCTGAGAAATTGGAAATCCATTTAGTCAAAAGATCACTGGTGACATCAGGTTGAGCTCCTCCGATTGTACCTTTTATGATATCTGCCACTTCTGCCGTAATTTTCCCTTCTTCCAGCTCTGTGAACCTGATTCTGTCGAAAAAGCTATTAATTGCAGGATGCGAAAAGTCATGGCCAGCTAATTTCTCTCTGACTTTTTGCTGGATTTCTTTGTCAGCTTCATTGAACGCTCGAAGCAACTCGGGGCTAACAGTTCCAAAGCATACGGCAAAAATCTCAATATCCTTATCATCTTTAATATGCTGCTCGGCTCTTTTGAAAAATCCAAGTTTTTGTTCTGGTTCAAAGGTAGAGAGGGTAATATTGTTTACGCTTGATTTAACTTGAACCAGTCGTCTTGTGTTTCTTTTTTCATCCTGTATGGTCAGGTCTTCATTTTTCTCCGGGATATAATACCAATGGTCTTCACCCTTTAAAGCCAAGTAAACGCAATATAAAGCCTGAAGCCTGAATCCCTTATACGTTGATGATATATCAATATCTGTTATCTCTGACATTTTACATCCTTAATATTAATTTGTATTGATAGGGTTAAATGGAAAAAATTGATTTTGGCAACTCTGAATAACCTCTTTGTTTTTCTCCAGATTGTGATTTGCAATGGGTGATTCATACTGCTTTACGTATCAACTGGAAGAGGCTGCTGTTTTGCTTTTGTTCACGTTGGATTTGGTTCCGGTACTGCCCTTGGCGGGTAATCCAGGACCGGTATACACTGGCCCATTCCCCAAAATCCAGGTTCAGACTATCGTCTTCCGGTACTTCCCCATTCATATAGGCAGTATAAAAGACCTCGGAACGAATACCATACTTTCTTTCGAATTCCAGTACTTCTTCTTCCAATGCATGGATATCCACCAAAATTTCATTACCGTTCATACTGCACCTCTAAAGGAATTATAACACAACTATTCAAAAAAAACACGTGGGGAAACCAAAGAAATGGATTTGTTCAAAGATTCATGGTTTAAAAGGTCTTGACAGGACGGAGTTAAACGATTATTATTATGTCACCATGACAATCAATGAAAATATCGAAACGGATAAGGGCGCATCCACCCGAAAAATAAGAAGACAATGTGCTGTTTGTGGAAAACGAATCCACATGACCGTGGATCAAGACGGCCATTACAGCAACGGGCATTACTTCGGAAAAATAGAAATCCCCATCAAAGGAACCGGCGAGAATATAAAAATCGGCACCGATTACATAATGGGGCATGAAGTGACTGTTGTGGACAGGACAGGAAAAAAGAAAAAAGTCGAATACTGGGAATGCAATGCCTGTTATGAGAAAGAGTAGGAGCGGCATCCTGCCGCTTTAAAAAGGTTTTTTAACCACGAAGGGACACGAAGAAAAAGAAGACGTCTACCCTTTTAAGATAAGCCCTGCTCTTTTTGGTTGAGGTTTGCCGGGCTATAAGTGGCGGCAGTACGTTGTCTGCGTAATACTGGCGCAAGGGCACGCAGTGCTTCATTCACGGCCAATGAATCGGGAAAAACATCCATTACCTCAGGATCAATAACAACTACATTGGTACCCTGAGCATATCTGGAAGCGGTCACTCCCCGAACCGCCCCTGTAAAATCGTATTCCTTTCGCATGGTATCACGATCTGGGTCTATTGGGAATGGCTTACTGGTCTTTTTCATATTTTCCTCGCTCCTGTTTTGTGGCGTACCGAGCAGAAATTAAACGAGTGCGTGGTGTTCGCTCGGTAAAAGAGACCACCACCAGCCTCTGCTGGTTTGACATGCCAAGGAGAATATATCGCATCTCCTCCACTGAATGATCTGGGTCTGGCATTAGAAGAGCAAACGGATCCCCAAATACCGTAGAAGCCTCCTCGAATCCCACTCCATGCTTTAGCAAGTTCAATTGGGCTTTCTTTCCATCCCACTCGAAGATATAGCTCATCTGATTTCCTCGCGAGGCCAAACATCCATGACGGGCCCAGCATTAAAATGATTTGAAATAGGTATGTTTGATTCATCATATTATATATAACCTAAAATATAGAATTTTGCAACTTTTTTTATAAATCTGCAATGCTCCGTTTTTTCTACACCAATACCCTTGGGAAGAGAAAATCGGGGAGGTGATTTACTTCTCTACTTCTTTCAGGAGCAAGAACTCTCTTTCAGGGTGATTGTTGTGGGGGGCCAAGCTGTTTATGATTAGATGGAAAAATTAGACTGCTATGCCCTTCAATCCTTCCAGGTTCTCAAGCCAGCCATTAAAATGGCGGCATTCTTTGCGAATAGAATCCAACCCGATGGCTTGAGCAATCAGAATGCCATCAATTGGTTTCTGATAGGCAGGAATATAACGTAATATCCGTTTTGACGGTGCGGTTTGTGGATGATCATTGATATGTTCTGGCGTGGGAAACCCCTTTCCTTCGGACATTAATTTAGCGACGGACAGTTCATCAAACAAATTGGCAAACATTTGAGGGGCACTGAACAAGAGGGCTTCAAACTCGTGCAATAAAAAATTGGGTATGAAATGCTTTTGATTAATGTCTTTGTTAAATGCGTCTTCCAGATACTGCGCCTTATTTATTACATCTGCTATTTTGAGTGCCTCATCTTTTCCTGGGAAATCCTTCGGCAGTCCATATACATCAAACATGGTTGTTACATATGCCTGTTTGTCTTCCTTGCATTTTTGTTCCACCTGCCATCGGATTTTTCCATATGATTGTATTCCCCCTTTGCCTATCTTACTGGTTCGGACCAGGATGGGGTTCAAAAAAATATCAAGAGGGCAAAAATGATCATAAAGGACATCTTTTACGAAAGTTTCCTCGGTTTGGCCTTCAACGAAAACATGTACCCGGATCATGCAGGTCTCCCGCCGAAAAGATTCTTGGTCCATAATTCACCCAGGCTATATTCTTGCAACCATGCCTGCCATTTTTCCGACTCCAACCGCGTAAACACGGAGGCTCTATCTTTTCGATCTACTACCACCAAGTCTTCAGGGTCAAATTCAGAGATCAATTCTACCGACTGCGTGGATACAATCACTTGTTTTTTTATAGACACAGACTTCAACATGGAAGCCAACAGGGTAATCGCATAAGGATGAAGCCCCAATTCCGGTTCATCAAAAAGAATCGTGGCCGGTTGTTTTTCTTCTGGCTGCAACAAGGCGGTTGCCAAACAAGCAAAACGCAACGTGCCATCAGAGAGCTGATGGGCTTTGAAAGGCACATCCTCTCCTTTCTCTAACCATTCCAATTCAATCATGTCAGGGTTATCCGGTTGCGGGCGCAGAAAAAAATCTCCGAAAAAGGGAGCTGTTAACCGGATAGTCTGCACAATCTTCTGGTAATGAGCGGGATGGGTTTGTTTTAATATATAGAGAAATGCCGCCAGGTTCCGTGCATCTGGGCGGAGATAAATATTGTCCTGGATGGCGTTGCGCTGTTTTATCAGGGCACTGTGACTGGTATCGTGGAAATGAAAAACACGCCACTGACTCATGGCGGGAACACAAGAGAAGACAAGACTTGTTTCGTTATTTACTGCGGCCAGTGATTCAAAGTGTCCACCAACAAAGGTTTGGGCTCCCGTTTTTATATTCACAAATCCTTCATTGGTAAACACCATCCGGTTATCTTGGGTGGGTTCCAAGGTGCATGAATAACTTTTATCGCCGAAATAGAGGTGTACTTCCAGTTGTTCTGTTTTCTTCCGTCCGAAATAAAGCAATGCATCGGGACCGCCTTGACGGCTGACATAGAGTTGGAGATGGCTTTCCACCAGTTGCTGCATCAATTTAAAGAACTCCACAAAATTAGACTTTCCTGCACCGTTGGCACCGATAAGGATATTGAGTGAGCCCAGTTCCAGGTCGCATTCGGCAATAGATTTAAATCCTTTTAATACGAACCTTGAAAGCTGCGTATTGTCAGTCACCGGTTTCATGGGTTGTACTCCTTATTATGTATCCGTTATTGTTATGATAGTTTTTAATATCCATTTTCTCATAATATACCCGCAGTCGGCTTGAAAGTCAAGTGGTTGTTTGTTTTTCCGCTAATTTATGACTCTTCGCATCTCCCCTTGGTACTGAAAAGATTTTTTAACCACGAAGAGCACGAAGGGACACGAAGAAAACGAAGAACATGGTGCTCAAGCGTCGCGCTTGAAGGACGGGAAGCCAAATTGTCTGAACCGTGATTCGTAGGATTTAAGGATGACCAAGATGATAAAAACGAATGAGTCTGCATTCTCTCCAGGTACGGGCGCATCAAGCTTATAGATTTGTAAAAAAAAGTGGAGGCGGTGCTACGCGACTTGATCCAGTTGTCCCTCCGCCTCCAGATTAATTTTTACTATTCATAATTCTTTAATTCAGCCGCTTGCACCACGTTTTCAAAGTTAATCTTTTGTTCCCCATCAAAAAACAACAGCCGCAAATAGATTTTCCCACCGCTAATCTCGATACAGGATATTTTAGTGTGAAACCCACAGCCTGTATTGAAATAAAATGGATCAAGTGAATTCGCGTTATCCGCAAGTGTTCTATTCTTTTTTATTTTGAGATTGTTTAGCATATGTTCTTTCAGGGAATCCGGGAGCTTTAATGAATCCTCGCCTTCTTGCAAGTCGTCGTTTTGAGAAGATAGCTTTTTTTCAAAGATATCATTGAAGAAGATATATTTATCGTTTTTTACGTCTTCCGTGATCATATCACTGAGGAGGTCGTCATAGGGTATGGAATTAAAAACCGGGATGTGGGTATGACCTGCCACCAGGATATTGTATTTTTTCTTGCCATCCGCATTCTTTTGCTCCAGTGTCCATTTATATACCATTTTCTCATGTTTTTCCATGTCTTTTTGAATAGCGTCCATTTTGCTAATGAGTTCTTTTTCCGACTTTAATTTTTTGGGAAATATTTCTAAGATCCAATTGTATTTGGCATAAACCCCCCAGGCAGCCAACTGGTCGCCCGCATCATGCAAACCCTGTCCTTGGCAGCCATGGGTAATAAAAATATTAAATTTATTGGCTTGATCTGTGAAGATCAGTGCCGGGTAAACTCTGTTCTGAAATTGTTCCCCAAAGCGGATCAAGTTCCCCCGAAAGAAATCATCATGATTGCCATACACGCGGTAATAGCGATTTTCGTCGTGGAATTTTTTCTCAATGGCAAACTCATCGCCATGCACATCCAGAATATTGGGAATATTGTCCGCTTGAAAACCCCAACCCTCTTCCACATCGCCGATGATAACCAGCGTGTAACCGTTGGCATAATAATAATTCAGGATCTGTTTGAACAGTTCGATATTATTCTTAAATACGTCTTTTGTTCCCATTCCACGGTGCAAATCGCTGAACAAAATAATCTTGGAATTGTTGACATCAAAGGGAATTTGTGGACTGATAGATGAATGAATATCAAGTAACTCCCTGGTTCTTTTTTCAGAAGTAATGGGTTGCGTTTCTTTTAAAAGAGCCCCACATGCTGCTGTGATGATCACTACACACAACACCAGAATTGCTAAAAAAGATCTTTTCATAGGTTTTCCTCCCGCTACGTATCAAATCATTTTAAAAAGTTTTCCTAGGTTATACTTTCAAAACCCATGCTGTACACCAGAACATTCACGTTCCGGTGAATGGTTCTATGTCTTGTTTAATTATAATATGGTTCTATTGGTATTTCAATATAAAAAGTTTGGCTGAATTTTTATTTTTTCAACCCCGATATCCCATGGCGTGTATTCTGTGTTTTGGTAAGAGCCAGGTCTTGCTTTACAGCACATCTAAAAACGACATGTTGCAAAGCAAGACGTGACAGGAATCAGGATCGGTGGACCTGTTCCGTTTCTTTTACCTTATTTCAGGCTACATCGGCAGTGACCAGGACATCCACCCAGCCTTGAAATGGATCGTCGATGTTGCCACTGTTGTCGCGCAGCAATAAATTAACCCAAAACGTGACGCCGGTCCCAACAATCGTAATGTTATTAATTCCGATTTCAAGTTGCTTTATCTCGTTATCGCTATTGGTATAGGCAATTTGGAACCCCTTCACAGAGGCATCGGCCACTCTTACCATTGACGGAAAAGAAGCGGTGCCCTCGTCGCTCTGTATGCTCCCCTTAGTTGATGGGAAGTTAACCCTGGTTGTTATAAATGATAATGCCATTTTAATACTCCTTTTTTTATGATATTCTATGAACGTTTTTCTGGGTAAACGTTCTTGACCCGAATGTCCACCCGTGCGCAAGGTGTTTGTTCATGTGACTTCTTTTTTAATGGTCCGTCCGTTGAACACCCATATGATAGTATAAAACCATTTTTCAAGAGAGCACTCTGAGATCAAAATGACAGGTAATATCAGATCAACAAACAGGGGGAATCGTAATCCCAGATCAGAAAGGATAATTTCCGATCAAAGTGCGAAAAAGGGTGGGATATAGGGGGGGGTGGAATGGATTTTGCTTGGTAAAAAAAGGATGGGAGTTTACCGGGTATCGCCTCGGTATTCGGAGGGGAGCTGGTTAAATTTGTTCTTAAAACATTTGGTAAAGTAATTGGCACTGGAAAAACCGACTTCTAAAGCCACTTCCAGTACAGACATCTTGCTTTTTTTAAGTAGTTCAGCGCCCTGTTTGAGCCGGTATGAACGGATAAAATCCGTGGGAGTCTCTCCGGTTAGGGCGTGAATCTTCCGGTAAACGGAGGCATGGCTGAGCAATAATTTCTGCGACAACTGTTCCACGTTAAAATCGCAATCGTCAATATTTTTTTCCATGACCTGTTTAAGCTCTTTCATAAAAGTTTTGTCCACCGGGGAAACCGTCATGGTAGTAGGTTGCAACGTCATCTCCCGGCTCCAGTTTTGTTGCAATTGGCAGCGGATATCAATCAGGTTTTTAATGCGGGCGCACAATATTCGTGTGCTGAAAGGTTTGGTGACATAGTCATCCGCGCCTGTTTCCAGGCCAGCCAAGATGTTTTCTTCCGAAGCTTTGGCAGTTAGCAAGATGATAGGAATATGGCTGGTATTGCGATCTTGTTTTAATGTTTTGCACAGGGTATAACCATCCATCCGGGGCATCATGATGTCACTGACAATGAGGTCGGGAATAAACAGGAGCGCCTTTTCTATACCTGCTTGGCCATCTCTGGCTTCTAAAACATGATACAATGGCTCCAACGCACCCCGAATATAGGCGCAGACATCCGCGCTGTCCTCCACTACGAGGATTATTTCTTTTTCATCGCCAAAGGATTCATGCATGTGGGGCGGTTCCGCGGTCACCGTTTCCGCTTCTACGAGGTGGAATGATGATGGGAGGCCATCCATCTCGTGTTCATCGAGAGCTTGGAACGCATGGCGCTCAAAACCCTCCACGGGTTTTAAATAGGTCTTATCTAATGGGACACGCACGATGAACCGGGAACCGCTTGGCTCTCCCTGCGTGCTCTCCACGGTGATGGTGCCATGATGGAGTTCAACCAGTTCCTTGGCTATAGACAGGCCTATGCCCGCTCCTTTTTGATGGTACTCATGGATATTATCGGAATAATAGAACCTGTCGAATATTTTTGCCATTTGACTCGGAGGCATACCGGGTCCTGTATCTTGGACCCTCATTTCCACAAAACCATCTGGAAAACCGGGAGACTCACTGGTTTGTGGCGTCACAAAACAGGCAATCGACCCGCCTGCTGGGGTAAACTTAATGGCATTTATCAATAGATTGCAGAGCACTTCTTCCATTCGCGACACATCGAAGGCGACGATACATGTTTCTACTGGGGCAGAAAATGTCAGTGTTTGGTCATTGCGAGTGGTTAACAATTCAAAGGAGGCAGTGAGCCCTTTAAAAAAGGAAACGATGTCTCGTGGGACCATGTTTAAGGTGACTGTGCCACTATCCAATTTGGAAAGTTCCAGTAGTTGGTTGATGAGATTTAATAACCGTTGGGCGTTGCGGCGCATCACTTTCAGTTTATTCTGGTGTTGTTTGTCCGTAGCCATTTCGATCATTTGTTCCAGTGGTCCGAGTATCAGCGTGAGGGGGGTACGGAACTCATGGGAAATATTGGCGAAGAAGTTGGACTTGAGTGTAGCCATTTCCTGCAATTGTTCATTTTTCCGATTGATTTCTTGGGTGCGATCCATCACGATGGTTTCAAGGTGTTGCTTTTCTCTTAATAGTTGTGCAGAGCGCCATTTTACCAGAAGCGCCATCAGGCTGGAGACCACGGCGACATAAAAAAAATACGCCCACCAGGTTCGATACCACGGGGCGAGGAGTCTAAAGCGAAACACCGCTTCTTCACTAATCTCGCCATACACATTTTTCGCACGGACACGGAAGGCATTCAACCCTGGTTCCAGGTTTGTATAGTCTTTTCGGGTTTCACGGCTCCAGGTGGTCCACTGGGTGTCATAGCCATCCAGACGGCATTGGTACAGCGTTTCTTGTTCAGCTTCGAAGAATGGCGCACCAAAGGAAAAGCGGAGACTGCGACGATTAAAAGGCAACTCTGGAAACGATGCTTTGCCAGGAAATGGTCCTGTTTCACTACTTGAGACCAAGATTTCATTGGCCCACACGTCACGAATAAAGGTCCGAAACGGGGTGGGCGGATGCGGGGCGAAATCAACGGCGCTATCAAACCGGATCAAAGCCCCCACGCTGGCAAACCAGATACATTTTTCCAGGGGATCTGGATAAATCGCGTTTACATGATTGATGGGCACGCGTAGGAATATTTTATTATACACGTGATAGCTGCCATTGGCTTGGAGAATGGCAACCAAGTTCCTGGCATTGGAATGGAACCAGATATTTTTATGGTCATCTTCAACAATACGAAAGACACTTTTTCCCGATGCTCCACCGGTAAATTCGGTTCCTAATGTTTTATCTGGGATAAAGCGGTTTTCTTTTTTTCCCCACTGAAAAATGCCTTTCCCGGTGGCAATAATGACATGACCTGCCGCGTGAAATACATGGGTTTCCACTTCTGGCGGGAAATACGCGGGACCAAATCGCTGGATAATCGTATTGTGAGGCCCTTGGCCGGATAGAAATGATATTTTTATCACGCCTTCTCTGGGTGAACCCAGCCAGAGATTTCCTTGGGTATCCTGCGTGATGGTGCGGATTTCTTCGGTGATGGTGTCGGCGAACTTCTGGGTTTGCCATTGACCTGTGCGGGCATTGAACGACAAACAGATCATGCCGTGAGTGGTTCCCGCCAGAATGGGGTGTTCCACTCTGCCAGTCACATGAAACACCAACGTGGCGTAATCGTTCAGTTTCTCGGATGCGGTGCTTTTTTCCAGGATGCGGAAAACTCCCTTTTCCGTGGCAGCCAGAAACTCGTCTTGATAGGCTAAAAGGGCATGGCAGGAACCAGGAATACCGGGAACGGCGCTAAAGAATCCTCTCTCATTCATCACGAATAAGCCGCTTCCGGTTCCAGCGTATAACCGGCCATTGGCACCAAAACGAGCCGTACATAGTACCATTCCTTTCAAACCGTGTCTTGGGTCGTAGAGGGAGAAAGGGGAGCGGTATTCCAGTTTTGAGATGCCGTTGTTTAAGGCGAGCCACAGATTCTTCTGGGAATCTTCGTAGATATGCCACACTGTATTGTCCTGAAGACCCAGTGACGTGTCGAAGTGGAATACCAATTGGCCGCTGTTATTAATGATAAAGACCCCGCCTTTTAGCGTTCCCAGGGCAAAATTGCCATCTGACAGGCGAAGGCCATATGTCAATTGATTCATCGCTATTGAATCCAGAGCTTCCGTTTTAAATGGCGTGAAGGTATTATTATTATACAGGAAAAAACCATTTGTAGAGGTCCCGATAAGAAGTGTTCCCGGTGTAAATTCAACAATCGCATACAATTTTTCAAAGGCAAAGGCTTTACCGCCCGGAAGCAAGTGCAGGGTGCCATTGATCATTTCCATCAAACCATACCCCTGTTGGCGAACCAACAGTTTTTCCCCGCAGAAAAAGGGCGGTGCAAATGACGTGCGGGTTTGCCATACTTTGATATGTTTGCCATTAAACAGGAACAAGTACTTCGTAGTGCAGAAATAGATGCCCTGCCCTGTTGCATAGGTACGCCACACATTCCCGAAGTCACGCTGTAACGGGTGTAATAAATGGTTTAAACTGACATAAAGGTATTGTCCCAGGTGGTTCAGTTTTAGGAAGCCGATTTCGTTATTGCCGCCAATATAAATAGTATCTTTGTCATCCACGGCCAGGGAACGGGCATTTTTGCCAGGGATAGGAATCTTTTTCCAGAAAACACCATCGTATTTCAGCACTGCCTCTTGGTTTGCGGAGTAGATCATGCATTGTTTATCTTGGGTAATGAACCAGTTCTGTGGTTGGCTATAATAGTCGTTAAAACTATAATTGTGGAAATATTTAGCTCCATAAGCAACACGTGGCACAGGGTAGACAGGTGTCGCCATTCCCCAGCATAGGTTCAATGATAGCAGCAGGAAAACAATGCTTCGCATTTTCCGACAGATTTGAACCTGGATAAACATGTATTGTTTAACCCGGTGTCCCTACTCCGATAGTGACATCGTCGTCTGGATCCCACGGCAGACCAATACTCGCGGCTGTAGCTTGGACCAGATCAACAATTGTCAGTTGCCATTGGGTATTATCCTTTTTGACTGTCCATTCTCCATCTATATAGTAAGTTTCCGTACCTTCCATGACCTGGCTTTTACAATAGGTAGGGGTTCCCAACGCTTCATTCGCTGAACTTTTCGTATAATATTTACTATTATTTGAACCGTGATCTACTATCACATAATCTGAAGGTGGAGTTGCCCTAGTCGGGTCAATTGACAAAATCAAAGAATACTTTTTAAGATCAATTCTTCTAAATGAAACAGGCGTTGTGGGCTCAATGAAGCCTGAAAAAATCTGCGGAGGTAAAGTCCCCGGCTCTTTTGCAACCAGTTGATAAGAGAGTCGAACCCCTGTTGATTCATCAAATGTGTTAGAAATAATTATAAACATTTAAGCCTCTGCATGGATATCCACCAAAATTTCTCTACTGTTCATACTGCACCTCTAAAGGAATTATAACACAACTATTCAAAAAAAACACGTGGGGAAAGCAAAAAGGCGGATTATTTCTAAATAAAAGGCCTTGCAGGTCTTTCGACTGCACCGTATGCGGGCGGGGAAGGAAATATATAATCGGCAGTCGAAAAAAATTGAAAAATTCCTGCTTTTATGGTACATATATAGTATGGATAAAGAAAAAGAAGATTGTGTGCCCTATTTCTGTTGGGATAGGAACCTGACGGAAAAAGAGATAGGGGAACGTTTAAATAATTCCAACGGTGTGGAACGAGACCGGTTGATTGCTTGGATTCTCCGTGAGGCTGCGTTTCGGGATGTTTGGAAATACCTGACCCCTAAAGAAGTAGTGGAATGCTTACCCAGAATTCAACACGCATTGGGCAGATGGTTGGACTTTTGGAACTATATCACGGGTATGTGGCATGAATTGGGAAAAATCTAAGGCCCTAACACCTTTGGATTGATCAGGGGTGATACTCCACTGGAGATTGGAATCAACAAAATCTGCACTTTGATCAGTCGTACGGAGCTAAAAGATATTGTCGATTTATATTTCTTGGAAAAAAACGGCTTTGATATTAAAGGCAATATCGAAAATGCAAAGTTAAAGGATGGTGGCATTGAGCCTGCCATTATCTCTTATCTCCTTGCCCAGGTTAACTTAACCGAGCCACTCCATTACCTGATAAAAGACGTCAGTACTGGAGAGCTGGAAGCATTTGTCTCACACTTGAAAAAAATAATGGCAGAAATCTCCTATCCTGAATAAGTGTATTGTCAATGTTTTACCAATTTGCTTTTCAAGCGGGACGCTTGGGCTACCTTATAAACTGACTTTGAGTCGTTGCCAACCTAATTTTTGGAGCCTCTGGTTCATCAGGCGATAACCATCTCCATAAATGCGGTCCGGGTTCTCTTGCAAATGCTTCACCATGAGCCGGGAATATGGCGATGACTCGGCTTGAAACACCAACGCGGAACCGAGATTACAAAACCCCTCGGTCTCCTTCTCTGAAAGTGCGATCTCCTTGGCTGTTAACCATGCATGCAAAAGCTCATGGGCCAATACGGCTTCAAATTGAATTAAAGGCATTCCATATAATATATATATAGTATGTTCGACTTTGATCTGCTTATTGTTTTCATAGATAATATGACTCCGTGTAAATCCCCGACTAAGCCCGAAAATATGACTCCCCCCCAACTTTATTAAAGTGGGCAAATCTACCAATTGCACGGGAACAGGGTGGGGAATATCTTGAAACGAAGCTGGCGGAGCGGCCAACAGTTTTTTTACTCGCGCCTGCGCACCTTCCAAACGTTGCCCACCTATCACGGCGGTTAATTTACAAATCCCACAAACCAAACGCCCATCACGGTACAACTCCCCGCTATTGGACGTGGCCTCGGAAACAATTCGACCACAATACTCGCAAATTTCCGTTTTTTGTTTACCGTGATGTTCATGGGCCCGGTTGCCCCAACTGTCCACCATGTGTTTCCCTTGGATAGGCAGGTCACACACACTGCAACGAGGCGCCTTGCGATTTAGAAAACAATGCTGATGATATTTTCCATCCTTGTCATACACATAGTCTTCCACTATCAATTGGCCGCAAATATGGCACCGAATCGCCAAACAATGGGCATGGTATTTTTTCCCCTGCTGTTCTACCCAGGACTCTTCCAACAACTTGCCACATTTAGCGCAGAAAAGCCCTGTTTTTTCGCGGTAACAGTGGGGATGGTAATACTTTCCTTTAAGCTCCTGATAACCACCGTCAATCGGTTTCTTGCATTGGGCACACAGGAAGCATTGGGGGTGATACATCCCACCATCAGCCTTGATATAGGTAGAAACAATTGGTTTTTTACATTTATTGCAAATCATACTTTAATTATAAACGATTCATTTCGCAATTGCAAAATATTTGTGCCCTCTATACGGGATTCTTTCTTGTGAGGATTGTCCAGCATGTTTTCCAAAAAATGGCAATGAATCAAAAATGAATCTAAAGAATCCCTACCATTTTTCTAAAAACTATGATATAAACAAAATGGAGGTTAATCAACATGAACTTTAAACAAACCATTGCCAACAATCCATTCATTATTACTGAAGGCGCGATAGTCGAACGAATGCGTCGCAATCCCGACATCCATCTTGACCCCCACATCGTCTGCGCTGGTCTCATCTATGACACGGAAGCCAGAAAAACCCTGGCACAAATCTACAAGGAATACCTGGATATCGGCCAAACCTATAACCTGCCCATCCTTCTGGGTACGTCTACCCGCCGTGCCGACTTCATTGCTTTGAAACGGGCAGGATATGGACCGGAACAGGATGTAAACGGTGATTTTTTACGCTTCTTAGCCGACATACGCGAGGAATACGGGGTGTATAAAGAAAAAATATTCATCGGTGGCTTAACCGGTTGCCAAGGTGATTGTTATAAACCAGAAGAATCCCTTTCGGCGAAAGAAGCCATCATTATCCATCGTCCTCAAATCAAAGCCTTGGCAGACGCAGGGGCCGATTATCTCATTGCCGCCACCATGCCTGCTACAGAAGAAGCTACCGGCATTGCGATAGCTATGTCTGAATGTGATCTTCCCTATATCATCAGTTTTGTTATTCAAGCCAACGGCACTCTTTTAGATGGAATTCCCATTCACGAGGCGATCACCCGTATTGATCAAGCCACAAATCCCAAACCCTTTTGTTATATGGTTAATTGTGTCCATCCCTCGATATTTTCTGCCGCGATGACCATAGAAAGAGATCGCGCCCCATGGATCACAGATCGTTTGCTTGGAATTCAAGCCAATACCTCCAGCAAAAGCCCCAAAGAATTGGATAATCTCCCCTACCTGGACACAGAAGCACCAGAAACAATGGCCCAATCCATGTTCTCTCTGTACAAAGATTTCGGTACCAAAATAATAGGGGGTTGTTGCGGCACCAATAACCTTCATATCGAATGTATCGCTAAACTATTTCCCCACAGCAGGTAAATTCAAAATCGTAGAGACCCAAATATTGCCTTTTATTTTTTTTCCTGTATAATAAATTTTGAATGGTTAAAACCCTAAATGAAGAGACCAAGACAATGTAAATGGAATATAATACGAGCGAAAAAAAATGGCTAATTTAAATCGTCGGATAAACACGCAACGCCTTGCTCAGAAAAATAAAGAACCATTGCGCCCATTGAAAAAAAGCCAGCATTCGTTAGCATCTCATATCCCTTCGGATATTTCTAGGATTATCAGACAATTTGCAGTGGATAGCAAGCAGATATTACAAGAAAACGTCATTGCAGAATACCTGTTTGGTTCTTATGCCACCAATACTTTCAGGCCGCTTTCAGACATTGATATCCTGATTCTCGTGGACGCCTTTACCCCGGAGATCAGACGCCAGATGAGTGGGTTAGCATCCGATTATTCTCTTCAATTCGGTGTGTGTATCTCTCCCATAATAAAAGATTCAAAAGTATGGAACAAAAATATGCAGTTTCATACACTCTTTTATCAAGAAGTCACCCAGCATGGAATCCAACTATGATCGATGAACCATCACAAAGTTTATCGAGATATCGGCTAGACAAAGCAAAAAATTTATTATCCCAAGCGGAATTATTGCTTTCTCACCATTAACCCCACACATACCCTGGATTCACCGCCAGATTCTTGAAAAAACATGGACGATATGGACGATGTGGAGCAAAAACAAAAGCATTCTTTTGTCCATATCGTCCACTAAGTCCATATCGTCCACAACGATTTCAGAAACTTGGCGGTGAATCTAGAATACCCCATCCACTGGTTTTTCTGTTAATAGTTTCACAAGATATTGTGGACTTACTGGACTGGCTGGACGGAATAGATGCAAAGTGAAGGAAAACTTTGTGTTCCTAGTGAAACTTATAATATTTCTTTTTTTTAAAGTAGAACTATTGATTTAGTCATTGTTTTACATTACAATAGATGTTATTTATAACGGTTCACTGTCACCAGGAGGAACATGAAAAGCAAACTCCTTTGCGGAGTACAAGATGAATAAAGAAGCTGAAGTATATCACGGTTTTGAACAGGGACCGATCCGTCCACCCAGCGAAGCTTATAGTCTTTTGATCCGGGTCACCCGCAATTGCCCGTGGAATCGTTGCAGCTTTTGCCCTGTTTATAAAGGTACAAAATTCTCCATAAGACCCGTGGCACACGTCATTAAAGATATTGATGCCGTATTCAATTGCATCACCCTATTGCAGCAAGCCATGAAAGAAGAGAATGCCACTCACCTCACCCAGAGCGGCATGGATGCCGTTTCAGAAAAAATCAGTCCGCAAGATATTCCCGCTTTTCAAGCTGCTGTTCATTGGCTGATCAATGACATGGAATCGATCTTCATCCAGGATGCCAACAGTCTGGTCATTAAACCCGAGCATCTTATTCAAATTCTGAAACATCTTAAGACACGGTTCCCCCTGGTGAAACGGATCACGTCCTATGCCCGTTCGGAAACCGTGGCCCGCATCACGGACGCGGATATTCAAGCGATTTCCCATGCCGGTTTAAATCGTATTCATATTGGTCTCGAATCGGGGTGTAATCAAGTGTTGGAAAGGGTTCATAAAGGCACGACCAAGGATATCCATATCAAAGCGGGACTGAAAGTAAAAGCAGCAGGCATGGAACTCTCGGAATACGTTATCCCCGGCCTGGGTGGCATGGAACTTTCCCAAGCCCATGCGTTAGAAACGGCTGCAACCCTGAACCAAATCAATCCCCATTTCATCCGCTTACGCACGTTGGCTCTCCCGGATAGCTTGGAACTCTTTGAACACGTGGAAGCAGGAAAATTCCAAAGATGCCCGGAATTGGACACGGTAAAAGAGATTCTGTTGCTCTTGGAGAATCTGGATAATATTACCAGCACGATCAAAAGCGATCACATTCTCAACTTGTTTCAAGAAGTCGAAGGCACATTACCGCAAGATAAAGAGTTTATGACCGGAATTCTTAAAACCTTTTTAGCCATGGAACCGGATGATCAGGTGGTGTATCAATTGGGGCGACGTTTGGGTATTTTTACAGTATTGGCAGACATGCAGGACACCAGCCGCTTGGCAAAAGTCCGCCAAGTTTACACGCAATTGCAAATCACCAAAGACAATGTCGACGAAATCATCAACGACCTAACCAAACGCTTTATCTAGGGGGGGACTGTGTCCCCATCTCCTATGAGACCATTGTGTACGTGAAAGATTAGCGACAGACGTTGAGTTCGTAGCAGAGTAAAAGCCTGCTCTTTTCGGCCATTGCAAGCATGAAGCTAATTAAACACCTTTTTTATTAATGCTGTCAGTAAAGGCCCGCCGTGGTCTATTATTTTTGTTCCGTATATCCAGGTTCCCCCGTGGTAGCCAGTGAACATAATTGATTTTCCTTCATATTCTTGCAGGTTTATTTCCGCGCTTTCAACAGGTCGGGCTTCTTGCATTTGAATTTGTGTTAAGCGGACAGGCATCATAAAGGCAGGTTTCGGAACAATAATCTGTAGTTTTCCTTCAGTCACCACACCTATGAAGGTGCCATCTGGTAGCGTGAATTCCGTTTGGAACCCCGCCGCCAAACCTTGGGCAGTAGCTGGCGAACCTTGAAAAAAGCCAACTGCCAAAGCACCGCCAATAAAAGCAAATACTATCGTACAGCCAATCAATAAGGCAAATTGTTTTCGATTCATCAAAACCTCCTGATTATTTGAATGGTATTAAATATTATTATATCTGTTGGCTTTTCATTTTGCAAGCAATGGATTTTTGCAACTATTTCCCTAAATATTCCAAAGATTTCATCTGCCGGTTGTTTTAGATTGCTTAAAACTCTGGTATAATAGGAGAGATGAATTTAAAAGGAGTGCAGAATTGAGTAATGAAGCGATCATAATAGCTGGTGCCAATGGCTCGGGAAAAACAACCTTTGCCAAGTTATTCGTAGCAGAACACCCTTTCGCTTTTGTAAATGCGGATGAAATCGCAAAAAAGATTGCTCTGGCCGAACCCGATAATACAATGATCAAAGCAGGCAAACTGTTCTTCAAACAAATTGATACCCTTATTGCAGGGAATAAAAATCTAATCATCGAATCCACCCTGTCCGGTAGATCATTATTAAATTTGATAAAAAGAATTAAGGACAAAGGGTATATCGTGAGAATCATATACATCTTTCTGGAAACTTCGGATATATGCATAGAGCGAATCAAAGAAAGAGTCCGCAAAGGTGGTCATTTTGTCCCTGACACTGACGTCATCAGACGTTTTCATAGAAGCAAAAAGAATTTCTGGAACTTTTATAGAGAAGAAGTGGATGAGTGGTTCTTGATCCACAATTCCCAGCAGCAATTCGTGGAATTGGCTTTTGGTTCAAGAAATGAATTTTCCATCAATGACAGCGTATTATTTGAAAGATTCATAAAAGATATACAGGAAGGTGTTCATGAGAGTCAATAAATTAAACAATATAAAAATATACCAGTATGCTGTTGAAATACAACGGATCGGCAACGAAGCGGTAAGACAGGCATTAAAAGAAAATAGAGAGAGAGGAATTCCCATTGTTTTCTCCAATAACGGGATTATATACTATGAGCTTCCTTCCGGCGAAATCACCACTAAAAGCCCATTTGAGGATACCATAGCTCTAGTTTCCCATTAATTCGTGTCAATTCGTCTAATTCGTGGGAAAGTCTTTTTTCCCCTTATTGTTTAGTTATTTTCGTAGCTTTTGATCAGCAAGTGTTTGGCTTTTTCCAAATCATCCGTGGAGGTGAGGCGGATTTCCAGGTCACCGATACCGAAGTGCCCGAAATGGCGGGCATCGCGGGTGAAGTTTTTTTCCAGTGTGATTGTGTCCGGGTTAACCTTGGCATAAATGATAATCGTTTTCTTTTGCGGTGCCAATTGCACACAGGCAAAGTTTTTAATGCGCCGAAACGCCATATAATGTTTGAGGGTTTTTGTTTGCACATCATCACCCAGAGCCATTAAAAAAGCTTTGAGTGTTTCAAAGCGATCACGGAGGGGAGTATCAATTCCCAATAAGATTTCATCGATATTTTTTGCATTGGCATTCGTTTTTGGGGAATCCGTGGTTTCCTCGGTGGATTCGTAGCCGGAGGAAGTATTAACTAGTTCGAAGAGGAGCAGTTGGTCGCCGAATTTGCGGTATTTGAGCAGTTCGATATTGCGGTTGATTTGTTGGACGGCATGGTTGTCATATTTGGTAAAATCACCGGCAATGCAGAGCAGTCTGGGGAATCTCCATTCGATAGTATCCGCTGTTTCCGTGTTGTATGTATCCATGACCAGCAGTTTGAATTCTGCTTTGTGGTCCAAAAGCCAATCCAGATAGAAGAGGCCCTGATTGATAACATTTTCGTTTAGAGAGCGTTTGTATTCGATGATCACAGGGCAGCCGTTCTCGTCAATGCCCAGCGTATCGATTCTGCCACCATGGGTTTTGCCCGTGGAATATTCAGAAACCAGGAAACGAACGCCCAGAAAAGTTTCCAGATGGTGTTCGATTAGGTTTTGTAATGATTTTTCTACAGCCACCGATTGGCCCTGAAGTTCGGAGACGGACTCGTTGTTAATTTGAAACAGTTTAATATCGCTCATATTTTAACACCCCGCAAAATGTTGTCAGCCACCTGCCAGATAAAACTGGCCCCTCTTTTTCTTGTTATATTAATAGGTCATCTTACCACATTTTGCAGTTGAATTGAAGAGGTGAAGAAAAAAAAGTAGAGACGTAATGCGCTCAACAGATATTTTTTTGTCAGACAAGAGGAAAAGGACAGGGGAAGGATAATGGATTCGGGAATAAGAAAAAACACTGCGAATTTCCATCGTTCCATTCCGAGAAAATTGTCTCTCGCTTATTTGTTAAAAAATCTCTTTAGTACTGCGAGGCAGGAAATTTACCGTTTACTAGGAAATGCAATGCGGTACAGGACAACTTTAGTTGAAAAATGGTTCAAGCACTATTTGTAAAAGCCTGTTTAGTTCCAGTGCGCAGGAGGGGGGAGATATTACAGAGAAAAAAAACGATCTTGGCATGATATATGCTTAATGTAATGTGTATTAATCCTAATAGGAGGAATAAAACATGTTAAAAAAATATCGTAATGCACTGCTTTTCGGAGCAGTAGCTTTGATGATATTCGCCATGGTGGCTTCATCAAAATCAAAATCGGAATCGGCACAAATTTTTGCAAACGAACCTGGAGAAAGAGTAGAAAAGTATTTGCCCGGCGGTTACCAACTGTTTAGAGCTGATGGATTTAAGTTTTCCTTCCATTGTCCTGGGGATTGGAGTATCCAACAGGAACCCTTTAATGAAATAGATGGATCGCTACAAACTATTCTGGTGGAAGGGAAAGCAAATGAAACCGTGGCAATCAAGATCTTTAATCGACCTTGGAATATAGAGAGATTCATCAAGGAGAATGTGGGGGCGTTTGCTACCAGTGATGTTAAGGATATAGAAGCCACCAAATCAGTAATTTCCGGGTGCGACGGGTATTCTTGGATCACCAAAGACCGTGGTAAGGTGATTGGTGGTACATTAGTTTTTGCCAATGAGAATTTTTTATTTGTATTCAATTTCACAGCGGCTGAGAATTCTGAATTAGGAGCTATTGATGAAATAATATATAGTCTATCAGCAGGGTTGCAAGGCCCAAATAATTTGACGTTTAATTTGTTGGAACAGGAATACCCTGAATTATCCGATATATTAGTACCTAACTGCTGTAATCTTACCGATGATTATGAGAATACTTTTCCTTGCAGTGTTATCTGTACTAATTCAAATCCCGAATGTGGCAATTGTACATGGTATTGCGAATATCGAACGCAAGGACATAAAAACTTCCGTGGTTATGGTGATGCATACATGTGGTTTTTTAATGCCAAATTTAATGGCACCAAAGTCTATCCGATTGGAGGAACTATCCCGGAGGAAGGCGCGATTATGGTTTTTGAAAAGACTGTCAGTCCATATACTAAGGCTGGTCATGTGGCGTATATTAATTCTGTTTCCAGTGATGGTTCAATTAATGTTACCGAGCAAGGTTGGGAAGTTTTTTGTACTCGCGATTACTCTTACTCTACAGTAGCGTTACGTTCCTATCTTGCTGGATATATTTATGTGGACGGTTCAATCCCAGAACCCACGGCAAAGAGTTGTAGTGGTGCTTCTATTGGAACTTCAACCATCATTAATGCCTTTAATTTTTCCAATACCTACAATTTCCAGACTTACGGTCCCGGGCGAAAGTACAGCCACCCTGACGGTTATGGTTGGGGAACCTATAACGGTGGCAATAACAACTTTTTCTATTGGACTACCACTATAGAAAGGGATGAATACTTATCTTACGGGAAATGGAAATTTACTGTTACCAACACCGGTTTTTATGAACTTCAAGCTTATATACCTTATATCCACGGAACTGCGGACAATGCCAGGTATAGAGTAGCTGGAATTTTGAGCAACAGTATCAATCAGAATAATTATGCCGATGTTTTTGTAAAAATCGTGAATCCCGATAGGGCAGACGGAACCTGGTATCTTGCTAGTGGTACCAATTACGAAGTAAAACTGGAGGACAATAATGCTGGCACTGCTGGCAAAGAGTTGGCTATGGATGCCATTAAAGTGATTAAGAGTGGATCTCTGCGCCGTGGTGGATCAAAAATTGTGGAACCTAAATAAACCCATTATATACAGCCAAAATCAATGGGGTCTAACCATCTTTAAAAACCGTTTCACTGCCTTTGTGGTATTGGATTAAACGTAAGAATAAAAATTACTTTCTCTTCTTCGTTTATTTTATAAAATAACCGGTTAAGGATAGGGAAAAAGAAAGGGGATTCTGGGCATCTTGCACCTTTATTGTCTGAACCGTGATGCATCGGATTAACGGATGACCAGGATGATGGAGTAATCACTCCCGGGCAACACCGTAAATTTCAAGAATTGATTGTCACTCTCTGGTTCTCCGAATCCTGGTCATCCGTTCATCCCACGAATCACGGTTCAGAAACTGACTGGGATGAACTGCCAGATTATAGAAGAATGTCTTTCCGTAATGCTTTAAAATCTTCCCATTGATCATCTGACATGGTTGGACCTTGCAAAAGAAGTTGTTGCAAATCGGTAGTAGGTACAATACTTTGGTCATCCCTTTGACGATTCCTTTTTTCTGTTAAGAAAATTTCCAGTTTGATTTTCCCATCAACCGTCGAGTATAAAACAAACGGTTTGCTTTTTTCCAAAAAAAGAAGGATTAAATTTGACTTACTTTGTCGAATTGCTTCTCCACTGCCATGTCTCTGGATACCAAATGCAGTTTTCTATTTCAATAAGAGTCATTCCTAAAACAGGTTCCAGAAAACCCTCAAGATGATCAAGTATTTTACAAAACTTTGATTCCTCTGTTAAATGGTGTTTTCTCAAAAATGCTGTCCATTGCTTTTGTTTGGATTCATCATTTTTAAACTCATTTGAAAATATGGCATCTCTTCGACTTAAAGCGGTATGCCTTTTGGTAAATGTCGTTGCAATCGCTTGCACTAAACCTGAAGCCCCAAACCTGTTTACTTTGGCCAAGAATAAAATATCAAAAAAATCTTTCATCCTGCTGGTTTGGAAATTCAACCATACAATCGCCTGAAATTTTTCAGCAATGATAGATTCATAAGTATAACATTTTATTTTTGGCACAGGAAAATTCAAAAGAACTGGAAAATCATATTCATCTGGTCCACCGTATATCAAATCCCCAAAGCCAACATCCAGACTGATGATCTTTCGGATATTTCCTAACCCAGCCTCAAGCTTCAACCGTACACCTTCATAGTCTGCACCCTCTTTTATGACTTCAGCGGTGATAGTTTCCGCCACAAAATCCACGCCATCTTCACATGATATCCTGACAATCTTCTTTACCAGCTCTTTTAGATTCTCAGGAGTGGCGTCAATGCCTTTCCCTAAAAAATCAATGTCTTTGGTCGGTCTGAAAGGACTGATACTTTTAACCATTAAGAGAAGCGCACCCTTTAATATGAAATTGTCTCTGCACTGGGATAATGACACCCTGTAAAGAAACCGTTCCTGAAAAAACTGGAGCAGCACCGCATCAAAATCTCTGCCATTGCTTTTGGCAATATTTTTCAGTTTTGTTCTGATGGAGGACGGCATATTTTTTATTTCTTTTTTTTCCATGTTAACCTACCAGTGCTTTAAGATATGGGAGCAACACATTTTTTACCTGCCCAATTTCCGCGTATTTTTTTAATTCATGGAGATTGGCAGAAGTATCACTTATATAATTCTTTAGTGCCTCAATGGCAATATCCTCCCCCAGCTTGTTTCTATAACGGAACATATCACAAATGGTTTTTTCTTTGCTGTATATGGGGATATTGCCATAGATGGTAGAGATGGTTTCAATTCCAAGATTATAGACACTATCTCTAAAATAAAAAAATTCAATGGGTGGGAAAAGAATTTTTGCGGCGGACTGTCTGTTGGGGATGGCCACATAGACAAAAGAAGGATTAAAGGTTGTCAAGCCATAATAACTCAGAGCGGAAATAAGACATATGACACCGCTTGGAATAGCTTTTGCCGCATCTAAAAAGCCGATGCTGACATTTTGGGGATATTCAAGATCACTCAGCCGATAAAGACCTGCTTTAATTTTATCAAGCATGCCTTCAGCCACCAATCTTTTTATTTCCGCCGTTCTGACAGACTGTTCCTTAAGTTCCTTCATGGTGGCATAACCGCCATTTTGTGCAATGAAGTCTAAAATTCTTTGTTCCAATGTTTCTTTTTCCATGTCAATATAATACAACGACCCTGAAAAAGAAACAAGACTTTCTAGTAAATATCTGGATTTTTCTCTACAATTTAATGGGTTGCGGCGGTTTTAAAGAAATTAGAGAGAAACCTGTTATCCATCCTGGCGTAAACCACAAATTTTTCATAACCTGATTGTCTTAGACATTATCTTATGCTCCTAATACTATATTTTATAATAATATTTATTTTCAAATGGATATTTAATTTTAACAAGGTGAAGGATAGGGAAAAAGAATAGAAATCCTGGGCATCTTGCACCTTTATTGTCTGAACCGTGATGCATCGGATTAAAGGATGACCAGGATGATGGAGTAATCACTCCCGGGCAACACTGGAAATTTCAAGTATTGTTCTCTGCTCTTGGGTACTCCGAATCCTGGTCATCCCTTCATCCCACGCATCACGGTTAAGAAACTGACTGGGTTGAACTGCCAGAGGGTAAGAATGGTTGAATTGCCTGCCTGTTCCCGGAAGTTTATGTAGGATCCCTTTTTTTATGATATTGTTTTAACTGGATAGGAACGAATGGTATTGTCAGCCGTTACAAGTATCAACTGATGCTTAATCGCCTGACAAATCAACATACGATCAAAGGGATCGCGGTGGATAGATGGCAGATTCGCAAGATAAAACACGCTGCCTTCATCCAAAGCTAAAGATTCAATTTGGTGCAATTCTCGCTGTTCAAGGAGATATTCTAAGGGAGGCTTTGGTAAAGGAAGTTTCCCAAGTTGATATTTGACAATACTTTCCCAGATGGATACACTGCTCAGGAAAACATCATTTTCAGTATTGCGGATAATTTGGCGGGTGGAATCAGTCAGCCGTGAATCATCAGTGATAAGCCACAAAAAGATACAGGTATCAAGTAGAAGTCTCATTTCCCATCAAAGTCTTGAATGATATCTTCCGGCAGAGGGTCATCAAAGTCATCAGGCACTCGAAATTCCCCTTTACACAACCCAATTGGACGTAATGATTGGGTCATTTCATCTTCATAAAAAGATACGGTGACCTGGAATTGGGCTTTGGGGTCGGCGAATTTCTCAGGACAATATAAATGACCATCTTCAAGCAATTGCGATTTGAATACCATTTGATGCATCATAACCTCCTTGGATAATATACTGGAAATAAACGGTTTTGTCAACTCCTGGCTATTTATTTTTAGTTCTTGGTGTCGTGGAAATGCATCGTAGGAAACACGAAACACGGGGTCGGCGCGTGGGAATGTGGGAATGATGGATGGGAAATTGGCACTTGAGGAAGCTGGCAGGCAAACACCCCCACATTCCCACGCACCATCCCCATTTTTCATTCATAGAAATGCACAGGAGTAAAAAAAAATTCAGATTGCAAAAGTATCCATTCCCTATTATAATAGGATTATGGAAGACATGCAGATCGTAACAGAATTCAAAGATCGAGTTCGTATTGTTTTCCCAGGTGCGGACATCTATTTTTATGGTTCCCGCGTCACTGGAAAGCATCGGGAGGATTCTGATTATGATCTATTGGTGGTTTTAGGCGAGGTGAATTCACAAACCCGTAACACCATCTACGATATTGCCTGGGAAATCGGGTTTGCGCACGATGTGTTTATTTCGCCGGTTTTAGCTGCTATGGAAGAATTTACCCATATGACTGTCTCGCCTTTTTATAACAATGTCAAGCAACATGGATGGGTATTGTGAAGGTTGATATGACGCCGAAGAGATATTAAAAGGGTCTGAGGCATTTTTGGAAAAGATAAAAATTTACTTAAGCACAAGCGTTTCTTAATTCTCCAAAATGAACGGCGATTCTGGGTATCTTGCACCTTTCTTATCTGAACCGTGATGCATCGGATTAACGGATGACCAAGATGATAGGGCAATCACTCCCGGGCAACACCGTAAATTTCAAGTATTGTTCTCCGCTCTTGGGTACTCCGAATCCTGGTCATCCTTTCATCCCACGCATCACGGTTAAGAAACTGAAGAATAAAATGATGCGACAAGGATGTCGCGTTTACGTAGACGCGCCATCCTGGCGCATTAATAAGCGGCGAAAACATGCACTTGGATACGATTTCATTCCTTTTCAATCTTTTTTTGTGCCATGAACTCATCCACCGTGCTCAGGGTATCCGCATATTTTCCTTTTAATGACAACCATGAATCCGGGGCATATTTTTTATGGGGGGCATCCAAAACAAAGACCAGCAATCTGCTTTTCTCCTGAAGTTGAATGTCCTCAAGAGGAACGATTTCTCCTTTCTGATAAATAGCCTTGAATGTTTTTTGCATATTAGCTCCAGAAATATTATGAACCTTAAATATTTATTTTTCAAGCCTGTTTTCCTCTCTTTTTTTTGCATCCCAATTGACAAATAATGCTTTTTCTTATATACTTATAAATTGTATTAATGGCTTCCCCGGCTGCTTAATTGACAGAGTGAATGATCGTTCGTAATCCTGTTGCAGGTTCGATACCTGCGGGGAGCAAAGAATAAATCCGCTGACCTTCGGTCAGGCGTTAAATGGAGGAATGAATCAAGATGGACACAGAAAAACAAGAATTGCAACCTGCTTTTGATTTTGATGCTCCTGAATCAAGCTTTTTGCTTCACAAAGGGCAAGCTGAAGTCAAGTTAAAGGATGAAGATGAAGTAATCCATAAAGGTGATGGCAAAGTCCGTTTAGATATGCTACCATACCCTAGAATCCGCATCTATGCACAATTTAAACCAGATTTCGATAATACAAGAATAGAATCGTTTTCCTTTGATAAAAAAGAAATTGTTGGATTTTGTATAAATTTTCCTAATCCCGTCAATAACATTATAGAAATGGGCCAAGTCAAATGGTGTCCTAAGTCAAATTCAATCAACGGTGTGGGAGACGAATCTACCAAGATGACACGGGTGGTATTTCATCTATTTAATTTTCTAGAGCTGTTTGGAAATCGGGAGTCTACAGCAAAAAGCGAAACGACAACGCATATCATTCAGCATGTCGATTTGGCTTGCGACAATTGGAACGTTGAGCTTAAATCACTGACCTCGACAGCAGATAATCTAAAGAAACTGAAAGCAGAAGGTGGGTACAAATTAACGCATATTGGCGAAATTAAGAAGGCAAATGACACTTCATTTTCAGGCAAAGATGCTGTTGAATATCTTAATGCACTTCGCTTTTTCTTTTCTTTTTCCAAGGGTTGCTGGTGTAACCCGATATGTGCAGTCGGATTCGAGTCATCAAACAATCGAGTCTGGGAATCCTGGTCATCACCCAGATATGCATGGGATACTCCGCTATCATGGTTTGACCCGCATCACAGTTCTCAGCTAAAAAGCTTATTCCCTGGTTTTATGACCCGCTGGGCAGATATCAAATGGCATGAAGCATTACGTGATACCCTCTACTGGTATTTAAATGCAAACCAATCCTCGCGTGGGATAGATATAGGAATTATATTGAGTCAAACTGCCATCGAGAGACTATCCTATGAATACGTGGTGAATGACAAACGTCTACTTACAGCTAAAGGATTCAAAGTCCTATGTGCATCAGACAAATTCCGTTTGTTATTCTCCTCTCTGGAAATCCCCTTAGATATTCCTGATGATTGTCCAGAATTGAAGAAATTGGCTAGCAATAATCGAAGGAATTGGTTAGACGCTCCACATGCCCTTACCGAAATGAGAAACTCCTTGGTTCATCCAGATCATAAGCCACGAGGTTTGTCTATTTCTGAATATTTTGAGGCATGGAAACTGAGTCTGTGGTATTTAGAGCTGTCTATTCTCGCTATCTGTGGTTACTTAGGGACTTATCACAACCGCTTAAAATCATTTTCCAATACACCGCAAGGGGCTGGACAGGTTGAAAACGTGCCATGGAAATGAAAATATAAGAACCTTTATCCGATAAAACGAGGCTGATATGAACGAAGTAAAAAAAGATTCATTGTTTGATGATGTATCCCATCTGATTGAAGAAACAAAAACCAATATTGCCGTCAGTGTAAATAGTTCGGTCAATGAGTTGTTTTGGCAAATTGGAAAACGGATAAAAGAGGAGTTACTGCAAAATCAAAAACCCGAATACGGTAAGCAAATAGTAGAGAACCTGAGCCAGTCCTTGGGAATGCAATATGGCAAAACCTATGAACGTACCGCCATCTCTAAAAAGCCGGAAGAAACTATTAAACACGATTTGGAATTATTAAAAAATGAACAGCAGCTCAGTGCAGATTTAATCTTTCGAGATCCTTATCTCCTTGATTTCTTAGGACTCTCTGATAAATACTCAGAGAAAGATTTAGAATCCGCCATTCTTGCTGAACTTCAACGATTTATCAGCGAAATGGGTCAAGATTTCGCCTTTCTTGCCCGCCAAAAAAGAATCACTATTGATAACCGCGATTACTACATTGATCTGCTTTTTTACCACCGTCGTCTAAAATGCTTGGTGGTTATAGATTTGAAAATCGGTGAATTTGAGGCAGGTTATAAAGGCAGTATGGAACTTTATCTGCGTTACCTTGAAAAATACGACATGGTGGAAGGGGAAAACTTGCCCATTGGTCTCATTCTTTGCGCGGGGAAAAACGAGGAACACATTGAACTGCTGCAACTAGATAAAAGCAATATCCGCGTGGCCGAGTATCTCACCCAACTGCCATCAAAAGAACTTTTACAAGCCAAACTGCACCAGTCCATCGAAATAGCACGCCACAGACTTTTAAAGGCTGGCGATGAGTAATTTGCGTTGATCACTTGGTGCCAATAATTTCTGGGCAGCCTCTCCAAGCTCAAATACAGCCCTTTACGTGTAATAGATGATTGGGCAATCACTCCCGGGCAACACCGTAAATTTCAAGTATTGTTCTCCGCTCTTGGGTACTCCGAATCCTGGTCATCCTTTCATCCCACGCATCACGGTTAAGAAACTGAAGAATAAAATGATGCGACAAGGATGTCGCGTTTACGTAGACGCGCCATCCTGGCGCATTAATAAGCGGCGAAAAGATGGTCTTGGATACGATTGCTGGCGAGTTTCTTATGAGAAAGGCATGACTGCTGTCAATGTTTTTTTTGAATGCCAATTCGACTCTTGGAAGCCAAGCGGCAGAGATACAAGGGGGTTAAGATTGAATGAGTTTGTTATACTCCTCGTGAGTTCCAATCCAAAACCAGATGATTCCATCTGGCGATTCAACGCCAAGCGAGCGATATCTGTTCCCAATTCTAACAGACCAAAATCGCCCGACCTTTTTGAAATGAAGTGATGGATGCAATGGATTCTCCTTGAGGAGTTGGAAATTCTGATCTGCCAACGCTTGAATCTTAAGCGGAAGGGACTGATAACATTTCCAAAAATAGGGATTGGCGTGGTGGCTCACAGTTGGGTACACCGACCTGCTTGAAAATCCAGCAAGGCTTGATCGGCAAGCAAATCCAATCTTCCACTTTGGACATCTCTTTCCAACTCTCTGTCCCACCCATCTTGGTCAAAGGTTTCAAACCATGACCGAAAATTATCCAGTTCCGGTTTTGGTAGACGCAACACTGCTTTCTCGATTTCTTGAACTGTTGTCATTGTACAAACTCCTTATTCACATCAATGATATAACATAAATCGGCGAAAAATTCAACCATTGGAAATTAAAAACTCTCCCAGAAAAATATTCGGCTCATGCCCCAATCACTTGATGAAATACCATTCCCACTTGGATATCAATCTGATTGATTGTCCTAAGATTAAATAATTCCCGGACGCTTTTCCAAGCCCAGACATTTTCTACCAAGTGAGTAGAAAATTCAGCGGCTGGGTTATAAAAAAAGCGGCGGGACGCAGCCTAGAATAGAGAATACCTCTATTGATGCTGTGCCCTCATGGATAACACCACTTGCTTATTGTGTCCCTCTACCATCTCTTGTTCACCAACCTTTTCACCTTAGGATCGGTTAATTTTATATAATTCAAATTTCTGATCCACATATTTTAGCAATAAGGCTTCCAAATCTTTCTCAAACTTATACTGCTTATTATCATCGTTATTATTCCTCAGCATGACCGCTTTTAATTCCTCTTTGTCCCATAACAAATCCTTCATCCACGCCATGTTCACTTGATCATCATCAGTTAGATTAAGACCATAAGTATCATTTAATATTTTGATGATTTTGGACAACAAACCCATTTCATCTTCCTTACCAGTACGGGAATCCCCCAACTTCGAGTGCGCTTTGCCATCGTCTTTGATCAATTCTATCCAGTCAGAAAACGTCTGCTGTATCCAGAAAAAATCCAAATACACGGCGTCCTGAATTTCAAATAGTGCTGGGAATTCACGACGGGGCAGTTTCAGATTCAAACAACGAGCAAAAAAATAGAGTTCTTCCGATGTGTGATTTACAAAGGTAATAATTTGCATCATATATCCGTACACATGGATATACCACCTTAACGGATCACAAAATTGCTCGCGCTCCTTCTAGTTAGTTGTATGGGATGATTGAGGAAAGGATCATTATGGGATGGGTAAAAAATATTTCATCATCTATGCAAAAATAAAATTTTAAAAATATGCTTTTCTTTTGGCTTGTATTATGCTAAAATATATATAGGAGAAATATAAATGATAAACATGCAAAACAAAATGGATATTATGAAAAAAATCAAATCCTGTTTATGGAAGAGACTTTCCAGAAAACATTATATAGAAATAAAATAAGGTGAAAAAAAATGCCAATATGTTATTCAGATACCAATCATATGATAGCTGTGTTTGGCGATAGCCCAATAAAGAAATATAGACCAATTATATCTAAAGAGTTAATTTCAAAATTCGGCAAAGGTCCATTTTCAGCAGCTCAAGTTACAAATGCACTATTTTTTGCTTTTGATTGGTATTCTAAGCAATTCCTTGACATTCTAAACAGAGAAAACCAATTGGCATTTTACCAAGGAATATTTTTACTCCACGAGGATTCCTGCGAATTTCGCAAGAATACACCCAATATATCGCCGCATCCAGAATTTAGCGACATAGATTTTGCATTATATAGGAGAGTTTTGAAACTATCCTTAGAACAAGCATGTGATATCCCTCTTAAGGGAAATCATATTTTTTCTCCAGAATATTTTAAACGTAAAGAAAGAATTATTGAAGAACTACTTTATTTAGGTTGCTATATTTATGATCTCTCAAATATATTGGCATCACAGCATATGGTTGAAGATTGTATTGATTTAAAATATACAGAAAACAATTTATTCTACTTTGACAATAAACACCATTATGGATTCATTTTGGACAAATTATTGATATCAATTAATGAACATAGAAAAAAAGTATTAGAATGTGAGAATAATTATTCAGATATTCTTCAAGCTTTTGATAAATGTTTAGGAGTTAATATCAATCAGCTAAGAGAAACCATTCGATTAATTCATGATAATTTCAGAGATTGTGGTGGAAAAATTGTTTTGGACGAGTGGATTATCTATCCCAAAAACCTTGAAAATCTTTTCGGTATTCCTTACGAAAAAGGTGAAATTTTTATTAAAGGTTTAACCTTATCGAAGGAGAATAAAATGCCTTTAAAAGAGTCAGTATATCGACCTCAAAATCTTAATAGATACCTTTACAGACCGTTCTTGATCTGGAATGTTGATGGAAAAGATTTAACGATAATTGGTAATGAAATTTTTGATGAGAGTATATTAGCTCTTTTGAGTAATAATTTGAGCTGGAACAAATATCCAATAGAATGGGAAAATGATTGCTTTAAGTCCATTATTCAGCAATTATCAAATCAGAACGATAAGATACTGGAAAATAAGGTTGAAAAACTACTGAAAGAAAATGCAATAATATACGATAGAAATATTACTCATTTTTTAAAATGGAACAATCAAAACGAAGACATTGAAACTGGGGACTGTGGAGAATTAGATTTTATTTTTCTTTATGACAACCATGTATTCATCGCTGACTGTAAACATCAAACAGCCAGATTCGATATGAATAATTTTAAAAATGATTACTCTTCTTTTGAAACAGGAAAAAAAGCCTATAACAAGACATTAACTAGAAAATTATTATATCTAAAAACAAAAATAAGTTCTATTGAAGAGCACTTTCAGGTATTACTGGAAAATAGAGCTTTAAAAATCACGGCAACATCATTAACTGGGATTTTTATTGTAAAAACTCCTACATTCATAATGTTTAACAATGAATATCGTATTTACCCAATTCTGGACTTCGAAGAATTTGTAACTGGCAAATTTATAGATAAAAAATTTACACTATTTATAAATGAAGAGGACCAATCTAAGCTGATTTCCATAGAATATCCATATTTTAAAAAACCCAACTATTCTGTTTTTGACCTAGATATAGAAGAAGACTAACTCTTGCCGAAAATAATCAAATTGGCCTATGTTTGGGCAATCGGCAAATGCTGACAAAGCGTCCCGCTTGAAACGAAAGAAATCGCTGGCAAGATGCTTGCATTTCAAGATGAAAGCAATAGGAAGAGAAAATAAATAAAATCTTGGCTACATTCGCAAGCAGAGGCAGGCATCCCTGCATGACCAACAATCTCAGTAATTGTCGCTGGTGCCAATAACTCCGGGGTAGCTTTTCCAAGCCCAAACATTTTCCATGCAGTGAGTGGAAAATGTTTGGGCTTGGGATGGAAAACCGGAAAAACAACAATAACACTATTTAAAACGAAACTACCCTTTTATCTTTCCATAAAATTCGTACAGGTTCTCTACAGGCATAAGCGAAATATCTTTGGCTCCATTTAAATTAAGCTCGGACTGGGAGGCGGGCAGGATGAATTTTTTGAAACCTTGACGGAGGGCTTCTTTTATTCGGTTCTCTATGAAAGTAACGGGACGAATCTCACCGGTTAAACCGACTTCTCCGATGATAATGAGGTCTTTGGGCACGACTATGTTTTTATAACTGGTGATGAGAGCGGAAATTACGGAAAGATCAGCACCGGTATCACGAATGGTCATACCACCGGTGACATTTAAAAAAACATCGGATTTATAATACGGTAATTTAAGTTTTTTCTCTATGATAGAGATTAACATACTCATACGATAGGGATCAAACCCGAGAGTAATACGCCGGGGATTGCCGACAAAAGGACTCTCAGCGACAAGGGCTTGAATTTCTATTAATATGGAACGCATACCACTCATGGTAGGAAAAATAGAGATACCTGACTCGGCGGCACGACGATGCTGGAGAAACAACAGAGACGGATCACTGATACATTCAAGACCTTTCTGACTCATACGAAAGATACCAATCTCATCAATTGAACCAAACCGGTTTTTTTCAGCTCGCAAAATACGCAAATCGGTTTTTAACTCACCTTGAAAATACAACACGGCATCTACCATATGTTCCAATGTTTTGGGCCCGGCTATCTGACCTTCCTTGTTGATGTGGCCGACTATAAACACGGTGACATGATTACTCTTGGCTATCTGCACGATCTGCGACGTGACATAACGCATAGAAGAAATAGAACCACTCATGGCAGGCCCGGAAGTGGAATTGATGGTTTGAATGGAATCAATAATTAAATAATCAGGCTTGATCTCCTCGACAGAACTTTTCACGTCTTCCAATGTGCCCATAGTCAGCAACAAGATATCTTCAGAATCCAAACCAAGGCGATTGGCACGCAATTTGATCTGCACAGCAGATTCTTCACCGGAATAATAAAGCACTTTTTTTTTCTTTTTAGCCAGAATACCAGACACTTCTAAAAGCAGAGTGGATTTACCCACACCCGGTTCCCCACCAATTAAAACAACAGAATCAGGCACAATACCGCCACCGAGCACACGATCAAATTCTTCCAGGCCAGTAATCTCCCGACGTATTTCCAATTGATCGATATCTTTGAGGGAAACGGGTTTCACTGCGGCAGCAGAACTACCTTTCGCTGCCTCTCCAGCAGAATCAACAGCCTCAATCATACTGCCCCAATTATTGCACTGGGGACACTTACCATAAGAAATGGGACTGTTGTAACCACACTCAATACACTCGTAAAGCGCTTTTTTCTTCATGACCATTTTATCCCCAACACTCACTATAAAAAAAGGGCCCACGAATTACACGAATTATCACGAATGGTCTTTTTAAAAAAATCTAATTCTTTTTAATTCGTGTAAATTCGTGTAATTCGTGGGCCCCTCTTTTTTTTATGCTTCCACGATCAATGAAAAATCAGCGATCTTGGACAACAATTGATCTAATTTCTGCACGATACCAATACGGTTTTCTTTGAGATGGGTATCTTCTGCCATCACATGGACGGATTCGAAGAATTGATCGATCATCGGTTTCATTTCCAGGATTTCAGAACAGGCTTGTAAGTAGTGGTGGTTCATCAACAGGGTTTCGATTTGTCCTTTCGATTCTTTAAATATCTCGAATAATAGTTTTTCTTCTTTCTCTTTCAGGAAATTCTCGGAGACATTATAGGCTGGCGAATTTTTGACAATATTCTTTAACCGTTTGTGTAACGCGACCAGTTGGGTGATGGATTCATTTTCTACGATTTTGGCTACATCGGTGGTGCGGAGAAATAATCGGTAAATAGAAAGATCATCAGGTTTGAGTACGGCATTTACGGCATCATAACGGAACGCCATGAACTCTTTGAATATACTTTCGACACGGGCAATAAACAATTCATTAATCTTTTTAACAAGGTCTTTTTGCTCGGTTTCGGAGGTAGTAAAGTGGGCGGCAGCCATTTGAATGATGGGTAACAAATCAAAATCTAATTTTAAATCGATGATGATTTTGATAATGCCATTGGCATCACGACGAATCCCATAAGGGTCCTTGGAACTGGAAATACGTATACCGCGGGAAAGAAACCCGGCAATATTATCAATCTTATCGGCTATTGACAACAACCCGGCACCAATATGATCAAACGGTAAAGTCTGGAACCCCTTGGGTTCATAATGACTGTAAACGGCTTTCCACGTATCCAGAGCTATGCCTTTCTCTTTTAAATACAACCCGCCCATGATTCCCTGCAAAGAAGGAAACTCACGCACCATGCGGGTGACGAGATCATTCTTACAATACAGGGCAGCCAATTTAACTGTTTCAGCCAATTGGGATTGATTGGTTTCTAAGACCAGCAATTCCACTAATTGGGCCAGACGTTCGGTCTTTTCATAGAAATTGCCGAGGTCAACATGGAACATGACATTCTTTAATTGCTCGCGCAAGCCGATAAAATCATCCTTGCGATCATCGTCCCAGAAAAACTTGGCATCCTCAAAAGTGGCACGAATGACGCGCTCATTACCATTTTTGACGTAGCGGTTTTCATCGGGAATATTGGAAACACCGACAAACACATTCATCAGATTGCCCTTTTTATCGTACACGGGCAGAAGTTTTTTCTCTTTGATCATAAAGGTAGAAATGATTTCGGCGGGTAAGGCAAGATACTTTTTATCGAATGCGCCTTGAAACACGACGGGGTATTCATTGTTATAGATATAATCCAAGAGCATGTGGTCTTCCAATTTCACCACGGCACGGAGGTCATCTTCAATCTCTTTGATTTCTGAGAGGATTTTTTCTTTGCGGTCTTCTTCGCGAAGCAACACAAAATTTTTCCCCAACAACTCGCAATAATTCCTGAAAGAATTGACGACAATAGGAATCTCAGAAAGAAGATGGTGCCCGGTGACAAAATGAGAAGCATGAACCCCGGCAAATTCAAGGGGCAGCACTTTATTGTCAAACAAGACAAGCAAGTTTTTTATGGGCCGGATGAAAGAAATTCGGGACGTGTTCCATACCATGGTCTTGCCAAAAGTCAGTTCTCCGAGAATGGTGGGGATGATGCGTTTTAAAATATCCGTGGTGGGTAACCCCGCCACTTTTTTCTCCACGACAATATACGCGCCTTTTTTTGTTTCTATCTCGGTGAGATCGGAGAATTCAATTTGATTAAATTCCACAAACTTCTGGAGTGCGACAGTGGGTTGGCCGTTTTCATCGTAAGCGATGCGTTTGGCCGGGCCTTTGATTTGTTCATCTCTATCATTGGCTTTCTCATTTATTTTTTCGAAGTGGATCATAAACCGTTTGTTGGTTGCCGCTGTTTCCACCACGCCATATTCCACCAGATGCTCTTGCAATAAAAATTGCAGCTTGGTTTTTAATTGGGTTAAAATCGCTTCGATTTCCCCTACAGGAACTTCTTCCATGCCCAGTTCAAACAAAAAATCACTCATGGTCACCCTCTTTTTCTTTTTCGGTAGATTCGACATACAGTCTGGCAATTTCGCCGGCCATGGTTCTCAGGGATGCCATAAAAGAGTTTCGTTCGGAAACTGAAATGGCTTTGCGAGCATCCAATATATTAAAGGTATGAGAACACTTTAAGACATAATCAAAAGCGGGTAAATAAAGCCCGGCTTCGATTAACCGCGCGGCTTCGCCCTGATACCGGGTATAAATGTCGCGCAAAAACAGGATATCGGCAAATTCAAAATTATAAATAGAAAACTGCCGCTCTTCCTCGGTTCTTAAATCAGCATACGTGACATCGGTGCCCCATTCAAGATCGTAAATGGAGTTTTTCCCATCGAGAAATGCGGCTAACCGTTCCAGACCGTAGGTAATTTCCAGGGAATTGGGATTGAGTTCAATGCCTCCGGCTTGCTGAAAATAAGTGAACTGGGAGATTTCGAGTCCATCACACATGACTTGCCACCCGACACCCCACGCCCCCAATGACGGGGAGGCCCAGTTATCCTCATCGAACTTAATATCATGATTATGAATGTCGACACCCAGATACTGGAGACTTTTTAAATAAAGAGACTGGCCATCTTTGGGAATGGGTTTCATAATCACTTGAAACTGATTGTGTTTTTGAACCCGGTTGGGATTCTGGGCATATCTGCCATCATCCGGACGCCTGGCAGGTTGCCAATAGGCAACCCGCCAGGGTTTTTTTCCCAATACGCGGAAAAAAGTGTCCGGCGTCATGGTCCCGGCGCCTACTTCGTTATCATACCCGGAGGCTATGTAACATCCACAATTGGCCCAATATTCCTGTAACTTCAATATAATATCTTGTAAGCTCATCCGTTATCCATTTTATACTAGTTTTTATGTGTGTTGTTTTATTTTAAGTTATTCTTGCTTCGCGCCAGACTCTTTCTGCCACTTTACGACCAATTGCCGGGCGGCACGAACTTCATCGAGACGAAACACGGGCGTACTATACGGAGCATGCTGTAATTTGGCAGGATCCGCTTCGGCCTCTTTTAAAATGATCTTCATGGTATTGATAAAATGATCCAGGGTCTCTTTACTCTCTGTTTCAGTCGGTTCGATCATCATGGCACCATGCACAATCAACGGGAAATAGATGGTAAAGGGATGAATCCCAAAATCCAATAACCGTTTGGCTACATCCAGGGTTTTAACGTTTAAACCTTTATCAGAGAATACGACTTCATGGAGCGTTTTGGACGAATAGGGTAAATCGAGGTAGTCTTTTAATTGGGTGCGGATGTAATTGGCATTTAACACGGCATCTTCGGCGACTTTGGGAATATTTTCTTTGCCCAATGCCATCAAATAAACCAACGCCCTGACCATCACAAGGAAATTCCCGTAGTAATTTTTAACCCTGCCAATGCCTTCATTAAAATAAGCGGCATGAAATTGCGCTCCTTTTCGTGTGACAACAGGAACGGGTAAAAATTTGACGATATGGGACGCTACACCGACAGGTCCAGAACCAGGACCACCACCACCATGAGGTGTGGAAAATGTTTTATGCAGATTCAAATGCAAAACATCCACACCGAGATCACCGGGCCGCACAATCCCCATAAAAGCATTCATATTCGCGCCATCCATGTACAATAAGGAACCATTGGCATGTAATGCAGCGGCAATTTCCACGATGTTTTTCTCGAAAATACCGAGGGTATTGGGATTGGTCATCATTAACGCGGCTACATTTTCATCCAGGTTGGCTTTGACTGTTTCGACATCAATAATTCCATCGGCATTGGAAGGAATCTCTTTAACTTCATAGCCAGAGAAATGAGCGGAAGCGGGATTGGTGCCATGCGCGGAATCAGGAATTAAAACAACTTTTCGGGCATTGCCTTGTGCTTCAAGATAGTGACGGATGATCTTCATCCCCACAAACTCACCGTGAGCACCGGCTGCAGGCGCCAATGTAAATCCGGCCATACCGGTCAGTTTTACGAGCCATTCTTCCAGTGTTTTGATAATCTCCAGATTGCCTTGCACGAGATTCAACGGGGCGTAAGGGTGCGCGGATAGGGCTTCGAAACTGGCAATCTTATCGTTGATCTTGGGATTGTATTTCATGGTGCAAGAACCGAGGGGATAAAACCCGGAATCCACGGAATGATTCAAACTACCGAGATTGGTATAATGTCGGACAATCTCGACTTCGGACAATTGCGGGAAGTCGGGAATATCTTTCCTGAGTTTATCCTGGTCCACAACATTTAAATCCTGGGAAAACTGGGTCTCGGAAAAAGAGTAACCGATTTTACCGTCCCTACTTTTATTAAATATTAATTCCGGTAATCCAGTCATTTTAGTTCTCCAATAGCGCCGATCAAGGTGTCGATGGCGGCTTTATCATGACATTCAGTAAAATTAACCAGCACGGCGGATTCATATTCTTTATAGAACCATTTTAACGGCACACCGAGCAATATGCCTTTGGCTTCTAATTTAGCCAAACACGCGTCCACGGACATATTTTTAATATCCAGGACGATCTCGTTATAAAAGTTCTTTTTGAATGTGACTGCCACGTGGTTGAATTTGGCGATTTCTTTGACAAAATAAGCAGTATTCAGATGGTTGGCTTCAGCTACTTTTTGCAACCCTGTTTTTCCCATTGTGGCCAGATACATTCCGGCGCGCATGGCACACCATGCCTCGTTGGAACAGATGTTGGAGGTTGCTTTCTCACGTTTAATATGTTGTTCACGGGTCGAAAGTGTTAACACATAACCGCGTCTGCCTTCAGTATCTACGGTTTCGCCCACGATACGACCGGGCATTTGCCGCACGAAATCGGATTTAACAGCCATAAAACCAAGAAAAGGACCACCATAACTGAGCGGCAAACCAAAACTCTGGGCTTCACCCACGACAATATCGACATCGGCGTCACCGGCAGAGTTTAAATAAGCGAGTGACATGGCCTCGGTAACGACTTGAACGGCATAGGCTTTTTTCTGATGAAGGAGTTGGGCAATGGCACGGTTATCTTCTACCACGCCGAAGAAATTGGGGGATTGGAATAAAAATCCGGCACATTCCGCGCAAATCTTTTTCTCCAGGTCAAGCATGTCTACCGCGCCTGTTTTTTTATCAAAGTCCACGTATTGGATCGAGTATTCTTCCAGGTCGCGGATATAGGTTTCGATGATTTCACTGTATTCCGGGTGCAGGTTTTTGGCCAGCAGGATCGTGTTTTTATTTTTCCCTTTGCGTAGCGCCAACAACGCGCCTTCTGCCGCAGCCGTGCCGCCGTCATACAACGAGGCATTAGACACATCCATACCAGTCAGCATTGCCATCATTGTCTGGTATTCAAACATGGCTTGCAAGCTGCCTTGGCTCACTTCCGGTTGATAAGGGGTATAAGGGGTTAAAAACTCCCCTTTGCCGCTTAAATGACTGACTACTTCCGGCACAAAATGATTGTATGCGCCGCCGCCTAAAAAGCTCAGGTAATTAATAAAGGTATTTTTCCCTGCAATGGCTTTAAAGGTTTTAAGTAATTGATCTTCAGGCATGGAAGAGGGGACCCCTTCCAGCGAATAATATGACTTATCCTGCGGGATATCGGAGAACAATTCCCGGGTTGCCTTAATTCCCAGGACTTGGCGCATCTCCTGCCGATCGGATTCGGTCAATGGAAAATATCTCATTGGGAACTCCTTATATAAGTCGTAATTTATTCAATACCCTTCAAATACTCTTCGTACTCGGTTGAACCCATTAATTCGTCAAGTTCTTCCGGGTTTTCCATGGTTAATTTATAAATCCAGCCTGCACCGTAAGGGTCAGTATTAATATTTTCCGGGTGATCTTCCAGGCCTGAGTTCACTTCTACGACTTCACCTGATAGTGGTGAATAAATATCGCTCACCGCTTTGACGGATTCAATGTTTGAGCAAGCGTCACCCTTGCTATATTTTTCGCCCATGGGTGGCAGTTCTACATACACCACATCGCCCAATTCGGTTTGGGCGTAATCGGAAATACCGATAGTCGCCACATCCCCTTCAACCTTAACCCATTCGTGCTCTTTGGTAAATTTAAATTTCGTTAAGTCCATAATTTCCTCCTGTCACTATGTTTATGATAACTATTATTTTTCTCTTTTATAGAAAGGAACTTCCACCACTTTGGCAGAAACCATTTTATTGCGAATCCCGATTTGAAATACAGTGCCGACCGCGCATTTTTCAATAGGCAGATAAGTCATACCAATAGAAATTTTCAGGAAAGGGGCATAGGAACCGCTGGTAACCGTGCCCACTTCTTTGCCGTCGACATACACCGGGTAACCATGGCGGGCGATACCGCGATCTATTAATTCAAAACCCACCAATTGCCGGGTAATGCCGTTTTCTTTTTGTTTTTCCAGAGTTTCTTTGCCAATAAAATCGCCTTTCTTCAGTTTGAGAATCCAACCCAGGTTCGCTTCCAGCACTGAATGACAATCATCAATATCATTGCCATAAAGAGCCATGCCTGCTTCCAGACGTAACGTATCCCTGCATCCCAAACCTGCGGGGATAATGCCCAGCGCTTTTCCTTTTTCTGCGAACTCCAGAAAAAGATTGGCTGCCGTGTCTTCGTCTCCTTTGAAGTATACTTCGAAGCCATCTTCCCCGGTATAACCCGTGCGGGAGATAATCGCGTCAATGCCCTTCACTGTGCCGAAGGTAAAACAGTAATATTTAATCGGGGTCAGGTCAGTGGTTGTGAATTGGGCCAGAAGTTTTTCCGAGTTTGGGCCTTGGATAGCAATTTGGCTGTATAAATCGCTTTCATTCGTGATTTTCACATCAAAATGAGAGGCATTAGCCAGCATGTACTGATAATCTTTTTCCAGGTTTGCGGCATTCACTACCAGGAAATACTCCGTTTCCGAGATCATGTATACCAGCAGATCGTCCACAAAACAACCATTCTCCGTTAATAAGCCGGAATAATGAATTTTTCCTGGCGATAATTTCGCCACATGGTTGGAGGTGATATACTGAACTGCATCCAGAGCTTGAGGGCCTTTGAAACGAATCTCGCCCATGTGACTGACGTCAAAAATGCCTCCAGTGGTTCTCACAGCCATATGTTCTTCAGTGAGTCCCGAATATTGAACTGGCAGGTCCCAGCCTGCAAAGTCCACCATTTTTCCATTTAATTTGTAATGCGCTCGATTGATCTTTGTCTTTTTCATTACCTACTCCAAAACTATAGATTTTGTTATTTTTTATTGTAGATTTTCAATCTACAAAAATAACATACAACCCTTTAAAAATCAAGTCCGTTGGAAAAAATACAGGCAATTATTTTCCCTTTTTTTAAATTTGGTAGAAGCAGGTCGTGGTTTTCTTGGGTTGGGCAGCATTTTTTTGGCAATGATATGGACGATATGGACGTTGTGGACGATGTGGACGTTGTGGACAAAAAAATGCGCGAATTTGTAGTCCACATCGTCCATGATTTTTCAAGAATCTGATGGTGAATTCCGAGTCCTAGCAAACAACCGGTTATTTATTAATCTACGACCTGCGCAAAGAGAGCGACCAAACCGGAAAAGTCCAAACCATCCATACCGCCAGCAAAACAATTTATGCCGCCTGGGTATAATTATATCCCCACGCTTCCAAATTGTGCAAGCAGTGCTTGCACAATTTACTATTAGTGCAACAGGCTGTTGCACAATTGAATGGATTCATCCCTGTCCAATTGGCTATAGTAGACGCCCCATCCTGGGGCATTAATCAATAACCCAGCCACTTAATCATCTTTCTCTTTTAATGCCATGGGAATAAAATAAAGCGGCGGGACGCCGCTTCTATTGGAAAAGAATTAAAGCGCAGACGTGTTCCTATGGTTCTATAAAGTAAAAGCTCACCACTTCTTCTTTTAACAGTTTTATCATTACCGGGGACTTGGGCGTGTGGATATAGTTGTAAAAGTCGGTTTTTCGCAATACATAAACCGGGGAGTATTTCTGTGTGGTTGACCAGCCATTGGCTTCACCGATATCATTATGAATAATGATGGCGATACAGTTATTACCGGCTGCTTTTAGATCCATCAAGTCGATTAATCCACGATGGATACAACTATAACAGTCAGTCATATTAAATACCAAACAATAAGTGGTGCCTTTATCGGCCAGCAGCTTTTCCAAAGCGATTTCATTACCACTTAAATCAGAAAGATTAATCTTGCGAATTTCTGTTATGGCAACTGGGTTGCTGGTTCTTGGAATAATATATTTGAACGTCACGATAACACCAATGGCAACCACAATAATCAGGATGGCGATGTTGGTGAGCCAATACTGGGTCTTCATTTCTTCTTCTCAAAAGCATAAATGTTGATGATGCAGTCGTCTGTGTCTTCATCTATCGCGGGATTTCCATTGGCATAAGTATAATATTTACCATCCTTCACATCAAAAAGGAAATCATCCAGAAACACGGTTCTTTCCAATTTGAAATTTTCCGCATTGTAGAACAATAAGGCAAACTTTTTCAGCTTTTCTTGTTCTGTACGTATTTGGATGACCAAGTACTTTCCATCCACAACCATTTCTTGAACAGCAGAATACCCTGTTTGCCAATCCTCATATTCTCTGGATTGTTGCGCCGGACTTTTTTGTTGCTGATCGTCACTCCAAGCATAGTATGTTGAGGGCATCTTCTTATAATAGCTGGGAACTTCCAATTGAACCTCTTTGACCACTTCAAGGGTTTTGGAGGAGATGACCAGTAATTTTAATTCATTTTCAGGTAAATAGAAAACCCTATCCTTTGCATAGGAAGCCAAATGGTATCTCATCATCATCACTAGGGTTGGACCATCATAGGGTTTTCGAATCAACTGCTTCAGACAATCTCCATTTTCTGCATAAACCTTTAAATGGAAAAAGGCTTTATAAAAAGACTTAAGTGGACCTTTTTCCTCATAGATACCCTCCATGCCAGACAAAAAAAACTTGTTGTCAAAAAAAAGTCCCTCTTTAATAAAATGAACCCAAGGGCCTCTTTTTAACCATTTTGTTTCTTTCCAACGATAAGTTTCCCCTTTTTTGGTAAATATTTTGATTTTTTCTGCCAGTTCCACCATCGCTAAATCGCCTTTATAGAAAAATGCAGTTTTTAAAGTTATTAATTCGTCTGGGGATTGCCCGAAAGCCGCGAACTTGATCACTTTATCTGGAGTAATGATGAGATTTCCTGCTCTTCCAAGAGATGCGACCAAGTGATTGTCCTTATCAATATAGGAAAAGAAATCACGGCCAACTATTTCCTCATGTTTCCATTGCCCGACAAGCTTAAACTCCGCTTCATTTTGTGAAAAGATAGGGGATAGTAAAAGGAAGAGAAGAACCATCCCAACTGCTAAATTTTTTTTCATAATTATACCTCCGTATTCCAAGAGAAATAGAACTGGGTTCTGCTGATGTTTTTAGCCTAGTTCTGTTTCCATTTTATATAAATATCTAATTTTAGTAACGCATTCTATCATAGATATTTATGGAAGTCAATATTCAACAATGCCCTGGACCTGGATTCACCGCCAACTTAATGGGAAGAATGGGAATTATAGGAATTATGGGAATGATGGGAAATATGGGATAAACAAAAAAAAATGCGTGCGGCTAAACTCGCATTCCCAGAAAAAGATTGCTCAGCATCCAATTTAAACATCCTGGTCATCCTTTAATCCCACGAATCACGGTTCAGATACAATTTCCTTTTCATGCAATGGAAATTTAATAAAGCGGCAGGATGCCGCTTCTACTTTACACATAATACTCTGTTCAACACGTATTCTACTCTAACAACAAGAGAAAATTTTACTGAAATGTTCTCAATGAGGAGAATTTCTTCCTTGTTACGGTAATAATGTTCCGCGAAGCGGTATGAAATGTCCTCTTCATGGTATGAAATGTCCTCTTCGTGGTATGAAATGTTCTCTTCATGGAAATATTCTACCGCATTAAGGATAACTTTGTCCTTAATACGGTATGATTCTTCCCTAATACGGTATGATTCTTCCTTAATACGGTATGATTCTTCCCTGATACGGTGAACATCTTCCGTGAGATGGTATTTTTTCTCCGTGTTAAGAACATTTTATACCGCTTTAAGGACTTTTGCGGTTGTGTCAAGTATTTTGTGTAAATTATTTTCCACATATTTTTGTTGAAA
>CAZCVI010000012.1:0-112938 GCA_964502145.1 uncultured Clostridia bacterium
TGGCGAAAATCAATCCAAATAAAGTTGCGCGATAGTTGGCGGTGAATTCAGGTCTGATAGGGCCGTTGCTTTTTTATTGTGTTTATGATATAAATATAACAAGGGTGTTTTTATGTGGACGCGGAAAAGTCTGCTCTAAAAACTCCCTGCCGCTGGTAAGGCGAGTGTTGTTTTTAGGAGGTAGAAAATGTTAGAGCCAGAAGAAAGAAGGATCAGCATTATTGAAAGTTTAAAAAAAAATATTGCGGAATTGCCGAAAAAGATAGACCTCTTGGAGTGGTATGTCAAAAAAGCCAAGGCGCTCGATTTAGACCATGTTTATGAAAGGGCAGACCGGCAAACCATGGATTTATTCACCCGGCAGTTTGCATACTTCTATAACATCCTCACCAAAGATTTTTATATCATCATCACTATTTTATCCGAGCTTAACGTGCATTGGATGAATCAGGAAGGGTATTATATTGAAGATATGGAAAAACTGGGACTCATTGACGATGTTGAAACCTTTGAGAAAATAAAACGGACGAAAAAATCCATTGATGGTGAATTTCTAATATATGATGAGACTAAATTTTGGGAAGAATGCATAGCCTACTCGGACGTGCTGATTAAATTGGCGGATAAAGCGGTACGTTATGCGAAGGAAAAATTTATAGACCAATAAAAATCACGCCACGATCAGAATACATCGCACTTCCAAAAGAAGGAGGGGAGCATGGAAATAAGGGATAAAATAAAAGCAGCGACACCGCGCATGATCAATGCATGGTTGCTTTTTGCAGCGGTCACCATTATTATCACGGCATTTGTGCTGTACTGGTTCGTTTATGTTAGAAACAACGAAAACCAACAAACAGACAACCGTTTCAGGGCACTGGCCCAGATTGGGCAGAATATTTACTATGGGGAAGAGACGTTAAAAGGTAATACCCAAAAGGAATTTCTCTCTCGTTTGGAAAGACCCGACGTGTTCGACCACCTGATTGTCCTAAAAGAGGAAGAAAGAAAAAACAACGATGGGAAACTAGAATCTAAACTCTCCGTCCTCTATCATACTATGCCTGAAGGTTTTGATATTGTTGACTTTGGCAACCTCAGGACCATCCCTCCCCCACTCAAACCAGGGGTCAGAGATACGATTACCATAGCAAATAAAAGCTACCGTCTGTTCATGCAACCGCTAAAACTGAAGGACGATTCCAAGAGGTACATCTTCGGTATCATTGATGAAAAAAAATTCAACCGCCAGGTTCAAGGTTTGGAATCGGATATGGTAGTCTATTTGCTCAGCGGGTTTTTGATTGTCTTTTTCTGCATTCCGATTGTAAAGCTTTTTTTAATGAGTTCTTTCGATCAGCTTAAAATCAACGATGTAGTGCTCACTGCTCTGGCGGTGATACTGTGTATTCTCTCACTGATTCTGCTTAATTTTGCCAGTTACCAGAATCATGACGATATCATCAGGATTGATAAAGAACTGGAAACTCTGGCCAAGGGGATCGAAACTAATTTTTCCCGCGAATTAAAAGACATGGTCAACACCCTGGACGCCTATGAGACTCATTTTTCCGATGAACCAGAACTCCATGAGGGTGATATTATTCACAATGTTCTGGGTCAATTTAAACTTGAACGTGTTTCTCCCCAGCAGGCGGCTTTGCTATCGCTTCCTATCAACGAATCTAAAATAAAAGAAAAACTGGACACATTAAATAAGAGAGAAACGGCCTATAATCTATACAAAAATATTTTCTGGATGAATGAAGATGACCAACAGGTTCTTCAGTTTTCCACCCGGAATTACATCAAGGGCCAGGTTAACCCGAGTTACATGATTCGTTTTACTGGGGCGGGGAACTGGTCCTTGGCAGAAGATTCCACTACCCATTTTTACGTGGAATCCATCCCCTCAATTACTTCTGATGAAAAATTGGTAGCCATTTCGAAAAGCAGTAAAATGAGATATATAAACAAAGAAGGCCAACCCCAAGAGGCAGTGGTGGCTGTCATGACCTCACCTGCGGCCACGGTAATCGACCCTATTATGCCCATTAGATACGGGTTTTGTATCATTGATAAAAACGGGCAGGTTTGGTTCCATTCGGATAAGGGAAGAAACCTGCAAGAGAATTTTTTCGCTGAAACGGACGAAGATACAAAACTCCGTGCTGCTATTGATCACAGACAGCCAGAGTACTTCAACGTGAACTATCAAAGCAAAAGCCACCGCGCCCACATTGCCCCGCTGGTCAACTCCCCCTTATTCCTAATCACCTTCCACGATAAAACCTACACCCAAGCCATCGAATCCACCATTATCAGCGATACGGTGAAGGCCATTTTGGCCATGGTACTGTTCAGTATTCTCCTTTTTTTGGTCAGTGCCGGGGTGAATTATCATCAATCGCAGTTAAAACACAGGTATGTCCCTTTCGACTGGTTACGCCCCCACACCGATGACTTGAGTGCAGCATGTTATGAACATCTGATTATTTCAAACAGTATCATTCTGCTTTTGCTGATTTTTTTTACGCTGTTCACCACGCCCATGGTCATGTTTTTTTTGTGCCTTTCTGCCAATCTGTTTGCTTTTATTTATAACCAATACGTCATCTACCGCACGTCCGGTCAAGGGTTTGGTTTTAAAATCGGCAGGCACATTCTTGTGCTACTGGGTTTCCTGTTAGTGATTCACATCATGCCTGTTTTAATCTCACAAACAGGGTTGCACATGCGCCTTTTATTGTTTCAGGGTGTGTTGGCCGTGGTATTGATAGTATGGTCCCGTGTGAAACCGAAGTTATCACAAGCCACCAGTGGACAGAACCCAGATATGCTGGAACAATCAGTTCATCCGCGCAGCGGACGGTATTATATCTGGTTCTTATCTTCCTGGTTAGTGCTCTCCGGTATTGTGCCGATGATTATATTCTTCAATGGGATATACAATTCGGAACGAATCTCTGCCTACCATTTAACCCAATCCCAATTGTTCCAACAAAAAATGGCGCGGGACCTTCAAATCGATGACTTTTACGAGAAACAAATGGACCGCGAAAAAGATAATGCGCTCATCAAAGCGACACAAGACCTGAGAAAAGGGAGCGGTATCTATGCGGACATCCCTGAAAAAAAACCAGGAGAGGCAATCAAGACTCCCCAGAAAAATCCAGCGCCGAACCTTGTTTCGTTCCGCTCCCGCTTGAAAGGTACTCCTTTTATCGTGTTTATTATAGCGACTATAGGAATCTTATTTTTCGTTTATTTCATTTTTAAGTTTGTGGCGCGCCATCTTTTTGGATTGGACTCATTTACCCCATATACCCACTCACCGCAAGAACCTAAAAGCAAAGAAACGGAACCCGCGGTAATCAGGGAAATTCATCAATATATCCGGGCAGGTTCGCCCATGATCATCCAATGTCAAACCGGGGAACAACTGGACTATTTTTCCCATTTGCAAAAAGAGATTCTTTTACCCGGTTTGGGTACTGAATCAACCAGTCACCCATTGGATAAATTCCGGTTGGAAGAATGTGATTTTCCTGCATTTCAAAGTGAAGATGTGGCCGTGTTAACCGGTGCCGCGCCCGCTTCGGAGTCGTGCCGGGTCCTGCGTATCCCAAATTTTGATTCATACATGGCGGATATCGACACCATTGAGAATCTTAAAAATAAACTGGTAGCCGTTAAAAAACTGGTCAGTATCTTTTCGGACCCTCATTTTCTGGTCATCATGCCCATGGTTATCCCGATGGTGGAGCTTATCTATTCATACCAAGATGCCGGGGTGGCCCAAGCTGGAGAAATAAAAAAAGCAGATTCTGCCAAGAAAGAGATTCCCAAGGACATGCTGGAAAAACGGATTCTTCTTCAACACATCACGGATTTATTAAAAAAAATCAACCTCCATTGTGCCACGATTGTAGTCCCGCTAAAACTACCGGGGGAACATACACCGAATTATAAAAAGATTTATCCCATCAAACATCGTGCTATCAAACAATTAATCCTGGATGAATTCAAACCCTCGGCATTTTTTGCGACTATTGAAGCGGATGTCTATGATTATTATATCCGACAAGTACGGAACCAGAACTCTGGCCAATGGTCAAACGATGAACTGGAAACAAGTAAAGAGGAGATAATCTTAAAAATCCAGCAATTGTCACACCATTATTACTTGAAACTATGGAAATCGTGTACCCGGAAAGAAAAGTTTGTCCTCTATGATATCTCCCAGGACCGCTTAATCAATTTTAAGAACCGGGAGACATTATCCCAGTTATTCAAAAAGGGACTGTTAAAAAACGAGGGCGTTCTTGAAGTGATGAACCGCAGTTTTCGGAATTTTATACTGACTGCGGTAGAAAAAACCGAGGCGCACCTGTTGCTGGGTGAGTTAAACATCCATAGCCAATGGAAATCCTATCAGGCACCGATATACCTGTTGATATTAGGTGCGGCTGTTTTCCTGGCCTTCCAGCAGAACCTGCTCACCGATCTTGATGCATTAATCACCGCTATAATAGGAGGCTTAGGCATACTGACCAAGTTCTCTGGCATTTTTAGTACCCTGCCCTTTGGTAAAAAAAGCTGATATTCTGTCAGATTCGTGAAAAAACATGGACGATATGGACAGAGTGGACGATATGGACGATGTGGAGCAAAAATAAAAAGCATTTTTTTGTCCATATCGTCCACCACGATTTCAGAAATTTGGCGGTGAATCCAGGCTACTTTTGTTATTGTGTTCAGGTGCGAAATACTCTATAATGACATTTACCTTTTTTTTACCAGGAGACATTCGGCATGACCTGTCACACGATCAGAGATTTACTCCTCATGGCGGCCAACCTTAGGCCACACCAGGAGATACTACGAATAAAAGAAGATGACCTCTATCAAAAGTTAACCTGCAAGGAACTGGCGGAATCGGTTCGCGAATTGGGCAATGGTTTGTTGCGATTGGGCGTGAAAAAAGGCGCTAAAATCGGTATCATGGCGGAAAACCGCCAGGAATGGCCGATTGTTTATCTGGCAGTCACGTCTATTGGAGCGATCATCACGCCAATCAGCATCCTATGGGAAAAACCAGAACTGGAAAAACTGGCCAATACTGGCCACTTGTCCTTCATCTTTACTTCCCGGATATACCTGGATAAAATAACGGCTATCCAACCACTGGTGCCGTCACTCCAACAGGTGATTTGTTTTGACACACTCCCCACCGATGCGGCACAGATTCCTTTTTCCCAGATTACGGAATCTGGCCAAAAGAGCATGAGGGAAGGAAACGACCTGTTTGCCACGCTACAGGTCAACAGTGAAGATATTGCCGAGATTCTTTTTGTGAATTGTACCCTGGGCGTGCAACTTTCCCATCGGGCAATGCTGGCCAATGTGGAGGGAATTTATAACGCGTTAGATATAAATGGGGCGATAGGAAAAAAATCACTGTTACTGCTCCCTTATAGCCATTTGTATCCCACTGTTTTTGGGATATTGCTGCCCTTGCTGGCGCCATGGACCACGATCACGGCAGCAACAGCCAGAATGGACCATATCTTGCGCATTATCAAAGAAACAGAACCGCATTATATCTTTTTGGTGCCCCTGTTGCTGGATCGATTTTATACGCGCCTGTCAGGGCGCTTAAAAAAAGGGGAAAAGACATTGGCTACACTCGGTTTTGAACACGTGGAATGGGTGTTCACAGCAGGTGCGAAATGCCCCAAAGACTTAATTGTCAAGGTGAATGAGCTGGGATTACGGGTGTTAGAAGGATATGGGGTCAGTGAAATGGCACCATTTATCACGATGAATACCCCGGCAAAATTTCGCCCCGGTTCGGTGGGGAAGCCTCTGCCCAATGTGGAATTAATGATTCAATACCCGGACGGAGCCGGAAACGGTGAAGTGACAGCCCAAGGCCCGAATATGATGACTGGGTATTACAATCTGGCAGAAGCGAACGAGGCACAAAAGGCACTGGGGAGAACAGTTATAGATGAAAAAGGATGGCTTCATACAGGTGATATTGGTCGAATAGATGAAGATGGGTTCCTTCATATTACCGGTCGATCACGAAATATTCTGGTCAGCAAAGGGGGCACGAATATTTATCCGGTAGAAATTGAAGCGGCATTATTAAAAAGCCCTTATATTGCCGGGGTCATGGTGGTGGCACGATGGGATGAAATCAATGGGGAATATCCCTATGCCTATATTCAAGCGGAAAGAAAAACAACGGCAACGTTATCTGACGAAGAACTCCATTTTCATATTCAAGAGACATTGAAGGGATTAACGGGTCAATTGGCAGCGTATAAAATCCCCCGTGATTTTAAAATGGTCAGCGACATCTCTGTATACAGAAGGGAAAAAGAACAAAAGGTCATGTTTACGGACCTGTATCAGGATTAGTACGAAAGAAACGTAGCGCGTAATGTCTATAGTACTTATTTTTTTTTAATAGACGACTATTTTTCAAAAAAACAATGGACATTTTTTTTAAAATTGAGTATACTGCCTCTATGTACAACTACGATAACGACGTAGACTATGAATAGGAGGTTTGAAATGAAGAACACGATTTTTTCGGTACTTTTATGGATGGTGCTGGTCGGTTTATTAATCTTTCCAGCGTGCAAAGAGAGTGATAATGTTAACGTCAACCTATTGTTGGGGACCACATGGCGTCTGCAAAGTATTCAATTGATCGAGTCCAATGTGATCCAGGTGACGGACACCTACACGTTGCTATTTAAAGATGATAACACCGTGTCAATGACAATTGATTGCAACACCTGTTTTGGGACATATGCATCTTCCCCTGGTGGTTCCCTCGGTTTTAGCAGTCCAACCTGTACAGAGGTGTTTTGCGGTGTGGATTCGGTTGAGAATACTTTCCGTGCTGCATTGAGTTATGCCTATGGTTACGAATTTATCGGCAATACCATGCGTGTTGCCTTTACCAATTCCGCTACCAATGCAGCGGCCTACCTCACTTTTTTAAAGGAGAAATAAGCAAATGGCAAGTCAAACAGTAAATCAGACTACAAATAAACCAGACAGTATTAAAAACAGAGCGTTGATTACCGGCGCGTCGGGTGGTATTGGCCTGGAATTGGCAAAGATTCATGCGGCTGGCGGTGGGGATTTGGTTTTGGTGGCCCGACGGTTGGATGTGTTGGAAGGGATTAAAAATGATCTGGAAAAACAATATGGAATTCAGGTGATTGTATTGGCCAAAGACTTGACACAAGATGCTGCGCCACAGGAGATTTACGATGAACTGAACGCCAAGGGCATAAAAATCGATTATTTAATTAATAACGCCGGGTTTGGTGACCAGGGTTTATTTTACCAGCAGGATGTCAGGAAGAATGAGGATATGATCGCCGTGAATGTGAGGGCATTAATGGTATTAACCCGTTTGTTTCTGCCCGAATGCGTGGCGCGGGGTAGTGGGCGGATATTAAATGTCGCCTCAACCGCTGGTTTTTTACCCGGACCTTTGTCCAGTGTTTATTATGCAACAAAAGCGTTTGTGGTTTCCTTTACTGAAGCCTTGTCCAATGAGTTTGCCGGAACGGGGGTCACTATTACAGCGTTATGTCCTGGACCTGTGGCCACTGGTTTTGCAGCCACGGCAAATTTTGATGGTAGCAAATTGTTTGCAACGGGTGTTGCGTCTGCCTATACGGTCGCTCTTTGTGGGTATCGGGGCATGATGAAAGGGAAAACGTTGGTGTTTAATGATTGGAAGTTAAAATTCTTGCTCAAATGGATTGTGCCTTTTTTACCCCGGAAATTGGTATTGAAGATATCCCGTTCCCTGACGGAGAAGGGGTGAAGCAAGACCCATTGTAGACGCTGCATCCCGCCGCATTAATCCGTTAAATCCGCTCCATGAATGAGGCGGTCTATAAAAAAGAGTGGACATGTACGCATTTTGTGGTATAATATAACTTTAATAATCGCGTTGAAGATCGTACAATTCATAGTTATCCAATCCATTCAATGCTTCAGGACGCAATTATTGCGAGTTCACGATGAGGAAAATCAGATTATTTTGCTTCCCATATGCCGGAGGGTCGGCATCAGTATACAGTCACTGGGAAAATTTTCTTTCCAGTGTGATCCGTTTGCAACCGGTAGAGTTAGCCGGGCGTGGGCGACGGATTCATGAGCCTTTTTATGCATCTATGGCAGACGCTACCGAGGATGTGCTTCGTCAGATAAAAAATCAGTTGTTTGATCTACCTTTTGCTTTTTATGGTCACAGCATGGGCGGCGCGATTGCCTATCAGGTGGCTTTAAAGCTTCGCGAAATAAAATACCCACAACCGTTACATATCTTTTTTTCCGGCAGAGGCGCACCCCATATTCGCCGCAAAGATAAACCGCCTTACCATACGTTACCTGAAAATGAATTCAGGGAAAAAATTATGGACCTGGGTGGTACTCCTGAAGAATTGTTTTTACACCCGGAATTACTGGAAATTCTTTTACCTCTATTGCGGGCAGACTTTCGTATTTCATGGCTTTTTACCCACGAGTTCGTCCAATTAGACCCGCTGGATTGTGATATTAGTGTCCTAACCGGGAAAGAAGAAGACTTAAAAACGGAACAAATTGACGAATGGTGCCTGCATACTAACGGCAAATGCAATATCAACTACTTTGAAGGGGGACATTTTTTTATCAATAACCCGACAGAGAAGAAAAAGGTTCTGACAATGATCAACGATACGCTATCGTCCTACGTCCAGTTGGCAACGAACACGTATTAATGTGCTACAGGCCACGTGCCTGGAAAAATACAGGGTGTTTGGATATACGATAGATATACTAATATAGAAGGTACCCCCCACCATGAGAGAAATGAATCCTAAACCCAGTTTGCGTTCCGCGTTTGGTGACATGGGACGTGCGTTTCGTTCCCGGAACTATAAATTGTATTTTTTCGGGCAGGGAGTTTCTTTGATTGGTTCATGGATGCAGACTGTAGCGCTGAACTGGCTGGTGTACCGCCTGACAAAATCAGCGTTTATGCTGGGTGTGGTTGGTTTTATCATTCAAACCCCGATGATGATTCTCACGCCGCTGACCGGGGTGTTGGCCGACCGCTGGAACCGCTACCGCACAATGATCAAAGTTCAAATCGCGATGATGATCCTGTCTGCCATCCTGGCTTTGCTGGTGATTGTCAACTGGATCGCGATTTGGAACATTATTATTATCGGTCTTTTTTTCGGTATTGCCAATGCGATTGATGCTCCTACCCGCCACTCTTTTATCGTGGAACTGGTGGAAAATCGCGACGATCTGCCGAATGCAATCGCATTGAATTCGGCGATGTTTAACAGCGCACGTTTAGTAGGTCCGGCACTGGCTGGATTATTAATCGCCTGGACGGGCGAAGCGATCTGCTTTTTGATTAATGCGGTTAGTTTCCTGGCTGTGATCGCTGGACTTCTGGCGATGAAAATAGCCACACCACCAACAATGAGCCGACGGGGCAAAGAAGGAATATTAATGGAACTCAAGGAAGGTTTCTGGTACACGTTCCAATCGCTGCCTATCCGCATGATGTTGCTGCACTTCGCCTTTGTGGCTTTGTTAGGAATGTCTTTCACCGTGCTGCTGCCGATACTGGCGACACAAATATTACACGGGGGGCCGCGCAGCCTTGGCTTTTTAATGGGCGGCATGGGTGTGGGCGCATTACTGGGTTCTATTATGATGGCTGCAAATAAAAATAACGATAATCTTTGGAAAATAGCGGCACGGTCCTCAACAATATTCGGGCTGGGTTTAATTGCGCTGTCGCTGTCCCGCAATTTTATTATTTCCCTGGTGTTAATGGCCGTTACTGGCTTTGGGATGGTTACGATCATGACGGCCAGCAATACTTACTTGCAAACACATATCGAAGACAGCAAACGGGCCCGGGTCATGGCGTTTTACTTGCTCTCCTTTTTTGGCACCATGCCCTTTGGCAACTTGATCACCGGAACTGTGGCGCAAAGTATCGGCGTTCCCTACACGATCTTTGTAGCCGGTATTTTTTCGCTGCTGGGGTCCTTTATTTTCACGTTTAAATTTTCCGCCTACTTAAGCCAAAAGACAAACGGGGATTTGACAGGGGATTCAAGAGCGCATTAACCAGGTTCGGCACAATCGGTTAGGCTGACCTCCTGGAATTTCCCGCATGTGGAGCACTTGGCCCGGATAGCGAAAGAGGAAAATAAATCTTCTTCATGTCCCCCGAACTCTGCACCGCTTTCTTCAAACAGAGAATCAAAATACCAGAAGGTTACAAAGATTTCCAATAGTACAGGACCACATGTCGCGCATTTGAATTTGACCCGTGCTTTTTTCTTTTTCGCTAACAATGCGGCTTGTTTTTTTGCTTTTGTAGCAGCACCTTTTTTTCTTTTTATTTCCATGAGGTGCCCGCAAACGCAGGGTTTGGGTTCCCCAGCCAGGGCTTCGGAGGGGAACACGGAGAAGGTTAATTGGTTCCCGCAGTGGGCGCAGGCGTATTTTACCAGGGTAAAGATTCCGCCGCAGGTAAACTCCTCGTAATCTTCCGAATTGAATCCACACCGATCCTGCGGTATTTCCTCGGTATTGCCCTCATGGCTGTAGCCATCGGTGTCCACATTAAAAAACTCGTGGATTTTGCCACAGTCCGGGCACTCCAAGGCAAAGGGATCGATAAAATACGCCTCGTTTTTCCCATACTGACCGAGAACATACACCGCGTCTTGCCCGCAGGTGCAAGTGAGACGAAATTGCGATTCAATGCACTCGCCATGACACCCCAATTGGGGGGGCAAGGTGTCTTCAAATAGTGAGGCAGCTACATTCTCCAAACACCGGGGAGGATGGTAGGCATAATACAACGATTCTTCTTTACTGGTCATTTTCTCTCCAAATCCTTTTAATTTATAAAATCCGGGGCTCTGTTCACCGGCTTTTTAGCGGTGAAGCCGAACCTCCTATTTTATTAAATAAATCAGGAGAATATACTATGCCCTAATTTACGCTATTTGTCAACAGGGATTTAGTGAGAAATAGGGTTATTTGTTTTTATTTTTTAACCCCATCCTAGCCAAGAGAACACAAGTATGCTGGTGTTGCCATGTTTCACGCTTTGACCAAGCCTTTTTTGTAAAGTATTTTGGCTCCCAGGATAGCAATCAATACACTCACGGGAACAGCCACGGCGGTTGGTACATGAAACAGGCTGAATACGACACCCAGACCAAAAGGAATAATGGCCAAGCGATAGTTTTTGAGAATAAAATAGGCTCCCAGTGCGCCAAACAAGGCGGGTAGTATCTGTTCGAAAGCGGGTTTTAACAGCGGGGTGTTGAGATACCCGGTCAAGGGTACCAGCAGTATCACGGCAATAACCAGCAGTAATTCGCACACAATCACGGAACCGGACATGGCAATAATAGAGATAATTTTGCCTTCGGGGGTAGCAGGTTTAACTTCTGCCGCCTCCATACCAATAGCGGCGCAGGGAAGTTTGAGGCTGGAAATGTTGCCCGTGGTATAGGCAATATAGAGTCCACCATCGCCCAGAATGGGATAAAAAGCCAATATCTCGGCAATGGAAAGAGGAATCATGAACGAGGAGACAGTGATGATTCCAGAAATAAGGTTTTTAGTGGGTGGCATGATGCCGAACAATATCGCCACAAAAACGGGAATACAAAGGGCGAAGAGCATGCAGGTCATAATAGTAATACGTCCTATGCGATGCACACTGGCTTCAAAAATACTATCGGCAGTCATCGTGGTTGGTTGATGGTCAATCATTGGTTACTCCTTTTTTTCTGAACCATTACTTGAACAGGGTGGAGAAAAACACGGCTCCAGCCATAGCGCCGATCATACTGATGGGCAGCGCGAATTCGCGTAACCATTTGGCGCCCAATTTAGTGATCGCCAGGGCACAAATAGTCATGAGGACAGCACCGGTAAGAGCGGTGAACAACTTGACGCCACCGGCAATGACAGGTTCGGCCAGGAAGACACAAATCACGCCGAAAAAGGCAGCACTGGTAATAATTTGCATCCATTGGGGGTCGCGGTTCTCTATTTTTTTATACTGTTTTTTGATTTTTTTCAGAAAGAAGAACACGATCATTCCCGACCATGTGGCGCCGATAGTCATGACCCACAGGGTATTGGCAAAAACATATTGGTTATAGCCAGCGCCGCCCAGTTCCACGCCCATGGTTTTGGCACCGATGCCCGCGGACAAAATATCATAGGGCCCAGACCCGATCACGGATAAGCGGGTCCATGGAAAAGGCACGCCAAGGCTTTTGGCCAATAAGATTAAGATGATAATAATAGGAATGGAGGGCACGATAGCGGAAATCATGCCCGCACGAAGACCTTTTAACATGCGTTGATTGGTCAAACCAATCCGTTGTCCTTCTTTCCAGGCGAGACGGATAAACAGAACAGCCTGGATCATCACTACCAGCACAATTAACCCACCACACATATAAAAAAACCCGGAATTGGCAAAATCAAGATAGTTATTCATAGGATTCTCGACAGTCAGACAGGTTTTTTTATTCTATGGGTGCGTAAAAACAGCGTTTGGGAGAATCGACCAGTCCCATGTCCTTTAATTCTTTGAGGACTTTTGACACCACCTCTTTATCAAGACCTGCCGCGTCCGCAATATCTCCCGGTCTCATGGGTTTGCCTGCTTTCTTCATCGTGTCTAATACCTGTTCGTTTTGCGTCATTTTTATTCTCCTTAGTATAATGCCACTCAGCCAGTTGGTGGCTTAAATTGATTTGATAACATAAATAGTATCAGACCCATTGATAAAAGTCAATCGAATTTTGGAACTGCTGGTGGACAATATGGACGATGTGGACAATATGGACGTAGTGGACGAGATAAACAAAAATACGGAGGGCGTCCAGTAAGTCCAGATAGTCCAGTCTAATTTTCAAAAAATGGGGGGGAAAATAAGGGGGGAACGATTTAAAAACAAGAGGGAGCTGGGAGTAAATCCCAGTCCCCTTGTTTTATTTGATCAAAACTTAAAAAAGATAACGGAATCCAACCAAGAACTCATGTGCATGTTTGAATGTAAGTTCATTTCTCACCGGCACACGAATCTCGCCGAACAAGGAACATCGGGTATCAACAGTTTTGCAAAGGTCGAAACCGATATTGCCCACAACATCTAAACCACCCTTCCAATCAGGTTCTCTGACTGTGGAAGAGAATCCTATACCACCACCGAGAAAAAAACTACCGGCATGGTAATTCAAGAGGATATTGGACAGGAAATGATGTTTGAAGGGTTTTCCAGCCAGTGTAAACCCAGCACCAGCAGAAACGATGAAGCTTAATTTGTCGGGAATGAAAAAGTAAGCCAATCCCAAACGTCCGAAAACCACCGTACTGTAGGTTCCTTTTGCCACACCGGGACCTGCTTCAACCAACCAAAACCATGCCTTTTTTACTAACACTTGGGCTGAACAATCATTACCTGAAACAGCACCAAAATCGTCAGTTACCTTGAGGTCAAAATTATAGGTACCCGCTTTTTTAAAGCTTTTATTCCAGATCATGGGTTCCGTGGTTAATGACACAGAATCCACTTGGATACCTTTTTTGTCGGTAACAGTGATGTCGGCTTTTACTACTTTCCCATCTTTGTCAGTGGAACCAGAGGCATCCACTTTGAATGGTTTGCCCACATAGTTACTTTCAGGGGTAACCTTCAGGTCACAGATTGGATTGGCATTGATCACAGTAACTTCAGCTTTGCAATCGTTCACGGAAGAAACTCCCTTCTCATTAGTTGCTTTGGCTTCAAAGATATACTTTCCCGGCTTTGCATAGCTGGGTGTCCAAACCCAATTACCAGCGCTGAACTCATGGGTATCCACTTGTTGCCCTTCAAATATCACATTAACTTGAACCTTGCTGGCACATGTAGAGCCACTAACGTCAACAGTGATGGTCTCATTGAGACCAACTGTGGGGGGGGTCACCTTCAGATCGCAAATAACAGCTTTTAATTCTGAGTTTAACAAAGACACATTGCCACATTTTTTGGGAATGACAAAATGATAGAGGGCACAGGGTGTGTCTACTGTGAATTCAAAAGCATCAAGGGTGGCATTGCCAACCCATATTACTGGGACATAAGCAATAACCTCTTTCTTAAGACTGGAGTAAGAGAGCATCCACATCATCTCTTGATTTTTGGGAATGACTCTTTCTGCAATCGTGGCATTTTTGATCTGCTCCATAAAGGGAAGATAAAGGTCGGGAACAAGGGCCTTTTCAAAACCTTCTTTAATCCTGTCGGCATACTTCTCAACCAAAATCTTTAATTGTTCCACACTGCTGATTCCACCCGCGCTGATCTTCATCAGGGGTGCTCGACCAATGTGTTTGATTTCTTTTGTATCGGCTAAAATATTTAAGAAAAACACCATCAGCAGTACAGTGAAAAAAACAATCGTCTTTCTGTACTTCATTTTAATTCTCCTATTCGTTGATTTTTCATATTTTTATTATACTGTAAATAAAAAAAGATTTCCATGTAAAGATATTAATTTATTATTTTTTTTATTTTTTTTTCATTTATTCGTTAAACTCAATACAAACAAAAGCTCTTCAGGGAATTTTTAACCTTTTGATTCTCTGATCAGGAGGCAGTATTTTTCATATTTGTATAATTTCGCCTTATCTGGTAAAATAATACCTATTGGAATGATAAAAAATGAAGGTAACATGCACGCAAATCTAGTCAAACAGGTTGGCCTCAGTTCGCGGCAAAAATTCGGGCGACTGGTGGAGTTTTACCTGTTTTCTCTGGCTGTACTGGGCCGGATGTTCAGGTTTTATCGCTTAAAAGGACAGAACCGCACTGTTTTGTTTCGCCAGATCATGTTTACCGGGTACGACGCCCTGCTCCTCATTGGTTTTATTTCGATCAGTACGAGTATCTTAATTGTCTTGGAAGTGAACCAGATCATGGGACAATTGGGCAAAGGACGCTTGGTATATGATCTGTTAGTGGTGATAGTGGTCCAGCAACTGAGCAGTTTGTTTACCGCTCTGATCGTGATCGCCCGGTCAGGCACGGCGATTGCCACGGAACTGGGCAACATGGTGGTTCACAATGAAATTGATCTGCTGAACTCGTTTGGCATTTCACCGCTTTCCTATCTGGTAGTGCCCCGAGTGTTTGGTGTGATCGTGGCGCTTTTTACCCTCACGCTCTATTTTAATCTTCTCGCTGTGGTTGGTGCCGCCGTGTTTTCTGATATAGCCTATCATGTCGATTTTAATTATTTTCTGGGCCGTTATTTAAAGGAGCTGTCCTATTCCGATTTTTTTATGCCCGTGATTAAATCCCTGCTCTTTGGTCTTGCAGTAGGTTTGATCTCCTGTTACCAGGGCTTAAGAGTTGAGCGCGCCAATACTGAAGTTCCCCAACGCACCATGCATTCGGTCGTTTATTCTGTGGTTTCCATCATTCTGTTAAATATCGCCGTGACCCTGGTTTATTTTTTATGAGTTTAAAATGAATGAGAACATAAACACCCCCAGGGAAAACGAACTAATCGGCCTCTATCAATTAAACGTGGAAGTGGATGGGGTCATCGTGCTCTATCCAACCAATTTCTCCATGCAAAAGCACAGGGTTTATCTGCTCACGGGTGGGGATGAAAACCACAACGCGATTTTACTGAAAGCCATGGCGGGGCTACTACCTTTCCGTTACGTCCGCGGGCAGGTATTGTTTAAAGGTAAGGATATCTATGATGGGACGGAACCTGAATTGGATGGGATACGCCAAAAAATGGCCTTTATTTTTGCCGAGGGCACCTTGATCTCCAATTTAACGGTGGAAGAAAACCTGTTGCTACCCTTGGGCTATCATTTTCCAGGGTATGACAGACAGGCTGTCATGGAACGAATCAAAACTTATTTCAATTTTTTTAAAATCCGGGACGTGCTGGGGGAACGACCTGCGGCGCTCTCTTATGCTACGAAAAAAAAACTGGCCTTTATTCGCACGGCACTCTTGGAACCAGAATTGATCTTGATGGATAAACCATTGTTCAATCTGGACAACCCGGCCCAGGAACTTGTTTTCACCTTCTTGGAAGAATTAAAAAAAAACGGTAGCACCATTGTAATGGTCAGTCAGTGCCCCCACGGGTGGACCGGGTTGATTGATGAAACGTTGCTCTTGGATGAAGGGTGCTTGAAGGTGCGATTAAATGGAAAAGAGGAGTGCATGGAGGGATGGGATTAATGGCAGGAGTGAGGAATGAATTTTAAATTCAGACATACAGAAAAAATCGTGGGCGTATTTGTACTTCTGGCTTTTTTCATCTTGGTAGCTGGGATTATCACCATATCGGTATCGAAAAAACTATTTGAAAAAACCTATTCCTTTCGCACGCGCTTATCTGATGCGACTGGCTTATCAACGTCGACGTCACTGGAATTTAAAGGGTATCAGATCGGCAAGGTCCGTTCATTTTACCTGGACTCAGAGAATGATATTGACGTGGAATTGGCCTTATATGGAGAGTTTTTAAACAAGATTGTAACGGGTTGCGCGATTTATCGCCAGTCCAACCCGATCACGGGCGAAACGTCGCTGGTGTTGCTGATGCCCTTAAAGTATTCGATTCAACAATCTAAAGGCAAAAATCCCAATGTGGGGTTCTCGCTTCCCGAGGGGGCGTATATCCCGTCACTGGATATGCCGGAAGGACAGAAATTACTGGAAGACAACATGGTAGAAAAAAGCGGGGATTCGGTCTCTATTATTTTTGATGAAGCCCAGGCTTTTTTCTCCAATCTACGCAGCGAATTTAAATTAAAGAAAGACAGTTTCCGCGATTTTTTTACCAATCTCGGCGATTTTTCCAATAGTCTGGCTGAGAACCGCCAAATGTTCGCGCACTTCGAGCAATTACTGAGCCCCAAGGGGGGACCGGTTTTTAAAACAGTTGAAGAACTGGCGCTGTTTGCAAAGGGTCTGGTCAAAAATACGGAACAACTGCAAGCGGTACTGGAAAATTACAAGAATCCGGACGGCTTGATGTTAAAAATGATCCAAATGGACAAGAGCAAATTGGACGGCACGATCGAAAACCTGAACAATAATCTGCTGGCACTGCAAAAGATGCTGGAATCATTAAAAGAACAGAGTCCACTGGTGGCGGAAGTACTGGAGAAAACACGTAAGACGTTGGATGCGATCAACAACAACCCGTTTCTCCGGGGAGGTATTCCGCCCAAAGATATTGAAGGCAATTCGAGCCAGAAAAAAAGGGTGGATATTGACGAATGAAACGAATAAAAATAAACCAATACGGGTTTTTAGTGGTTGTTTTGCTGTGTGTACTGTATTTAATAGGCTGTTCGTCGTTACCAAAGAAAATGGAGCCGCGTTCGCTGGTGTTTGCGGGGATGAAGATGCGCTTAGCACGCGTCGCGCAACAACAACATGATTTCCTCCATGCCTTGGCTTTGTATGGCGAAGCATACAGTTATTTTACCAGCATTGACGATATCCAGGGGAAAATTGCGGCGGGTCTTTCTATTGCCCGGCAATATTTTTATCTGGAACAACCCGCAGAAACGGAAAAATGGCTAAACCAGATTTCGACGCTGATTGAATCCACCGCGCCACAGATGGTTGTCGCACGGGAGTTGTTATTGATTGAAATGGCGTTTGCCAAGGAAGAGTTTCAGAAGGTTATCACATTAGCCGCCGCAATTCATACGGGCAATCTGGAATGGCAAATGGAAATTCGTTGTTATGCAATGGTCGCCAAAGCGAAACTAAAACAGGACTACAAGGTGGAATTTGCACAGGTTCAAGCGGGATTTGCCGAGTTGCAGAAACGCTTTGAAAAACGCAACCTGGGGGATGCGGAAGTGTTGAGTCTGGGATATTATTATACGGGTTATATCTATAGCCTGGAAGAAAAGTGGCCGCTGGGTCTGGAGTTTTTTGAAAAAGCACGGTCGATTGATAGCGTGATGGATAATAGTTATGGTCTGGGGAAAGATTTATATTCACTGGGTCGTTGTTATGAAAAACTGGGGGACAGGAAAAAAGCCATCAGCAGCTATAATCGTGCAACCGAGATTTTTATCCTGCTAAAAGACGACATCATGGCTAAAAAAGCCAAAGAGCGGGCGAAGTCTTTGATTAATTAATCTGGAATCACTGCCAGTTAATGGGAGTTATGGGAAGTATGGGAGTTATGGGAGGAATGGGATTTTTTTTGTTTATCCCATACTTCCCATAACTCCCATAACTCCCACTTGATTTTCCGGTACCCTCAAAGCATGGCTGCTGAATTCAACTCAATCAAAAAAAAAAGGCAGCCCGGAGGCTGCCTTTTTTTTTACCTGTAACCGAGGGATTAACCCGGTTAATTAATACATTCCGCCGCCCTGGGGCATTGGTGGGTGAGCGTGACCGCCTTTATCTTCTTGTATTTCCGATACCAGTCCCTCGTTAGTGAGGAGCAGTCCGGCTACAGAAGCGGCATTTTGCAAGGCGATACGAACAACCTTGGTAGGATCGATAATGCCAGCCGCGATCATGTCTGTATATGTTTCAGTCAGGGCATCAAAACCATAATGTTTCTCTTTTGATGCTTTGACTTTTTCGATAATCGTGCCGCCTTCAAAACCAGCATTGGTGGCAATCTGACGCAAAGGAGCTTCAATAGCCTTGATAAGGATATTGACGCCAAAATGCATATCACCATCCAGCTTCATTTTGGAGAGGTTCTGGATGCTCTTGAGCAATGCAATACCACCACCAGGAACAATACCTTCTTCCACGGCAGCTTTGGTCGCGTGCATAGCATCTTCAACACGGGCTTTTTTCTCTTTTAATTCTGTTTCAGTCGCAGCACCCACGCGGATGACTGCTACACCACCGGACAGTTTTGCCAACCGTTCCTGTAGTTTTTCTTTATCATAATCAGACGTTGTGTCGTCGATCTGTTTTTTCAGTTGGTTGATACGGGCTTTAATACTCTCGTTGCTACCGGCACCTTCCACGATAGTCGTGTTATCTTTGTCGACCACGACTTTCTTGGCAGAACCCAGCACAGCCAAAGTGGCTGATTCTAATTTCATGCCCAATTCTTCACTGATGACCTGACCATTGGTAAGAATAGCGACATCTTCCAACATGGCTTTTCTGCGATCACCAAAACCGGGGGCTTTTACTGCCACGATATTAAGAATGCCTCTGATCTTGTTGAATACCAGGGTAGCCAAGGCTTCGCCTTCGATATCCTCGGAAATGATAACCATCGGACGACCCGATTTGGCAACCTGTTCCAACAAAGGAAGAATCTCTCTTAAGCTGGACAGCTTCTTCTCGTACAACAGGATATAAGGGTCTTCCAACTCGGCGACCATACGATCGGCATCGGTGACAAAGTAAGGAGAGAGGAACCCTCTATCAAACTGCATACCTTCAACCAGATTGAGCACTGTTTCCAGAGATTTGCCTTCTTCTACAGTGACCACGCCGTCTTTGCCCACTTTATCCATGGCTTCGGCAATGATTTCGCCGATAGACAGGTCATTGTTGGCAGAAATAGCGCCGACTTGGGCGATCATTTTGCCGGTTACTTCCTGGCTGATTTCTTTGAGGTATTCAACGATCTGAATCACGCCCAGATCAATACCTTTTTTGATCAGAGTCGGGTTTGCCCCGGCAGCGACCATTTTTAAACCTTCTTTATAAATACTCTGGGCCAATACTGTAGCCGTGGTGGTACCGTCGCCTGCGACATCAGAGGTCTTGGAAGCGACTTCTTTGACCATCTGAGCGCCCATATTTTCCAACGGGTCCTTTAATTCTATCTCTTTTGCAACTGTAACACCGTCTTTAGTAATCAGCGGGGAGCCGAACTTTCTCTCTAACACGATATTGCGGCCCCGCGGGCCCAATGTGGCCTTCACGGTGTTGGCTAACTGATCAATACCTCTTAATACAGCTTGCCTTGCCTCTTCACCTAAAGTTATTTGCTTTGCCATTGTTATTTCTCCTAATTTTTTAAAATTTCAAACCTATTACTCTCACCAGAACATCCCGGGGGGAGCTACTCTACCGTTGCGAGAATGTCGGTACGGGAAATGATCAAGTGTTTTTTACCATCGATTTTAATCTCTTCTCCGGCATATTTCCCAAACATCACCATGTCTCCGACTTTGATTAATTTTTGCAGTTCTTCGTCTGTGCCAACTGCGATAACTTTCCCCATGCTGGGTTTCTCTTTTGCGGTATCGGGGATAATGATCGAACCGACTTTCTCTTCTTTTTCTACCGGTTCTACCAAAACCCTTTCATCTAACGGTTGTACTTTCATGTTGTACCTCCTTTGTTAATTATTTATTTTATTTTTTTAATTTTCCATCTTAAGGTTGCCCTCAAGATATGTTATTATAATACTATAATATAATTTTCAGGTTTTGTCAATCATCTTATTGATAATATGTAAAGTATATCTTAGTGCCTCTATATCAAGTATTGATTACCTGAATTTTTGCCAGTGGTAACCCGGTTTAGTGAAAAAAAAGTGTGGATGTCAGTTGATTGATATCTCCCACAGTTAATGGGAAGTATGGGAATTATGGGAGGAATGTGAATAATTCAGTTTAATCCCATAACTCCCATACTTCCCATAACTCCCACTTAATTTTATAATACTTTCAAAGAACTACCAGTAGATTTAAGATGGTAGTATATATTGAAAAAAAGCCTGGAAAATGCTACAATACAATTTACGGAGGTTAATATGATTAGTCGCTTACCATCCACCCCTCTTGAAACACTGTCACTATCAAGTGCGCTGAGTTTTATTGTCAAAACCATTCATGCTTTAGCCCGTTTTTTCGGTTTTTGGGACCGTCCTTTAAAAAATGCAACCAGTGATTTTGAAGAAATGCCCCTGTTAGATAAAATCTACTGGGGTTACAAGAGCAAAAACCCCGTTATCCGTGCCGAAAAAGGTTCTGGATTGGAAACCTATTTTAAAAATAGCGGGCCATTACCGCGATTACCAGAAGGATTCACGCGGACCCATTCACTGACCTTTGCGGGTGTCGGGGATTTGATCAAAGTGGATGGATTAGAGAATTCGTGCGATACTTTTTATGAAGATGTCGCCCCCCTGATTTTCCAGTCCGATATTTCCTATGCAAATATCGAGTCCCAGCTCACTGCCCAAGATATTTCAGGTTATGTCTTTAGCGCCAAAGAGACGCCTCCGCTCTGTTGCACCCCTGCCCAATACGCCACGATCAAGGGACACCGGGGCCAACAATTCACCGCGTTGCACACGGCGTGCAATCACACGCTGGACATGGGCCTGGAAGGGTTGGAAACAACCCTGGCACAATTGGAAAAAGATGATATCCTGGACCTGGGCACCAACCGTCAGGAATCGCAACAATTCACAGGTCGTATCATTGAAAAAAACGGCATCAAGATCGGATTTGTTTCCGCCGCTTACGGCCTGAATGGCAAAGCGGTGCCTACCGGAAAGGAATGGATGGTTAATATCGTCAAATTCCACAGCAAACGCGCGTTAACTGAGCCTGTCGATATGACACTATTGAATCACCAGATCGCCGATTGCAAGGCGCACCAGTGCGATATTATCGTGGCATCGCTTCATTGGGGCTATGAGTACGAATTTTTCCCCCGCCGCAACCAGGTTGAAATCGCCCACACCCTGATTGAAGCCGGAGTGGATGTGATCATCGGCCACCATTCCCATGTATTGCAGCCCATCGAGTTTTACACCCCGCGCCGCGACCCGCAACGTACTGCGGTTATCGCCTATTCTCTGGGCAACCTGACCTCGTATTATTCGGCACCCCATCTGGTGTTAAGCGGGATTATTAATTTGACGTTTACCAAGGGGCTGCTGAACGGAGAGACAAAAACATTGGTGGAAACTGCCAAAATGATCCCGGTAGTACAACGTGAATCATTACACGGTGATCGCCCGGCCCTGAAATTACAACTACTGGATACGTTCATAAAAAATGAGAAACTATCGGGAGATCCCGAGATGCAAAACTACGTCGCGGCAGTAGAAAAATATGCGAAACTGGTGCTACCAGAGGAAAAAAAATGAGCGCTCAAAACACGATACAAACAGCAATGCCGAGTGCTCCCGATCCGGTAGAACTCTTGCAGCAATTAATTCGCTTCAATACGAGTAATCCACCGGGACATGAAAAAGAGTGTATGTTATATATCCAACAATGCCTGCATACGGCGGGTATAGAGACGCAACTGTTTCATAAAGACCCGGACCGCCCCAATCTGGTGGCTCGTTTATCAGGGAAAAAAGAGTCCGCGGGAGGTGCTGCCCCGCTTTTGATTTATGCCCATGTGGATGTGGTGGCCGCGTCACCGGAAGGATGGACCTATCCACCCTTTGAAGGAAAGATTGCCGATGGCTACCTGTGGGGCCGGGGTGCTTTGGACATGAAAGGGGCGGTGGCCATGATGATCTGCGCCTTTATCAAAGCGAAAAAGGAAAATGTGGCCTTACCGGGGGATGTGATCCTCTGTCTGCTCAGCGACGAGGAAGAACTGGGGGAATATGGGGCCCGTTTTATGGTGGAACACCATGCCGATTTATTTAAAGGGGTTCGTTTTGCTTTGGGCGAGTTTGGTGGTTTTTCACTTTTTGTAGGCGGCAAGAAATTTTATCCCATTGAAGTGATGCAAAAACAAAAATGCATTATAAAAGCCGTGATAACCGGTGATTCCGGGCATGGTTCTGCGTATGTCAAAGGTGGCACCATGGCCAAGTTAGCGCACATGCTGCACCAGATGGACACCCATCTGCTGCCCGTGCATATCACCACTGCCGTGCATAAAATGTTCACCGCTATAGCTGCAGCGTCGCCTTTTCCGACCGGTGTTATCTTGCGGCAATTGCTCAATCCGCGGCGCACTGATTTTGTATTGCAGCGCATCCTCAAAGAAAAGGGCTCTGCTTTTGTGCCCATGTTCCATAATACAGTGAACGCCACCATTATACGCGGTGGCCAGAAGATCAATGTTATCCCGGACCGTATTGAAGTAGAAATGGATGTCCGATTGTTACCCGGTTTCAAACCCGAGGATGTCATCGCAGAACTGCGGGCTATTATTGGCCCACACATTTCATTAGAAGTCTTGCTTTATGACCCCACGCCGCCTGAACCGAACATGGCGCTTTTCGACACCTTGGCGGGTATTTTAAAAGAAGCTGATCCCCAGGGTATTCCCGTACCACTGCTGTTGACCGGTTCTTCTGATGCCCGTTTCTTTTCCCGACTGGGAATACAGACCTATGGGTTTATCCCCATGCAGTTACCCGAGGAAATGAATTTTAATCGGACCATTCATGCCGTCAATGAACGTATCCCCGTCGCCACCCTATCATTTGGAACAGATGCCTTATACAAGGCCATCAGCACATTTAGCCAGTAATACAGGATACCATCAATCATACTATATATAATATACAATATAATACAATAACCCAAAAGGAGCGAATCTATGGAGTTTAAAAAAGTTGGCGTGATTGGAGCCGGGACAATGGGCGCAGGTGTGACCGTGGACCTGGTGCTTCATGGAGTTTATACCGTTCTCGTGGATATCTCCGAATCCATACTGGAAAATGCAAAAAATGAGATTTCCAAGAGTGTCCGTTTTGCCCCCATGATCCAGAAAACCATTCCCAAAGTACCAGTCAAAGACGCATTGGAAAAAATTATTTTTACCACCGACCTGAACGCGGTAGCGGATTGCGATTTTATCGTGGAAAACGTGACCGAGAATTGGACTATCAAAGAAAAAGTGTATACGCAATTGGACCGTATATGTCGACCTGAAGTTATTTTTGGTGTGGATACCTCTTGTATTTCAATCACCAAGATTGCCGCCCTGACGCAACGGCCCGATAAAGTTATTGGTATGCATTTTATGAACCCCGTTTATGCCAAGCCGGTGTTGGAAGTGATGCGTGGGTTCCATACTTCGGACGAAACCGTGGCTGCCAGCGAACAACTGCTAGCGCAACTGGAGAAAAAAGCCATTGTCGTGAATGATCTGCCCGGTTTTGTGTCCAATCGGATTTCCCATCTCTTTATGAATGAAGCCGCCTGGGTAGTTCAGGATCAAGTCGCCGCGCCTGAACAGGTAGACAATATTTTTAAAAAATGTTTTGGTCATAAAATGGGCCCGCTGGAAACAGCCGACCTCATTGGTTTAGATACAGTCATGCACTCCCTTCAAGTACTTTATGAAAGCTATCAGGACCCCAAGTTCCGCTGTTGTCCGCTGTTAAAAAAGATGGTCGATGCCGGGCATTTGGGTAGAAAGTCAGGAAAAGGCTTTTATACCTATTCGAAATAGGATTGTCAGGGATAAATCCGCTAATTTCCTAAATTCGCCATCGTTTTAAACAGCACGGTGGATGATCGTGGCAAGCTGGACTAACTGGACAATCTGGACATACTGGACTTGCTGGACTTGCTGGACAAAATTCAAAGGTTTTAGGAAGTCCAGTTGGTCCAGAAAGTCCAGTCATTCTGAAATTTGGCCGTGAATTCAGGATATAGTTTATACGCAGGAATTCCTATGAAAAAATATACCCAAGTTGTGCGCCGTGTTGTTTCAGGCAAACAGATCGTGATGTTTCCGTTTGGTGGTGGAAGTGGTTATTCGTACATGCCCATTATCAACCAACTTCCCAAGGACATAGAAGTGATTGTCATCAACCCGCCCGGTCATATGATCAATGGCGGTAAACCCTTTGAAAATATCCCTGAAATGGTTTATTGGTATAGTAAGGAGTTGCGGTTATTGTTAAGAGATAAGCCCCTTTTTTTTGGGCATAGTATAGGCGGAGGTATCGCCTACGAAACCGCTAAAGAATTAAAAAATTCCATCCCTATAACCAATATAGTTATCTCCAGTATCCTTCCTCCCCACTGTATCATGGATACCGTTGACTTGCGTTCCGATATGGATACCGAGCTTCTCATTCAAAAGTGTTCCCAGATGGGTGGGTTGCCTGAGATATTCAAAGCAGAAGAGGTCTTATTAGAGGGATTTCTTATTGGTTTACGGGGTGATCTCAAAGCTCTGGAAAACTATTCCGCCAGCCCGCAGGGTTTACCCCATAAACTCGATATCGCAGCCACTATGCTCTACAGTGACAATGACTATATCGTGGATTTAGACAAATTAAAACAGTGGGACCGTTACCTGGATGTCCGAACCAGTATTCCCTTTAAAGGTGACCATTTCTATCTCTTTGAAGAAAGCAATTGCCGCACCGTGGCCCGCATCCTGGCGGAACAAACGTAAGCGCTCAAAAAACTCCCCCTGCCTACAACATTGGACCTTTAGGTAGACATTTTCAAAAATTTTTAAATAAATGTCCCCCTGGCTCCAATTTCTAAGGAATTCTTAAAAAAAAGTCCACACCGTTGCAATTTTCTACGCACCGCTACAATTTTCCAGGAATTTTTAAAAAATTGTCACTTTAACCTCAATTTTCCAGGAATTTTTAAAAAATTTTAACTGAAACAGCAAAATTCTACAAAAAATTAGAAAATTGTAAGAATTGATACAACATTAAAACTGACGAAACATATTTTCACCACCCAATCAAAAGTTTCCGGCGAAGCGGGAACGTGGTAACTTTATTACCCTTGGTGGTTAAATAGATTTGGCAGTTTGATTTGCTTAAGGGCTTCAGAGTGGGAGAGATTTTTCTCTATTTCCGTTTCTTCCATTGCTTTTGCCAATACCAAGTCTTCCAGTAGTTCTCGCATTTCGCCTCTGCGAAAGCTCTCAGCAACGATATCTTCCACCATTTCTTTGAGATATGGCTTAATTTCAAGCATAATTTCTTTTTTTTGCATCAGTTCCATTGTGTTCACCGTGAATAATATACTTTCTCTTCCTGCTTTTGTCAACCACTTTCTTTTAAAAACGTCCGAGGGTTTTGGAAATGCATAAAAAATCGTTGTGGACGATATGGACTTACTGGACAAACTGGAAAAATCAAAGGTTTTGTGAAGTCCAGTAAGTCCAGAATGTCCAGTATGTCCAGATAGTCCAGTTTTTTCTGAAACTTGGCAGTGAATCCAGGAACTGCGTTACCCTTGACTTGCAATGGTAATTGCAGTACAATATTGCTTTCAAAAGATTACTAGAATCTTACGAATTTGAAAACCAAACGAAAAACTTAAATGATAACCTTTTCAACACGGAGAAAATAAATGACTGAAGAAAAACCAAAAAAAGAGAAAAAACCAAAAACCACTGCCACACCGACGACTGGCAAAAAAACTCCCAAAGCAGGGACGGAATCCACTACCAAAGAAACCCATGTTTTCCAGGCTGAAACGAAAGAACTGCTAAACATTATGATAAACTCCCTCTATACCCACCGGGAAATATTCTTAAGGGAGTTGATTTCCAATGCTTCCGATGCGATTGACAAACTTAATTTCCGTTCCCTCACCGATCCGGGGTTACTGGAAGAAGATGGCAACTTTAAAATCGAACTGGGTATTGATAAAGAAGCCAAAACCTTCACTATTTCAGATAACGGCATCGGTATGACGACCGAGGAAGTGATTGAGAATATCGGCACTATTGCCAAATCGGGTTCCAAATCGTTTCTCGAAAGCATCAAGAACAAAGACGAAGTGGAATTGATCGGGAAATTCGGCGTGGGCTTCTACTCGGCTTTTATGGTGGCTGAAAAAGTAGAATTAACCACCCGCACTGCCGGTTCCCCCATGGGCACCCACTGGGAATCCCACGGCGACGGCACCTATACACTGGAAAAAGTAAAAAAAGATAGCCGCGGCACCGATATTACCCTGCACCTACGCCCAGAATCCTATAAAGACGTCGACCCCACGGAAGATTTTTCCAATCAATACACGATTCAAAACCTCGTAAAAAAATACTCGGACTACATCGCCTATCCGATTGAAATGGATTTCACCCGCGAAGAATATGAACGCGATAAAGATGGCAAAATGATCGAAGGCGGCAAATCGCAAACGATCATTGATCGCAAAACCCTTAATTCTCAAACCCCGATCTGGGAAAGAGACAAAACCAAAATCACCACAGACGAGTATTTCCAGTTTTACAAGCATCATTTCCACGATTGGAACGAGTTCGCCGATGTCATTCATATTAAAGCGGAAGGCAATATCCAGTATACGGCCCTGTTATTTATTCCCAGTAAGCCACCATCCAATTTGTACGAAAAGACCTACAGTGCTGGAATTCATCTCTATTCCAACCACATCTTTGTCATGTCCGATTGCCGCGACCTCTTGCCCGATCATTTACGCTTTGTCCGTGGTCTGGTGGATTCCGCTGATTTCTCCCTCAATATTTCCAGGGAAATCTTGCAGCATAACGACCAGTTAAAAGTGATTGGCAAGAGCCTGGAAAAACGGGTGCTCAAAGCATTGGAAAATCTCTTGAAAGATGAGAGAAAAACCTATGAAGAAGTCTGGAAAGAAGTAGGCAAAGCCATCAAAGGCGGTATCTATATGGCTTATAAAAACAAAGAGTCACTTCAAGACCTGGTGTTGTTCCCTTCCTCTCACAAAGAAGATGGATATACTACCTTAAAAGAGTATGTCGAACGCATGCTTCCCGGTCAGAAGTATATCTTCTTTGCTCCCGGCAAAGACCTTGAAGCCATCAAACGAATGCCCCAGTTAGAGATTTTCAGGGACAAGAGCATTGAAATACTTTTCTTCATGGACAAGATCGATGAATTTGTAACCCAGAACCTTGATGAATACGACGGCAAGAAATTGATGTCTATCACCCGTCAAGACCTCGACCTGGATAATCTGTTAGAAGGCGAAGACAAAGATAAAGCGAGCGAAGAAGCCAAGCAGAAACAAGCAGAGAAAGAAAAAGAGAAAGCCAAAGACAAAGAAAAAGAAGAAAAATACAAGGACCTCTTTACTGCCATGAAAAACCACCTGGGCGACAAAGTAACCGCTGTCCGATTGAGCAAGCGCTTAACGACCAGTCCCGTGTGTCTGGTTTCCAGTAACTCCGGTGTGACCTTTAATATGGAGCAGTTGTTACGGGGCGCCAACCAGATCACTTCCAAAGCTACCAAGATCATGGAACTCAATGAGAAACACCAGATTTTCACCGTATTGCAGGACATGTACGCCAAAGATAAAAATTCCCCCCATCTGAAACCGTTCAGCGAACTGTTGTACCAACAGGCCATGTTGATCGAAGGGTATGAACTGGAAAATCCCGTTGAATTTTCCAATCTCATCAGCGACATGATGGTCACTGCCTATCAGAATAAAGCAATTTAGCAGCACACTAGCCAATATCGCCGCAGAAATCGCGGAGAACACAGATTTTATCCGTGTTCTCTGCGATTTCGGTTGATAAAAACAGCTTGGGACTAAAGCTTTTTATTTTTTTTACGAAATAGTTTATATGGAAACACGGCAAATATTCAGGATTAGCAAACGATTATTAATCAAAGTGAATGGCCTTACCAGCGTGATGGTCGATATATCTAAAATCGGCATGAAATTAATACTCCCTATTCTTCTTAAAAGACGGGAGGTTGTGATCACGTTTCGGATGGATAACAGGATCGTGGATTTGAAAGGCGATGTTCGTTGGATTCATAAAGAACCCACTATTTACGATCAAGCCCAGTACCAGGTGGGAGTACTTTTGGATGACCCACCCGAAGAATATTTGGAAATGGTGGATGAACTCTCGCAAGAATAACCTCAGACTTCCTGATCCTTGTAGCGTTCATTGATACTTATTTTTGCACCCCCAATACCCACGTCCCGATTTATTATCAAAAAAGGAAGTACTTGATTTTTTGAGGGTTTTAGGGTATATTACTCTATGATCAATGAATATAAAGCCTTGGAACGGGGTTAAATGCCGCGAATTTTTGATAATATTGAAGAGAAGTTACTCCCAGCGATTCGGGAAACGATAGCCGCGTCCTATCGCGCGGATTTTTGCGTCGGGTATTTTAATTTACGCGGTTGGCAGGCGATTCTGGACCAAATCGAATACTGGTCAGGCGGCGACAATAACTGCTGCCGCTTGCTCATCGGCATGCAACGACGCCAAGAATCACCCGTTCAAATCGATACGGCCACAGCCCTGCGCATTAAAAAACAAACAGCGGAAAACTTCCGCGAACAACTCGCCGCTGGCGTTCCTTCCAAAGCAGATGAAATCAGCTTGCGACGCTTGGCGGAACAATTACGTGCGGGAAAAGTAAAGGTCAAACTCCACTTGCAACACACCCTCCATGCGAAACTGTATCTCTTCTTCCGCCACGACGCCATCTGCCCGATGGTGGGTTATATGGGCAGCAGCAACCTCACTTTTGCCGGTTTGCAACAACAGGGGGAACTCAATATCGACGTGATGGACGGCGACGCCTGCAAAAAGCTGGCCAAGTGGTTCGATGAACGCTGGGAGAACCGCTGGAGCCTGGATATCTCCCTGGAACTGGCTGATATTATCTTCTCCGGCTGGGTGCGGGAAGTACCGATTCCACCCTACCATATCTATTTGAAAATGGCCTATCATCTCTCCCACGAAGCACGCACCGGTATCAGTGAATTTGCCGTGCCCGAAGAGTTCAATAATATCTTACTGGATTTCCAGAAAGCCGCTGTGAAGATTGCCGCCCATCATTTAAATAAACGCGGTGGCGTGTTGATCGGCGATGTCGTGGGACTGGGGAAAACCATCATGGCCGTGGCCGTGGCACGCATGATGGATGAGGCCCACGGCTTTGAAACCCTCATCATCTGCCCAAAGAACCTGGTTCCCATGTGGGCGGATTATTGCCAGCGGTATCATGTGCGGGCCAAAGTGCTCTCCTTGAGTCGCGTCACTTTGGATTTACCGCAGATGCGCCGCTACCGCATCCTGTTGATTGATGAAAGCCATAACCTACGCAATCGGGAAGGGAAACGCTACCGCACTATCCATGAATATATCCAACAAAACGAAAGCAAATGCATCCTGCTTTCCGCCACGCCATATAATAAGGATTACCTCGATTTGTCCAACCAACTGCGCTTGTTTGTGGGGGAAGATACGGACCTGGGCATGCGCCCGGAACAATTGCTACGGGAAATTGGCGAAACGGAGTTTCTGCGTCGTTTTCAATGCCCCGTGCGTTCCCTCGCGGCCTTTGAAAAAAGCACCCATACCGATGATTGGCGCGAATTGATGCGCCATTATCTCGTGCGTCGCACCCGTACCTTTATCCAGGACAATTATGCCCGCCAGGAACCCGGCCACTCCCGCAAGTTCTTAACTTTTGCCGATGGTAGCCGTTCCTATTTCCCCAATCGCACCCCCCGTACCATCACCTATCAGATGGTGGATGGGAAAAACGACGATCCCTATGCCCGTTTGTATTCCCCGGAGGTAGTGGACACCATTAATGCCTTGGCCCTGCCCCGTTATGGCCTGGGAAATTATATTACGCCCACGCCCCGCCAGAAACCCAATGCCACGGAAGCCAAAATCATGCAAAACCTGTCACGGGCGGGCAAACGGTTGATGGGGTTTTGTCGTACCAATCTTTTTAAACGGTTGGAGAGTAGCGGTATGGCCTTTATGTTATCTATTGAACGGCATATCCTGCGTAATTTTGTCTATTTGTATGCCATTGAACATCACCTGCCATTGCCTATTGGTACCCAAGACGCGGCCATTCTGGATTCCTGGATTTTTGATGGCGACAGTGACATGGAACCGGAAACCTATGTGCCGCTAAATGAAGAGGAAGAGGAAATAACAAAACCCAATCCCCCGCAGGCGCGGTTGCGCACGGTGGCGGATTTTATTGAACGCGCCCGTGCTATTTACCTGTTATATGCCGACCCCTATAAAAAGAGGTTCCAATGGTTGCGGGCCGATCTGTTTGTGCCCGCTCTCGCCCATGATTTGCAGAATGATGCCCACACTCTTTTTGCCGTGATTCTCGCCGCCGGGGAATGGAACCCGGCGCAGGATCATAAAGTGAACCGCTTGAAGGATGTTTTGCAAAACCAGCATCCCCATCAGAAGGTACTTATTTTCTCCCAGTTTGCCGATACTGTTTCGTATCTTCAGGACTGTTTGACCGCCGCAGGTATTCAACGGGTAGCCGCCGTAACCGGTGCGTGTGCCGACCCTGCCGCATATGCCTGGGCGTTTAGTCCCGTGGGCAGTGGCAAGCGTGCCCAGATATCACCCGCAGAGGAGTTGCGTGTCTTGATTGCCACCGATGTATTGAGCGAAGGGCAGAATCTTCAGGATTGTGCCATTGTGATTAATTATGATTTGCCTTGGGCCATTATCCGTCTGATTCAACGGGTGGGGCGGGTGGACCGTATCGGGCAGAAAGCCGCGCAGATTCTTTGTTACTCGTTTTTACCCGCCGATGGCGTGGAACGGATTATCCGGTTACGCTCCCGTATCAGGAACCGTTTGCAAGAGAACGCGGAGGTGGTGGGTACGGACGAGGAATTCTTTGAAGAGGAACGGCAAAACCGCCTGGTGCTGGATATTTACAATGAAAACGCCGGCATCTTGGATAATGAGACGGACGCTGAAGTGGATATGGCCTCCTATGCTTATCAAATCTGGAAGAATGCCATTACCCAGGACCCGGCGCTGGAACAACTCATTCCCAATTTACAACCCGTGGTCTATTCCACCTGTTCTGCTCCCGTCAATACCGGGGCGGATGGGGTGCTGGTTTATTTGCGCACGCGGCAGGAGAATGATGCGCTGGTCTGGCTGGATAAAAATGGCACTAGTATCACCGAATCGCAAAAAACAATTTTAGATACGGCCCGCTGTTTACCGGAAACCCCGGCACTGGTGCCGCTGGAGAATCACCATGAGCTGGTAGGGCTGGGGGTGAAGCTGGTGTTGCGGGAAGAAACATTAAAAGGCGGACAATTGGGGCGTCCTTCCGGGGCACGGTTTCGCACCTATGAACGGTTGAAACAGTATGTTGGGAAAATAAAAGGGTCCAAAGCCGAACGCCCGGATTTGGAACGGGTGATTGATGATATTTTTAACTATCCGTTGCGGCAAGCCGCAGCGGATGTCTTAAATAGGCAATTGCGGCACCATATTTCCGACGAGGAATTGGCGCGGTTGGTGATCGCGTTTAAAGAGGAAGACCGCTTGTGTATTATTCATGAAGAAGAACAAAGCAAGGAACCGCAAATTATCTGTTCGTTGGGATTAAAAGGTATAAAGGAGTGACACATGGGATTAAATTTAGATAGAACACGGGGTTATCTGACGGAATTTCAGTTTTCCAAAATGTTTACCGAGGAGTTGGGCTGGTCGTTGCCTGTGTCCAGCGAACCTGTGCCCGTTCTGGCGGATGAACTGCAGTTTAGCCGCACCATGATTGCCCAATTGAGTGGGGTCGGTATATTTGAGATTACTACTCCTGATGGTCAGATTCCTGATCGAAAGATTTGCGCGGCTATCCATAAAAATATTTCTGCCCAACATCATGAAAACGTGTTGGTTTTTGTGGACTCTCGTCGTTCCAAAAGTATCTGGTACTGGGGGAAACGGGAGGAGAAGAAAATCTTGCCCAGAGAACATATGTATATGTACGGGCAGCCCGGCGATTTGTTTTTGAGTAAACTCAAGGCCATGTTCTTTGATCTTAGTGACTTTGACGAGAACGGCAATGTGCCGGTTATGGAAGTGACGCGGCGCTTGCAAGAGGCGTTGGATGTGGAACGGGTGACCAAGAAGTTTTATACCGAGTTTCAGGAGCAACACCAAAAATTTCTCGAACTGATCGGCGGCATTACCAACGAACGGGATCGGAAATGGTATGCCTCGGTCATGCTGAACCGCTTGATGTTTATTTATTTCTTGCAGCGGAAGTTTTTTATTGATAATGGCGACGACCGATATTTGCAAAACAAGTTGCTGCAAATGCAGGAGAAAGGTACTGACCTTTATTATGAAAAGTTTCTCACAGTGCTTTTTTTCGAGGGATTTGCCATACCAGAGAAAAAACGCACCGATGCAACCAATGCATTATTGGGCAAGATTAAATATTTGAATGGTGGGTTATTTTTGAAACATCCAATTGAGGTAAAGTATTCCAAGGAGAAAAATTCCCCTATCACGATACCCGATGAGGCTTTTAAAAACTTGTTTGTTTTGTTTGAAGGGTATTCCTGGAATTTGAATGACACCCCTGGTGGAGCGGATAACGAGATCAACACCGATGTATTGGGGTATATTTTTGAAAAGTATATTAACCAGAAGGCCTTTGGTGCTTATTACACCTGTCCGGAAATCACCCAGTACCTCTGCCAGCGAACCATTCACCAGTTGGTATTGGACCGCATCAATCATCCTGAAATTCCCGGAGTGTTACCCGCCTGTCATTTTGAAGAAATCGGTGAACTGTGGAAAAAATTGGATGCGAAACTATGCGAGGAGTTGTTGTTTAAGGTATTACCCTCCTTGCATTTATTGGACCCCGCTTGTGGGTCTGCCGCCTTTCTGGTAGCCGCCATGAAAACATTGATTCATCTGTATTCTGCCGTGATTGGTCAGATTCAGATGAACAATTATCCCCGACTGACCAAATGGTTGGAAGATATTAAAACGAAACATCCCAGCGTCAATTATTATATTAAGAAGACCATTATAACGGAAAATCTTTATGGTGTGGATATTATGGAAGAGGGTGTAGAAATCGCCAAGTTGCGTCTTTTTCTGGCGTTGGTGGCTGCCGCTAGACAAGGAGAAGTGGATGATCTCGAACCATTGCCCAATATTGATTTTAATATTTTGGTCGGTAATTCGTTGGTGGGGTTGATGTTTGTCGATGATAAAGCTTTCGCCACTAGTTCACAAAGGAATTTATTCCAAAAAAGTTATGCTCAGGTTTTGGCAGAGAAGAATCGTTTAATCGGTATGTATCGTCATTCCACCAGTTATACTGAAAATTTGCAACAGTTGCGGGATGATATTGATAAGCAACGGCATGAGGCCATTAATACGCTTAATGGGATTCTTTGTGATGGGTTCATTGAGTTTAAAATTAAATACGAGGAAGCGATCTGGGATGAGAAAACTAATAAACAGGGCAAAACGGAAAAACGGCCCCTGGTAGTAGCGGATATGGAAGTCTTAAAACCCTTTCATTGGGGGTTTGAATTTGATGAGATTATTAATATCCATGGTGGTTTTGACGCCATCATTACCAATCCTCCATGGGAGATATTCAAGCCCAATGCCAAGGAGTTCTTGGCCGATGAAAAAAGGTCCAAGATAGTTACCAAGAATAAGATGACCATCAAGGATTTTGAAAAAGAGCAGGCTACCGTTTTACAAGACCCGGAGATACGCAAGGCATGGTTGCACTATTTAAGCGAGTATCCCCATGTCAGTGCGTTTTTTCGTGGTGCGCCGCAATATAAGAATCAGATCAGTATTGTTAATGGCAAAAAAGCCGGGACAGATATTAATCTATATAAACTCTTTACGGAACAATGTTTTAATCTTTTGAAAAAAGGTGGTTATTGCGGTATCGTTATTCCCAGTGGTATCTACACCGACCTGGGCACCAAACAACTGCGCGAAATGCTGTTTAATCAAACCAGTGTCACCGGGTTATTCTGTTTTGAGAATAGGAAAGGAATTTTTGAGAATGTAGACAGCCGCTTTAAATTCGTCGTCTTAACCTATGAGAAAGGAAGAGCTACCAAAGAATTCCCAGCCGCTTTTATGCGGCATGAAGTAAAAGAACTTGAAAGTTTCCCAGAAAAAGGGGCGATGGATATATCCGTTGATTTGGTTCAACGTCTTTCCCCAGATTCGCTTTCTGTCATGGAATTTAAGAATCCAATGGATATCGAAATCTGTCAAAGAATGCTCCAATTTCCGTTATTGGGTGCAGATATTCCCGATAAATGGAATTTAAAGTTGACCAACGAATTTCATATGAACCTCGACAGCCATTTATTTAAAACTGAACCGGGAAAAGGTCGCTTGCCACTTTATGAAGGAAAAATGATTTGGCAATACGAGCATTGTTTGAGTGAACCAAGATATTGGATAGATGAGAAAGTTGGTCGTCAGGCTTTAATAGGGAAAAAAAAAGATATTATTCAAAAAATGAATTATGAGGGTTACCGAATCGCTCATCGTTCAATTGCAAGTGATACAAATAAAAGAACCATGATAGCAACCGTCCTTCCACCATTTACTTTTTATGGTCACTCGCTTAATGCTTCGATTAATAAATTTAATGGCTCAACCCTTCTTTACATAGTTTCAGTATTGAACAGTTTTGTTGTTGATTTTGCAGTGCGAGTCCGTGTAAACACAAACCTTACCATGTTCTATATTTATCAACTTCCCGTCCCTCGTTTAACTGAATCCGATGACGTCTTTTTTCCAATCGTAGAGCGCGCCGCGAAATTGATTTGCACGTCACCTGAATTTGATGATCTGGCCAAGGAAATCTTCGGTCCCGAAGCCACCGCCGCCACCATTGGGTTAACCGATCCAGTAGAACGGGCAGCATGTCGTGCCCAACTGGATGGAATCATTGCTCATTTATACGGTCTCACCCAAGAGGAATTCGCGTACATCCTGACCACCTTTCCCATTGTCAAACAAGAGGTCAAAGACGCCGCCTTGGCCGAATATCGTGCCTTGATGCCCCTCGTTCCCGATCAAGAACTCCAGCATCTCATTAAAAACAAGGAGAGCCTCAACGTCGAATTCAAATCCACCGCCCGCTATAACCTCAACACCCAACGCCCCGATAAAACCATGGAACTCATGATACTAAAAACCGTGGCCGCTTTTCTCAATAGCGACGGAGGCACCCTTCTTATCGGCGTGGATGATGACGGCCAAATCCTCGGTCTGACCTCCGATTACAGCACCTTTGGGAAAAGACCCGATAAAGATGGCTATGAAAACTGGTTGACCTCTTTATTACTCGATCATATCGGCAAGATATTCAGTCCCTATATACGTATTCGTTTTTATGCTTTCGGCGGCAAAGAGATTTGCCGCGTAGACGTCAAGATGGCACAGCAACCCGCCTATGTGAAAGAAGGAACGCTGGAAACCTTTTACATTCGCACCAACAATTCCACCCGTTCCCTAACCCCCCGCGAAACTGGCACCTACTGCCTGGAAAAATGGGGAAAATAAATTGGATTACAGGGATAAACGGAGTAACTCATGGCAATGATGTTAAATGATGCCCGGGATTATATGGCCGCGTTTAATTTTTCCCAGCTCTTTATTGAGGTCTTGGGCTGGTCTTTTCCAGATACAACGGCATCAAAACCCATCACAGAGGAAGGGTTGGAGTTTTTCCTCACCCCGATTGCACAATTGGGGGGCGTGGTGGTGTTTGAGATTACTTCTGCCAACGGTGAAATCCCCGATAAAAAAATACGTAAGACCATTTATGAAAGAATTACTCTCCACCACCATGAATCCCTGCCCATTTTTGTGGACCAGAAACGCTCCCAGAGTATTTGGTTTTGGGGCAAGAGAGCGGATATTAAAATTGTTCATCAAGAGCATTATTATTTCAGGGGCCAGCCCGGCGATTTATTTCTCGGTAAATTAAAAACCCTGTACTTTGGCTTTTCCGACTTTAATGAGGATGGGAAAATTTCTGTGACCACCGTGACCCATCGGTTGGAAGTGGCGTTGGATGTGGAGCGAGTCACCAAGAAATTTTATTCCCACTATCAGGAACACCACCTGCAATTTCAGGAGTTCATTGGGGGCATAGATAATGAGAAGGACCGCCACTGGTATGCATCGGTCATGTTGAATCGCTTGATGTTTATCTATTTCTTGCAAAAGAAGTTTTTTCTTGATAATGGTGATGAACGGTATTTACAAAACAAATTAGCCAAAATGCGCGAAGAGGCTGCGGACCAATATTATACAATATTTCTTCAAAAACTTTTCTTTGAGGGGTTTGCCAAACCCGAGGAAAATCGCTCCGCTGAAACCAATGCATTATTGGGCAAAATTAAATATTTGAATGGTGGCTTATTTTTGCGCCACTCTATAGAAGAGTCTTATAAGGGTAAAATTGTTATTCCAGATAGAGCCTTTGATAATCTGTTCGCTCTTTTTGAAAACTATTCATGGAATTTAAACGATACACCCGGCGGTAAAGACGATGAGATCAACCCCGATGTGTTGGGGTATATTTTTGAAAAGTATATCAATCAGAAAGATTTTGGAGCGTATTATACCCGTCCAGAAATCACCGAGTATCTCTGTGATCGTACCATTTACCAGTTGGTTTTGGACCGCATCAATCATGCCATCCATACCGGTAGGTTTCCTGGTCGGCCTTTTCCTGAAATTGGTGAATTACTCATGAAACTGGATTCCCAGTTATGCGTGGAACTGTGGCAGAATGTATTGCCCACACTGAGGTTATTAGACCCCGCGTGTGGCTCTGCCGCGTTCCTTGTGGCAGCCATGAAAACATTGATCAATCTCTATTCTGCCGTCATCGGCAAGATTAAATTCCTGCCCAATTGCGAACTCTTTAATAAAATTGAAAAGATTGAAGCCACTCATCCCAGTTTGAATTACTATATTAAAAAAGAAATCATCACCCACAATCTTTATGGCGTGGATATCATGGATGAAGGCATTGAAATTGCCAAATTACGCCTTTTTCTGGCGCTGGTGGCTGCAGCCAGACAAGGAGAAGTGGATGACCTCGAACCATTGCCCAATATTGATTTTAATATTATGACTGGCAACTCCTTAATCGGATTGATCCGTGTGGATAAGATAAAATTTGATCAAAAATCTCTATTTCCAGAAAAGAAGACCTATGAACAGATAGTGGCAGAGAAAGAACACTTGGTGGCTCAATATCGTTCTAACTCCTCTTATTTGGAGAATTTACAAACCCTGAGGGATGATATCTATACCCATCGGGAGGAAGCCATACAAACCTTGAATGTTCTTTTAAGTGATAATTTTATTGTACGTGATGATTCTACCACTGACATTAAAATTCCATATGAAGAAGCTGTTTATGATGAAAAGAATAAAAAGGTTCGGTACAAGAAACGAAATCTTAAAGAATCTGATATAGCCGCATTAAAACCATTTCATTGGGGGTTTGAATTCAATGAAATAATTAATATAGATAAAGATGGAGGTGGATTCGACGCCATCATTACCAATCCTCCCTGGGAAATATTCAAGCCCAATGCCAAAGAGTTCTTTGAGTATTATTCTGAATTGGTGACCAAGAAAAAGATGACCATCAAGGATTTTGAAAAAGAGCAGGCTACCATTCTGCAAGACCCGGAGATTCGCAAGGCGTGGTTGCACTATTTAAGCCAGTATCCCCATGTCAGTGCTTTCTTTCGTAGTGCTCCGCAATATAAGAACCAGATCAGTATTGTGAATGGCAAAAAGGCCGGAACAGATATTAATCTCTATAAACTCTTCACGGAACAATGTTTTAATCTTTTGCGAAAGGGTGGTTATTGTGGTATCGTTATTCCCAGTGGTATCTACACCGACCTGGGCACCAAACAACTGCGCGAAATGCTGTTTAATCAAACCAGTGTCACCGGGTTATTCTGTTTTGAGAATAGGAAAGGAATTTTTGAGAATGTAGACAGCCGCTTTAAATTCGTCGTCTTAACCTATGAGAAAGGAGGAACTACCAAAGAATTCCCAACAGCTTTTATGAGGCATGATGTCGAAGAACTGGAACGTTTTCCCAAAACTGGGGCACTTAATATTTCCGTTGATCTGCTTCGTCGTCTTTCATCCGATTCTCTTTCCATCATGGAATTTAAGAATTCTATGGATATTGAAATCAGTCAAAGAATGCTACAATTTCCTTTATTGGGCACAGATATTCCCGATAAATGGAATTTAAAGCTCACAAGAGAATTTGATATGACTAACGACAGTCATCTTTTCAAAACCGAACCAGGGGAAGGTCGCTTGCCACTCTATGAGGGAAAAATGTTTCACCAATACAATTGTCGCTGGGGAGAACCAAAATACTGGTTAATAGAAAATGAAGCTCGCGGTGATTTGTTAAAAAATGAAAAAGACATTGGCCAACTTCTCGATTATCAACATTATCGTTTGGCTTTTAGGGATATTGCAGCAAGTACAAATGAACGCGCTATGATTATGACCATTCTACCACCTAATGTTTTTTGTCCGCACACGGTGAGCCTTGAAAAAGTAAGTGAGAGTAAATTGACACACAGCAACCGATTATTTGTTTTAGCGATAATGAATAGTTTTGCTCTTGACTACTTGATTCGACAACGGATGACCAGTCATCTTTCTTTTTATATCATATATAATCTTCCCATTCCTCGTTTAACCCAATCCGATGACATCTTTTTTCCAATCGTCCAGCGCGCCGCGAAATTGATTTGCACGTCCCCTGAATTTGATGATCTGGCCAAGGAAATCTTCGGTCCCGAAGCCACCGCCGCCACCATTGGGTTAACCGATCCAGTAGAACGGGCAGCATGTCGTGCCCAACTGGATGGAATCATTGCTCATTTATACGGTCTCACCCAAGAGGAATTCGCGTACATCCTGACCACCTTTCCCATTGTCAAACAAGAGGTCAAAGACGCCGCCTTGGCCGAATATCGTGCCTTGATGCCCCTCGTTCCCGATCAAGAACTCCAGCATCTCATTAAAAACAAGGAGAGCCTCAACGTCGAATTCAAATCCACCGCCCGCTATAACCTCAACACCCAACGCCCCGATAAGACCATGGAACTCATGATCCTAAAAACCGTGGCCGCTTTTCTAAATAGCGACGGTGGCACCCTTCTTATTGGCGTCGATGATGACGGCCAAATCCTCGGACTCGCTTCCGATTACAGCACCTTTGGCAAAAGACCCGATAAAGATGGCTATGAAAACTGGTTAACTTCTTTAATACTGGAGCATATCAGCAAAACAGTCAGTCCTTATATACGTATACGTTTTTATGCCTTCGCAGGCCAAGAGATTTGCCACGTAAACGTCCAAAAGGCTCAAAAACCCGTTTTTGTGAAGGAAAAAACCAAAGATGGAACCGGTGAAGTCTTTTATGTTCGCGCCAACAATACCACCCGCACCCTAACTCCCAGCGAAACCAGCACCTACTGCCTGGAAAAATGGAGGCAATAAAGTGGCTTATGGAAACAAACGGAGTGACTCATGGCAATGATGTTAAATGATGCCCGGGATTATTTGGCAGCCTTTCAGTTTTCCCAACTCTTTACCGAGGTGCAGATATTCCCGATAAATGGAATTTGCGATTATGCAACGAATTTCATATGACCAACGACAGTCATCTTTTTAAAACTGAACCCGGTGAAGCGCGCTTACCATTGATTGAGGGAAAAATGTTTCACCAATACAATTGTCGCTGGAGTGCTCCCAAATATTGGTTAGCAGAAACTGAAGCTCGTAAAAAAATGTTTTTTGCCCCCATACCGTAAGTTTGGAAGATAGTTCTGCTAGCCAATTGACCACCAGCAGTCGATTATTTGCTTTGGCTGTCATGAATAGTTTTGCCTTTGATTACCTAATCCGTCAACGGATGACCAGCCATCTTTCCTTTTATATTATCTACAATCTTCCTGTCCCACGGTTAACCGAATCCGATGATATCTTTTTTCCAATCGTCGAGCGGGCCGCGAAATTGATTTGCACGTCACCTGAATTTGATGATCTGGCCAAGGAAATCTTCGGCCCCGAAGCTACCGCTGCCACTATTGGGTTAACCGATCCCGTGGAACGGGCCCAATATCGTGCCATTTTATTTAAGTGCCTCCGGCAGGCTTTTTTATCTTTCCCCCTCCCTTTTTTTATTGCTTGACTTCATTTTTTTTGTAGAGTAAAATCTCTGCATGAATACCACCTATATTTTATTCTGTTTAATTGGGTTCAAACACAAAATGATCGGGAGGATTCCAAATGAAAATACGATTCGCGGATAGATCGATTACCACGAAACTGGTGGTGATTCAAACACTGGTGATACTGGCATTAATGAGTGCTTTCATCTACTATCTGGCCCAGAGGTTAACCCGCATCACCAACAATAATCAAATCAACGAGCTTACCAAATACAACCAGATGGTCATTGGCATGATTGAGGCCTATAACGAAAGTATCAACTACAGCACCAATAACTTTGAAAAAATATTTAGCACATATTTTTCGGATCAATTTGAGTTGCTCCCCGGCACGTTGGTGGATGTGGCGGGAACACCTACCCCTACTTTAAAATCAAAGGATACCATACTCAATCTTCGCTATGACGAAGTAGACCATATATTTGCCAACACCGGTTGCGTGGCCACCATATTTGTAAAAAGCGGTAATAATTTTGTCCGCATCACCACCAGTCTTAAAAAAAAGAATGGCGAACGAGCCATAGGGACTAGTCTTGACCCGCAGCACCCGGCATACCCCCCGCTCTTGGCCGGACAAAGTTATCTGGGCAGAGCCATGCTCTTTGGCACCCATTACATGACCAAGTACGCACCCATAAAATCCAATGGCACAGTCATCGGAGTGCTCTTTATTGGCATGAATTTTGAAAAAAGCCTGAACACCCTCAAAGCAAAAATAAAACAGATCACAGTAGGCGATACCGGATACGTCTATGTTCTGGATGCCGATGTGAATAATAAGGGCCTGGCCATCCTTCACCCCTCCAAGGAAGGGCTGCCCCTCTGGGAATTTAAAGACGCCCGGGGTCACTTCTTCATCCAAGAGATACTAAGACAAAAAAACGGTACCATCATCTACCCATGGGTAAACAACGAGATGGGGGAAACAAAACCCAGGGACAAAATGGTCTCTTTCACTTATTTCCCCCAGTGGGAGTGGATAGTGGCCAGTGGCAGTTATATAGAGGAGTTTTCCAAGGAAAACAAGAACTTGAATTTTATAATGATTGTATTTGGGTTCCTTTTGATTATTTTCCTCGTCTTGCTCCTGGGTTTTATTTGTTTCCATTGGGTTTCCAACCCCTTGCGGCATATGACCCGCATGGCAGAAGACTTGGCCAGTGGTGAAGCCGACCTGACCAAACGTTTGGAAGTGAATACCAAGGATGAAATCGGACAATTATCGGGGTGGATCAACCAGTTCATCCAGAACATTCAAGACCTGGTTATCCAGGTTCAGGACGCCTCCAGCGATGTGGTATCCGCTACCCAAGAGATTACCGAGGGTAGCGAAGAGATGGCCTCCCGTTCATTGGCCCAAGCCGCTTCCATTAACCAGACCGCTGGCACCTTGGAAAAATTAACCGGCAGTGTCAAATTAAACAGCACCAATGCCAATGAAGTCAGTCAATCGTTGATCACCTTTAACAACAATATCCAAGCGCGGAAAGATTTAATCAACGATGTCACCCAAACCATGAAAGAGATCGATGATTCCGGCAAAAAAATCGACGGTATCATCAACGTCATCAATGACATCAGTTTTCAAACCAATTTATTGGCTCTCAATGCCGCGGTTGAAGCCGCCAGAGCCGGGGAAGCCGGTCGTGGGTTTGCCGTGGTGGCCGCAGAAGTGCGCAATCTGGCCCAAAAAACAGCGGAATCCTCCAAAACCATCCGGGAAATTGTCAGTCATAACGTCGAATCCACCAATCGCGGCATTCAACTGGTGGAGGAAACCGCCCGCTTCTTCCAAGAAATCATCAAGATGATGCAAACCGTTGTGCAACGGATTCAACAAATCACCTCCGCTTCCGATGAACAATACCAAGGGGTCCAACAGATTGGTGAGGTCATCACCCAACTGGACCAAACCCTAAACCAAAATACCTCGATAGTAGAGGCCTTCACTGCCACCAGCCAAAACATGAAAGAAAATGCCACTCACCTCCAAATACTGGTAGACAACTTCAAAGTGAATAAATAATGCAGTAACACGGGCGTTCCCAGGGCCAAAACTGAGCCCTGGCGCAGAAGTAAATGCAAAAAAAAGTTGTACTCGGTTCTTAGTGGCATTGGAGCCAGACAAGAATGGCCTACCATTGGTATTGATTGTAGAGGAATCATCGTGAGATAATATATAAGGAATAGGGAATAGGTGCCAGGCCAGAAATTTCTTCGGATACAGATAAAAGAGTCGGAATTATTACGAATCCAACTGGCCGTGGTGGTGGAGAAACCATTGATTTCCCGGTTTACCGGTTATCTCAACGTCAGCAATCGGTGGGAACCATTACCCATTGGTTCATCGCTGGACAGGATAACCGGTATGTTTTCTTGGCAGCCTGCCGTTGGTTTTTTGGGTGAGTACCGTCTGGCATTTATCCAGAAAACAGCCTATGGGCAGTTCAGCAGGAAAGAGATTCTGGTCACCATCGTGCCCAAATTTTCCAATTAAGAACGGACGGCGATAATGGGGCAATTTTGAAAATCAACTTTTTATAGTCCTTTTATTTCTTCAGCCGATAGGCCGGAGTATTTTACAATGAGCTCAATGGGAAGGTTGTCGGTAAGCATCTGCTTGGCCATGCTAAGTTTTTCTTCATTTTTACTGGCTTCGATTGGGGCTGGTTTTTCCGTTTGGGTCTCTGCGGGTATGTTTGTGCTTGTTTCGCTGCCCACTTCCTTGGTTTTCCAGTCGCCGATGTTCCGTTGGATTTTATCCAACCCGATTCCCAGCAACACGATGGTTTTATCCGTTCCCAGGTAAGGGGTGTAATATTGCTTTTCTTCTATTTGTTCCAGAGCGATTTGGGCGCTACTCATTTTAAATTCGATGATATACACAAACCGGTCTAACGACACCACGATATCACTTCTACCCAAAGCCGTTTGAATTTCGGCCTGCACATCCATCATGGATAATTGTAATGCAATATAGATGATGGAGTGATAATAGGCTTCCCGGTTTTCGATGTGGATACTGTACGGGATGGACGACAGCAGTATTTTTATGCTTTGTATAAAATCAGCGATTTTATTTTCATAAAGAGCTTGCTTAATCACCCGGGTTAATTTGTTTCTCTCATTCTGGGACTTGCTGCTGAAACCTTCCAAAATATTTTGAAAAAAAGCGATTCTGACTTCCCGGTTGGGATAGGATAAAATATATATATGGCCTGTTATTTCTTTTATGGTCAGATAGCCGGTCTGAAACAGTAGGGTGGCGATATCGATGGATTCAATGTCAAATTTTTCAAAGAAACTATTATCCACTTCATAACGATCATATTGATCGATAGAGTCAGGAGAATTTTTCAATTTATTCACTAAAAAAGTAGGCGTACCGGTGGCGAACCAATAATTATTAAATTGATAGGTGCCAAAAAAACTAAGAATAGAAAAGGGATTATATACAAAATTTATCCCGTCCCAGGAGTACCCGTTATAATAATCTTTTAACTTCTCAAAGAGGAGTTCGAGTTATTAATTAACAGTTGTATCAAAAAGAATTCCCCGGTTTGGAGTTAGTTCATCTCTCCAATGCCGGGGAAATTCAATATTTTAGAAAAAATCACCCTATACCCTCGTAATTTCTAAACCTCCCGTCGCTTTCTAATCCAATTATCAATCAACATTATTGCCAAAATGAAAAATTGCCGTTATTGGAGAAAATTCGTCCACGTGGGGCATGGTTTCAGCTTGAAGCCCACCATTGCCACTCGTGGGTCGCAAGAGCATGAATAACGTGATTTTTAACCGATAGAGTCAAATCGTTACATATTGTTCTGCAATTTTGTCGTAGGAAGGTCACGATTTCGGGAATTTCTTAATGCGCCAGTAATAACGGTGATAAATAGACCTATTCATGTCATCTATGACAAAAAAGCGTGACATTTTCAGCCATACCGTCATCCATGACGATCTAGCGCCATCGTTGCAGTAATTTTCTCAAATCATGAAGAAATAGCTCGAATGATTCAGTAATTTTCTTTATGATTCAAGTAATTTTCTCAAATATAATAGAAAATTACTGTAATATTATAGAAAATTTCTCAAACATAACAGTAATTTTCTCAATGAATTGAGTAATTTTCTGCTCCATTGACAGTTTGAGGCCATGCGAGGAGTTTTTGGGACTCTGATGACGGTTTTTGGTCAATGGATGGCGTTTTATCTGGGAAATTGGCTTATTTTCAGAAAAATTAGCTCATTTTGGTCATTGCTCACCATTTTTAATGATACGAGACTATTTTTAGGCCATCATTGACCTATGACGGATGTTTTTCGCCACATCGTGTGATGGCTGGTGATTTGTTGCGCTCTGATGAGCAAATAAAGCGATAAATGAGGTTTTGGGGAGAGATTTTATTTAATGCGGAGAAGGATAGTGCCGTTTTAGAAAAGATTTTTCGACTTCCCAAGGCTTTTAACGATCAGGTTATTTCGTAACAGCTCCTTACCGAGGCAGCCTGCGCGCCCCGGCAGTGGGTGGATGTGACCATTGGACCTACGCCTGAACATTAAACGCGGGCAATGTAATCAAGAAGCAACTGCCTTTCCCCAGTGTTGATTCCACCGCCACTTTGCCATTGTGTTGCTGCACGATCTTGAGCACAATCGCCAATCCCAACCCTTCGCCATCGGTGTCATCGGGACGCAACCGGTGGAAAATCTGGAAAATCTTGTCCTGGTATTCCCTGGGGATACCAATACCGTTGTCTTCTACTCCATACACCGCACTCTTGCCAGACTGGGTAACCGAACCAGATATTTTTATTTGCAGGGCTCTTTTGGGATCACGGTACTTGATCGCATTGTTGATCAAGTTGGAAAATACCTGGTTGATTTCCAGTTCACAACCAAAACAGGACGGCAGATTCTCCACGGTTAACGTGCCCCCGGCTTCTTTCAAGTGAAACTCGAAAGCATGGGATACTTCCAGGACCAAACGATTCATATCAATCAGCTCAAAGGTAGTCGAAACACGCCCGATCCGTGATAAGCGCAACAGTCCAGACAACAATCCATCCATCTTGGCTGTGCTGGATTGAATAAATTTAAGGGATTCCAGAACATCTTCACGGAGAATAGCAGAAATCTCCGCCTTTCTATCGTTGGATGTCGTTTCCAGCCCATGTAACAGCGTGTCCACCTCTTTGATCGAGTAACTCAATTCCTGCCCGAACCCCTGGATGTTCACCAGCGGGGAGCGAAGATCATGGGAAGCCACATACACCACCTGTTCCAATTCTTTGTTCTTGGCTTCCAACTCTACCAGCAGTCGTTGTTGTTCGGCTTCCGCTTCATCCCGCTTTTTTTCCCAGAGCTGGATTTTTTCCAGCATCGTGTTAAAGCCATCGTAAAGAACCCCGATTTCATCCCGTTCCAAGCGTTTAACCCGGATCGAATAATCTATATCGTGAGAAATCCGCTTGGTCACATTGGCCAGCGTTAAAATAGGCAATGAAATAAGCGATTGAAAGCGGAAAGCCAGGACATAGGCGATTAAAATCACCCCGGCCATGATCAGCGCCAACCAAAGAATACGGACACGGATAGTTTCAGCCATCAGTGCAGTAGAGGCCCTGACATAAATAGCGCCAAACTTAAAATTTTTATAATAAATGATTCGCGCCACCACGAGGTAATCACCTTGAAAGTGAGCCATTGGCTCTTGCGGGGGCGGAGGAGGCGCCATTATATTTTTTCCCTTGTGATAGCTCCCATAGAGCTCGCCTTTTTCATCATAAACAAATCCGTTTTCAATATCCGGCATAGCCCGCATTTTTTCCAGGACTTCAGCCACCCCGCTTTTCCCAGTAAAAGATAATGGGCTGATGCAGTACTCCCCTACCAATGAAGCATCCAAACGAATCTTGTTGACCAAGTCTTTTCTGAGTTGCAGAATATCTTTGACCATAATAACGGAGAACCCGATGACAATAGAAACCAAACTGACCGCCACGATGAGGGCAATCAGCTTATTCTTAATTGAGATATTATGCAGTAGCCGCATGATCAGTACTGAGAACGGGTGCGTACCTTCAGTCCATTTTTAAGCAGATCGCCACCAATAATCAAGCCCGCTTCCCGTGCTGCCGTCGGGTTAATTTCCGGGCGCAATTTAACTCCATCGTAAGCAAAACTGACATGGACTCCTTCCCGTGTCAATCCACTGGTATCACTCACGGTCAGAATCGCTTTATCCCGGACATAAGCAAGAATATTATTTAAATCGGCATTTTTTGAATTTGTAATAAAAAGGAGTTGCGAGCCAGACGCACTGTCAATGGCACGAATATATCTGATATTTACACTTTTATTAAAGATTTTCCTGCTCTCGCTCAGGTCGGAAAGTAAAGTTCCGAACGGGCTGGTGCCTAAAACCGAGATATTGAAGCCAGTGCCGCGATTAATCCCGGATTCCGGGGGCCATTGTACGGACTCAGCAATGTCAAACAGTTTCATGGCTTTTTCCTTGTATTCATTATAAGGATTGATGATCCTGGCGTTTTTCAAAAGATTGGGCGTGAATACCAGCCCAGATTGCCGGGCAACGGTCTCATTAACCTCCATCTTAATCTTGTTCTCTTCCAATAAATTAACATGAACACCGCGCTTGGCATAGTCCTCGGTATTGCCCATGGTCAGTATGGGCAGATCTTTTACATAATCCAATACGCGTTGGAGATCCTTGCGACCCAGCTCTTCGATAAACAGCATATGAGTTGTGCCAATATCTTCCACCTTTTTTATATAACGAACCTGAACCAGTTTATCCTTGATCTTTTTCCCATTATAATTGGCACCCAGAAAATTCTCAAATGGATGATTGCCCAGAACGGACAGTATAAAAGGTTTGGAAAGGTCATTCAAACCAACTTCGACTGGCCATTCAATTTGGCGGAGAATTTCTTTGATTAAAAGGGCTTTTATCTTCGCCGGATCATGTTTCATCTTGGATTGTGCCATTAGATTGGTAGCGCAAATTCCTAGCAGCACGAATAAGAGAAGTGGTAAGATTATCTTTTTTTCTTTCACTATTAATTTTTTTCCATCCAGCATGTTAGCCTTCTTGCCGATGACAGTCACTTCAGACACTTTCTCCATCATCTCCTCCTTCGAAGCGGTTCTAATAGTTCTTCTGCACCTTTAAGCAGGTGCCAATCGCATTCAAAATTCGACTCCTTTAATGCAGTCTCATTCACCCAGTACCGTATTTTCTCCCGGCGCATAAAAAGACCAATATGAATTCCTTTGGGAGGCACATCATTCACTTCACTGATAGTAAAAATAGGTTTCTTTTTGATCGCCTCAATAATAGAAGAGAACTCCCATTTAAGGATATTGGGAATAAATATCAGATTGCACCCGGCAATTTCACTCTGATGGACGATCAAGCGGACCACCACTTTCTTGTTTTTGATCAATTGATTGGCATAGGCATCATCGAGGTTTTTCCTAAAAGCTTCATCCTCTATCACGCCGATCACAAATGGTTTAGAGGTATCTTTTACATCTGAATCCCGCGGCCATTCCACAAACCGCGTAAACTTCTCCAATAAAACGATTTTAAACTGGATGGTTTCGAGATCCTGTGGACGTGCGACGTCAGAATCAGGTACATTTCCAGGGCTAGCGGGTGATGGGTAGAGCAGTAGGGATAACGAAGCCACTACAAGCACTCGCCATGGTATTGTCATTTTTCCTCAGCGATCCTATGATTGATTTTAAGTCGCCGTCTTTTCATTGTACTTTTCAGCTCAGCTATTTCCTTGGCGCTACTATTGGATACCAATACTATGCCCCAAATCCAGTCTGGGTACTTCAATGACCTGTAAGAAGATACCCAGTTTATTGATCGCTTCCACAAATTTTTCATAGTTTATGGGTTTGACAATATAACTATTGCAGCCCAAGATATGGCATTTTTCAATTTCCCCGGGATCATCGGTGGTGGTCAACATGATCACCGGGATTTTTTTTAACATGGGGTCTTCTTTGATGCGCAGCAACGCTTCGACACCATCGACTTTAGGCATACGAATATCCAGCAGTAACAGATAAGAAATCCCCACCTGGTAATGAGGTTCATTATCGCTGTTAAAAAGGAAATCCAGTAACTCCCTGCCATCCTTAAAATGAATCAGATGATTGGAAAGCCCGGATCGTTTTAAATTACGCTGTATCAAGGTCGCGTGTCCCATATCATCATCTGCAATCAAAATATGCACATCGTTTCTCATCTTGGCTCTCCGTATATTATCCGCAAACCGAGCATCTGCGGGAGTAGTATCATCTTTATCTGGTTCATTGGCACTGGGTTCATGAATTTCATTTTCCACGCGCAATTACCTCTGGTTTTAACACTTCTTTGACTTTTTTCAGTAGATTGGCCATGGTATAAGGTTTTTGCAGAAAAGGTAAACTCTGGTCCGCGGTATCACTCCAATGGGATTTGTGATCGGCATAACCACTGGTAAGTATAAACTTCAGGCCGGGTTTAAGGGAATCCAGTTCAGCCATCAATTCCAGCCCCGTTCTATCTTGTAATACCACATCGCTCACAACCAGTTGAAATTCGCCTTTTTCTCTTTCAAACATGCTTAAGGCTTCTTGGACGCTAGGGGCTTCGATCACCCTGTACCCAAAATCCCGAAGTGCCCGGCCCGCAATACTGCGCACCCCGGCTTCATCTTCTACCAACAGGATTTTTTCCCCTTCGCCACCATAGTCCTCAATGGCCAGTTCTTCTTCCAGGCCCTCGTCCGCCCCGCTTTCCAGCGCGGGGAAATAGGCGCTAAACGTTGTTCCTTTGCCGATTTCACTGTATACATTGAGCCATCCGTTATGCTGTTTGATAATGCCATAAACCACAGAGAGTCCAAGACCAGTACCGGTTTTTTTAGTGGTAAAAAAGGGTTCAAAAATGTGGGGGATCACATTTTTATCTATGCCCTCGCCCGAATCAGTGATGGCCAGACAGACGAATTCGCCCGGTTGGGAATAGGGCAAAACTTTACTATACTCTTCATCTATGGTTTTATTCTCAGTTGTGATAGACAGATTTCCCCCGTGGACCATCGAATCAGCCGCATTAATCGTGAGGTTAAGAATCACTTGTTCCAGTTGGCCCGCATCTGCTTTTATACAGCGGATGCGGGGATCGAATTGGGAGATGAGTTGAACATCCTCGCCAATGAGCCGTTTCAGCATTTTTTCCATGCCTTTAACCACGTTATTTACATTTACTTTACGGCTTTTCATGATCTGTTTACGACTAAAAGCCAGTAATTGTTGGGTCAGCGTAGCCGCACGTTGGGCCGCCTTTTTTATCTCATGGGCGCTTTCCTTAAAGGGGTTATCCAATTTCATTTTGACCAGCATCAGGTCAGAATAGCCCATAATGGCAGTTAAAAGATTATTAAAATCATGGGCTACACCACCGGCCAGTTTACCAATCGCTTCCATTTTTTGGGCTTGAAGTAATTGTTGTTCCAATTGTTTGCGTTGCGAAATATCACGGGATATACAGAGGAGAACGGGCTTGCCACTCAAATCGATCATATGGGAATTGTTTTCCACACTGACCCGTTTCCCGTGTTTAGTCAGCAGGGTAGTTTCCCAGAGATGGTATTTCTGTTCCGCTGTATTGTCATCTATCACGCGCGCTTCCCCCGCGTCGATATCTGCCATGGTCATGTTCAGTAGTTCTTCCCGGGTAAATCCCAGCAGTAAACAGGCAATATCATTGACCTCGACAAAACGGCCCGGTTGGCCAGCTTCGATCTCCTGGGCAAAGATAGCGTCTGTCCCGCTGTTAAACAGTATTCTGAAACGTTCTTCACTCTGCCGCAACTCTTTTCGCACCTGCGATAGTTTTCGCTCCGTTAAGACTTGGTCCGCTACATGGGCCATGACCTGTGGCAAGACATCCAGAAAGGCATGATCTTTTACCAGATAATCCCTGGCCCCCAATTTCATCATCTCAACAGCGGTTCGCTCATCGCCATGGCCCGTGATAATAATAAAAGGGATCGCATAACCCATGGCGTCCAAACGTTCGATCACTTCCCTACCGGTCATATCCGGCAGTTTATAATCCAATAAAAGGATGATATCGGTAGCGTAACAAATGCGTGAAATCGCTTCTTGGCCGTTTTCTGCAGCTTCAACATTATAGTTCTCGCGTTCCAAGCGTTTCATGATCAATCGGCGCAAGCCGACATTATCTTCTACTACCAGGACGGTCATCACAGGATTGTCAATATTGTCTTGCTGCATTATACACGGCTCCAGCCAATTACCTCAGTATTAAAAACCAATTCAATGCCCGTTACAATCTGTTGAAGTATTATCATTGTATTTATTTTTCTATTATTCAGTTCTATACCCCTAATATTTTAATTAAATATCAAAGGATTGTCAACAAAAGTTTCAATAATAAAGCAATATTTTTTAGTAATCAGTGCCCGGGTCACAGAAATTTCGTCCCAATACCCACCAAATAACCACCAAATAACCACCATGGCAGCTAAAACTGCCAATTCAACGTCAAACGGAGACTCCTTGGTATTTGCAGTTCCATGGCATCCCTGGCTCCCCCGGAATAGACATACTCGGAAAGCTCGGCCCCAAAATCAAAAATATTAAATAACGATAAAGCAATGGTGGCATCATGGTTAAAGAGTTTAAAATCATAATTTAGCTTCAGACTAATATCGGCCACATAATCTTCACGGGGGCCGCCTTTGATACCTTTCTCATTTTCGGCTTTGATAGTCTTATAATAAATGATCCGTTGATCATGGCCAGTGATAGTATTAAAGAACGCAAAGGGGTTTCCATCGCGGTATTTCAAGCTGATCGCCAGAAAGAGTTTTTTGGTAAGATAATAACCAAAATAATTTTTAAAGACAAAACCACGATCCCCGTCTACACGACCAAATCCATTGATCCAGGAATTGGGATTCGCCTGGCTTTCATCCAATATGCCAATGTCATTGGAACCGGGTCCATTGCCAAAAGCGGTGACTCCCATGCCCATGTGCGCCATAAAAGAAACAGAAAAAAACCAACGCTGGGCACGACGACCGGTAATATCAAAAGAAAATTGGGCATAAAACGGATCCTTTTCATAGCTACTGCTACCGAGGTAATAATCGCTGAATGGTTTATCAAAGAAATAGAGTGCCTGACTGTCATGGCTCTCAAAAAAGCCGTATTCCTTGTTAAAAGAGACACGGGGGATGTTTTTTATTTTCTTATAGATGCCTTTTACATTGAGCACGAAATTTTTCGACAAGCGGGTGGTAAAATTTAACAGCAGTCGCTCTTTTCGCGGTGCAGCGAGATTGCCATCCACGTGGTGGTAACGTCCGCCCGTGTAGCCGTAAATCCCCTCTGCCTCGCCAGCCTGATAACGCAAATCGCCATTGTTGTCATGCCAACGGTAAATGGCACCATACGGTCGGTTTGATTCGAGAAAAAAATTGCTATTCTCGGCAATAGGAAAAGGTAAAATGCCACCGGCAAACATCAACACGGTGTTTTTCCGTTTGGAAAAGGTTAGTTGCAAGCCAACATCCAGACCGGGAGAAACCAAACTCACGTTGTTGGCCCGTTGCTCAAAACTCAACCGGTCATAGTTCATCCACAACTTGGCCAGTACAGCCAGGTGGGTGGAGAGGTTGGCTGTGACGTTCAGTCCTGCTTTAGCCTGGAGATTGGAATTGCTGTAATCCTCCCCCCGGTTCCATAATACGACCATGTAAGGAGTTTTATCGAACAACAGGGCATTGTAATCATGGATGGTCTCACGGCCCGTTAATGTGCTGAAACGCAAATCAGCAAAAGGTGCGACCGTGAGCGGTTGCTTAAACAGGCGGGATAAGACGGGATAAGACACATTCACATTAAAGATAGTGCCGGTAAATTTCCCCAGGCGTCCGGTGTCGCCATAAGGTAAAAGATGGTCGCCGTCATTGTCCAGTAAATCCTTGGAGAAATTTTTTGTATAGGGATTCAAATCCTCCTTTTCTACCAGCAACGACAGGGAGAAATCCAATTTTTTTTGTTTGAGTGTTAAACCCGTTAGCACTGATACGCGTTTTTTGCCGATAGTTTCCTGTGGATAGCTGCCGATTTCCGCCCCCTGGTTGTCGCGGTCCAGGTAATTGAAAATGCTGAACAGATCATATGAACCATTTTTTATCTCTTTCTTAAAGCGGGCGTTCAGCATCAGCAGTTTCCCTTCTTCTGTAAAAGTATGGTCAAACGCGGTAAAATCGTTGAATTGCCGGGCGGTATCATAATAATTCACGGCGAATAAAAAGTTCGCGTTTGCCAAGACTTTACTTAACTGGTAATCCAGAAAGAAATTATGGTCGATTTGCCGCCGTTCCTTGTAAAGGCGGTCACCGCGGATAGTGGGGTGTTCAGGTTTGATCATAAACGTGGCCCAGTACCCGCCAAGATCAGGATACACCCATGACGCGGTTACCTTGGAAAAACTCTGCCCGGGTAAAACAGAACCAAAATCCAACCCATGGTCTTTAGAAGCGGGATTCTCGCCAGTCAAACGAAAGCGGCTAATCGTAGAAAAGGGCAGCAATACGGCGGGTGAACCGGGATTTAACGCGGAATTGATATTCACCCCGTTATAAAACCAATTGAATTGCGTAAACGAGTCCCCTTCAAAATAGACGCGCGGATTGTCAAGCAGAGAGAAGCCGTTGTTTTCCTCGATTAGAAGAGTGGTATCCGGGGCGAAATTCTCAAGAAAAGAGGGATAAAAATACCCGCCGGGTAAATGCTCGATTAAAAAAGGATCGAATTGGAATATTGCGGGCCCTACAGCTTGATTCTTTTCCTGGTCTGCGCCGGACAATTGGCAAAAAAGCAAAACAGTCACCACCCAAAACATGACCATAAATCTGGATTTCATTGGCTCACCTCTTTATTGTATTACACAGTATTGTAAAATTTAAAAAGTTAACTGGGCTGTATCTTAAAATGCATATTGCAGTCCAATCCCGATTTGCTGGGAGTTGGCTACCGGGAAGATATTCAGGGCGCGATTCCCTGTGCGGTTCCTATGTTTGACAATATATTTCCCGATGGCATAACCCAATACAGCCCCCAGGAAAACATCCGATAACCAGTGTGTATCTTCCGTCACCCGGGACAAGCCGCAGAGACTGGCCAGGGAATAGCTCAATATTGGGACCCACACCGTTTTTTTATACATTTCCGCGATCACCGTGGCCGTGCCGAATATCGAGATCGTATGCCCCGAAGGAAACGCATCGTAGCGCGACAACTGGTAACTTTTATAACGTTTGAAGAAACCAGCCGGCCCGGACCAGTGGTCTGAACCGATTCCCAATGCATTTTCCGGTCGCTGACGACCCGCCAGATGCTTGCCGATTTGCACGACCACGCCGGTATGGATAAAGGTCATCAATGCCAGGCGTGCCGTTTCTTTGGCCCGTGCATCTTTAAAAATTAAACCGCCTGCATAGAACATCCCGGCAATGCCCAGGTTCCATTCACCCAGTCCCAGTTTAGTCACCTGGGGACTCACGTCGTCCACCCATTTGTGATTGGCCTGGAACTTTTTAAAATTACGGTAAATAGCCTCGTCATTGGCGATTAAGAATCCAGTCACCACGGCCACGCCGCCCCATACCAAAAAGCTCTTGCCCTTCATCCGTGCGGGAGAGGAAAGAATCCGGCCCTCATCCTGCCAAAGACTCTTAAAAAAGGGCGTGTTGGCTTCCGCGTCTTTTTTTTCATCGGTGCTGGGTGCTGGGGAAGTGTCGGACTTTTTTTCCTGCTCCTTGTCCACTTGATCAGCCGTGATTAAGGCAGGTAATCCTGCTAAAAGAAACAATACCATTAAGATAGAGATCAGTATTTTTTTTTTATTCATCATATTCATCTTATTTGTCATAGTCATCATAATATAGAACCCGTGTTTTTGTCAACTCTTTTAAGCAAAAGCGGGCAATTGATATTCTTCCTGCAATATGCCATGCGTTAAGACAATGATCAACAAGTCGCTGTCAAAAGGGACATTAATAGTAAATCCTTCCGCGTTGTATTGTTGTTTCAATTTTTCCACTACCTCTGGATTAAAAAAGCCTTGTCGTTTAATCCGGTCATAGGAGAGGAAGTCATTGATATATTCAATATTTCGTTTTAGTAGATAGGGACTGCCTGGAGCGACAAAGCCGAATTTCTCCCTTTTTACAATCTCTGGTGGGAGATACTTTTCAGACATTTTTTTGAGAATGTATTTTTCCTCGAAATCCTTCAATTTCAGGTCTGACGGAATCGTGGTGACAAATTCGATCAGGTCTTTATCCAGAAAGGGGTATCGTGCTTCAACCGAGTTGGCCATAGCCATCCGGTCACCATGATCGGAAATCAAATGGTCTGTCAAGCGTAATTTATAATCCAGGTAAGAGCGTCGTTGGAGATGATCCCGGTTGATCAAACGTTCTTTATTAACGATAAAATGATTCAGACAATCAATATCAGGCATTCGTTCATTCATGCCTGCCGAATACAGTTCCTGTTTCACCTTGCCGAAGTAGTGGTGATTCTTTTCATGGAAGAACTCCGCATCGCCCCATAATTTCAGTTGAATGGCTTCCTCATAAGGCGTATCCGCCGTGATCTTCTTGGGTTGCATTTGCCGCATTTTGTCGAACCGGTAACCGACATACCCGGCAAAAAATTCATCGGAACCTTCGCCGCTTAAAATAACCTTGATATCTTGGGCCCGGACCGTTTCTGAGAGTGCCAGTGAACAGGTGTTATAGCTCTCTTTGATGGCGCATTCGCAGTGGTATATGGCTTTGTGAAGACGATCACTAATATCGGAGAAACGGAACACTATTTCAAAGTGCTTTGATTTGACAAAATTAGCCATGATGCGCTGGTACTTGGATTCGGAAATCTCTTTTTCCAGAAAGTCTATGGCAAAAGAGTAGCGTTGGTTATCCGGCGTGAGTTTATGGGTGAAGGCGGTAGTAATGGAAGAGTCAAGGCCACCACTGATATAGAGCCCCACGGGTACATCAGACCGCAGTCGCAATTGCACCGAACGGGTCAATAATTCATCCAATTTCTCCAGGTAATAACGTTCCCCTTTATTTGCTGGCATCTGGTCTTTCTCCGGGTATATCACATCCCAGTACTCTGTATCCGTGATGCTGCCAGAGTTCTTGATCACCAGATAATGACCGTTCTCCAGGCTTTTAATATCTTTGAACATCGTCCTTGGACTAATCAATCCAGGGAAAGTAAAAACTTGGTCCAAACCAACCGGATCAACTTCCCGCCTGGCTTTGGGATGTTGCAATATCGCTTTGATTTCCGAGGCAAAGATAAAAAGACCATCCACCACGGTGTAGAAAAAAGGCAATACTCCAAAGTGATCGCGGGCGCAGAAGAGCTGTTGCTTTTTAAAATCAAAGATAGCAAACGAAAATTGGCCGTTCAAAAGATTGAGAAAATCGGTGCCTTGTTCCTCATAGAGATGGATCAGTACTTCCACGTCTGTATTGGTTTTAAACAAATGTCCTTTGGCTTTCAGGTCATCGCGTAATTCGATGTAATTGAATATCTCCCCATTGCAGATCAACACGATCGACTCATCCTCGTTAAACAGGGGCTGCATACCTCCTGAAAGGTCAATAATACTCAACCGGGTAAACCCGAATCCCAGGTTCCCCTGGAGAAAGTGTTGTTTCCCATCCGGTCCTCGATGGTAGAGCGTATCTTCCATTTTTTCGATGATCTTTTCATCAATTCGTTTCTTGTTTGCCATGTCAAAAATTCCGCAGATTCCACACACAATAAGCCTCCTGAGAGTCATCGGATTAACTACTGATGACATTTATTGTATTATATATTGTTTTAAAATAATTAGCAAGATAGGATCAAAAAGCTGGATTCACCGCCAGATTCTTGAAATCGTTGTGGACGATATGGACTATATGGACGATATGGACTTAGTGGACAAAATAAATCGTTTGTTTTTGAGTCCACATCGTCCATATAGTCCACATCGTCCATATCGTCCATATACTTTCAAGAATTTGATTGGTCAATCCAAGACACCAACAATATTTCATGCAGCCACCTATTTCAAGCGAAAGGAAAAGGTTTTGGTAGCCGTATTTCCTGCATAATCGTCCACCTCCACTTTCAAACTATTTTTCCCCTTTTTAAGATTGGTTAGCTCTTGGATTTTTAACGCGTAAAAATCCGGGTCGTATTCGCACGCGCAATCGTAGGACGTACAGATAGGGAACCCATTCAACCAGACTTTTATAGAAGATTCATCCACGCCTTTCCCTTTATCGGTAATTCGTACCAACAAGTGCTGGATTTTTTTCCGCCACCGTGCCCCCGGAGCGAATCCGATTTTTGGGGGGAAGGTATCCCGCAGCAAGGCAAAAATACCCGAGGAAATCAACCGGTGTTCATAAGTAAAAGTGGCCGCGTCATACTTTGTCGACTTCGCGCTCCAGCTCTTGCTCCAGGGATTGTACTTAAAAATGCCCACCTGTTTGGGGTTGGGTAATTTTTTCGTGAACTTATACAGAACCGTATCCAAGAAGGGAAAATTAAAAGGCGACAAGGCCATTTGTCTTGATAAAATCGGATATAGGCACGGATAGTTTTTCTCTTCCACCCGCAACACTTTTGGTTCGTATACTGAACGGGTAGCAAAAGAAGCTTCGAATTCATTGCTTTTGAAGGTTTGGCTCACCCCCTCTTGCAAGAAAATAAGTGTTAACCGTTCCTCGATTTCCACCATTTTTATACCATCTTTTAATACCGAAAAATGGAGTAACACCTCGTTGGTATTATTTTTGGGCGTGAAACGAAAATAGAGACAATCATTGCTGCAACGCGGTTCTACTGTTTCCTTGTTTGTGCCCTGGCGAATTTGCAGGTGAAGGTTTTCCCGTGCCAAACGTTTATCCAATACCCGGATAAAAACTTCATCGCGATAGATTTGGGTGTCCAATAAAAGAGCCGTGACATCTGCCAGATGCGATTGGTTGATGAGGAACCTTCGCTTATAGTAGCGGGAATCAAGCAGGTAAAAATCAAAATCAATGTAACTGGCGTTCCCGGAAATACCTTTTAATAGGAACGGTGTGCGTTCGAGAATTTCGGTTTGACGCAGCGTACCAGAAGATATTTTCCGGTTCTGCGAGTCGTAGATGTCGCAACGGATTTGCGCGGACTCGTCCGCTACCAGTTTATCTATATTTAAGTGGAGTTGTTTTTCTTCCTTGAGATAAATAATACCCGATACGTCCAATTGCGGGGTTGGAACTTTATAAATAGGAATAATCCCCGTGGCAAAATTTTGATAATTGTCTTCCACCCGTACACGTAATTCATGCGGCCCATAATTCAATTCATCAACCAGAACGTCCAGCGGTTTCTTTTCCTGTTCCATATTAAATCCCTTTTGGGAAAAGAGATTGTAATGGTAGCTGACCGAGCTTGATCGCATCAGGTCATAAGCAAACCCCAACTGGTTATTGTCATCTGGTATAAAGCGGTCGAAACTGACCCGGAAAAAAGGTTTGCCATCCACCTGCGCGGAAATTCGATACGGTGCCACTTGTCTGCCGCAATCGGACAGGTCATACGTACTCAATACCATATCAAAAGCCCCCCCCACCAGAACAGGTTGGGGGACAACATAGGTGTCCGCTTCTTTTTTTTGGAAGCGTACATAGGTCTCTCCTAGCGTCCCGTTACAGGAAGCATCCCCACGGCTACGGAACACCATGCTCCTGAATACCGGCGAATTTTTATCCTGGGTTGGAGCTTTTAGCCATTGGAACGGATTAAGGGGAGAAAAGTCACGGTCGCGAATCTCCATATGAAGGTGGGGAAAACCCACCCCCGTATCACCGGAAAAAGCAATAATTTCGCCCTGTTCGAAACGTACTGGATTGGGAAGATCATATTCACCGATATACTTTTTTTCACGCGCTTGTTGAACTTGCCGCAGGATATTTTCCAGTGGCTGGCTAAACCGTTCCAGGTGATAATAGATCGAGGTGTTCCCGTCGTCATGTTTTAAGTAGAGTCCCCGGCCCGTGTTGCGGTTGTACACATGCATCTTATAAATAGTACCACTGGAAATAGCATAAACTGGGAAACCTGTTTTCTGGTAGGTCCGCAAATCAAACCCGGCGTGGAAGTGATTGGTGCGATACTCTTGAAAAGTGGAACTGTATCCATCATCAAAATCCAAGGGCCAACGGTATCGCTGGGTGCTCTCTTTGCCTGAGGCCGCACGGTATGGTGCGGAACCAATCTGGAGAAAACCACACACACCAATTAATATTAAGAACATCAGAAAAAACGTATATTTTAAGCTGCTGGTAGATTCTTTCATTTATTTTTTTTATCCCATGTGGATTTTTTTCTTCTTTATTATTTTTTAAATGGAACCATTAAAGATAGATTATAATAGTATCCAGAGTTAATCCAGTATGATAATACATTTAGATGAAAAAATCAATTATAAAGGGAAAACATTTGATTTTTTTAAGGGAGACTTCCCCGGTCGTCCCATTTTTTTGGGTAGCGACCGGGAAGCGCAAACAATCCAAGAATGTAGGATGGCCGGGAAAAAGTTATTGGAACAATTGGAGTACCATTTTATTGGTGGCATTCGACTGGGCCAGTGAGGCCATGCCAGACTCCATTAATATCCTGTTCTTGGTAAAATTAGAAACCTCGGTGGCCATATCGGCATCCATGATCGTGGATTCAGCCGCCAGAATGTTCTGGCTCTGGATTTGCAATACCCCGATGGAATTGACCAGTCGATTTTGTTGTGCTCCCAATGCACCTCGCATATGGGCGATATTATCAACGGCCCCGCTGACACGGGAGAGAGCATCCTGGGCATCCGCAGCCGTCAACAAATTGGCATTTTCCAGGCCCATCGCCTGCGTTCCCGCTCCGCTACCACCACCCACAGAGATATCTATACTGGATTGTACCTGCGTATCGCCCACGTACACGCTTTTAGTCACCGCTTCTGTCTGGTTGAACAGTTGTTCGCCTTTATAGCTCGTTGTATCCACCGTCCGATCAATCTCCTGCATGATTTGTTGGAATTCAGCATCGGCGATTTTTCGTTCATTCGCGCCCATTGTTCCTGAAGCTGCCTGTGTAGCCAGTTGAGTCGCCCGGGATAACATGTCTCCCATCTGCGAAAAAGCACCGTCTGCCACCTGGATGATTCCGATGCCGTCATTGGCATTACGAACCCCCTGCGACAAAGCCATAAAATCCGCATTCAGAGCTGCCCCAATCGCCAGCCCCGCCGCATCATCCCCAGCCTTGTTAATCCGTCGCCCAGAAGACATCTTCTCCAAACTACTGTTCAATCCACTGCTGGATAGACCAATATTCTTCTGTGAATTCAACGAATTTAGATTATTTATCACTGAAAATCCTTGACCGGCCATTGGTTCCTCCTATCACTTTAATCTTCTTATTTATCTTATCTATGTTCTATCAATATTATATCATTTTTTTCTTTTTTCAACTGTCGTGTAAAAAACCAGTACACCCACTGGGAATACTAATCCGTATCCTATTTCGTCTTATTAAAAAAAAACTTTAATAATTTTTAAAAAATAAAAAAAATATTATCCCATACTTCCCATCATTCCCATAACTCCCATGAACTTGGCCGAGAATTTTGGCACCCCCAAAGCACCCCACCAGCACAGATGCCTAATTAAAACAGACCCTCTGTGCTGGTGTTGCACTATAGCGGATATTATCCGTGTTTATGGTTTTTCCAAAACGTTTCCTTCTTTTTTGTTGGCACGTAGCAGCATAAAGGCGAAAAAGAGCCCTACCAAGCCAAGCGAGGCAAACATCACTTGACTCGCCGTATAGTTCCCCGTTATTTCTCGCAATCTCCCGTTAAAATAGGGAAATGCCGCCAAACCAATATTTTGAATCGCCGTCATGATTCCAAAAGCCGTGCCCACATGTTCCTTTTTTACTACCAGGGGAACAGAGGGCCACATTGCTGCCGGGACCAGTACAAAGGCAGCGCCCAGAACGATCATGGGGATAACCGGGTACATATGGGTCAGTCCCATCAACAAATGGGCGGGAATCATCAGTAAGGAACCAAAAATCATCAAAGTCGCCCGTTTTCCGTATTTATCCACCAGTCGACCCGCAAAAGGCGCCAGCACCATGGAAGCAAAAATAATAATGGAGGTCACGCCACCAGTGGTACTGAACATGTGAATGAGATTGGCAAACACCTTATAGAAAAAGGTACCCGTTTCCGCGTTCACCGAGGGAATCGCCCACTTCTCATTAAAAAACTTTAAGGCCAAGGAGGTGAAAGGAAAAATAGCCGAGTAAAAAGTCAGGCACAAAAATGTCACGTACCAGAAGGTAGGCTTAAACTGTTTGATATCCTTCAAAACGATTTTCTCACCCGTCGAGTTGTCCTCCAGATTTAAGATACGTTCACCCTTGCGATCCAAGAACACATACACCACGTTTGCCAATAATGACAGCATACAAACCAACATGGCGGCAATTAAGGCGTATTTGGGGCCGCCAAAATGCTTGGAAATCACTTCTCCCGTATTCAAGGCAAACAGTGTGCCCAATCGGCTGACAGTCAGCGCAATACCAAAGGAGAGGGCCAGTTCTTTACCTTTAAACCAACGGGCCAGAATAGCACTTTGCACCACCACCAGCGGTTCCGAGCCAGCGCCAAAAATAAAACGACCCACATATAAAAGCGGCAAGCTAGGAGCAAATGCCACCACTGCCGATCCCACCAACACCAGGGAGGCAAAAATCATACTCCCCTTGCGTGTACCCAAACGATCAATTAAAAAACCAGAGGCAAACACTGCCACAATAGCCGCAATACTGTACCAAGTATACATCTTGCCTACATCACTGGGTGATGCGCCCATCGAGGTCATCAAACTATCCGCTATGCCTCCGATAATGTCATAGGCGAAATATGCACCCAATGTCAGCATGGCTACAAACGCCAATACCGTATACCGATATATCGGTTTGGCCGGATGAAAAAAGCTGTTCTCAGAATAATCATTCACCATTTATTATCTCCTTTATTTCAAAATAGAGTAAGCAATACTATACTATATATTTCAATAAAAATGAAGTACATAAAAAAAAACGTTGCGATGTCACCCCTTATCCGAAAACAATTGTTAAATTTCCAAAATTGTGATGGACGTTTATGGACGATATGGACGTTATGGACAATGTGGACTTAGTGGACAAAAAAATTTTAGTCCATATCGTCCATAACGTCCACATCGTCCATATCGTCCACGTGCGCTCAAGAATCTACCAGTAAATCCAGCCTATGATCAGAGCGTTTACTCTTTAAACTTTGTATAGAAGATCGACGAATTTATCCTTTTTCATCAAGCCCAGGAAATAAGCCACCCGGTGTTCCGGTTGTTTAAACTCATCCCCATAGGTTTCTTTCAAAAGTAAGGCGATATCATTTACAGTACGTTTGCCATCAATTGACCGCCATACCGTTGTGCCTACTTTATCCAGATGAATGTGGAAATCCTGGCTCTTTCCCACCCACTCGATGATCTTTTTTATCCAGGTGTTTTTAGTTTTTTCTTTGATCAGATACACATTTCCCTTGTCATTGACATCCCAGCGGATATTGATAACCGGAATAAAATCCAAGAAATTTGCACTACCTGCTCTTGATTCGGTACTACTCTTTTTTTTTTTGAACATAATGATTTATTCTACCTTCTTTTTTTTCAATTGAAATAATAAAACGTCTTAACACAGGGTCAAGGTTGAGCCCTGAACACATCCGGCTCAACCTTGACCTTAACTATTCAATCTATAATACAATTACAGCTTACAATATTGTAATATTAGGCGCCGATACTCGGAGCAGACGGTTCATCTGGGTCCCCCGCGTTATTAAGCGGTAGTTTCACCATCATGTACCCCAAAGCCACCATCACCACCACGCTCCAGATAAAGGAGACATTGGGAATGAGTTTGGGCACCGAGACCTCGCCAAAGGCAAGCCCAGCGAACAGCAGACCCATTAACGCTTCACCTGCAATTAAGCCAGCCGCCAGCAAGACGCCCCGATTATCTATACGGGACTGTTGATTCTCGTTGTATTTTCTTTTCTTGATCATCATGTCCACTACCCAGCGAATGATACCACCCACAAAAATAGCAGCCACAGTGCCAAAAGAAAGGTACATACCCACGCAAACCAACATCGGGCTCTTGACTTTAACCAGGATGAAACCAATAGCCATCAGAATACCCACGATAATCAGCGGCCAAACCATTTCGCCACCCACGATACCCTTGGAGAGTTTCGCCATTAAACCAGCTTGTGGAGCAGCCAATTCCCTGCCACCAAAACCACCCTGATAGCCTTCAATGGCAGCGGTTTTTAAATCACCGGCATTCAGGATAAAGAGGGGAATCCACATCACCAGGGCCGAAATAATCACACCGATAAAATCGCCAACCTGCATTCTCCACGGCGTACCGCCAAGAATGTGTCCCACTTTTAAATCCTGCAACATTTCACCGGCCACCGCAGCACTCACGCAGATGACACCCGCAACCGCCAACACGGCAATAATACCGGCTTTACCAGTAGCGCCCATCACCACCATCAATATCGCAGCCACCATCAAGGTAGACAAGGTCAACCCGGAAATAGGATTATTGGAAGAACCAATCAACCCAACCAGATACCCGGACACTGCGGCAAAGAAGAAACCAGCCACCATCATCACCACCGCGGCCACCAGGGCAGGCAGAAGATTCTCACCGGCAAAACCCATGAACCACCAATACACGAAAAAGGTCACCACAGATATGCCCAGTAAACCGAGGAACACGATTTTAATACTGATATCTTTATCGGTTCTCAAGGTTGGAGTATCGGCAGTCGCCGCTTTTTTAACATCATCTACCGAGCGTTTTATACCAGCAAAAAGACTCTTTCTCATTCTGAATAACGTAAAAGCCGCGCTCATCAACATACCGCCGATAGCCACTGGTTTCACGATATTGGAGAACACGATGTTTTCCGCGATATAATTCCAGGTCAGTGCCACTTCTTTGCCGCCTACCAAGATCGTTTGCCCGATAAAAGGGGCGAACTGCGGGGCCAGTAGCAGTAACAGCAAGGGCACAAAGAGCCCCCAGGCCAACACACCACCGGCAAAGTTCAAAGCCGCCAATTGCGGACCAATGATATAACCAACCCCCATAAAAGCCGGGCTCATGGCCGGAGATTTCAACAAGAAACCACCACCTGTGACCACACCCGTATAGGTTTGACCGCCAGCCGTTAACTCCGTGCCCGTGATCACTTTTCCCTGCGTAAAATCAAACAATTTTTCCCATTTTCCAGCCAGGACCGAAAAACTTTTCAGGAATTCAATGAAGCCACCTAAGCCCATAGCGAAGAACAGGTATTTCGCACCCGTATCCCCACCGCGGCCAGCCTTGTGAATTTCAGAGGCAGCCACCGATTCTGGGAAGGGAAGATCCGGGTCTTCCACCATGACACGCCGTAACAACGTGACAAAGAGGATACCCGCAATACCACCCACCAGCATAATCACCGTGGATTTCCACCACCCCGCAAAGGAACCAAATTCTTCAGGACTCCATACACCCGCGATCAGGAAAGCTGGCAATGTAAAGATTGCACCCGCTGCCACCGATTCGCCGATAGAACCCACTGTACGTGTTATATTCTCTTCCAAGATATTGCTGTTTTTAAAAAGACGCAGTAGCGCCATTCCTAATACCGCTGCCGGATAGGTAGCCGCGATGGTCATACCCGCTTTTAATCCCAGGTACGCATTGGCCGCACCCAGTACAACAGCAAGAACCAGGCCGATAAGTAAGGCTCTGAGGGTAAATTCCTTCAGATTCTGATCGGCTGAAACATAGGGCTTAAATTCTCTACTCATATATTTCTCCTTGTTTTTAAGGTTTTTTTTATATGTTCAAATTTAAATTATACAAAAGCTGTAAAAAATGTCAATATAATTGATAATTTTTACTTTTTTATTTATAATAGGAGGGATGAGTGAAAATAGCAATATTAAAATTGAGATCAGCCCCGATGAATATCTGGCCCATATCTCCATAATACCCGCTCCAGGCGACTCTTTCGACCTGCCTGAGTTGAATTTTATCCTCAGAAGACATGGTGTCATCTATGGCATCAAGAACGATGTTTTGATGATTATACTGCAAAAAATAAAAAATTCAGTGATCATCGACAATATCTTAATCGCCGAAGGCATACCCCAATGCCCTGGAATTCAACCCGAAGTCGACTATAAATTCCAATTCTCCTCCACACCCAAAGAACACAGTGACGGGAGTATTGATTACCGGGAAATCGAAAAAATCCTCAGTGTCAAAAAGGACCAGGTTCTGGCCATTAAGAAAAAACTGCACCAGTCAGTGGATGGCATCACAGTCACGGGAAAAAAGAATACCATGGCCAGGATACTGGATATCCCGCTCCGCGTGGGAGCCAATATTTTAATGGAGGAACAGGAGGATTATATCTACTTTAAAGCTGCCGTTGATGGTGCGCTCAAATTTGAAAACAATTATCTGTCCGTTTCTCCAACCCTGGATATCAAAGATGATGTCGATTTTAATGTTGGCAACATTCATTTTGACGGCGAGGTAAAAATTGGCAGGGATGTATTGCCTGATTTTATAGTTGAAACCAAGGGTAATATTTCTATCTGGGGTTCAGCTATAGCCTGTCAGTTGAGTGCCACCGAAAGCATTGATGTCCGGGCCGGTATCGTGGGGAAGAATAAAGGTGAGGTTCAAGCCGGTGGAAACATCACCGCCACTTTCGTGGAAAATGCCAAATTAAAAGCTGCTGGCAAAATCACCATTAAAAACGGCATTATAGGGAGCAATGTGTATTGTGATGGCACCCTTTCCATCGAATTGCCCCGTTCCCGTGTCGTGGGTAGCATTATCCGGGCCGCCAAAGGTATATTCATCTGCAATGTCGGGTCCCGGTTTGATACCGCTACAGCATTGATGACTGGCATTAATCCTGACAAAGAACAGGAATTCAATAAAATAAAAAAATTCTTGGATACCAAGGTAGAGGAAGCCAAGGAAATCGAAAAAAAGTATGGTCGTGCCACGCTGGAAAAAAGAGAGACCGGTCGAATTCTCCCGCCCCATGCCCGGGATGAGATCGCACGTTGGGACACCTTAAAAAACGAAATCAAAAATATCCTCAAGCGCCTCAAACAAACTGAGGATGAAATGTATGATTATCAAGCGGTGATTCGTATCAAAGAAACGCTATTTCCACGTGTAATTCTCACCATCGGCAAGCACAAATTGACCACCACCAAAGAATACTATCATGTCACCGTCCGTTACTCTCCAGAAGACGAACGGCTGGTCATTCAATAATCCAGTCAACCCTCCCCCACTCCCATTCTTCCCATCACTCCCATCACTCCCATCACTCCCATCATTCCCATCACTCCCATTCTTCCCATCACTCCCATCACTCCCATCACTCCCATCATTCCCATCACTCCCATAATTCCCATCACTCCCATAATTCCCACACCCCGCTCCCCACTATAACCAAAAATTAATAATTTATTTTTTTATTTTTTACTTGACAACACCGTATTGTAGTGGTAAATTAATGAACGTGATGTACAACCATTGTATTTCACAGAAACAAAAAATATTAAAATAACAAAATAATAAAATAAAATAATAAAAGGAGAATTAAAAATGTTAAACAAAAATAATAAGACCCATAAAAAAATGGCCGCCATATTCCCCCCGCTTACCATGATGATGCCGCGCATCGAGTTAGCGCCTATTATTGAGCTCAACCCGCCCGACTTATTTCTGTACAATAGTCAAATCGCCAGCCCCAACTATATTAGACAAACATCCCGAAGACCGCATTGTATAATCTTTAAACATCTTTCATTTATATAAACCCCGGATGGTGACTGCAAAAACCACCGCGCCCGGTTCCCAAAAAGTGCGCCTGTAATCACAATTATTGGCGGGCTTTTTTTTTACCCTCCCGATGTCCCCAAAATTATAACCGAAAATTTCAGAATTGTAACCGACAATCATGCCAATTATAGGCGACAATCTCCCGAATTATAGGCGACAATTTTGAAATTATAGCCTATAATCTTCCCAATCATAGCCTACAATCCCCCGAATTATAGGCTATAATTCTAAAATCATAGCCGATAATCCAGAATTCATCGCCTATAATTTTTTTATCTCCAAAAATTATCCCCAAATATCCACCGAGATATCCCTACTCCCCTATTATCTTACTTTATATTCCATGTTTTGCCATAATATCTGATCATTTACCTGACCAATCTGCTAGCCGAAGTATACTCAAAGGGTTGCGATGGCGGTAGGGAAATAGTGGTAGGATGACGTCTCTACCACTTATTTCCTGCGTCCTAAGCGTTTCTCTACTCCAGTTTTTCGTGTAGATGTTTCTGGATATTTTTCTCCAATAGCCGTTCATAGGAGAAGTTGTTAATACTCAAGTAATACATGGCAGAGTCCAAAAAGGCAATTTCCGGGATCAAACCGATCATTTCCACCTCGTTGATGCCCACATTGTACCGCTTGGCTTCCATACGGGCCATTTCCAATACTTTATAGAGGGGTGTGACCTGATAATTGTAGATAGATACAGCAATCTGGGTCATCTGGGTCCCGTAAGCAATACCCGCATTGGCTGCCACATGTCGTAAACCACCACCGGAAGCTTGAATGGCATTGGAAATATTACGGGCTATCTGGATATCGGGAGTACTGAGATGCATCTTAAAACTAACCAATGGAAAACGAGCACCAATGATAGTGGCTCCAAAATCGGGTTTGAAAATATCGGGTCCCAGGTCGGGTTTCCAGCGCGGGTCTTTTAAACGCTCTTCAAGACCTTCATATTGCACGTCCCGTATCTTCTCCACATCTTTACGCAAGGGAAGCTGCGCAGATTCGCCATACAGGTAAACGGGAATGCTAAATTTATCTGCCACTAAACGGGCAAATTCAATGGACATTTCCACGGTAGCTTCTATGGTCACGTCTTTTAAAGGCACAAACGGAAAGACATCTAACGCGCCAATACGGGGGTACTCGCCCTTATGCTTTCTCATATCAATATGCTTCAACGACTCTTCATAGAGGACCAAACCTCCTGCAAAAATACCGGTTTTAGTACCGGTAAAAGCAAATACGGTACGATTTCGGGTGGCATCCATGGATACATCCAGCACCACCAACTCGGGAATACTTTTCAACCGTTCAGTTAAGCGGTCGATGAATTTTTGATCCTTTCCTTCACAGACATTAGGAATAACGGAAATGATTTGACTCATAGGGTCCTCCATTTATTTGGCAGCCCAAGCACTGTTTGGTTTTGATGCGCAGTACTGGGGCTGCTTTTTTTTATATTGTTTGGGCAAGGCATTTAAAATATTCCTAAAAACACACCGGCAGCAATCGCAGAACCGATCACACCGGCTACATTGGGGCCCATGGCATGCATCAGGAGAAAATTCGTGGGATCCTCTTCCTGGCCGACCATGTGTGCCACCCGCGCAGAATCTGGTACAGCAGAAACACCAGCAGCGCCGATCAATGGGTTTACCTTTTCTTTGACGAAAAGATTCATGAGTTTGGCAAACAACACTCCAGTGGCAGTAGCAATGCCAAAAGCGGTGACTCCCAGTATAAAGATAAATACAGATTGCTTGTTGAGAAAAACCTGCGCACTGGTGGAAGCACCAACGGCAACACCCAGTAAGATGGTACAGATATCAATCAATGCATTGGCAGCGGTTTTAGCCAACCGGGAGGTCACGCCGGACTCTTTTAACAGGTTGCCGAGAAAAAGCATGCCCAGAAGCGGGATAGCACCAGGGGCGACCAAGCAGGTGACTATGAGTCCGACGATGGGGAACAGTTTCTTCTCTAACTGCCCCACTTTCCGGCATGGTTTCATGCGGATGAGGCGTTCTTTGCGGGTGGTTAATAATTTCATGATAGGGGGCTGAATAATAGGCACCATGGCCATATAGGAATAAGCGGCAATAGCAATAGGACCAATCAGAGATGGGGCCAATTTGGAGGCCAAGAATATAGCAGTGGGTCCATCGGCACCACCGATAATGCCAATGGCAGCAGAGTTGGCAGGCGAAAACCCCATGAACAATGCACCGATAAAAGTGGCAAAAATACCGGCCTGGGCAGCAGCACCCAACAATACACCCTTGGGATTGGACAACATGGCGGTAAAATCGGTCATGGCACCAATACCCAGAAATATCAACGGGGGAAAAATACCGGAGGTCACACCGTAATATAATATACCGAGCACACTATTACCGGTAGTATTAAACACATACTCCTGGCTAACAGGATCGATCATATAGATGGAGATACTGTTAAACATCTGGAGGGGTAACGGAATATTACCGATCATGATTCCAAAGCCAATGGGCACAAGTAACAGGGGCTCATATTCTTTGGCAATACCGAGATAAATAAAAAGCATACCAATAAAGAGCATGATGAGGTGCTTATAGGATAAATTGGTAAATCCGGTGCTGTTAACTATCTGGTCGACATAATCCTGAAATTTTCCACTGTCTGCAGCCCGGTAATTACCATGGGCAACGACATTAGTAATATAACCGTAGCTTTTATGCTCTTTAACACCGATCACTTTAAAAAGTCCGGCCAACTTCCCTTTCTCAAATAACTGCCCCTTCATCCCAGTTTTGATACCATCATTGCCACCTTTATTGAGTACAAAAAATAACTGGGAATTTTCCGGTACGAAACGGATGCGATACACTCCGAGTACCTGAACAGAGAGGTAGCGTAATTTGGCCATCACCTGGGGGTCGGTGGAATCAATTTCCACGATTCCGTCATAGTCGTCCAAGGAGATGACGGTGAAGGACCCGATTTGACGGTTTTCGACATCCCACAGTTCACCGGTAGTGCCAAATTGGAGCTTGTTTTTAGTTCCGGCGAAAATTTTGACATAATACTGGTTGGAGAAGGTGATGGAAAAATCCGTGTTCCCGGTGGGTTGGGCACTATTCCCGTTGGCTGCCTGTTGCCCAGACAGGTACATGGCCACGGGAATAAACAGCAGTATGGCCAAGATTACATAAACGGCCCGTTTAAATTTGATTTGTTTACTTTCGTTGATCATCCCTGATTCCATTATATGATATATATGATATATCTTATCATCATTCTATTCGTTTGATAGCTTATCCCAATACATGTTCGTAATACAGATTCAAAATGATATTTCATGCTGAATATTACAAGGTACTGATAAAGGAGCGACTCACAGTGACCAAGACATCGCCCTCGCTAATGGAGTCGCTTTTTTTAACATATACCTTGGTCACAGTGCCATCATGCGGGGCCTGCACCACGTTCTCCATCTTCATGGCTTCCATGATCAGGAGATCTTGACCTGCTTTTACAGCATCGCCTTCCTTGACCTTAACATCCAGGATCAATCCGGGCAGAGGTGCTTTGACCGATTCTGTGCCATCGCCGGGAATACCGGCAGATGCGGCAGCCGCAGCCACACTGGGAGCTGGCTTGGGTGCAGCAGGTGCCACGGTAGGTTCCACCCGGCGCACGGATTGGATGACGGACACGGGTCTTTCAAAACGGCCCAACTCCTTGAGCTTCACATGATACTGGGTTCCATTAACATCTATTTTGGCATACTCGGCGGTTATTTCTTTCACTTCGGAAGTATATTCCTTATTGCCGATTTCAAGTACATATTTCTTCATGGTATTTCTCCTAAACCGTCACTTCACTTACTAAAGGTAAACTTCCCTTCGATCAAAGAAGCTCTTAATCGCAGTTCGACTTCCAACACGGCGGTGATCACGGCCACGATCTCGGCTTCCACGGGTCCGACAGGTTTAATTTCTACTTTGGCCACGGGTTCTTGGACAGCCACGGCGGCCACGGCGCCCTTTCTTTCTTTGTTCTTAAAGCGGTCTAAAAATAAAATCAGCCAAGGGATCAGAGAAAAGGAATGGATCATCAATTGCGTTAGCACCAACCCCACGAATACCACCACCAACCCCACCAGGGTAATTATCAATGCATCATTTAGTTCCACATTTCACTCCGTAGTGTTCTGCTTACAGGGGAATATTCCCATGTTTTTTCCAGGGGTTTTGATCTTTTTTGGTGGACAGCATTTTTAAGGCTTTACAGATACGCATGCGGGTGTTGGCGGGAAAGATCACATCGTCGATATAGCCTTTCTGCGCGGCATTATAGGGATTGGCGAACAGTTCTTTATACTGTTGTTTCAAGTTATCGATCACGGTCTCTTTATCCGCGGCTTTTTCAATCTCATTACTGTAGATAATTTCCACGGCACCATCAGGTCCCATCACGGCAATCTCGGCAGTGGGCCAAGCCAGGTTGACATCGCCCCGCAAATGTTTGGAACTCATGACGCAATAAGCACCGCCATAGGCTTTACGCACGATCACGGTAATTTTAGGCACTGTGGCCTCGGCAAACGCGTAGAGCAGTTTGGCACCGTTTTTAATAATCCCGTTGTATTCCTGCGCAGTGCCGGGCATAAAACCGGGGACATCTTCAAAGGTGATGAGGGGAATATTAAAACAATCACAAAACCGAACAAAACGGGCGGCTTTCATAGAGGAATTATTATCAAGAACACCAGCCATTACCTTGGGTTGATTGGCCACGATACCCACACTCTGCCCGTTAAGACGCCCAAACCCGACAATAATGTTCTTGGCATATTCGGGCTGCACCTCGAAAAAATCCTGGTTATCCACCACGAGATTAAGAATTTCTTTCATATCATAGGGTTTATTGGGATTTTCAGGAACGAGATAGTTCAGGCTCTCCTCGGCGCGGTCCAGTGGATCGGTGCTTTCCAACACGGGGGTCTGCTCGCGGTTGTTTTGGGGCAAAAAGGAAAGCAGTTTTTTTAACCCGGCGAAAGCCTTGTCTTCATCTTCAAACGCGAAATGAGACACGCCACTAATCCGGCCATGAACGTCAGCACCACCGAGTTGGTCAACAGTTACGTCTTCCTGGGTGACTTGTTTCACGACTTTGGGACCAGTAAGAAACATATAGGCGTTTTTCTCCACCATCATGGTAAAATCGGTGATAGCGGGAGAGTACACGGCACCCCCCGCGCATGGTCCGAGGATCAAGGAAATCTGGGGGATGACGCCGGAATAAAGCACATTTTTCAAAAAGATATCAGAATAACCGGCGAGGGCATCAACACCTTCTTGGATGCGAGCGCCACCGGAATCATTCAAACCAATTACTGGAGCGCCGGTTTTGGCGGCCATGTCCATGATCTTAGTTATTTTTTCGGCATAGGCTTTGGATAATGCGCCACCGAAGATGGTAAAATCCTGCGAAAAGATAAATACCAATCTGCCATTAATAGTGCCGTAACCAGTGACCACACCATCGGTCAAGGGACGGTTTTTGTCCATATCGAAGTCGGTGCAACGGTGGGTTACAAAAAGATCGAACTCCTCGAAACTTCCCTCATCGAGAATTTTAGCGATTCGTTCCCTGGCGGTGAATTTTCCTTTCTGGTGTTGTTTTTCATTGCGTTTTTCGCCGCCGCCAAGCTTGCCTGCTTCTTTGCGATTGGCGAGATCAAGTAATTTTCTATCAATACTCATTAATTCCTCCAAGAGATGACAAGAGTTAAGTTAAAACTTTAACACAGTTCAATTATTTCGTCAAATTTTTTTTACTGGATAGTTGGATTATTAATGAGATTCTTAAAATGGTCGCGGACCAAGTGGACATACTGGACTTTATGGACGATCTGGACTTACTGGACCCAGTATAAAAGCTTTGGGAAGCCCAGAAACCTTTTCTCGAAAAGGTTTCTGGCCGCCGGAGGCATAAGTGGTCGTGAATCTCTGGGATAACTTACTCTTGTTTTTCTCTTTTAGATGACTCTTTTTTTTCTTCCCCGACCGTTTCTTTTTTAAGATCGATTTTTTTGGTGACGCGGATATCCACGGAGTCATCCCATTTTTTATTAGCAATAAGAGTGCGGAACTGTTCCGGGGTAGTGATATCCACTCCATCCAGAGCAGAGAGAATATCTCCCTTGCGAATGCCATTTTTAGCGGCGATACTGTCCTTGGTGACTTCTGAAACCACTAATTTGCCATCTTTTTGGGTAATAGAGACACCCAGTACTGGGTAGTATTGCACTAAAGGTTGCGCTGCGGCAAACACATAATCGGCAATGCCACGGGAATAAAGGGCGGCAGGATTCATATTGGCGCTCATGGCCTTCATCATGGGGTGAACTTCTGCTTCTCCATCCTCGCTCTTTTTCCCTTCCTGGGGGAGCAAGATAGGAGAGATAGTGACGATTTTTGCTTTCTTATTGGCAGCGGCATAACGGAAAGGAATCCCCAGCTTGTAAGCCACATGATTATTGCCAGCGATAATAACGCCTTTAAACCCCTGGTACTCTTTTTTTGCCAGCATTTCCCGCATGGACTCCCCCATTACCACGTCCCAGCATTTCTGGGCGTCGTAGGTATTGGTAAACCACATGGGAATTTGCACGGCCATTAAACCGAATACAGACTTGATAAAATATTCATGCTCAGGGTTGGGAATATGAATAGTAGGAAAAAGCTTTTTCTGCTCTGGAGTCAATTGGTCGAACCCTTGCCTGGAGACGGTACGTACAATATCTCTGGGGATATTCACACCAATAGTTTTGATCTGATATTGGCGTATCACATCCATGATTAAAGCGGTGTACCCGTAGTTCAACCCGCCGCGCTCGTACCAGCCCGTTTTTTTAATGAGGTCCGCTTCACTGATCTGACCAGTGCGCCACTGTTCCAGCCATTCATTGTCCTGGCGCCAGAAAAACTCGAAACCAACAATCACTTGAGGATATTTTTTGACCAGGGCAGCGATAAAATCACGCTGAAAGGCATGACAATCATAGTTGTCATGGGCCTCACCGATAATAAACACATCGGTATCCTTGTTCTGCTCGATCAACTGCTCCAGAGACAGGGCCGTGGCGGTATCGGTACGGATGATTTGTCCCGCCTCGACCTTGTCGATTTCCAGTTTGTATTTAGAAGGTCCCAGCGGTAAGATATCTGTTTCATTGTCCGCAGTCAGGGGAAGAAAAGAGACTAATAAAAAAAACACCACCATAAATCCTGGCAGAGTATTCATATTCATCTTCATATTCATCTTCATATTCATGATAGCTCCTTTATAAATTATTGAAATGAATTAATTATAATAAGGAACATTATACCACAAAGAAAAAAAGATTCATTTACATTTTGAATCGATAGGTAAATTTAATCATGAAGATATCATTGCCCCTGGCTTTAAAGAGGTTACCCAGATCGTGACCAAACCGGAAGTTGCCAGGATCGGATTGATCGGCACGGTTTTGGGTCCACACGGCATAGAGAATAGAACCGGGTCTGTACTCCCAGCGTAGCACGACTGTGCCCCGTAACGATTTATAATTAAAATCAGGGTTGCTGATACTAAAAGCCGGGGCCTTTCCAGTACCATCGGGATCAACGGTGAATGTGTCTTCATTCCCATCATAAGAGATAGTGGAACTCCCCTGACCAAACACATTAAAATCATAACTGCGGGGGCGTGCCAGTTCTTTATAATGAGAATAATGGCCGACAGCGATAAATGGTTGAATATAAGCTTGAAGACTCAAGCGGGGAGAAAAAATCCAGTTCAGACGGATACTACAGGATACCACTTTTTGATCGAGAGTGCCAAACAGATACCGTGTACCATAGGTTTCTGTATTGGTTGGGTCAGTAATCCCATCCACCCACTGAGCAGTAGATTTTTCCTGGCTATAATAAGGCGCACATTCAATGCTAAAATTACTGGAGGGTTTCCAACGTAATTCAGGGGACAGATTCCACCCACGATCCCCGGTTTGGCTGGTATTGAAGAAACTGGAGAGAGAGAAAACAAACGCTTTCCGATTATCGCTACTAATAGTGGCATCCATCCATACATTTGTTTGCACACGCATCAACGGTCCACCCCGGGTAAGTTCATTATCCCAGCGGGGGGGATTGTAACTACTCTGGAAATAGATATCCCAATAATTCAATAATTTTGCGCTCCCTATAAATATAATCCGTTGTTCACCCATTTTGTTTCCGCCAAAATCATAGTTCCGTTGGGTAATTAAATTGGCACTCCAACTGCGAAAAAGTTTCCCAGGTTTATAAGAATTATAACCAATCATGAAGTGACCATTAATAATATCTGAAGTCCATTGGAACCCAATATCCCTGGTATCAAATCCCGGCGATATGGCCCCAAAGGCTGCATTAACAAAAAAATTTCCTTTTTGTTTATTCAGACTTACCCGTCCTGCCCAGCCGCTCATGGAGGTAGCGTTCGCATTTAATGACACATGTGTCGCATCGGGTCTCTGGAAATAGTGGGGATAAGCGTGTTGCAAATCCCAGATTACGGCTTGACTACCACTAACACGGGAACCACCAAACCAACCGTTAATGACCCAGGTATTATTTTTATCCAAAAAAGTCCAGCCATCCACGGCCACACTGAATGCATCGCGGTTTAGTGTTTCTTTTAATGATTCTGTTCTCAGGTTCCGTAGCACCGATGTAGTAATAAAGCCCAGCCCCTGTTTCCCCTGGTTAAACTCTTTTTGAGCGCGCAGTACCCCATAATAGGTAAAAGGTTCGACTTCTTCGCTAGAACGAAAGCCATCCAGATCAATAGCAGCGAATTCCCTTTGGGTCACAGCATTGATGAATCCCACATTCCAGCCGTTGCCAATTTTCCCGGTAATTTTTGCCGCGCCCAGTATAGTGGACCATTCTGGGGTATCTACATTACCGTCAGAACGAACAGAACCCTGTGGAGAACGACCAATACGGCGAGTGTAAAAGAAGCGTGGGTTACTCCAATTGGCACCGATGTTGCGATTGCTGCCACCGCCACCAAAACGGAAGATATCCGCACCCTCGATAAAAAAGGGTCGGTTCTCATCGTAATAACTCTCCGCCGCGCTAAGATTGATCACAGCGGGGTCTACTTCTACCTGGCCGAAATCAGGGTTCACAGTTAAGTCAAGGGTCAAATTGCTTTGCAGCCCAATTTTCATATCCACGCCTGCATTGCCTAAATAATCATGCCCCTTGGCAAACGGATTACCCTCTTCCTTGCTGCTGAAAGCAGCTTTACCAACAGTGTAAGGCAACAATTCGATATAACGACCGGGGTTGATATCGCTCATTCCTTCCAAGCGGGCAAAATGGGATGCATACCCGCTGTCTTTTTTAGGCACATAAACCAGCCCAGCCTGCTCGTTTTTCCGTTTGATATACCTGCGGAAATCGACGCCCCAGGTATAATGATCTCTCTTTTTAAAGCGCAGTTGTTCAAACGGAATCCTCATCTCCACGGTCCAACCATAATCATCGCGCCGGGTTTTGCTTTCCCACACGCCGTCCCAGGTAGAATCGTTGTCGTAATCATTATAAATGGTCCAATCCACGATAGTACCGGAAGGATTCACGGCGAATTGGTAACCACTGCGACGATCATAATACGGGTCCACGGCAAAAATAAACCAGTCAGAATCGACAAAATCATCCCTGCGCCCCAGCAACCCGATGATTTTATTCGGTTCGGAATCCAAGAGTTGGGCGGAGATATAAATCGCTTTATTATCATACGCCAGTCGGACCACTGTTTTTTCCGAGGCGGGGCTGCCTTCCGATGGATCGGATTGAATAAACCCGCCATATCCTTCGCCCTGCCACACCTTTTCATCCAGGACACCATCGACTTTGATAGGTTCCATGGTTCGTACTGCCGTGACCACCAAATCCGGGCCATTACCGGCATAGCCAGCCACAAATACCTGTAACAACACAAATAACATGCTAAATAATTTTAATTTTCTCATTTATAGGACTCCTCTACGTATTGTTAAGACAGTATTATAGAATAATCCATCTCCATTTTCGACTGAAATTATAATTTAGTACAATTATTTATAAGTAAAAGAAATCGTATCGCCTGGTTTGAGGTTTAGTTCTTTAGCGCGGTTGCCCCGCAGTTCCAATACGTATTGAGCGGGTCGTAGGGAGGGATAAGTCGCGCAGGGTTCAGTGGTACAGGGGGGAACATTGGCATGAATATTGATCACCTGTTTATAGTTGTCAAGGAAAATAATATCCAGGTGAATCTTGCAATTTTTCATCCAGAAGGAGTGGTACTCTTCGCTATCGCTGATGAATAACATACCGAAATTATCCATTATTTTTTCCCGGTACATCAACCCCATCATCCATTTTTCAGAGGTGTCAGCCAATTCCACGGTGAATTTATTATTCCCGATATAGAGAGGAATCATTTTGATCTTGTTTTTGGGATTGCAAAAGAGGAAGCAGGAAAGCATGCCGCTTAATAAAAGTGCAACCATCACCATTTTTTTAGTTGTTCTCATCATGACACTCCATTCATTAATTTTCACGCTATCACTATTTTACTGGTTCAAACAAATGGTACGAAAGCCACCGCAATTAAGTTTTCAATTTCTATTTCCCCCTTGTTTTTGCGGTAGCGGACCAGTTGTTGATAGTATTCTCCTACTGGAGCAACGACAATACCACCTTCGGCCAATTGGTCAAAAAGGTTTTCCGGGAACCGGGAGGCAGCAGCAGTAAGAAGGATGCGATCAAAAGGTGCGAATTCTGACCAGCCTTCACGGCCATTGCCGATTTTAAAATGGATATTGGTATAACCCAATGTTTCCGTAAGTAATTTCTGGGCGTGCTGGCCCAGCGTTTCGATGATTTCTATCGTATAGACTTCGCGGACAATTTCCGCCAGTACTGCTGTCTGGTAACCGCTACCCGTTCCCAGTTCCAGAACCTTTTCATCCCCATGCAATGCCAACAACTCGGTCATATAGGCCACAATATAGGGCTGGGAGATTGTTTGTCCGCAACCAATCAAGAGCGGGCCATCATGAAAGCAACTGCTGGAATCATAACCGGTAACAAACTGCTCCCGGGGAACAGTTAACATGGCTTTGAGCACTGTTTCATCGCACACGCCACGGGCCCGGATTTGATGGTCAACCATTATTTTCCGTTGTCGTAAATATTCATCCATTTTGTTGTGCCTCTTTTATACCCTAATACTATACCAAATCACAAATTTTTTTTCAAGAGGATTTAAGGACTCTGGATTCACCATCATTTTTAAAAAGAGCCACGGATAACCGTGGCAAGCTGGACTAACTGGACGCTCTTGAGCGGATCATTTATTCAAAGCCAAAGAGAATCAACCGACTCTATTGGAAGACATCAAGAGCGTTGTTTTAAAAAAAACTTCAAATCTACCCCCGATTATGAAACCCTCGACATAGGGGGCACGATCGCATAGAAATCCGTCACATTTGGGTAAGTGATGAGCCGGGTATATACGATTGCTGTGATTGTTCCTTGAATCAGCACTTTTTTTGGTGAAGCGAGATGTGACACACAAACAGCGAGGAAATGAAAACCATAACGTCGAACTGGCTTATGGAGTGACAAGTCTGAAGCTGGCACAAACCTCGGCAAAACGATTAGATGAAGATCAATGTCGCACTCGCACAGGTAATGGGCCCCAGATTCCGGCCTCAATCAGAAATACGGCGATTAGTCTTGTACGGATGATGGGATTTCGGTATACCCCTGATGCCAACAGGGCATTTACTTATTGTAGTAATAGGAAAGAAGTATTTGTTAGGTGGGGAATTTGGTAATGTGGTGAGGATGGAAAGGTGATTGGTGTGGAGTAGTGGAAGATGACACAAAACGAATTGACCCCCTGATTCAAAATTATCCCTTAACACGATACCTGGGTGGATTGAAAGAAAAAAATGGGCATTAGAAAAAGAAAAGGCATACAATAAGCTTACAGTCGAAAAAGAAAATGACGCACTCTTGGTAGTTTTGGATTCTGGCGATTCTCTTTCATCTTTTTTTTCAGGTCATCCCTGATTTGTTTAAGCAGGATGATTTGCTCTGGGGAGAGGATCTTTCTAATTTTAGAAATTTTGCTGGATAGCATTTCCCGCATCATACCGCCTGGTCCGCCGAAACCACCACGTCCCATGCCCATATCCATGGCCGGTTTTTCGCCATCCATGGGCGGCATACCTTCGGGCATCATTTCTTCAATACGATTATAGAAATCAATCAGTATGCCTTCCACGGTAAAAGCTTGATCATCGTTTAAGAGCAGTCCTTCGGTCCACATGGTGAGTTCCCGGTCAATAGGAGTCATTTTTTGGAGTCTCGTGAACGTTTCTTGTTGCTGGGGAGTCAGTATTGCTATAATCGCGCTGTTGGCTATTTCTTTGCGGGTTCGTGCCGATTGGAGCAATTGTAGGGCGGAGAGTTTGAATTGTTCCCGGTCCTTGGTGGCTTGAGCGTGTTTTTTTTCCACGATTTCCCTGACTTTAAGTGTTTGCGTGGTATCCAGAGCCAGGTCTTTTTGCAGTTTAACCACTTCCCTGGAGATCGGGTCCAGAACTTTTTCTTCCTCGTTACTCCAGGCAAAAAGAGAAACAGATAATATTAGTATAAGGATTACTCCACATATTTCTAAATAAGCGCTCCATTTTTTCATAGCATATCCTCCATGTGAGATGCATCATTTTTTTAAGTATAATATATATACCTGGATTCACCATCAGATTTGTGAAAAAACATGGACGATATGGACTTAGTGGACGATATGGACGATGTGGAGCAAAAACAAAAGCATTTTTTTGTCCATATCGTCCACTAAGTCCATATCGTCCACAACGATTTCAGAAATTTGGCAGTGGATTTAGGTATAGTAGACCACTTGCAATTATTCAAGCAAATTGTATCGGAACAGGTTTGGCACCCCAGATTTCTTTGGCGTATTCGGAAATGGTACGATCAGAAGAGAACTTGCCCATATTTGCGGCATTCAAAATGGATTTCTCGGCCCAACGGCGCTTATCGCGAAATTCCTGGCTTACGATATCCTGACAGGCGATGTACGATTCATAATCGGCCATTAACATGAAAGTGTCCCCATAATTCAACAACGCATCCACGATGGGTTGAAATAGATAGGGATCGGTATGGGAAAAAAAACCTCCGGCAATCATATCAATCACCTCTTTTAATTCAGGGTTGTTGTCATAATAAAAACGGGGATTATAGCCAGTGGCTTTTAATTCTTCTACTTGCCCAGCAGTCAACCCAAAGATAAAGATATTCTCCTCCCCTACTTCCTCCCTGATCTCAATATTAGCACCATCCAATGTCCCAATGGTAAGCGCTCCATTCAAGGCGAACTTCATGTTCCCAGTACCAGACGCTTCCATACCCGCCGTGGAAATTTGCTCGGACAAGTCAGCCGCAGGAATAATTTTTTCAGCATTAGACACTGCATAATTCCTGAGAAAAAGAATTTTTAATTTATCTTTGGCCACAGGATCATGATTAACTACCTCTCCGACAGCATTGATCAATTTCACGATTCGTTTGGCCAACATGTAACCGGGAGCTGCTTTCCCAGCAAAAATAACGGTCCGGGGGACAATATCGGCATTGGGATTGTTGCGAATCCGATTGTACTGGGTGATGACATAAAGCATGTTTAGAAGCTGGCGCTTGTATTCATGGATGCGCTTGACCTGGATATCAAACATGGAGTTAACATCCACTTCAATACCCATGCGTTTTTTAATATAACCATGCAACATTTGCTTGTTCAACTGTTTAACAGCCATCCACTCGTTTTGAAACCCTTCATCATGGGCATAAGCGGCCAGTTTTTTCAATTGGAACAAATCAGTCACCCAACCATCCCCAATCTTGGAAGAGATCAACGCGGATAACTTGGGATTACATAATTTTAACCAGCGCCGCTGAGTGATACCATTGGTTTTATTATTGAATTTATCAGGCCACATCTCATTAAAATCCTTGAAGGCGCGCTCTTTTAATATCTGGGTATGCAGTGCAGCGACTCCATTAACAGAATGAGAACCCACAATCGCGAGATGGGCCATACGGATCTTCTTTTCTGGTTCCTCTTCAATCAGGCTCATTCGGCGCAAGATATCAATATCGCCAGGGTGTAAATAGTTGACCTCTTCCAAAAATAACCGATTTATCTCATAGATAATTTTCATATGCCGGGGCAACATTCGTTCAAACAATTCCACGCCCCATTTTTCCAGCGCTTCGGGCATAATAGTATGATTGGTATAGGCAAACACTTTGGTAGTCATACCCCAGGCTTCATCCCAATCCATATTTTCTATATCCATTAAAATGCGCATCAATTCAGGAATAGCTATAGCAGGATGAGTATCATTCAATTGAATGGCGACTTTTTCAGGGAATTCGCGGAAAGTATCGTGGGTCTTCAGATAACGGCGAATAATATCCTGCAACGTGGCAGAAACGAAAAAATATTCCTGCTTCAAACGCAGTTCTTTGCCCACGAAAATATTATCATTGGGATACAGAACCTTGGACACGTTTTCAGAATGAACTTTGCCACCGACAGCTTGTTCGTAATCCCCGGTATTAAAAAAGCGCAGATCAAAATCACGACTGGCCTTGGCTGACCAGAGTCGCAGATTATTAACGGTATCGTTGCGATACCCGGGAACAGGAGTGTCATAAGCCATAGCCATTATTTCCTCGGTATTCTCCCAGGCGTATCTGAGTCTCCCTTTATCGTCATGATATTCACTCACTTTGCCATAGTATTTTACCGGGTAGAGGTATTCGGGTCTAGGGAATTCCCAAGGATTGCCATAACGCAACCAGTTGTCAGGCGCTTCAACCTGGAAACCATCAATAATTCCCTGGAAAAAAATACCAAACTCATACCGAATACCATAACCATACCCAGGCAATTGCAAGGTGGCCATAGAATCTAAAAAACAAGCGGCCAATCTGCCCAAACCCCCATTTCCCAACCCCGCATCAAATTCTTTTTCGCGTAACTCTTCGAGTTGATGCCCCAATTTATGCAACGCCTGGGAAACACTTTCATATAAGTCGAGGTTTATTAAACTGTTACCCAGAGTGCGCCCTATCAAAAATTCCAAAGAGAGATAATAAACACGTTTGGCATCTTTTTTATAATAGGTTTGTTGGGTTTTAATCCATCGCTCTGTCAGTTGGTCCCTGGTTACCAATGCCAAGCTGACATAGCGGTCCAACTCGGTGGCGGAATACTCATCCTTGGCCAGAGAATACGCGAGATGATTTAAAAATGAATTATAAAGAGAGTTTATATCGGTCCCATTGCAATCATTATTACTAACGGGCACGTCAGCAGTATGTTCTTGAGGCGTGTTATCCATAAGACCTCCTATTGATTTTTTTTTCGTACAATGTTGTTATAGCAAAAATAAATTTTTTTTTCAAGAAAAAAAAACAATCGGTCAAAGATACCTGGATTCAGCGCCAAGTTAATGGGAAGCATGGGAGTTATGGGAGTTATGGGAAGTATGGGAATTATGGGAGGAATGCGAATATTTCTGTTTTATCCCATAATTCACATACTTCCCATAACTCCCATAACTCCCAGTCTTCCCATTAATCTGGCAGTTAATTCAGGGATACACACGCAAAAAAAAAGGGTGAGAAAGCAACGGCTTTCTCACCCTTTCAACGATTTATTTTTTATATTATTTTTTGTCTTATTTTTTAAGCAATGGGTCCGTAAAGGACATCCTATTTCAAGTTAGGAACAACTTTTTTTAGCTTTATCGCAAGAAGCTGCCTGACTGCATTTAGCAGTTTCAGCTTTGGCTTCAACCTTGGCTTCTTGACCGTGCTGGCAACAGCCCTTGCCCTCAGCTTTGCCACATTTCGCTTTCATCTCTTGCATCTTTTTTAACTGTTCTGGGGTCAACAACGCGGATACTTTGAACTTGCAATCCACGCCGCTTTTTTTCATCTCGGCTTCCAGTTTGGCGGATTCGTCGATGATCTTATTGATGGCGTCTTTTTCAGGTTTTTCTGCATTCATCAGTTGACATTGTTTCTGATGCAGTTCCATGATCTTGGCGTGCAGAGTTTTTTTGCTTTCCATGCAGCCTTGTTTGAGTTTGTCAATTTCAGCCTGTTGTGTTTCAGTCAGGTTCAGTTCTTTCATCATGGTGCAGCAACTTCCTTTTTCACCATGAGCCATCATTTTTTTGCCACAGTGTTTTTGGCATCCGCCAGCAGTGAAACCGGGTAAAGCCCATGCAGCGATTACAACTGCCATAAACATTACAATAAACAACTTTTTCATGTTAATTCTCCTTTGTATTTTTATAGTTTTTAGCCGCAAGCGGCTTTTTTTTTAGTTTTCATTTTGCATACAATCGCCCTTGTCCACGGGAAAAGGCATTTCTCTATAGGAACCCAGAGCACTGGTCATACAATCAATCAGCGAGGCAAAATCAGCGGGTTTCAGAAGTGCTTTGAGTGACAACAAGTGGCGATAGTTTTTTTCATTGAGCTCATCAGCCTGGGCATTCATCTCTTTAAGCAATTGTGCCAGGGTTTCACCGTTTGGTTTTTCCTGTTTCAACTGGGTTAAGAACTCTATTTTAACCTTGATCAGACTGTCAGAAGCATGGCGGTAATAGGTTTGATAATCATGGAAAGTATTTTTAAAACCGGGATTCCTTTGGCACAGATGCTTGTAACCCACGGAATGGGGTTTCATTTGACACATGTTTGGCTTGGGTTCAGCGACTGTTTTATTAATCTGATTGGGGAAAATATACTTTTTGATCACGAAACCACTGAGAAACGCGAGGTTCAAAATCAGGGAGGCAATCAATAGGATTTTTATTCTGTTGGACATATTATTCCTCTTGTAAGACGGCAAAATATACTTCACCGAGATTAGCGGGATCATTGGGAGCTGTATTCATTTTATAAGCCCCGACACTGGCTACATCAAAATCCCCGGTCTTGGTATCGGCATTTCCATTGGCCATTTGCAATCCAAGCCAGAAACCGGAAACCATAATAATAAGCACAGCCGCCACTTTAAACGCAAAACCAAGGGCAGGAAAAAACGCGTGTTTCTGCTGTGACCGGGCAGCGGCTAAAATAGCATATTTCAGATGCATAGGGGCTTCCAGTTCAGGCGGGGTGGTCAGAAAGCCTTCGAGTTCTGCGGCTTCTTGAAAAGCAGCGGTGCAACAGTGGCATTCTGCCAGATGTGCCTGCGACTCGGTTGATACCGCCGTGCCATAAATGGATATCTCAGTTAATGTTTGTTTACATGCTTTCATTTTCGTTTCACTGGTTTTGCTCTTCACTCTATAAAACAGCGCCATCATCAGAACCCCTCATTTTTTTTTATTATTTTTTTCAATCGTTTCCGGGCCCGTGTTAACAGTGCTTCCACCGATTTGCTAGAGGTGTCCATCAGGTCCGCGATTTCTGATATTTTTTTCTTTTCCCATAGTTGCAGGGTAAGCACCATACGCTCCCGGCTGGGTAGGCCAGTCAAGAGCGTATTGATATTGTCGTTAAAGGCTTTTTTTTCCAAATGATCTTGGGTCCGGTTTCCAGTGCAAGGTGGGGTTTCGTCATTGAATTCTACCGCCATAGAGGAAGGATTTTTTCTGACTTTTGAGCGGTAATTAATAGCGGCATTCACAGCCAAGCGCATGAACCACGCATTAAAATCGGTGTTAGGAGTGAAACGGTGTATTTTGTTAAATACCCGGAGAAATATCTCCTGGCTGAGGTCGCAAGCTTCTTCTTGATTGTAGGTAAAACGGAAAGCCAAATTGTAAATCTTTTTTTGATAGAGATCAATTATCTCTTCCAATGCACCGGGAGCACCATTTAAGAGCCGTTCACCCACACGATTCGCTGTTTCTTTAAAGTCATCCATTTTATGCAATCATTTTCTACATAAAAGTATTATACCTTATTATTATGCCGTATTATATATAGAACAGTGATTTTTAAAGAACCCCTCACGTCATGATTTTTTTGGCACTCAAAATAATTGTAGTCAACTCAGGTATAAGTCCCGAGTTTAGCTGAAAGCCCTCTATAAACTCCCCTGCCTACAAAATTGTCCATGTAACCACAATTTTTCAATAATTATTGGAGAATTGTAACTGAAACCAGAAAATTCCAATATAAACTGGAATTTTCTAATATTTACTGGAAAATTCCAATATAAACTGGAATTTTCTAATATTTACTGGAAAATTCCAACATAAACTGGAATTTTCTAATATTTACTGGAAAATTCCAACATAAACTGGAAATTTCTAATATAAATAGGAAAGTTCTACAAAAAACTAGAAAATTATAAAAATAATCACAAAAATAAAACTGACGAAACATATTTTCACCACTTAATCAAAAATTTCCGGATAGGGATGTAATGGCGAATTTTTTAAAAATAATGAATCCACGGTTCTTAGATAAGGGTAAGCGCTCAAATAACCACATCTTTTTAACTAAGAAGTAGTATGCCATAATGTGTCCATAAATTTTTAGGAGGCGTCAATGGCAGAAGCGATTCCGGTTGAGTCCGGCGGTTTGTTTGATTTTTGGAAATCCCATATACTGCGTTATGAAGCTAGCGGCTTTTCTGGCGTAGAGTATTGGCGCAATGAAGGTATTAGTTACCCAAGATTTCATTATTGGAAACAGAAACGGAATAATTCTTTATTCTCACCATCTGGTCCATTAAAATTAGTGCAGATTCCAGTCTGCTGGCGCACCTAATTGTCTCAAAATTCGCGGACACACTGCCCTTTTACCGGCAAGAAAAGCAATTTTCCCGTTATAGTATAGATTTACCCCGTGCCACGATGTGCGGGTGGGTATTAAGAGTCTGGGAAAAATTAACACCGCTGTTGGAACTGCTTAAGGAGAAGCTGATATCAGACCCGCCGATGGGTGTAGACGAGTCCACGGTGCGAGTGTTGAACGAGCCAAATAAAAAATCCAAGAGCAAATGTTACATGTGGTTTTTTTGTCAGGGACCACCTGGAAAGAAGATTATTATTTTCCGCTATTCATCCGGTCGCGACGGTCGTGTCGCCATAAAATTTCCGGGTGACTACCATGGTTATGTTCAGACGGACAGCTTTGCAGGGTACAATTTTCTCGATACCTCTGAAGGTATTATCCATCTGGCTTGCTGGGCACATGCACGTCACAAGTTTGTGGAAGTTGCCCGTCTATACAATGAAAGCGACAAGAAAAATGAAGCTCGAAAAAGGAATGCTGCTTATGCAATAGAGTCAATTGCCCAATTGTATATGATTGCAAAAAAAGCGATAAATTTGTCTATCGAGGAGCGATACCAATTGCAACTGGAGCAAGCAAAGCCGATTTTGGATGAATTCAAAATCTGGCTAACGGACAATTCCCCGATCATTCCCCCGAAAAAATTATTGGGAGAAGCTTTCAAATATACAATCTCTCAATAGCCCCGCTTGATCAACTGCCTTAAAAGTGGGATAACTCCATTAGACAACAACTTGACGGAAAATGCAATCCGTCCTTTCGTGGTAGGACGTAAGAATTGGTTATTCTTAAATCAACCTGATGGAGCCAAGGCAAGTGCAGCATTCTATAGTCTTATTGAAACGGCTAAAGCAAATGGATTGGAGCCATATTCATATCTTCTTTACCTATTTGATCATTTACCACATGCCTTTACAACAGAAGATTGGAGACAACTTTTGCCAACAAACATGATGCAGGAAGAGTTAATAGAGTTTCAAAAATTGTATTGGGGGAAATACAATATCTAACGCCTAAAAAAAACCGGGGCCCTCGATCCAGGTAGTTTATTGAGCGCTTACTATATAACTTGCGCCGCAATTCATAACCAGCATAACCAGATGAGGTTTTCCCCACCCTCTCTTTCTTCTTGTTTATGTTATTTTCAGAGCGCTTATGTGGAATAACGGGCTATATCGGATTCGATTTGTTCAATAATTTTTGCTTTTTATTTTTTGCCATATCTTTTTTGATAATATCCTCGTTTTCATATAAAAATTTCATAAAACTTGAAAGAACGGTGGATTGCACAAAAGGCGATAGCGACATGTATTTGAGCATTTCCATAACATCATCAGTCTGACCGCCGAAATCAAGTTCCTTAAATACATTGCGGCTATGATCGTTCACAAATTTTTCGCCCTCCTCCAACAGGAACCAAGAGGGGCTAATATTAAATTTTTCATAAAGAAGTAAGATAAAATTGAATCCTGGCTTGGTTTTTCCAGATTCGACTTCAGAGAGGAAACTGGCGGAAATTTCCATGATTGCCGCAAATTCCTTTTGCGAAAGTTCAAGATCGCGGCGCAATGCTTTTAACCTGTTTCCTATCTGTACTGAATTATCTTTTTTCTTCGTTTCCATTTGCACTTCTATAAATTGAACCCATAAACATCCCAAGGCACTGTAATATTTTTATTGAACACATTCAATAGTTGAATTTTTTTCATATCCGTTTTCATATCCGTTTTCATATCCGATAACCTCAGATGCATTTTTTCACTGATTTTCATCATCGTCAGTGATACCTTCCAAGCTTCCAACTACATCTTTCCAGGTGGTGTGATTAAAGAAGGTCTCCTCTTTTCTCAAAGTTTTAACTGGGGGATGGTAATCAGAGGTTAAATAGATGACCAATGCTTTATCCCGGCTGAGTTCCTCCATTTGTTTTTTTAGTTTAAGTACAAAATTGATAGAAAAACCTTTACTGATATCATTGAGCAGGTAGATAGACCGGGTTTGATGGCGTAGCAGGGTAAGCAGCAAATCTTCGCGTTCCAGCCGATCCAATCGACTAATGTTTTTTTTGCCATAGGAGATCGCCGATGTGGAGGTGGATACTGGTATTTTTCCGGGCTCCCCCTTGGCTTTCTGACGGAGTCCCAGTACCCTGTTGACCAAATGGACCAACGCCCCCGCCGTGATGTCTTCTGGAATATTCTTGAGGCGACAAAGATAAAGAAAATCGACTTCCAGTGGCTCCGCAACAATGTCTTTTTCTTCAACGAATATCTTGCCCTCGAATCCTCCCATTTTAAATAAATGATTTTGACCGGACAGTAAATTGTACATCTGCTGGGCAAATCGCGAATCCTCCACATAGAAAGGACGTAATTCGCCGCCTTCCAAGAAAAGTGGGGGATTTTTTAATCCCCCTTGCCAATCAGCAGTAAAATCAAAAAGACCCCGTTTGTACCGGATATAGGAAATTCCAGATAATATCATGATATAAAAAAGAAGGAGCACCAAACCCAGACCAAAATTGGAGGGCACGCGACTCCGTGCAAGGTACATGTTTTCATCGCCCTTAATAAAAGATTTCACATTGGTAAAATTATTATAATAGAAAATCTGGTCTGTATAATATCGCACAAAAGCGATATTCAAGTTATGGGTAGTCTGATAAAAATCGATCAGGTTATCATAACCTTTACTGCTGATCTCATTTGTTGCAGAAGAATAGTAAGTCGATGGGAAAAGGATCGACAAATCCTGGTATATTTGGATGTTGTGTTTCATTTGCGCCTGCATTTCAAATTCAAGATTTTGAATCTTACTAAACTCATTTTTTATATAACCTTCCACCAAATCTCTCTCCGCTTTGGATATCGCTTTTTTTTTGTCAAACCGACCTTCAACATTATACGCTTTCCGCTCAAAAGCCATCAATATTCTTAATTTTTCAAACTCTAATTTATAGATGGGGGTCATTGATTCAGCTCTCCCCGTAACGAAGGCATGAATGGCAGCAGGAATAAAAAAAATCAGCACAAACCAGATGGTAGCCAAAGTCATCAATCCTGTCATTTTTGATTTCATTGTACTGGTAATTGTGCCCAGTACAAAGAATAAAACCAATGTCAAGAGGATCACCAAGAAAAAATTAATAAACTGTGAATAATCGGAAGAACTAAACTTTAATTTATTCAATACCACCATCAACAATGACACTCCCATGAAGAACAGCAGGGTGAGTGAGAGCAATATGACTCTGGCCACCGTAATGAAAAGAAAAACCTTGCGGTAATTGGCAATACTGGATAAAAACTTTAAATATTCCTCGCGATGAAAGGTGTCGAATCCAAACAAGAGCGCCAACAGACTTCCAAAATACAAGATAAATCCAGAAAAATCAGTGAATCCAAAATTTTTTAGCACAAAACCGTTTTTCCCCTTCAACGGGCTATAAATATTGTGTCTGGCGGCAGAATCAATCACGGCAGTCAAGTTGGAGATAATTCCAGTATTGGCAAAAAAAACACTTATGGGGGAAGGAGAAAACAGCATCCTAATTCCCATTGCACCGTACTGACCATAATTGGTACATTGGGCTACCTGCAACTTCTCAATTTTTTTAAACTCCTCGTTGTCCTTCGGGGTCGATTCATACTGAATGATACCAGTCTTGACAAAATAGAGAAGAAAAAAAAGCATCAGAAAAATGATAATCGAATTTCGTTTAGACACAAATCGCTTAGATTCGAACAATAGGAATGAATTAAAAGTTTTCATGAGACATCCAGCCCCGTTTTTGATTTATTATTGCAATACTCCACCATTTTATGACCTCCATTTCCATTTATGACTCTACGATTTGGTAAAATACCTCGGCCACATATTGACCGAATAGCATTGATTCCAAAAACTTCTGGTTGAGCCTCCAAATAGTGGAGTTGGCTGGTAAACTATTCCCATCCATACCAGCTTTTATATCATAAAGATCTTCCAAAATGGTTTCAAAACGGGTTTCCGTTTCAACATAAACCCCTCTAACATTCCCATTGGATAGAAAATACTGCACATCACTGAAAACGGCTTCATTCAAGCCATTTTCGGCTTTAAATGCCCCATAATCGAAATTCATCAACTGATTAATCCAGGCGGAGTTATACGACGTAGAATTTGCCTTATTTACCAAGTCAATATAAGTATCGCATGCCAATTCCATATTGTCAATGGCCTGATTTATAAAACTTCTTAACTCCACAAAGTTTACGCCTTCTAAATCCGACAATTCAATCTCATTGGCCATCAGTAGCGAATATGAATAGGCTTTAAAATAATAACCCGCGCCTTGAATGACACATGTTTCAATAGAGGTGCTTTGTGCCATAGCCCCACTTAAACTACTCCCACCGGTAAGACCTTCATTGAATGCAGCGCTGGAATAGTTCAACAAATATCTTCCCAACACATGGGTACCAGTCATTGCCATTAAAACAACCAGGACACATACCAATATCATTGATTTTTTTTGGTTTGAATTCATTTTTTGCCTCCAAATTTTTCATTTTGAAATTCTTTGCTTGAGTAACAATGATACTCGATATATAGGACTGTTAGCATGGTTTCGCATCATCTGGATTGTGGGCCAGCCGGATGAACTTTCAATTCAAAATTGAATGAACTCACATCACGGGAAGTCATATCAGTGTTCATTCATTCTGTATTATACATAAAAATTAAAAAAAGTAAAGCCTTTTTTTCACAAAAAAAAAGATTTTTTATCCCCACGCTAATCAATCCCCCACCTGACAAAATTAGCATAAAGGTCTTTATATATAGAGGTATTTAAGAAACAATAGCGATATTTTACGGGAGCTACGGGCCATTGTATCTTGATTAATTATGACCTGCTTACTAAGTAAGTATTTTGAGGTAAATACCATTCCCATATTTCTCACCAATGGGGATTTCTCCGCCAGAATTAGCAAATCACGAATTTTTTCCCTTTGATCCACAAAATCATACTCTTTTCTGAGATTCTTGTTTTTTTGACGCAAATACACTTGACCATGTCATAAAATTCCCCAAGAATGGCTTAATAAAATATTTCAGCCAATTTAATAAGTAAATTTAAACGGGGTTTTATTTTTTCCTTTTCCAACTGGAAGAGAAATGAGGGTGAAACTCCCAGTTTGAATGCACAATATTTTTGAGACAACTCCAATATCCTACGAATCTGTAGGAAATTTTTGTGGCAATCATTGATTATATCATCATTATCAGATATTTAATTAGCTTATAAAGAATACTCAAAAAAAAATAATAATACTTATTTCAAAGGTTGACAAACCAAATTTCCTATACTATAATAAACCTATCACGAATTAAATTCGTGATTACCTAATTCTTTTTAGTTAGCTGATAAACTGACGAGGCAAGATAGCAAATGAATGAAAAGAACACCACTAATGTCAACCAAGCAAAGACATTATATAGCACATTTTGGCCCAAATCAACCCCCAGTTCCATAAAAATTTTAACTGGTAGTCTGATTGGGTTCAATCAAGGGTTGTTCTGGAAGAAATCAAGCAATTGCGAATTGACATATAGTGGGACGTTCACTATTCTAAGTGGAAAAAAAATTCCCGTTCTCCCGGGAATTTTGTCTATTAAATACTTCTACAAAGAATATCAGAAGATTGTCAAAAAGATGCAAATTCCTGAAGGTAAGGAAGATGCCATCTCGTTGATAAAACAAATAAGAAATGATTATAGACAGTTTTTCGATATCTACGAAAAACAGAGAGCCAACAAAATAAAAGCGGAACGGGAGGTCACACATGGGTAACAATAATTCTTTTTTTGGGAGTGGAAGTCATCTTACGCCAGAAGGAAAAACCAGGATATGTATGTTAATCAATGCTGTTTATTTTTTCTTGGAAAGCGTTTTTATCGTGGTGACAAAAGATCATTGCAGATTGGTTGTGATTCATAACAGGAAATTAATTGTAGACGAGTGTTACGATACGATCAGAGGTGCCAAAATCGCTTTCTACCGCATGTATAAAGAGAAAGCCTGTGCCAAAGGACTAAGAAACGAATGGAGCGCCAACTATGAACCGGATAAACGGTGGCTCACCAAAAAACTAGAGCCTTAACCACAACCAATCTATCAGGATAAGTGGATTGATATAGAATCATTGTACGTAGAAAATTAGATCAATATAAAAGTGAACAGTGAACGAAATAATGGTGAAACCTTATGTGGCTCAGAGATATCTTTTTTTATGTGAAAAAATGAAAATATAATTATCGCACTCGGTGTTAATAGTACCAAGATGGGTATATGTTCCCAGCTATCTTGGTACTATTAACCAGAGATTCATTTGGGGGGACTGAGGGTTACTCAATTTCAATAATGGCCAAGGTAATATCATCCTCGATGTTTTCATGGGAAAAGAGGAAGACTTCCTCTTTTATTTTCAGGATCAATTGCGAGATATCGGATTGGGCGCCATTCTGGTATATTATTCTCAACCGTTCTTCCCCAAACTCCTCCATTTTTTCATTTTTGGCTTCAGTAATTCCATCTGTATAAAACAGAATACGGTCTCCCGCTTCCAACAGGACTTCTTTTTCCTCGAACTCGGTATCTTTAAAGACTCCGACAAAGAACCCTTCGCTATTCAACGGAATAATTTCCCCGGTATTCACTTTTCGCAGCAACGGCGGTGGATGATTGGCGTTGGTATAGACAAATTTTTTATCCTCGGCGAAATATATTCCATAAAAGGAAGTGAAGTATTCACCGGAGTTGAGGTAAGAGAAGAATTCCTCGTTGAGAATTTCATACAATAACTCGGGGGAAAGGACATCCTTGCCATAAAGGGAGAAGAACACTTTTAGCATGGACGAGATGAGCGCTGCGGCTACACCATGACCGGAGATATCGGAGATAAAGTAACCATAGATGTTTTCTTCCAGTTTAGTAATATCGATAAAATCCCCGGAAACCTTTAGGAGAGGAATAAAGATATAATCGCTTTTGATACCGGTAAAATACTGCAATTCGTTTTTCTTTGGCAAGAATGTATTCTGAAACTCAGCGGCCAAATCCAACTCGAAATCAAATTCCTTTTTCATCTTGGTGGCGCGGTTGTATTCACTGACCAATTCAAAACTCTCCAACTCTTTGGGGAGAGGGTTAGAACGGTCATAGGAATCGGAATATTTGAGCAGGGTGACGCAGTTTCCCTTGTCATTGTATTTGACATCGTCAAAGGCATTAAGAGTCATCATAATTCCTTTGCCCAGCTCGTTTAGAAAATTTTCCGGGTTCTCCGGGTCAGGGATTTCTGACAGATCAAAACCATCACCCATATCTTCGACGATAATCTTGAGATATTGGGGTGTAGAAAATACTTTGATATCGACATATTTATCCATATAGGGTGGATTCGCCGCTTTTTCCCGCAGGTGGCGATGATAATCGCCGGATGTCAAGATCCTTTGTTTTTCTTCATAGGAGATATTCAAATTGCCATGCTCGATGGCATTGATCAAAATCTCTTGAAGCCCGATCTTCATAAAAGAGAGTTCACCAAACAAATAATCGATATTGGAAAAAATAAAATCGGTCACGGAGGGAATGAGGTGAATATCATTGGAGATTTTTAAATGCCTTTTTTCCCATTGGAGAAAAGAGGAGCTGAGTTTAACCTTGATTTTCTTGAAGAGAGTTTCGATTTTGCTGACGAGATATTTGAGATCTTTGGGTTTAAAGGGTTTTTTGAGTAATTCGACGGCCCCGTTTTTCATGGCGCTGAGGATAAGATTGTGATCGGAATATCCGGTAATCACGATAATGGGGACATTGTTATCGATTTCCTTGATCTCCTTGACGACGATATTGCCGCTTTTATCAGGCAAGCGAATATCAGAGATAACTACATCGGGTGCGAATTCCCTGAATTTTTCTATGCCCTCGTTGCCACTTTCAGCCAAAATAACTTCATAATTATAGATCATAAAAAAGTCTTTCAGATACTCTAAAAGATCAACATTGTCGTCAATAATTAAAATACTTCCTTTATAGCTCATTTTAACCTTCCTTCGCCAAAATCGACTATTTTTTGGGAAATGTTCGAGAGTGAGACCTGTTCTTCAATCGCACCCAGTTCGAATGCCTTCCTGGGCATGCCGTAAACAATGGAGGATTCTTTGTCTTGTCCGATAGTGCGGCAGTTGTTTTGCCGCATTTGTTGGATACCCATTGCGCCATCATCGCCCATGCCGGTGAGTATGATACCGAGAATATCGGGGCCACCGATACGGGCGGCAGAGGAGAATAATCGATTCACGGCAGGTATATGATACCCTTCAGGCTTACCCTCCACGATCTGGGTGTAAAACATCCCGGAGCGTTTCACAATTTCGAGGTGATAGTTTCCAGGAGCGAAAACAATTTTGCCGGGGATAAGAGGTTCATTGTCTGAAGCGACTTTGACGGTCAGCGTGGTTTTTTTTGCCAATTGTTCGGCGAGTGATTCAATAAAAGTGGGCGGCATATGCTGGACCACGGCGATACCGGGAGTGCTTTTGGGAAGACGAACAAAAATCCGGGTAAGTGCTTGCACGCCACCGGTAGAAGAACCGATGAGAACGACTTTATTTAAGGTGCGGGAGACATCGGCCTCAGTGTCGATTATGGTCTGTGATTCCTGCATCAAACCACGTTTTTTAATATTGGAGGTAGCGGCATTACGTACTTTGCGTAGCACTTCTTCTTTGACATGGCCAAGTACTTCCCATGTACTTATTTCGGGCTTGGGAAAATAGTCCACTGCGCCGATTTCCAGGGCTTCCAGTGTGATAGCAGCGCGATCTTTAGTAAGAGTGCTGATCATGACGACCGGGGTAGGCTTGGAGTGCATGATTTTTTTTAAAAACTCTATGCCATTCATGCGTGGCATTTCGACATCAAGGGTAATCACATCGGGCCAATTCAGCCGCATGATATCCCTGGCTTTATAGGGGTTGGAAGCGGTTTCAATCACATCAAAATCAGGCTGACCGCTGAATAAATCTTTTAAAAATGTCCGTATCACGATGGAATCATCGACGATCAGCAACTTTATTTTTTGGCTCGTCGCTTTTATCATGATTATATTTCCATTTTTATTTTCTGTTGATAGTGATCTTCAATACCAACGATTTTAATGACATTTTGGGTGACCCGTTTGACCATAACCTTGCCGGTTTTAGGAAAGAAAAATATTTTTCGGGCTATGGTACCGCCGATATCGCTACTGATGATTGGGATACCTTCCAATTGTAAAAAACTTTTGATAAAGCGGATATTGTTTTTGCCGACATTGGTGGTTTGACTATTTATGATATCGGCGCCGCCGAAGATTTTGGCGCGCAAACGGGCACGGTCAACTTTTAACTTGATCAATTCACCCATTAACAGTTCCATGGCGAACATGCCGTAGCGAGCGACGGGGCTCAGAAAAATCTCTTCATCACGGAAGTCACCGGGCACGAGGAAATGATTCATGCCACCAATGCCGCCTCCTTCCTCGTATATACAAGCGGAAATACAAGACCCCAAGACGGTGGCAATACCTTCGGTTTTACTGGTGGCATAGTACTCCCCGATATTAAGAATCTTGACATTCTGGTTGAACTTATCCATAAATAAATCTTTCATACTACCTTCTTGTAAATCGATTTTTCTAAGAATTTAAATACGTCGTGGTACTTAAAAAGATTTTCCGAATGGCCTGAAAAAAAGAAGCCGGGCTCGCTTAAAACTGAATGAAATTTTTTATAGAGTTCTTCGCGGGTCTTTTTATCGAAATAAATCACCACGTTGCGGCAAAAAATGACATCCAGTTTTCGCTTGAAAGTGAAGGTATCGGCTACGAGATTCATCCGTTTAAAAAGGACATATTTGCGCCATTGTTCTTTTATCCGGTATTGATTATTCACCTGTTTATCCAAGAATTTATCCCGGGTTTCAGGTTGTAATCCTGCGATTTCATCGACGCTGTAGCATGCGGAAGCTGCTTTATTGAGAACATTTGTGTCAATATCAGAACCTAGAATTTTAAGATCGAGGTTCATTGGGATGCGACCGTTGAAGGCATCGGCGATTTCAAAAAGGATGGTATAGACCTCCTCGCCAGTGGAACAACCAGCACTCCAGATTCGCAACCAGTTTTCCCCCTTCCGTTTTTTATTTTCCAAAATCAGAGGTAATACCTCTTTTTTTAAAACGACGAACTGGCTTTTTTCCCTGTAGAATTTTGTGAGATTGGTAGTGATGCGGTTGATCATCAAGAGTACTTCATTGGCATCGGATTCCAGTAGGCGAATATAGGGGAGAAAGGAGTCGAGATTTAATTGTCTCAATCTGCGGGCGAGGCGGGATACAACAAGTGCGCGTTTGCTATCTACGAGATTTATGCCAGTGGTGTTGTATACGATGCTTCGTATTTTGCGAAATTCGAGTTCACTCAGTTTCAGTTCAATGATTTCCATTGTTAGGCTGCATCTTCATTCCTGAATATCTCTTTTAACTTCAGCAATATGACAAATTTTCCATCTTTTTGACCGATTCCGATGACAAAATTTGAAGCGATTTGTTGCATCTGTGGGGCTTCGGTGATTTGTTCACGTTTTAATTGGATCACTTCGGAGACCCGGTCGACGATAACACCGATTTTTTTACCGTGGATCATCACGATTAAAATGATGGTTTCATTGTCATAGGTCCGAGCTTCAAATTTTAAGCGTACCCGGAAGTCATAGACGGGTAAGATATCACCGCGGAGGTTAATAACGCCCTTGGTATAATCTTCTGCGCCGGGTACGGGAGTAATCTGGTGCAAGGTAACGATTTCATGGACCTGGGTAATGTTGATACCATATTCTTCGTCACCGACCCAGTACGTGAGATATTCATTCATGTCCTTGATGATATCGATGTCAACATCCTCGTCCTCATCATCCTCATCCTGGTCTATTGTAGAATATTCAACATCCTCCGAGGCACTGATTTTGTCAGCTTCATCATGGAAGGAGGAATCACTATCATCTTGATGGTCGATTTCATCCCGGACACCAATTTCATCTTCGGTAAACTCATTGTCGGAGAAATCCGTGGGGATGTTTTGGGTGGCAGTACCTTTTTTCTTATCGGGAAAGACATCGGGGCTGGTGCTTTTCCGTTTTGAGGAACTGGTTTCCTTGGATGGTGTGATTTTTTTTGCACCTGCTGGTTTTTGATTCCGGCTGTCCTTGATCACTTCTTCTTCGATCAAGGAGTCGGGGACGATCTCTTTAACACTGGCTTCTTCAATGCCAAAGATATGGGCGACCAAGTCTTTTTCGAGAACGGAAGCATACAGGATACTAAGGGGAATGCCTTCGCCGGTGAAGCCATCATCTTTAAAAACCAATTCCATATCAACATTGCGCATGATAATTTCGCCGGTTTTTTCGATTTCGCTGAAAAAGTCCAGGGGGTTCTTGCCGCCTTGGGCTTCTTCTTTTAATTCGAATTGGATGAGGAACACTTTTTTGCCCTGTTTACGGAGGGCATCAAAGCGATGTTTATCCATTTGTACTGTTGTATCCTGGATATCTTCTTTCATTTTTTCAGCGACTTCGTCGACCCGTTTATTGGTAAGACAGGTTTTGAGTTCTCGTAAATTTTCTTCGATTTGATAACTGTCGCTCTCTTCGGAGTCTTCCAGCATATCTTTTAATTTATCGATGGATTTTAAAACGCTGGAGGAGATTTCAGACGAAAATACCAGTTCATCATTTCGTACCAGGTTAAATATATCTTCCATTTTATGGGACAACAATTCTATATTTTTTAATCCCAGGAACGAAGATCCTCCTTTAATAGAATGAACGGCCCGAAACACGCGGTTAATCAGTTCTTTATCGGCACTACCTTGTTCGATAATAATAATATCTTCCTCGATGTTTTTGAGGTGTTCAAGGGATTCTTCCACAAATTCCGGGATCAAATCACCAAACTCGCTCATACTTACCTCCTTGCTCCTTGTTCAATATGTTCCATTTTTTCCAAATTATTGCAGTTGTTATTGGTATGTACTAGATTCCATCAATTATTTCGATTTCATCGGTAGAGAAGATTTTATTGACATCAAGCAGCATGATAAATTTTCTTTCTTTCTCCACCATTCCTTTGATGAATTTAGTGCCTTTGCGTTCGGTAAATCGTGGGGGAGGGGTAATGTCGTCATCTTTAATATTAATCATATCGGAGACACCGTCCACGAGTATTCCCATCAATCGGCCCAATATTTCCATGACGATGATGACGGAGTACGCATTGATATCTTTATCTGGCAATTGGAAGAGTTTCCGTAAATCGATGACAGGAACAGCAATTCCTCTCAAGTTCAATATGCCCAGAATAAATACAGGAGCTTCGGGTACAATCGTTAATTCCTCGTAACGGATGATCTCTTTAATCCGGTTTAATTCGATACCGTAATCTTCTTCCAACTTAAAGGTTATATATTGTTGTTCATGAATGGCCATTTCACCTGCTCCTGGTTCATACGAATATGTTTTTCAAAGATTTCTCATTCATCATTTTTCAATTACACATCCATAAGTTTTTCCAATCCTGGAATATCAAGGATCAGAGATATAGTTCCATCGCCGTTGAGGGAGGCACCGATAATCCCGGGAATAGAACGGTAATTGGTTTGCAAGTTCTTGATAACCGCTTGTGAGATACCAAGAATCTCATCGACATAAATACAGAATTTTTTAAAGGTACTTTCGACCAAGATCACGATCCCTTTTTGAAAATTCTCGGCGGTGGTTTCGACGTCGCAGAAATATTTGTGCAATTTAACGAGGGGGTACACTTCACCGCGTAAATTCACGAGATCTTTGGCGCCTTTGACGCTTTTGAGGTCGAGGGTGGATAATTGAAAAGATTCAACGATGGCATCGAGTGGTACGATATAGGTACGGGATCCGATTCGTAAACGCATACCGTCAATAATAGCAATGGTAAGGGGTATTTTTATTTTAAATTTGGAGCCTTTGCCCATGAGAGAAGTGATCTCGATGCGTCCTTTGAGGGATTCGATATTCTTTTTAACGACATCCATGCCGACACCCCTGCCGGAGATTTCAGTAACCTGTTGGGCGGTAGAAAAACCGGGTAGGAAGAGGAAAGAATAGATTTCCTCATCGGTGACGGCTTTACGTGTTTTTTTGACGAGGCCCTTGGAAAAGGCTTTTTGATAGACAACGTCGGTGTCTATGCCCTTACCGTCATCTTCTACTTCGATGACGACATTGCCTTCTTCTTGGAACGCGCGTAGCCAGATATTGCCTTTTTCGGGTTTTCCTGAATTTCTTCTTTGTTCCTGGGATTCGATGCCGTGGTCGACGCAATTGCGGATCATATGTTTTAGGGGATCGGCAATTTGTTCGATCATGGTTTTATCTAATTCGGTTTCTTCACCGGCAATATGTAATTCGATGTTTTTTTTCTGGGAATTAGACAGGTCACGAACGACGCGGTAGAAGCGTTTGAAAGTACTTTCAAGTGGGACCATGCGGACCATCATGATCTGTTCTTGGAGGTCGCGGGAGATGCGGCTTAATTCGGCGGTACTGTTGATGATCTCTTTATTACGGGCTTCTTGGGCGATCATGGATATCCGGGAGACGGAGATGACCATCTCACCGATAAGATTGATCAATTTGTCGAGTTTATCGGTTTTAACCCGTATAGTGGAAGCGATCTGTATTTTTTTGCTTTTTTGTTTCTTTTTAAGGATGCGTTGGATTTGTTCTTTTTTAACCGAGGATTTCGCCACGATTTCTTCGCCGATTTTGCGATGTTCGGTGGCGATGCGTTCGACTTCTTCTTCTTCGATAACGCCTTCATCGACTAGGATTTCGCCCAATCGTTTATCGGCGAGTTCAACATCCACGTCATCCACAAAACGGCTGCTGATATCGGCGATTTCGATAATATTCTCATCTATGACAAAGATAAACACGTCTCTAACTTCGTCAATGCTGTGGCGGGTTCGGAGTACTAGGTCGTAGAAGATATAATTGCTATGGGGTTCAATTTCATCGAGGTTGGGTAAGCGGGTGATATTGGCGCGGATCGAATCAAACGTACCGAGTTCCTTTAATTCGCGTAGGAGCATGATGGGTTCTTGGCCGCGAAAAAAGATATCATCTTTTAATTCCATATGAATACCGTAAAACTTGGGCTTGCGAATTTTTTGGGGATCTTTTTTCTTATCTTCTTCGACTTTATATTCGGATTCTTCGCCTACTCCTTTAAAACGGCTGAGAGAGGCTTCGATCCTTTTAATTTTGTCTGTATCTACTGGGGGGCCGCCAAAGTAGTATTCGATGAAATTCTTAAGGATGTCGATGGATTCGAGAACGAGAGAGATGAGGTTTTTGGAGATTCGTAATTCTCCTTGGCGCACGCGGTCCAGGACATTTTCTGCACCGTGGGCAAAGTGGGCCATATCGTTGAACCCAACAACGCCAGCACTGCCTTTGATGGAGTGAAAAATCCTGAAAATCTCGTTGATTAATTCTTCATTCTCTACATCTTGTTCCAATGCAATGAGGACTTCTTCGGAATCTTCGATCAACTCGTCTACTTCGGTTTTAAAGATCTCCTTTAACTTGTCGAGATTAGTATCGTTATCCTTCATTTTTTCACCTTATGAATTTCTTTACCACTGACAATAATAGATCGGGTTTAAAGGGTTTGGTCATCCATCCAGCCGCGCCATACTCTTTGCCTTGTTTTTTCAGGGTATCTTCGCGTTCGGTAGTGAGGATGATGACTGGGATAAATTTAAAGGTTGATTTTGGATCTTTGACGGCTCTCAGGAACTCCAAGCCATTCATTTTTGGCATATTGATATCGGAGATGATCAAGTTGGTCCGTAGGCCGCTTTGTTTCATTTCATCCAATTTTTTGAGTCCTGATTCGCCATTATCCGCTTGATATACTTCATACCCGCCCCCTACCAGAACAAAATTTACTGAGGCCCTCAAAGTGGGCGAGTCATCGACGATCAAAATACACTTTTTCATTCTTAAACCTCGAGTCTAAAGTATTTGTTAAGCCCTGATAAATTTAAAATCTCCACCATTTCATCGCTGATATTGATTATCTTATATTGAATTTTTCGATTTTCCATGGTTCTGAAAAAGGAAAGCAGTAATTGAAGACCGGATGAATCAATTTCTATTACTTGGGCTAGTTCGACAGTTACTGGTTTATCTGTGCTCAGTTTTTCAAGTTTTTCCAAGAGAGAGACTTTGAGAGCTTCCGCGTTGTCGAAAATAAAATTCCCTTCGCAGATGATTTTATTTTTCGTACCTTTTATATTCATTGCCGTTTCCATAATTCTTTCGAGATTGTCTGGCTGTTTAGATATTAAACAGCTTATCCAATTTGATTGCCTTGAATAATGCGGTGATTTCCTTATTTAAGTTAACAATGATGACTTTGCCGCCCTTGGAGGTGAATTTTTTATAGAACAGCAGCAGTTTACCGATACCGGAACTGCCGATGAAATTCACTTCTCCGAAATCGACCCAGACTTCTTTGGGTTGGGGGTTGGCTTCGGCAATCTGGTTAAAGGTTTTTTTCAAATTTTCTGCACCGGGGATATCTACGCTTCCCGAAATGAATACAGTTGTTTTGTCATCGTCATTGGCTATCCTTACGTTCATGTTTAATCTCCTTCAAGAAATTTTCGCTGTACAATGCAACTATAGTAAAGAAACAAAAAAAAATCAAGGGTCTGTGCATTTTTTTTTCAAAATCATTACCAAGGTTACCAGCGCAGACAGTTTTTGCATTCTTACACTTTTTTTGCATACCACAATTCTAATATAAGATTGGGTGAAAGTCAATTAGGAAGCTGAAACGATTATTGCATCGTGGTTCGTTCCAGGCGAATTTTTTTTTGCCAGTGCAAGCATGAACCAGACAGGGGATGTAGAAAACCATTTTATGGGTGTGCGCGGCAAGCGCCCCCTGGTCACTGCAACCTGCTGTCTGGTCTGCCTCTCCTATAAGTGACGTTCACGAGAATCAAATATTAAACAGTTTGTCGAGTTTAATGGCCTTGAAGAGCATGGAGATTTCTTTGTTAAGATTGATAATCGTTATTTTGCCACCTTTGGCAGTAAAGTTCTTATAAAACAGCAGCAGTTTGCCAATTCCAGAGCTACCGATAAAACTAACCTCTTTAAAGTCAACAACTACTTCTGAGGAATCACCTTCCAATACCTTGGTCAACGACTTTTTCAAATACTCGGCACCGGGGATGTCTACACTACCGGATACTTCCATAATCGTTTTAAGTCCTTCGCTGGTGAGTTTCACATTCATGTCTATTCTCCTAAAAATTATTTTGAATTTTTTTCTTTAATGTTTAACTATAATAAATTTGGAAAAAATTTGCAATTATTAATATTATTTTTTTTTATTTTTTTTTATTTTTGGGTTTTGTTTTGATAATCAGAGTTTTGAATCTCTCAAAAGAGTGTTGCGCAGTAAGTTTCTTTGTTTGGGTTTGGGAAAGGGGTGGAATTTTCTGTGGTTGGTGGGATGGATGATGTGGACGATATGGACAATATGGACGATGTGGACGGGAAGAAGCAAAACCTCTTCCCCTAATATGACTTATAGGGTATAATCGCATGTTAGAGAAATGAAAGAAACTGGCAGGGTAAAAAATGGACCACGGATTTAAGAAAAAGTTGATGGGTTTGTATGACAATGAAGAGAGTAACAGTCGTTGGGGTAAGAGATTTCCCGAAGCGGAATTAAAACAGATCGTTCGCTATGGGGCGATGGGCGAGATGGGGCAGAATTATTATTTGTTTATTTACCGGGATTTCTACCGGGACGCGGGGTATTACGGTTCGATTATTTTCCTGAATAAGAAGGACGAGTTGGATTTCCCGGTGACGGTGATGGGTGTGGAACTGGATGGTCAGGAACGGATACGAAACGTGTATGTGAAAGCGGCGCTTTTTTTCTTAAAAAACGAGTTCCAAAACACGCTGGGGGTGCAGGGGAGCGTGAAGATTGTGTTTGATTTGGCGAAAGAGAGGATCAATCCATTCATTGGAGAAAGCTCAGTCTCTGGGGTAGCGGTGGACCTGGAGTCGTTCGATATGGATGTGGCTGGTCAAGCGATACGGTTTCGGGAAACGAGATTAAAAAAGGTCTCGAAAACGTTTGAAACCTGGGGTTTAAAAGAGTTCTTGCAAAAAATGGGTGCTATCAACCTGTACGGCCATGAAGGGTATGAAGGGGGGGTGGGGGAACCACTTATAAAAGTGAAGGTAGGGATTAATCTGAAATCGCAACTGGTGGATTTAAACGGGGAAAAGCATTATTATTTCCAATGGGTGTTGCTGCCGCTTTTATCGGATGGCCAATGGGGTTCACCGCAGAAAATATCAAAATCAGGCTTCGCGAAATACGAATGGGTGAAAGATGAAACGGAGAAAAATCTCTGGCAATCGCTGGAACCTTTTGTGGAACATATGGCGTATATTGATAACCAGCCGGGAAACGTGGGGTTTAAGATCAATTTGCTGTTTAATCTCTATTTCAAGAAAATCGCGCAGGAAATATTGGACTTTCCTGATGGATTGACTTTTTGCCAGATGGATAATAATCAAAAGGAGTATAAGGAATTAAGAAAAATTCAATTCAACCATGTGACGCTGCGTTTTGCGCCTTCTTTAGAGGGGAAAAAAGACTATGAATTGAGGTTCTTTTTGTCCTTGACTGGGGTGGCTGGCGATGTGTTGGACGTCATGGATCGATTTGAAGTGATTTTGTGCCCGGAAGGCAATACATATATTATATGTACGACGCTGGAAGGGGAAACATGGTTCGGAGTACCGGAAGAGTGCCAACGGTTTTATGCGCTCTTTTTCTTCCTGAAGGAGAAGAAAACGTTTCATACGGGTGATTTTGAAGAAATACTGGCGGCGTTGCAGGAAATTGAATCGGAGTGGGTGTCGATTCAACGGCAACCGTTAAAAAAATATGAACTGACACTGCGACCAATTCCGGTGTTGAATATTTATCCGCCGAACTTGATTGACGGGGTTAAAGAACGGCTGGTGGTAAAATTTAATTACGATGAACGTGTCAAGGGGTTTGTGAAGCAGCACCCGGATAAAATCGTCTGCACGTATTCACGGGACGAGGATTTTGAAAACCATTGTCTGAGTGTGTTGCAAAAGGACGGGCTGTTGATCCGGCAGATGGGTTTAAACGGGGATACGAAAGCAATCTATCATTATTATGAATTCAGGGACAATGATCCGCTGAAGTGGCTGATTGAGCGGGGGGGAAAATACCTGGAAAAGGGGTTTCGTATTTTCAGTGTTAAATGGAACCGGTTTCTGGGCAATACAACGGGAGGGATGCATATTAAAATGGAGTCGGGATTGGATTGGTTGCAATTCACACCGGTGCTACGGGACAAAATATCGGGCAAAGAGTATGAATTGGATATGGAAGGGGTGGATGAACATGATCAGGTGGTCTTTGATAAAGAGGGCTTTCTGCATTTGGTCACGAAAAAAGAGATTGAAAAACTGGCGAGTCTCTATCGGTATGGACAACGGCAGGGTAATGTCTTCCGGGTGCCGTCGAAAAACTATATCCTGATCAACAAGCTCTATGATGCGAAGATGGAAGATATGCCGGAGATACGGGAAGTATTAAATACAGAAAAACGCTTGCACCATTTTGATAAAATCGCGGATTATGGGCTGTCGGAAGAATTTAATGGGCAATTGCGGGGCTATCAGATGGAGGGGTTCAAATGGCTCTCGTTTTTGCAGGATTATGGGTTCTCGGGGTGTTTGGCGGATGATATGGGACTGGGGAAAACAGTACAAACGCTGGCGTTGCTGCAATCTTTAAAAACGAACGGGAAACTGGGAACGTCCATGCTGGTGGTTCCGGTTTCGGCGATTCGCAATTGGGAAATGGAGATCGAAAAATTCGCGCCGGGATTAACTTACCACCGCCACATCGGGGTAGACCGCGACAAAGATACATCGGCCTGGGGGAATTGGGACCTGATCATCAGCAGTTATGCAACATTACGAAATGATATTGAGATCGCGAAGGCGTTTCCTTTGGATTATCTGATCCTGGATGAATCCCAGAACATTAAAAATGGGGCCGCGCAAATATCGAAAGCAATGAAATTATTACAAGCCAAAAACCGCCTGGCATTGAGTGGCACGCCAGTGGAAAATAACAGTCTGGAACTGTGGTCCCTGTTTGATTTTTTGCTGCCGGGTTTTCTGGGCACGTTGCCTTGGTTCGTGAAGGAATTCGCGCAACCGATTGAAAAAGATCATGATGAAGAGCGAGGGGATTTGTTGCGACGGATGATTTTCCCGTTTATTCTGCGCCGCAAAAAAGAAGATGTGGCGAAAGAACTACCGGAAAAAATCGAAATTGTTTCAAAACTGCGGATGGAACAGGAACAATTTGATTTATACGAGGAAACGGCAAAATATTTCCGGGGGGAACTGGAGAAAGAGATGGCTGAAAAAGGTGTGGGTGGTGCCTCGATTCGTATCTTGGAAGGAATGTTGCGCTTGCGACAAATCTGTTTGTTTCCGCACCTGATGGATGAAAAACACGGGGCGATTCCGTCGGTCAAATTTAATCATCTAAAAGACTTGTTGGAAGATATCCTGGCGGAAGGTCATAAGGTGTTGATCTTCTCACAGTTCGTCCAGGTTCTGGAAGTGATCAAGACGCATTGCGATGGGGAGGGAATTTTATATTCTTATATTGATGGTTCGGTGAACTTGTCGACACGGGCGAAAATGATCGCGAATTTTCAGGACAAGGAGGAGACGCGGGTGTTTCTTTTGAGTCTTAAAGCGGGAGGTGTGGCTTTAAATCTGACGGCAGCGGATTATGTGATCATTTTTGATCCGTGGTGGAACCCGGCGGTAGAAGCGCAAGCAATTGATCGTTCGCATCGCATTGGACAAACACAAAACGTGATGGTCTACCGGATGGTGGTGGAAGGCACGATCGAAGAAAAAATGCTGCTATTGCAGGAACGAAAAAAATCACTGATGGACAATCTGATCACAGCGGATGCGAAAAACTTCAAAGACCTGAGCCGTGACGATGTGCTGGACTTGTTCAAAATCTCGGCTGCGGATCGATCACACGCTTTCTAATCACTATTATAGCCTGGATTCACCGCCAACTTAATGGGAAGTATGGGAATTATGGGAAGTATGGGAATTATGGGAATGATGGGATAAACAAAAAAATTCCCATTCCTCCCGTTACTCACGTAACTCCCACTTGATTTTATGGTAGTCTCAAAGAATTGGCGGTGAATTCTGGTATAGATGACTATTATAGATAACTACTAGTCTTTGATTTTGAAGTATTTGATGGCGGGAATGGTAAATACAAGGGCAAAAGCCAATAATACGAGTAAATTGGGGAGAATATCAGCAAAACCCTTGTTGAAAAAAATGAGACTGTGAAAAGTATCCATAGCCCAATAAGAAGGAGAGATCATACCGATGGTTCTAAAGGTCTGGGGCACCACTTCGAGGGGCCACCAACAGCCACCCAAAGCGGAAAATAAATTGGCTAAAAGCACGGAGATACCAATGATCAAATCCTCTTTTTTTACGATGGAACCAATATAAATACTGAGAGAAGCAATGGCAATAGAAAAAACCAGGATATTTAAGAGGGCTAAAAAGGTGTTGCCAAGATTGAGGTGAAAGAAGAGTTTCCCGGTGACAATGAGGATGAGTGCTTGTAATAAAGCCATCATGACTCGCCCAAGAAATTTCCCACCCCACAACTGGGCAATGGATGTGGAAGAATAGAGAATGCGGGAAAGGGTGCCGCGCTTGCGGTCAATCATCACGCTAACGCCTCCATAAATAAACACCATCATCACGATGAACTGAACCATTATACCAGGAATAACATGATCGAACCCGGAAGGAATTTTGGTCACAGTATTCTCAGGGAACTGGGATTTGACTTGCACGATATCTTTAAATGGCATCTGTTGCTGGAAAAAGGTAGCGGTGTCAGGATGCAAAGCGAGTTGGGTAATTAATTTGGCTATGGCTTGGAATAGTTTAACTTCTATTTGTGCGGCAGCGTTGATATTGGCTCCTGCAAATTTTTTGAAAAGTAACTCCTGGGCTTTCTGGGCTTCAATCTTACGGGAAAAATCTTCGGGAATAACCAGTAATCGGGTGTATTGTTCCGGTTCTTTCGTTACTATTTTTAAAACAATGCCGGGGCCATTGAGTTTTTCAGTGAAAAAAGTGCCCCACTTGCCGCTGTCTTGATTCAGGACTATTAATTCAGCTTGAGGTTGCTCACCGGTGTACAGATTGCCGAAGATCAGAATAAAAACAAGGGGAAACAACAGGGTCCAGAAAAAAAAGATTTTATCCCGTACCATCAAGCGGAGATCCATCAATGCAATATGCCAGATTCGTTTCATTATTCCACCATGTTATTCATTTTCGGTTCATTTATATACGGTATGTTTTGTTTCATGGGTATCAGGGGTCATACTGCGATTCTCTTTTTGAGAAAGTGGGCGGCGGCCATGAAAAGAATCAACCCGGTGACGAGTAAAATACTGGCGGGAAGGGTGGGAAAAGCACCAGCATTAACTTGCTGCACGCCTTTTATATACCATTGGTTAAGGGTAAAATCAGATACCCAGCGCATGGCTTGAGGCAATTGATTAACAGGCATCATGCTACCACCAAAAGCGCTGAAAACAAGAATAATAGGACTGGTTAATGCTCCGGCTTGATTCTTGTTTTTAAAAAAAGCATTCAACAAGGCAAAAAAAGCGGCTATCCAAAAACACGTGATAGCACAAAACACAACCAAGTAACCATAATTTCCCCACGAAATGCCAAATAAAAGGGTTCCAAGTAAAATCATCACAAAACATACTATAAGTCCCATGAACCAACCACTGAAGATACGGGCAAGGATCAGTTCGATGGTACGAATGGGTGAGAACATGATGCGTTGCAATTTTCCATCTTCACGCTCGGTGAGAATATCCCGCATAAAAATCTCGATAATAAATAATAAGAACATTACTGCCATTCCGGGCATAACAAGCTCAAATATATTAAGAACGGATTTTTTCTGCGGCTCTTTCAGTGGCTCTTGCTTGGGTGAGACGGTCAAACTTTTTATCGAAAGTAATAAAGGACTGAGGTATTGTTTTAAGGTGACGATCTTTTGCTTGCTGTTCTCCAAAATTGGGGTCATCTGGGTAATCGAGATATTCTCAAAGGAAAGATCGGTCAAAGAACGAACCAACTTGAGTTCTGGTTCAAAAATCTGGACGATACCGGAAATAACAATGCCAAAAGTAACCATAAACTCTTCGACTACCTGCGGCAAAAATTGTTCCACGGGATTTTTAATGACTAACAGTTCTGTTTGTTCCGCATTCAGTAAGCGCTTGGAAAAATCTTCGGGAATAATCACCAGGGCGGAGGCTTTGCCTCTTTTAATAAGTTTATGGCCCTCTTTTTCATCCACCACGGTGACTTGGAACATCTCTTTTAATTGCTGGGCATCAAACGCGCCCAATAAAAATTTAGAGGCCATGTTTTTATCTTTATCCACTACGAGAACTTTTATTTTGGGTAATTGTTGTTGGCTGCTATCGCTGGGTGCGAAGATCATACCGACGAGACCGGTCATCATCACTGGGATCAACAAGAGGACAAGGATAGACATGGGCGATTTAAGGCGGCGTTTCACATCGTTTTTAAAGATTAATAATAGGCGTCTCAATCTCGTAAACTCCTGCCTGTTAATTTAAGAAAAACAGCTTCAAGGTTGGGGGACTTGATTTTTAAATCGGAGGGTGTGATATTATGTTTAAAGAGTAATTCCATCATAGCGGGTATTTTATCGGTATTTTCAAAGGCCAGGTTAACCCGGTTATCCGACACGCTCATGATCTCGATATAATCGGTGGTTTTAAGAATATCGGCAATGGTAGTGGCGGAAAATTGGCCCTCGATGTCTACGAGTTCTTTCTCGCCGACGATCTTGATCAATTCCTCCATGGTACCTTGGGCTAAAATATTTCCTTTGTCCATGATGGCAATTCGGGAACACGTTTCTTCGACCTCGGCCAACTGATGGGTAGTAAAGATGACGGATGTCCCCTGGGAACGTAGATTTTTAATGATTTCCAGGATACTGACCTTGGCTTGTACATCAATGCCCACGGTGGGTTCATCCAGGAGGAGTAATTGTGGGTTATGAATCAAACCGATGGCTACATTCAGTCTGCGTTTCATACCGCCGGAGAAATTTTTGATCGGTTCTTTGGCGCGACTGCTCAATTCTACAAGTTCCAGAAGTTCACTGGCTCTTTGTTTTAATTGGGAACGGGGGATATCGTAGAGACCACCCCAGAACAAAAGGTTATCCATGGCATTGAGGTCCTCGTAAAAGGCCATATCTTGGGGAACAATGCCGATATCGTTTTTTAGTTCGCGGTGGGTAAAGAGGTCCTGGCCTTTAAAAGTCACGGTGCCGGTGAAATCTTTGACTGTGCCCGATAGGATGGCAATAAGGGTGGTTTTCCCAGCACCATTAGGGCCGAGCAGGCCCAATACCTCGCCTTTTTCAAGGCTCAGACTGAAATGATTCAACGCGACAATATCCCCGTATGATTTGTTGATCTTTTTTATCTCTAAAATCGTATTTTCCATGGCAGCATTATAACACAAAAGAAAAAAAGAAAACAGCTCATTAATAATAAAAAATCCACCGCCAAGTTTTAAAAGAGCCACGGATAACCTTGGCAGGCTGGACTATCTGGACATACTGGACTTACTGGACAAGCTAGACAAGCTGGAAAAATCAACGGTTTTGTGAAGTCCAGTAAGTCCAGAATGTCCAGTTAGTCCAGTTTTTTCAGAAATTTGCTGGTGAATCTCGGTAATAATAAATTTTTGGAGGTGCAGGACCCTTTTATAAAAGGGTCTTGCCTGGGGGAAGCAAAAAAAAAACTTGAAATATTCTGCGAAACATAGTATATATTGTATCATGGAAAACAGTAAGCAAACCATCAAGTTCTATTCACACGGTGCGTGCCAGGAAGTTACAGGGTCGAAGCATTTTCTGAATGTTAATGGAGATATATTGCAAGTGGATGGCGGTATGTTCCAGGGTCGCCGGGAGGAGGCGTATCAGAAAAACAAAACCCTTTCGTTTGCTCCTGCCGAGGTAAAAGCCCTATTGTTAACTCACGGGCATTTTGATCATTCGGGTGCCTTGCCCATTTTGGTTAAGAATGGTTTTAGCGGTAATATTTATTGCACTCCTGCCACGCGGGATTTGGCCAATATTATCATGTTGGATAGTGCTCATATTCAGGCAAAAGATTATGAATACATCATGGAGAAGCTGAAAAAACACCCGGAACGGAACATGAAGGCGTATGAACCTTTATACGATGAACAGGATGTCTTAAATACGTTGCAACTCTTCGTCAATTACAATTATAACCGGAAATTCTATGCGTTGCCAACAGTGGAAGCAGAATTTTTTGATGCGGGTCATATCTTGGGTTCGGCGATGATCCATTTAACGATCAATGGCGAGAAAAAAATTGGGTTCTCCGGGGACCTGGGCAGAAAGGATTTGCCTATTTTGAGGGATCCGTCCCAGCTTCAGGATTTGGATTATCTGGTATTGGAGGGCACGTATGGGAACAGGCTGCACGATGTGATGGCGGTAGCCCAACAGGAGTTAACGGATATTGTAAATCAGGCGGTATCAAACAAGGGTAAGATTATTATCCCGGCATTTACGATTGAGCGCACGCAGGAGTTGATTTACATTCTGCATGTATTGATCAAGGAGAAAAGAATACCAGCCATACCGATTTACATTGATTCGCCAATGGCTGTGAATGCGACGGCGATATTCCGGGTGCATCCAGAATGCTTTGATAAAGAAACTTTCGATCAGTTTCTAACGAACCACGAGGACCCTTTCACATTTGACAATGTTCATTATGTGACATCGGTGAGGGAATCGCGGCAGCTTAATGACATTCCTGGTCCGATCATCATTATTTCTGCGAGTGGTATGGCTGAGAATGGACGGATTCTCCACCATTTAAGAAATAACCTTGAAGACCCGACGGCCATTATTGCGGTAGTGGGTTTTATGGCGGAAAATACGCTGGGGCGGAAGCTGGTGGAAAAAGCGAAAAGCGTGAAGATTTTCGGCAAGGAGTACGAGGTGAAAGCGCGGGTTAAAACCTTCAATGCGTTTTCTGCGCATGCGGATTATCAAGAGATTGAGGCGTGGCTGAAGCCAATGAACCTGGAAAAATTGAAAAAGGTGTTCCTTGTGCATGGTGAAATAGTAGCATTGGCAAGTTTACAAGAAAAACTGCTGGCGATGGGTGTAAAAGCGGTAGAAATCGCGCAGTATGGGAAAGAATACACGTTAGAGTAAACGAGTAAACACGTAATTGTTCATTATAAACTGTGGCACCCTGCGGGCAATTTTGTAAGACCTGTAGCGAAAAGCGTAAAAGCGGTGGTGATTTTATGATTGTTCGCAGGGTGCTGTTGGAAAAAAACTGGATTGGGGTGAGGTGGGAGTTGATGACGTTATCATCACGCTTTAGGTGAGAATAATTTTGGTTGCCAGAGTCAAAAACGGTGGTGAATTGAGAGAATATTAACGGGAGAAAGGACAAATTGGGGGGATATGTGTCCGTTATGGCTTACATTCTCTTTCTTACGTGGTTACAATTCTGAATTCCATGGTACGATGTCTCCATGTTATGGTGAACTGTGTATTTTTTTATTTTTTGGTTGTGTCAAGTATTTTGTGTAAATTATTTTCCACATAATTTTGTTGAAAAAAACAAAGGGCACATTTTTTTGTGGAAAACCCCATCAAAGCATTTATATAAAATCTTCTACATTGTTGAAAAAAATGTGGATACTTTGTGGAAATCTTTTCGGTCACTGCGCCCCTCTATGCCTACTCATTTAAGTAACGCTCCAGTTGTTCTCCAAAATAGACCCGTAACTGCGAGTGAATTAATCGCCAGTTCGGTAATGGGCTCGTCCATTTCCTGCTCATCTCATCCAAGGCAAAATATACCACTTTTCCCAATAATTCAATGGAAGGAAATACGCTACGGGTTTTAGTTCTCCTCCGTATACCACGATTTACACTCTCTATCGCATTGGTTGTATAAATCAACCGCCTGATTTCTGGCGAATATTTGAAATATACACTGAGTTCACTCCAATTATTCCTCCAGGATTTCGCGATATGAGGGTATTGGGCTTGCCATTTAACGGCAAACTTTTCCAGGGCATCGAGACCTTCGGATTCAGTGGCGGCCTTGTATATCCCCTTCAAATCTGTGCCTAGTTCTTTCCTATCTTTATAAGACACATATTTGAAGGAATTACGAATCTGATGAACCACACATTTTTGAATCTCGGTATCGGGAAAACAGGCCGATATCGCCTCGGAAATACCACTCAGATTGTCCGCACAAAAAAACAGGATTTTTTCCACTCCTCGGTTGCGAAGCTCAT
>CAZCVI010000013.1:0-110722 GCA_964502145.1 uncultured Clostridia bacterium
TATCATATTTGAAATATCGTGAAAATGAATTTACACAAAATATTATACACTCCCATTGCATCCCGACATTTAATAATTGCACCACAACATGTGAAGAGTGTACCACTGCATTTAATGATTGCACCATTACATGTGAAGAGTGTACCCCGACATTTAATGATTGTACCACAACATGTGAAGAGTGTACCCCGACATTTAATGAATGCACCACAACATATGAAGAGTGTACTACAACATTTAATGATTGTTCGCTGGAAATGACTTATTTTACTACTAAAACAACCCAGTTCACCATGAAAACAAGACATAACACGCCAAAAATGACACGGTTTACCAGAACAATGAAACATTGTACCCAAGATAGAGGGATTATAAAGGCAAAAATAACTGGTTGTAGGCTTTTTTTAGACATTTGACCGAACCACTTTTCCAATGACGGTAATCTTCCCACTAAAATCCAAAACCTTCGAGTTCATCACCAGATACTTTAAACTGGGCGTCAATATACTTATAAGAAATAGGAATATCTTTTATTTTTATGTCCGGGGTGGCGGTCACAGCGACAATAATATCCTTAAAATAATGGACAAACCGGTTAATCGTTTCTTTTTTAAAGAGCGCGGTACAATATTCAAAGTTAAAACGCAATGTATTATGCGTTTCAATACCATATAAGCTGAGTTCAAACTTGGCGGAATGGCGGATATTCTCTTTATTGGCTTCTTCTGGTGGTGTTTCTTCATCCTGAGGGGACATTGTGCCAAACTCCATGTTTTGCAGCACCAGGACAGCTTCTACCAGGGGCCTGCGACTCCAATCGCGGTGTAACACGATTTTTTCCACGAGTAATTCAAACGGATACTCTTGATTCTCAAAAGCAGGCATGGTAGTTGCTTTTACTTCCTTTAAAAACTGGTGGAAGGTTTTTTCTCCAACCGGGTGATTGCGGAGGGCGAGGGTATTGATGAACATACCGATGATATCTTGGAGATCAGTATGTCGGCGACCAGCAATCCCGGTTCCTACGACGATGTCTTCCTGACCACCGGAAATTTTTGCAAGGAAAATAGTAAACACTGCCAATAGAACCATATAAAGAGTGGTCTCTGTTTTTTGCGCATAGGCTTTTAAGGTTGCGGTTTCCATGCTCTCCAATTGGAAAGGGAAAATATCCCCGGCAAAACTGAGTAACGGGGGACGGGGATAATCAAGGGGGAGATTCAACGGGGTGGGTTCTGTGGCAAATACGTTTAACCAGTAGTCTTCCTGCTGTTTCAAACTCTGCTTGTTTTCGGCATTGTTTAGCCATTGGCAGTAATCTTTATACTGAATTCTTAAAGGAGGCAGTGCTTGACCGGAATACAGGGCGGTAAAATCACGGGTTAATATCTGGTGGGAAATACCATCTGAAATGATGTGATGCATGTCCACGATAAGGATAAACTGGCCCGCCAAAGACTTGGTTAAACTTACCCGTAACAAGGGGGGAAGGGATAAATCAAAGGGCAGGATGAATTTTTCCAATTCCCCGGCGACACCGGTCAGAGAAATGGTTTTAATGTGAAAGGGAACATGGTCATGAACGCGTTGGATGGGTTCTTCTGCTCTGGAATGAAAGGAGGTACGCAAGCTTTCGTGGCGTTTTAGCAGTTGTTTAAAGGTATCTTCCAGTTTTTGTATATTGGGTTCTGCTTGGAGGGGAATGATGGTGGGCATGTTGTAGGTCGTATTTTGCGAGTCCATTTGCTGCAAGATATACAACCGTTTTTGGGCCGGAGACAATGGATAGAAGAATTTTTTTTCAGCGGGTTCAATAGCCATGTACAGTTCTTTTTCTAGGGCGTGGATATATCGGGCTAATTCTCTGATAGTGGCGCGTTTAAACACTTCTTCCAATGGAACTTTGGTATTAAACTCTTTATGAATTTTTAATGTGAGTGTGGCTGCTTTTAAGGAATGGCCGCCCAGTTCAAAAAAGTTGGCGTGGATGCTGATTTTTTCCTCGGCAACAGCGAGAACCTCGGACCAGATGCGGGTTAATTTTTTTTCGGTTTCATTACTAGGTGGCATATAATGAACTGGACTTTGATTGAATTCAGGTTCTGGCAAAACCTGCCGGTTTACTTTTCCATTGGTGGACAGGGGTATTTTTTCTAATTCGACAAAATAGGCAGGAATCATGTAGTCGGGTAAACGACCAGACAGGTAGGTCTTTAATTCCAAGGAGTGGCTTGGGGTTTTTTCATGCGCTTTTAAAACAATATAGGCACAAAGATATATGTCGTTATTACTTTTTTCTCTGGCGCAGAGAAAGACATCTTTAATTTTGGGGTGGAGTAACAATTGATTTTCGATTTCTCCCAGTTCAATGCGGAAACCGCGAATTTTAACCTGGGTATCCAAACGGCCTAAGAATTGGATATTGCCATCGGGTAACCACCGGGCGAGGTCGCCGGTTTGGTAGATTTTAGTGGATTCAGAATAGAATTTAGCATGGGTTAACTCGGGATTATTAAGATACCCACGGGCCAATCCTGAACCAGAGATACATAATTGCCCGTAAACACCGATGGGTAACAATTGCTGATGGGGGTCGAGAATGAGAATGCGGGTATTGGCGATTGGCGAACCGATGGTGCTTTGTTTATTTTGTTCCTGATGACGGTACAAGGTAGATAACACGGAACACTCGGTAACACCATATTCATTAACGATCTCAAGGGCATTATTCCAAGCAACTGTTCGTTCTATCAGCAGGGATGGGGTGTGATCACCGGCCAAGGTCACGGCTTTTAGACTTGAAACGTCATGACCGGGCAATATGTCTAAGAGCGCTGCATACAGGGCAGGGACACAGATAAAATGGGTGATGTGATGTGTCACTATGGCTTCGCAAATCGTCGCAGTATCACCAAGTTGGTCATCTTGGAGCAATACAAGGGCGGCACCACTACAAATCGGAGTGAAAAATCCGGTGACAAAGCCGTCGAAACCATACGAAAATAATTGCAAGGCAACATCCCCGGTGTTCATAGCATATTCTTGGGTCCGGTAAGATAACATATTCACGACGCCACTATGTTCTACCTGCACGCCTTTAGGACGTCCTGTAGTACCAGATGTATAGATGATGTAAGCCAGGTTGTGGGCGGAAAGATTCATCTGTATAGGCTGGTTTTCAGCTACCGTCGGGGTGAGGGCGTACTCATCGAGATAAACAGGGCTAAACGGGTTGTTTTCTGGTTGAAGTTGAGTTAAATGATCTTGGTATTTGGTTTCTGAAAGCAGAACAGCTATGGCAGCATCAGCAAGCATATATTGAATTCGTTGTGGGGGCAAAGCAGGGTCAATGGGCACATAGGCGGCCCCGGATTTCAGGATTCCCAGGATAGCCACGGCTCGTAACAAGGGCTGCGACAAAAATATAGCTACTGGGTCTTCTGGTTTTATGCCTTTTTGGGTCACCAGGAACGAGGCGAGACGGTTGGCCGCTTGATTTAATGTGTGATAAGTGAAAATGTTCTGGTCGGGAGCAGTGGGCTGGGTAAAAAGACGCACGGCAATGTGATGGGGGGTTCTTTCGACTTGTTCGGCAAATAATTGCGGGATGGTTTTCTGCCGGGGATAGTTGGCGTCGGTATGATTAAACTCATAGAGAAGCTGTTGTTTTTCTGCGGTGGAATAAAGTTCAATATCTTTTATTTGAATACTAGGCTGGGTGACCACGGCATGGATGACATTCATAAAATGAGTGGCCAATCGTTGTATGGTATCTTCTTTGAATATGCCGGTGTAATATTCGATATCAATATGAATACTGTTATCATTGGCTAGCGGGTTTATAAAAAAGGTGAGATCGAATTTAGCGGTGGTTTGCCGGTAAATGGTAGCGGGTAGAGTCTGGTCCGGGGTGTGTTGGGTGATATTTTGCGGAGTGGACTGGACATCTTGCACGACCATGGAAATATCAAACAATGGGTTCCGTGAGGGGTCTCTTTCCAGGTGCAGTTGGTGTACCAGTTCCTCGAACTGGACTTCCTGGTTGGCAAAGGCAGCAGTAGCGTTGGCGATTACTTCTGTGAAGAAAGTGGCATATGTTTTTTCACCGTGTGGGGTGTTGCGCATGACCAGCATATTGACAAACATGCCGATGATTTGCTGGAGATGAGCGTGGGGTCTGCCATTAATACCACTACCGATAATGATATCGGTTTGACCGGTGTATTTATAAAACAGAGTGGTCAAAGCCGCGAGCATATTCATATACAGAGTACCCCCGTGCTGGGAAGCAAGCGCTTGGAACTTTTGCGCATCGCTTAATTCCAGGGTAAATCTATACTGGGCGCCGCTAAAAGTAAATACGGGGGGCCGGGAATAATCGGTGGGCAGCAGTACGCAGGGCAGTTCGCCTTCCAAAGTCTTAAGCCAATAGCGCTCTTGTCCGGCCATTGCACCACTGGCTATTAGATTGTTCTGCCATTGGGAAAAATCCTTGTAATGAATTAACAAGGGGGCGAGTTCTAGACCGTTGTATAAGGCGTTAAAATCGTCGCGAAGAATCTGCTGGGAAACAGCATCGGATATGATATGATGGATATCAACTAACCAGGTATAATGGTCACCGGGCTGACGGATTAACATGGAACGCATGAGCGGGGCCTGGGAAAGATCAAAGGGACGGATGAAATCTTTGATAACCCGGGTGATGTCCTGGGGTTGGGTTTCTAAATCAAGGGATTGGAATATCAATTCCACGTGATCATGCACGCGTTGCACTGGTTCGTCTTGGACCCATTGGAAGGAGGTTCTTAAATTTTCATGGCGGGTGATTAGTTTATTTAGGGTTTGTTGAAGTTTGGCTTGAAGGGAATGATGATTATCTATCAAATCATCGAGTGGTAAAATCATTGGCATATTGTAGGTGATGGCGTTGTGGTCCATCTGCTGCAACACGACCAATCTTTTTTCTGCCGAGGATAAAGGGTAATATTCTTTTTTCTCTACCGCTGGAATATGGGCATATGGAACGGTGTTGGGACCATTTTTTATACCTATTATATATTTCGCTAACTGATGGATCGTGGGGGATTTAAATACCTCGGCATAGGGCAGACTGACTTGCAACCATTTATATATTTTCATAATCATGGCAGTCGCTTTTAAAGAATGCCCACCCAGGTGGAAGAAATTGTCATGGATACTGATGTTTTCCTTGTCTATTCCCAGTAATGAGGACCAAATTTCCACCAATTTTATTTCAATTTCAAGACTGGGTGGCACATACGTGGCGGAAGGTCGGTCCAACTTGGGCTCTGGCAAGGCTTTTTTATCTACTTTCCCAGTGCTGGATAGCGGAATTGATTCGATACGTACAAAGTGTGCTGGAATCATATACTCGGGCAGAGTCGCTGACAAGTAATCCCGCAACTGGGATGGGGATAAATCGCTGTCCGCGACAAAATAGGCTACCAGAGTTTTATCGCCTCCATGATCTTCCCGTGCGACCACTACAACACTACGAATCTGCCGATGTTTTAGCAAACAACTCTCGATCTCACCCAATTCAATTCTGAAACCACGAATTTTAACCTGGGTATCGATTCTACCCAGGAACTCAATATAACCATCTGGTAACCAGCGGGCTAAATCGCCGGTTTTGTAGAGTCGGATGGGTAAACCGGATAGGGTAAGATGAGTAGCAGAGGAGATAAATATATCGTGGGTGAGCTGTGGATTGTTTAGATACCCCCTGGCTACACCGTCACCGCCAATGTATACCTCGCCACTGATTCCGATGGGCACGGGTTGCAAGACATGGTCTAGTATATAGAGGGTTGTATTGGAAATGGGCTTGCCAATGGGAATAGTATTGGCATGGGGTGCGATCGCATTGATAAAATAATAGGTGGCATAAACAGTGGTCTCGGTAGGTCCATAGACATGAATGATACGATCTTTTCCCAGGTAATCCAAAGCCCTTTGGGAATGCTCCAATGATACGCGTTCACCCCCAAAGAGAACTTTCCTGATACCATCGAAACAAGCGATTTTTAAATCCACGAGGGTATTAAATAAGGCGGTGGTTATAAAAAATACGGTGATGCCTTTTTTTTGGATGATTGTGGATATCCGGTCAGGGGACAATACATCCTGCCGCGAAAGGGTAACCAGTGCGGCGCCATTCAAGAGGGCTCCAAAGATATCAAAAACAGAACCATCAAAGGCATAATTAGACAACTGGAGAATACGATCTGAAGGGGTAATATCAATATAATTGGTGTGCTTAACAACACGGCTGACATGATAATGGCAGGTTAATACCCCCTTGGGTCTGCCAGTAGAACCGGAAGTGTAGATGATGTAGGCGAGATGTGTGGGAGTGATCGGAGTGATAGGAATTATGGGAATTACGGGAGTAATGGGAGTGAGGGGAGAAGGGGAAGTGGCGTTTTGGATGAATTGTTTGGTAATTAGAAGTTTGGCGGCGCTGTCGGATAACATGTAGTGTTTGCGCTCTTCGGGATAATCGGGATCAATGGGCAAATAGGCGGCACCGGATTTTAATATGCCTAGGATACCGATAATCATTTCACTGGATCGCTCTAACATGATGGCGACTATGGTGTTGGGTAAAACACCTTGCTGGATTAAAACTTGGGCGACTTGGGTGGATTGTTTATTTAATTCCGAGTAGGTGAGTTGGCAATCCCCATTGATGGGCCCGAACAGAGCAAGACGATCTGGAGTTCGGGAAACTTGCTGGGCGAATAATTCATGGAGACATTTATCTTTGGGGTAAGCGGTGGTGGTCTGGTTAAAATCGAAAAGCAGTTGTTGTTTCTCGGCGGCTGTTAATATCGAGATTTCTGCCAGGGGTAACCGGGGTTCACGTAACACGTGGCCTAGAATTTCCAAAAAATGCCCGGCAATGCGAATTACCATGGCTTCATCATAAACAAGGGCATTATAACTTAACCGGACTACAATACTGGCTGAAGGAATAACAATGATATTAAAATCATAGTTGGTTTGTTCCACCAACTTGATCTCCTGAACCTGCCAATCCAAGGCAAAGGATGGCGCAGTGCCAGTCGCATGTTTAACCTGCTGGGAAATGGGGAAATTCTCAAAGATTAAAATATGATCGAACAGCGTGCCTCTTATTTCCGATTTGGCCTGGATATCGGCAAGAGACGCATACTCAAACAACTTGGCCTGGGTGTTATCCTGATGCAAACGTTGCAGCAACCGGGGGAAATTCTGATCCGGGGCACAACGGACACGTACTGGCACGGTGTTGATAAATAAACCGACCATTTGTTCGACTCCAACCAGTTCCGGCGGGCGACCGGATACCACGGTGCCAAACACGACATCATGGCTATTATTATACTTCTGTAACAACACGCCCCACAAGGCTTGGAACAGGGTATTTACAGTCACGTGATGGTGGCTGGCAAATGTCGCAATCGCAGCACTGTCAGCCGGAGAAATGGTGAATGGATGGAGTGCCAATTGATACGCGCTATTGGTTTGGGACGGGGTGGAAGACAAACGGGGCAAACTGGCGGGCTGGGAGTACCCGGCGAGATATTGTTCCCAAAAAGTGAGACCTGCCAATTTATCTTGTTTGAGCCACCATTGAATGTAACGCCGATACGGTACAGCCTGGGGCAATGGGCAGGTTTGCCCGGCACTTAACGCCTGATAAATTTCCAGCAATTCTTTATAGATAATCGCGAGGCACCAACCGTCCATTAATATATGATGGAACCCCCAACCGAGTTGAAACTGTTGGTCCTGGGTCTTAAAGAGAGTGAGCCGCATCATCACTTCGGTATCCAGTTCAAAGCCGCGCTCTTTCTGGGTGTGACACCATTGATCTATTAATTGTTCTTGCTCCATGGCGGATAGATGAGTGATATCTTGATAGTCGACCTCCACATAACGATGCTTAAGAACGACCTGCAATGGCTCCTCTAAGCCGCGATGCATAAAAATAGTGCGGAAAATATCGTAACGTTCAATGAGGGTATTAAAGCTACTTTCCAACAAGGATTTATTGATGCTGCCTGTCAGGGTGAAAACACTCTGAATAAAATACATATCGTAATGGGAGCGGGTTAACCAATGATAGAATATCCCTTTCTGCATGGGATTTAATGGATAGATCGCTGCCATCGTGGGCTTTTCAGCAAGATTCGTATTAATATGGTGTAGTATCCCGGCGAATTCTTCCAGGGAGAGAGTGGTATACGTGGCATCCATCACATCGCTGGGGGTGAGTTCCGGTTCCTGTTGCTGACAACAAAACGCAATCAGGCGAGACAAGTGGGTTTGATACCGATTAGCCAATGAACGGATGGTTTGTTCGTCATATTCAAACTGGTTATACACAAAGGAAAGGGAGAGTAAATTGGTCATCATCATGCCATTGATGGTCAGCGTATAGAGCTGCTCCAATTCTGGGCTGGCACTGCCTGAGGCAGCCAAGGGGGAGAATTGGAACTGAAGGATATCGTCTTGGGAAGTGGTGGCAGGCGTGGAGAATTGCCCGAGGTAATTAAACATGATTTCCGGTTCATTGTGTTCTGAAGCTTGGGCGTTTTCTTTTTTAGGCGCGAGGTATTTGGCGATACCATGGGTTATTCCCTTGTGTGGGATGCGCCGCAACGTTTCCTTGACACTCTTAATGGCATACGCAAGCCCGGTAGATTCAGTCAGTAAATCATAGCGACTCATATCCAGAATAACGGGGAACAACGAGGTGAACCAACCCACAGTACGACCAATATCCACACCCTGAATTATTGCTTCGCGGCCATGACCTTCCAAAACAATGGCGGTTTGCTGAATATTGGCCCACTCACGCAGGGAAAGCCCAAGAGCAGTTAATAATATATCATTTATTTCAGTATTAAACGCGTGATTCACCTTCTTTAATAAGTTTAAACTGTCGGTTTCACTGAACTGGATAGAGATCGTTTGGGTATATTTTAGTTTTCTCTTGTCACTGCTGATGATATGGTCACGCGGTAACAGTGGCATGGGCGTATCCGGGGCATGGAAGAAGGGCTGGTGTTGAGCATATTGCGTGAGTTGGTGGGACCAGTATAAAAAGGAATCTGTTTTATCGGGAAGCGTGATTGGTTGCCCGGTTTGCACTTGCATATAACCGGTTTGCAAGTCTTCCAAGAGAATACGCCATGATACGCCATCAATCACCAGATGATGAATAGCTATCAGTAGATGATCACCACTCGTGGTCTTAAATAGTCCCAGTTTAACCAGCGGTCCATGGGTGATATCCATACTGGCTTGAATGCGACGCACAATCCCTTCGATTTCTTCCGCTACATCGGTAACGGCTCTGAAATCATACACGTCCAGGTCGAATAAAGGTCCGGTTGTCTCTCTATTCTGTTGCGTGATGCCTGCCTGGGAATGAGTCGGGAATATTATACGTAATGCATCATGATGTTTCACCAAGTGGGTAAACACCTGTTTTAATGACTCTTCAGCGATCCCCTGTTCACGGTACAACATTACGGCCTGATTAAAATGGTCTCTATGGGTGGTATAGGATTGAAAGAACCAATGTTGGATAGGGGTGAGTGGCACCATGCCAGATACGCTTTCCTGGGGAATCTGCCGGGTGATCGGGATGACACATGAAGCCAGTTGCGCGATAACAGGGTGGGCAAATAAATCATTGATCTTGACATCCCAGCCGTATTTCTTCAATCGGGAAGCGACCAGTATCGCTTTAATGGAATCACCACCCAATTGGAAAAAATTATCCATGATACCGACCTGTTGAACCCCCAGTACCTCTTGCCAAATTTCAGTTAATCTTTTTTCCACCTCTTGCACAGGTGCCACATAATTCTGTGCCGCTGTTATTTCAGGTTCTGGTAGCGCGTGGCGGTCTATTTTTCCATTCGGGGTTAATGGGATATGCGACATGGGAATAAAATAAGCGGGAATCATGTATTCCGGTAAATCTTTGGCCAGAGATTCCCTGATATTTAAAGCCATTGGTGCTATATCCGCTTGAAACACAATATAGGCACATAGATATTTATCACCCCGTTCATCTTGTCTGGCTAAAACAGCCGCATTTTTAATCCCTGGAATTTGGAACAATCGGTTCTCGATTTCCCCAGGTTCAATACGAAAGCCCCTGATTTTAACTTGCTGATCTACCCGTCCCAGATATTGGATATCGCCACTTTCCAGCAGCCGTGCCAAATCCCCGGACCGGTAGAGCACATTCCCTGCTAAGTAGGGATCGGGTACAAATTTCTCGCTGGTTAATTGGGGCCGGTTGAGATAACCGCGTGCGACCCCGATCCCACCCACACACAGTTCACCCGCAGCACCTACAGGCATGAGTTTTAACTGTCGGTCCACTACATACAGGCATAGCGTAGGAATCGGTTGACCAATATTACTGGTATCAGAAGTTGTTTCTTGGCGACTGATTTCTTTGAAGGTGACATGAACCGTGGTTTCTGTGATGCCGTACATATTAATCAAGCGGCACCCCGGGTACATCTGTTGCCAGGGTTTAAGTTGGGCCGGATTCAATGCTTCACCGCCGAAAATCACAAAACGACTATTCAAATACCTGTTTGTGGCTTGTAATTCCTGGTTCATTAAATTATAAAATGCCGCTGGAGTTTGATTGAGCACAGTGACTTGCTGCTGCTTCAATAGGCTCAAGAATTCCCACGGGTCGCGGGCTGTGGCCTTGGAAACCATGACCAGTTTACCACCATACAACAGCGCACCATACATCTCCCACACGGAAAAATCAAAACAATACGAATGAAACAGGGTCCAAATATCAGTGGGGTTAAAATCAAATTGGAATTGCTCATTAAACAATAAGCGCACGACATGGCGATGCTCGATCAGGGTGCCTTTGGGCTTACCGGTGGTGCCGGAAGTATAGATGACATAGGCAAGATGTGTGGGAGTGATGGGAGTAGTGGGAATTCTGGGAGTTATGGGAATGCTGGGAATTATGGGAGTAGAGTCTTGGATGAATTGGGGGGTGACTATAATGGTGGCGGCGCTGTCGGCTAACATGAAGTGTTGGCGATCTTCGGGATAGTCGGGGTCAATGGGTAAATAGGCGGCGCCGGCTTTTAATATGCCTAAAATGCCGCTGATCATGGCGATGGAACGGTCTATCATGATGGCTACAATGGTGTCGGGTAAAACACCCTGTTGGATTAAACGATTGGCGATTTGGGTGGACGTATTATTTAATTCAGTATAGGTGAGTTGACACCCCCCGTTTTTTTCGCCAGTTAGGGCAATATGATCCGGGGTTCGTTGCACTTGTTCCGCGAATAAGTGGTGAATGGTTTTTTCTACAGGATAGGCGACAGCCGTGTGATTCAGATGGGAGATTAACCATTCTTTTTCGATCTGCGGGGTCATGTTTATGTCTTTTATAGCCATGTGCGGATGATTGATAAGCTGCTGTACTATTTCACGGATATGTCCGGCCAGTCGGTTTATGAAAGTCGCTTCATAAACCAATGCATTAAAATTCAATTTGACTGTGATGGTGTCACTGGGAAGCACAGTGATATAAAAATCATAATTGGTTTGTTCCAAGACTTTAATATCCGTGACCTGCCAGTTCTTTGTGGCAAAATGTTCATCCTGCTGCGCATTCTTTACTTGTTGATGCAGCGGATAATTCTCAAATACCAGGATATGCTCAATCAGTTTCGATTTTAATAGCGTACTCGATTGAATATCAGCCAAAGGCAGGTATTCATAGGATTTACTGGTAGTACTTTCCTGCTGTACGAGGTGTGCCAGATGAGAAAAAGTCTCTTCAGGTAAACTTTTGATCCGCACCGGAATCGTATTGATAAATAGTCCTACCATGTGTTCTACTCCCGGTAGTTCCGGCGGACGACCCGCCACGATCACCCCAAAAACAACATCATCGTTATTATTGTATTTTTGCAACAGGATGCCCCACAGCGTTTGAAACAGCGTGCTCACAGTCACCGAAAGAGTGCTGGCTAAAGCAGTGAGTTTGGCCGTGATCTCCGGGTTGAGTGCAAACTTGTTTTCTGCCAATTCGTAGCCAGTGGCCGTCTTTGATGGCGGTAAACCCGCTTGATTCTCATAACCCGACAGGTAATTTTTCCAATAGGCCAGACCAGCCGCCTTATCTTGTTTTTGCCACCACTCAATGTATCGTTGATAGGGCGTGACGTCGTTTAATTGTAAGGGGGTATGTGCAGACAGACTCTGGTAGATGTCCAGTAGTTCATTATAGATGATACCCATGCACCAGCCATCCATTAATATATGATGGAACCCCCAACCCAGACGATAATCGTTCGCCCCCGTTCTAAATAACGAGAGTCTCATCATTACATCTGTACACAGATCAAAACCGCGCTCTTTTTCCCGTTGACACCATTCTTCTAAAACCTGTTCCTGCTCTACAGCAGGCAGATGCCCTAGATCCTCGTAATACAATGGCACATTTCGTTGGCTTAGAACCACTTGTAGCGGTTCTTCCACGCCCTGATGAATAAAAATAGTGCGGAAAATATCATATCGTTCAATCAGCAAATTAAAACTGCGTTCCAATATGAATGTATCCATCACTCCTTCCACGTGGAACAGGTTTTGAATAAAATAAATATCATATTCTGTGCGGGTCAGCCAAAAAAATAAGATACCCTTTTGCATCGGACTCAAGGGATATATCGATTGGATAGCTGGTTTTTCAGTGATATGTGCCGCAATATGATCTTCTAACCCCACAAATTCCTCCAGCGAGAGATTCGTATTCGACACATCCAGTACATCGCTCGGTGTTAATTCACGTACCTGTTTTTGCAGACAATGGCCGATAATACGTAGCAGTTGGCTCTCGTAACCATTCATCAGGGAACGAATGCTAGTCTTATCATATTCCTCGCGGTTATAGGTCAGCGAGAGGGAGAGTTTCCCCGCCACAATCATGCCAGTAAAACTCAAAGTATGGAGCTGTTTAAATTCTCTGCTGATACTCTCACCGCTAGTTAAGGATGAAAACTGCATGAGTGGGGTATTCATTCCCTCCGTAGCATTATCCGCTGGGCCACCAGGAGCGTCAAATTGACCCAGATAATTAAAACCAATCTCCGGTTCCAATTGAAACAACGGATTTTCCATGTCCCGCTGCGGCGCAAGATACTTGGCAATACCAAACCCAATACCTTTATGGGGAATAGAACGCAACGTCTCTTTAACTTGTTTAATGGCGTATGAAATATCCTCGCAACGATTCAGATTCAACCACACTGGGAACTGGGAAGTAAACCACCCCACAGTACGTCCAATATCCACGCCGTCGATTATTGCTTCCCGGCCATGACCTTCCAGAGTAATCAATACATCGTTAATATGCGCCCATTCTTGGATAGCTACACCCAGGGCAGTTAATAAAATATCGTTTATTTCCGTATTATAAGCCTGATGGACCTGCTTCAACAGGTTCTGCGTGTCCTCGTGACTTAACTCCATCGTGACTGCATCCGCATATTTTAGTATTTTTTGCGCTGTGCTAATTTGCCGCTCACGGGGTAATAAAGGAAAAGTAATGGGCTTGTTAACCCAGGCAAAACCTTTTGATAACGAGTGGTTTTGTGCGTATTCGGTGAGTAACTCGGACCAGTACTTAAAGGAATCGGTTTTTTCAGGCAATGTGATCGGCTTTCCTGTTTCAACTTGTTCAAAACCCGTATGGATGTCTTCTAACAAGATGCGCCAAGATACACCGTCGACCACAAGATGATGAATGGCAATCAATAGATGATCTCCCTGACCAGTTTTAAATAATCCCAACTTCAGCAATGGCCCATTACCCAAATTAATACTGCCCTGCATGCGGCTGGCATGTGTTTGGATTTTTGCTGCCAGTTCTTCTTCCGAAGAATTATCACCCGTGAAGTCCAGTACTTCCAAGTCGAACAATTTTCCTTCTAAGCCGCGATTTTGTTGCCTAACCCGATGTTCTGGACCATTATTTATCTGATATTTCATGCGCAAGACATCATGATGCGCCACTAATTTAGTAAAAACCTGGTGCAAGACATCTGTTTCAAAATGATCGGTGCGAAACAACATCACAGCCTGGTTAAAGTGGTGACCCGCAGCCAGATGATTGGCAAAAAACCAGTGCTGAATCGGAGTTAAGGGAACTTCTCCATAAACAACGTCCTGGGGAATTTGTCGGGAAACCGTATAAGTGCAACCTGCTAGTTTTTCAATCGTTGGGCGGGCAAATAGATCATTTATTTTTACAGCCAAGCCATATTTTTTTAAGCGCGAGACCATTTGCATCGCTTTGATCGAATCACCCCCAATCTGGAAAAAATTATGGGTGATACCCACTTGTTCCATGCCCAGAAGTTCTTGCCATACCTCTACCATTCTCTTTTCTACATCGTTCTGGGGGGCAGTATAATGATGATCTTGGGTCATATCCGGTTCAGGAAGACTTTTCGTGTCGATTTTACCAGTAGAAGTAATGGGTAATTGCGCCAGTTTAATAAAATAAGCCGGGATCATATAGTCCGGTAAATCTCGTGATAAGTGTTCTTGAAGGCGAGTATCCCCGATTTCTGCTAACTGGCTGTCAGTGACAATATAAGCGCAGAGATAATTATTCCCCTTGTGATCGGGCCGTGCTAAAACAGCGGCGCGAAGTATCCCAGGGAACTTTTGCAAGCGGCTCTCAATCTCGCCCAGTTCAATACGGAAGCCCCTGATTTTGACCTGGAAATCAATGCGCCCTAAGAATTCGATGTAACCATCAGCACACCAGCGGGCCAAATCACCCGTATGATAAAAGATAGTGGAAGATGTTGCTGATGTCGATGATACAGACAGCGATTGGAAAAAGGTATGGGTTAATTCCGGGCGGTTGAGATAACCCGGGGCTACACCTGCTCCACCAATTAGCATTTCTCCAGCTATTCCCATTGGTAAAAGTTCACCGTGGCTATCCACAATGAGGATCGTCGTATTCCAGACAGGCGCACCAATCTTTATTTGGCAGTCTTTTTCCTGGTGGTGATATAGAGTCGAGGTTACCGCTGCTTCTGTCACACCATATTCATGTACTAGTTCCAGCGTCGAGTTCTTTTGTTTGATCGCTTCCAATAATGTCTCCGGTAAACGGTCACCACCCAGAGTGACTACTTGTAAAGAGGAAGCTTCAGCCACTGTTAATGCTTCAATGACCGCTTGGAAAAGAGGTGGCGTACAAAAGATGTGGGTGATTTTGTTCCCGGCAATAGCTGATTTAATAATATTCGGGTCTTTTCTGCCTTGACGACCCAGTAATACAACTCGCGCCCCAGAAATTAAAGGGGTGAAACAGTCGGTCACAAAACCATCAAAAGAATAAGAAAACAATAACAAGGAGGTCACATCAGTATTAATGGGATAGGTAGCTTGGCGGTACAATAGTATATTCACTGCATTGCGATGTTCCACCAGGACACCTTTAGGTTGACCGGTGGACCCAGATGTATAAATAACGTAAGCAGGAACATCAGCATTAAAATTGACCAATGGCAGGTGAGCATCGGTAGGAACAGGAAAATTCCATTCTGTATAATCCAACACCAGTGTGGGGATTGTGCATTGGTAGGAAGTTACAGGGTGAGCGCGCAATAAAACAGTGGCTCCACTGTCTTTGATCATGTAATCCACGCGCTCCGGTGGTAACTCCGTTTCGATAGGCAGATACGCACCCCCTGCTATTAATATCGCCAGTGTGCCCACGATCATCTCCACTGAACGCTCCACCCAAATCGCCACCACCATACCGGGGTGAACCCCTTTTGCTTGTAACACCTGTGCCAAGTGCTCCGCGTGTTGCTGCAAGCAGGCATAGGTAAGGCAGACAGTGTGGGCTTCGTCCCAGGGTGTAATATGCAATGTCGGCCCTAATAGCGCTAAGTTATCCGGGGTGCGTTGGGCTTGTTGGTTGAATAATTCGGATATCGTTTGTGCTGTTGGCGTTTCGTTTTGCGTGTTATTCAGTTCATATAACAAACGCCGCTTTTCTGCCACGGGTAAGATGTCGCTTTTGGCTATTATCCCGTCGGGATAATGGATAAATTTATCCAGTACCTCTTTAAAATAAATACCCATCCTGTTGGCATCCTGTTCGGTGATAAAACCAGTAGAGAAATGAATAGTGAAAAACAATTCCCCACGGAACGTCACAATATTCACTTCAATCAAGAAATTAGTCCTGGCAAAACTGACCAGATCAAGCTTGTTCTTTTCATCGAACTCCGTGGCGTCAGTCAAATCACCGTACACGAAAAAATCTACCAGATTAAATACCACATCAAAAAAGGGATTGCCATTTTCCACCGGTTCGTCCACTAATTTCACGATTTCCAGCAAGGATAGTTTCTCGAATCCTTTTAAGCGCACCAATTCTTTATCTACCATCTCAATATAATCCGCCCAGGTAATAGCCGCCGGTATTATTTGCCGGAAAGGTAATGTGTTTAAAAAGCAGCCCAGTATTTTATCACCATCCTCTGCTTCCGGGCGGTTGTGGGTGACCAGTCCGGCAGTAATATCCGCATGGTAGGAAAACATATTTAACATGTATAAAAAGGCTCCAAAGCAGAGGTGCTTTAAATTAGTATGGGATTGTTCAGCGCAGGTTTCCAGTTGCTCGCGAAAGTGGCGGCCCAGATCGAAGGTATAGGATTTGTACAGACCTGACCCCGAAGTGTCGGGGAATTTAAGACGTTTATAATCTGTCAAGCGTTCCACCCAGTATGCTTTGACCGCAGGATTGCGTTTTTCCGCCCATTGGCGGGTAATAAATTCTTTGTAACCCACTTTTAAAGCCGCAGGTATAAAAGCCGGGGCACTTTCCAATTGGAGGTAGGTATTGTTTAACTCCGTTAAAAAACTGGCGTTGCTCCAGCCATCAATAATAGCATGATGCGACTCCCAGACCAGGATCACGATGTCCCCGCTACCCTTAAAAATACCGATCCGCCATAAAGGTGGCTGACCCATATCAAAACCCCGTTGCCGACTTGCCGCTATATAATTCTTCACCGTGTTTTCCTGGGTCACTGGAGGTTGCGTGGAAATATCGTGATACACCACAGATTGAAGCAAGCAGTTGTGGTATTTATAAATCACATGGGCCGACTCTTCCATCAAATAGGCAGTACGAAGGATCGGATGTTTTTCAATCAGCAAGGCAATCGCTTTTTTAAACCGTTCCGGTTTAAAATCCCGGTAGGATTGTTGAACCGTGATTTGATCGTGATAAACCCCTTCTTCCGCCTCTTTTAAGGAATGAAACACCATACCTTTCTCAATATCACTCATTGGATAGACATCTTCCACGGTGTGTGTGGCGCGAATAGAGGGGTGGGCCATCATCTCTTCGCGGAATTGTGCTACAGCCAATATGGCGTCTGCTTCATACGGGTCTACCACCACAATGGATTGTTCTAAATACTCGGCCATAGTTGCAATCGTTTGATAAGAATAGATATCAATAATTTTTAACTGTACTCCCAAGGTCGTATTGATTGCACCAATCAGTTTAATCGCTTTGATGGAATCTCCACCCACAGCGAAGAAATTGTCATTGGCTCCGATTTGTTCCAGATGCAGGACCTCTTGCCAGGTATTAGCCAGTATCTGAGCTGTTTCTCCCCTCGGTGCTTCATAATCGTTTCCCGCTACTACTCGGACCTGAGGTAAGACGTGGCGGTTTACTTTCCCATTGGCAGTCAAGGGAATGCTTTCCAATTCCATAAAATAGGTTGGAATCATATAATCCGGTAACTTGTGCCGCAGAAATTCCCGTAACGCTTCGCCGTTTAATGGGTTCAGAAATGACTGTAGCGGCACAAAGTAGGCACACAGATACCGTTCATGGCCCGCGCTTTCTTCTAATAGACAGTCAATGACCGCCGCTTCCTTGATCCCTGGATGGCCCAGCAGTTCTTTTTCTATTTCAGCCGGTTCAATACGAAAGCCACGGATTTTAACCTGGTGGTCAATGCGGCCCAGGTACTCCATTTCGCCATTGGCAGTAAAACGGGCGCGGTCACCCGAACGGTAGAGCCGTTCATCCGGTTGGTAAGGGTTGGGTACAAATTTCATAGCGCTTAATTCAGGACGGTTAAGATACCCACGACTGACTCCCTCACCGCCCACGCATAATTCACCCGCCACATGGTGGGGCACTAGTTTTAAACCTGGGTCCATCACATAACAGGTTAATGTAGGGATCGGCGTGCCAATGTTACTGATATTGGCACGAATTTCCTCTATGCCGATCTCTTTATACGTGACATGAACCGTGGTTTCAGTAATACCGTACATATTGATTAACTGCGTGTCCGGGTATTTTTCCCGCCAAAGCCGTAATTGACCCGGAGCCAGCGCTTCACCGCCAAAAATAACGTATTTCAAATTCAGATGGTGCTGCGGTACCAGAAATTCCTGTTGCATTAACCGGTAGAAAGCCGAAGGGGTTTGGTTCAACACCGTGACTTGTTGTTCTTTAAGAACATGCAAGAAAACCTGGGGGTCCCGCGCAGTCATAGTGGGAATAATAACCAATTTACCCCCATACAACAAGGCCCCGTACATTTCCCAGACCGAAAAATCAAAACAATAAGAATGAAACAACGTCCAGACATCGGTGGGATTAAAATCAAATTGGAACCGATCATTAAACAACAACCGCACCACATGGCGATGCTCGATAAGAACACCTTTGGGTTTTCCCGTGGTGCCCGAAGTATAGATGATGTAGGCGAGGTTTGTGGGAGTAATGGGAGTGATGGGAATTCTGGGAAATATGGGAGTGGCTTCTTGAATGAATTGTTGGGTGACGATTATTTTGGCGGCGCTGTCGGATAACATGAATTGTTTGCGGTCTTCTGGGTAGTCGGGATCAATGGGTAAATAGGCGCCGCCCGCTTTTAGTATGCCGAGGATGCCAATGAGCATGTTGATAGATCGGTTTAGTATAATGGCTACAATAGTATCGGGTTGGACCCCCTGTTGGTTTAAAACATGGGCGATTTGATTTGATTTTATATTTAATTCAGAATAGGTTAATTGGTTTCTCTTGTTTTTTTCTCCGATTAGGGCAATGTGATCCGGGGTTCGTAACACTTGTTCGGTGAATAATTGGCGGATGGTTTTTTCAGTTGGATATGCCGTATGCGTGTCGTTTAATTCATATAAGATATGTTTGATTTCAGTGGGCGTTAATAGTTCAATCGTAGCAAGAGTGCCATCTAAGTCGTGTAGGGCACTAGTCAGCCATTGCTGGAAATGGGTGATTAATTGTGCTATTATTTCAGCACTATAACGATTCGCATTGTAACGCACCTCCGCTTCTAACGAGTCGGAGTGTAAGGTGAATGTAAAAATAATCTGCTGTTTAATTCCTTCAAGATAGACCGGGTCATGGATTCCAGTCATACAGACAGAGACGTCAAACAACGGGAAATCGGTGGTAGTGTGGGCCGGGAGATTTAACTGTTCTACCATCAATTCTATCGGATAGTTCTGATTTTTTATACCCGTGGCAATGATCTCTTTAACCTCAATTAATAATTGTTTAAACGTCAGTCCCGCTGTAATCTGATTTCGTAGCGGTAAGAGACGATTGAGCAAATCCGTTGTATTGTCCTGTTTGTAAACCGGAGTACCAATCATAATATCTTCCAACCCAGTCGTTCTGGACAATAGCGCCATTACCGCAGCAGTCAGATAGATTTGCAAACTGTACAGGTTTTCCCGGCACCGTTGGCTTAAAGCAGTGAAAATACCCTCACTCAATTGAAAGACAGCCTGTTCCTCCCGAAATGAATCGGAAAGCTGGATATCCGAGGGGAAAGAACTCTTGACAATATCCCCGGCCAGGGTATGGTGCCAATAGTCTCGTTCCGTGATGTTTTGGTTGGCAGCCTTGCGAATTTTTGCCGATAGATAATACTGTTCCATGTATTGCTCCTTCTAAAAGCCCAGGTCAACCTGCGGCATCGTGGTGATTATATTCTTGATTTCCGTGGAGATGCGAATATCCCGCAACAGTATATCTCGGTTGGCTACTACCAGGGCAGCAATCTCGTTAAAATTCTTGATAAACATGGCCACCGTTTCCAATTTAAATAACTCGGTGCAGTATTCTATCATAAAATGGAGCTGCGCATTTTCCTCGAATACATGAAAACAGAGATCAAACCGGGCATTAAAATGGCCGTGTTCATAAGGAACCATCCGTAACCCCCCACTCTCCAACGGCGAACGGTCCATATTTTGCACCGCGAAAAAAACATCGGTCAACGGTGTTCGTGAAGGATCCCGCCGGACCAATACCCGACTGACCAATGTCTCAAACGCATAATCCTGGTTGGCAAACGCCTCCAGCGTGCGCTCTTTTACCTCCTTCAAAAAGGCTTTAAAGGTAAGTTGACCCCCGGGGTGGTTCCGCAAAGGCAGAGTATTAACGAACATGCCAATCATCGGTTCTAAATCAGTATGCAATCGCCCAGCATTCGGAGAACCCACGATAATATCTTCCTGGCCACTTAATTTCATCAGCAACACATTAAACAAAGACAACCCCAGAATATAGAGCGTCACGTTTTCCTGTGTGGCCAGAGCCAATATTTGCTCGGTCTCTGTTTCCCCGACAACAGTTTCATAAATAGCGCCAGCGGAACTTTTTCGCGGTGGACGCGGATAATCATACGGCAGATTTAAGACCGGGAGTTCCCCGCTGAATTGTCCCAGCCAGAACTGCTCTTGTTTTTCCAGAGATTGGTCTTCTAAAAGAAGCTGTTGGTGTTTCCATTGAGAAAAATCCTTGTATTGCACTCGTAATGGCGGCAAGGTTTTTTTATTATAGAGCGCCATGAACTCGCGGCATAAAATAGCAATCGAAGTGCCATCAGCTATAATATGATTGATGTTGACAATAAAAACATGTTGGGTGGCACCGGTTTTGAACAACCCCACTCTCATTAACGGTGGCTGCGCAAGATCAAAAGGCGCGAAAAAAGGCGCGATGGCTTTTTCAATGGGTGTGACATGGATATCTAACTGATCATAAACAACAGTAAATGGCACTTCTGCCGTTTCATGTACTTTTTGCACAGGTTGGCCCGCCAGTAATTGAAAGGAGGTTCTTAAGCTTTCATGTCGCTCCAGTAGTAGTTGAAACACAGTCGTGAAGCGATGCGTATCCAGTGCGCCTTCCAATTGAGCTACTGAAGATATATTATAAGCCGTGCTTTGCGGGTCCAACTGCTGTTCGAAGTACAACCGTGTCATCGCCGAGGTCAGGGGATAATATTCCTTTTTTTCTACCAGGGGGATAGCGTTAAAATCCTGGGTGTTGGCTTTTCTGATGCGCGCTGCCAGTTCCCGGATAGAGGGGCCGCGAAATATGTCAGTCAAGGGGATTTTGACATTAAATGACTTGTGCATCCTGGAAATTAAGATCGTCGCTTTTAAGGAATGGCCGCCAATTTCAAAGAAGTTATCGTCAATACCCAACTTCTCTTTTTCTTTTCCTAATAAATCCGCCCATGTTTCTACCAGTTTCTCTTCCAATGAATCACGGGGTGGGGAATAGATTTTTCCTGCCTCGCTTTCCGGTGAGGGTAAGCGGCGGCGGTCCACTTTGCCATTGGCAGTTAAGGGAAGGGCAACCAAGCGGATAAAACGGCTGGGAATCATGTATTCGGGTAATTCACGGGATAAATAGTCCCGTAATTCTGAAACATTGGATTCCGTAGCTGCCATGTTCCACACGATATAGGCACATAGATATTTATCCCCGGTCTGATCCTGTCTGGTCATAACAATCGTTTCCTTGATCAACGGATGACGGCCCAATTGCGCTTGGATATCTTCCAACTCAATACGGAACCCCCTGATTTTCACCTGGTGGTCGCTACGTCCGGCAAAAACAATATTGCCATCAGGCAACCAGCGGGCCAAGTCACCCGTGTGATAGATTGTAGTAGCTAAAAGTGTTGGGTGGGATTGGAATTTACTATGGGTTAATGATGGATCGTTCAAGTACCCACGCCCCACACCGGAACCCCCAATGCATAATTCACCAGTGACACCCAACGGCACCGGATTTTGATGCGCGTCTACTATATATACTCTACTATTGGGCATGGGTTTGCCAATAGGGATATCGTTGCGGTGATAGCGAGTGTTGTCAGTAATGTCAAAAGCAGTAGTATCCACAGTACATTCGCTGGGACCGTATATATTAGTGAGTACCGGACGCGGCGCACCTGCGGGAATATGGTTAAAGAAATTCTCAACCACACCCTGGGATAAGACTTCACCACCGATTAAAAAATGCTTAACACCGGGATGAGAACGACTTTCCGACATGGCTTCAGTTAACATGCCAATATGGGCTGGAGTGCCATCAGCCACATGGATGAAACGGCGGCGGTAATATTCAAATAATTGTTCCACATCCGTGCGTACCTGTTCTGGGATAATGCATAAACAATACCCTTGCAATAAAGCGGCAAAAATCTGCTTGATTGAGGCATCAAATACAAACGGCGATACCAGACCCACTTTTAGCGGGGCCAGAGCACGGTAACGATCATATATCCGTTGCTTTAAACCTACCACCAGATGATGAACATGACCATGTTCGATCAACACCCCCTTGGGTCTACCCGTAGAACCGGAAGTGAAAATACTGTAAGCCAAATCCGTGGAACAGTTCACCGGGGCCGGGTTTTCACCGGGGAAAGGGGCTAACGTTTTAGTTAGGTCCACGATAGAAAGCTGTTCTAACGAATGGGGCAAGCCTGCCAATGGCGTTTTAGTTAATAAGAGAGTGGTCCCCGCATCTTCTAATATCGAAACAATTCGCGAGATAGGGGATTCTGGGTCAATAGGTAAATAAGCAGCGCCTGCTTTTAATATGCCAGTGATAGCCATCATCGTGTTGATTGTGCGGTCAGACATTATGCCGATCAAAGTATTGGGTTGCCCCCCTTTTTGTCGTAGCCAATAAGCCAAGCGGTTGGCTTCTTTATTCAGTTGGCTGTAAGTGAGCGCGTTTTCTGCGGTTGTATCATCGGTTGCACCGTGCAGGGCGATTCCATCAGGAACTCGGGCTACCTGGGCTTCAAATAACCCCACAATAGTCTGCGCCGTGGGAAAATCCATGGTCGTGGCATTAAATTCTTCCAATAAGCACTGTTTCTCTTGAGGTGAAAGAAATACCACAGTAGCAACCGGGGCATTCATATCCTGCAAAAAAGATGCCAATAAACGGCTCAAGTGAAGAACGATCTGTTGGGCAGTTTCGTCGCGATAACGGCGCGGATTGTAGGTTAACTCGCCGATTATATCGGTGTCGCTACGAAGAAAAGAAAACACCGTATTCAGGGGGATATCTTCCAGGTATGTTTTATCATGGACATTTTCCAATAACACCGCACAATCAAACAACGGGAAATCTGCACCGGTTTCGGGAATATTCAGTTGATACAGCAGTGTTTCAATCGCATAGTTCTGGTTTTGGTCCGCGTCGATAATGGTTTGGCGCACCTGCATCAGTAATTCTTTAAAGGTTATTGCTTCAGTCAGGCGACTGCGTAACGCCACGACCTTGTTGACAAACTTTTGATCGCTGTCTTGCCGGTAAATCGGCATGCCCACAATAATATCATGATTACCAGAATACCTCGATAACAGGGCCGTGGTAGCAGCTACTACTATCATGTGCAGGGTATAATCAATACCCTTGCTTAATTTTATTAACTGGGAAAAGAGCGGCTCACCCAGACTAAACCGGATAGTTTTAAGCTCCTGTGGAGTGGTTCCGGTAGTGAAGTCATAGGGGAAAACACTTTTGCTTAGTTCCCCGGACAATTGCGTTAACCAGTAATCACGTTCCTTGGTGTTCTGGTGGGATGCAATGGCAGCATCTTTAAAGGAATCTTTTTCATTTGTCATGTGTGTGTGGCTCCTGTTTAAAAGTCAAATTGTGCTTCTTCCAGGTCCAATCTGGAAGGGGCGTTCTTCACGATAGTGGTGAGTTTGATATCGGCCAGTGTAATCTGATTATTTTCCAGTATTTGTTCCAGCACCTGGACATAATGCACGGTGATCGCCTGGGCAGTGGCTGGGGTAAATAACTCGCTCGCATAAGTCAGTCCTAAAACCAGGGTGTCACCGTAATCATTGGCCCCAAAAACAAGATCGAAACGGGACTTCAAACCTTTGGGTTGGTAAGGCTTAAGGGTTAAGCCGGGTATTTCCACCCGTGACAATTCCAGATTGAAGAAATTAAATACGACATCTAATAAAGGTGTCCTGCCGCCCGTGCCCTGAATATTCAGGTGGCGCACCAGTTCATCAAACGGGTAATCCTGGTTATCGTATGCGGCAATAGTATTATCCTTGACCTCTGTTAAAAATTCTAAAAACCTTTTATGTGGGGCGGGTTTATTACGCAAGGGCAGCAGATTGACAAAAACACCGATGATACCCTGCAAATCCATATGGTTTCGACCTGCTGCGGCAGTTCCCAACACGATATCTTCCTGTCCACTGTATTTGGCCATCACAATCGTGCAGACTGCTAGCAAGATATGAAAAAGGGTGGTCCCAGTGTGGGAAGCCAGGAGCCGGATCTGCTGGGTGAGGTCTGCGTTGAGGGAAAAATCGATTAATTCACCGTCAAAATTGACCACGTGGTGACGGGGGAAATCGATGGGTAAGCGCAGTTCGGGAACATCCCCGGCAAATTGCCGCAACCAGTACCGCTCTTGTTTTTTCAAATACTGGCTGCCTATTAATTGGTTCTGCCATTGGGAGTAATCTTTGTATTGAAGTGTTAAGGGGGGCAGTGTCTCGCCAGCATAAAGGGTTATAAAATCGTGGATCAATATGTTCATGGAGAACCCATCGGTAACGATATGATGCATGTCTACTAAAAGGATATACCTTTGTTCGCCCTCTTTTATCAATTCCACCCGCAACAGGGGGGCATGAGCCAGATCAAAGGGTTGTAAGAGAGTGGTAGTTAATCGTTCCGGTGGGAAGATAGCCACGCTGAATTTTATCTCCGCCACAGGGTGTACCTTTTGCACGGGTTCTTCGTTGACCAGATGAAAGGAGGTGCGGAGATTTTCGTGGCGGGCGATTAATTGCCGGAACACCTCTTCCAGTTTGGTTATATCGGGTTCTCCTTCCAGCAGGGTGAAAAGCGGGGAGTTGTAGCTGGTATTGTTTTCGATCATGTGTTGTTGGATGTATAATCGTTTTTGAGCGGAGGAGACGGGATAGTACTCTTTTTCTTCCACGGGTGCGAGGGGTTGGAATTCCTCTTGGAGCGATTCTTGCAGTAATGCGGCCAATTCAGCAATCGTAGGATGGGTAAAAATATCGCCCAGAGATACTTTGACATGAAAGACGTGATGGATTTTCGACATCAATACTGTAGCTTTGAGGGAATGGCCGCCTATTTGAAAGAAATTGGCATCGCGGCTGATTTTTTCGACTGGAAGGGCTAATATCTCCGACCAGATAGAAGCCAACTTTTCTTCCAAGGGGGTGGTGGATGGGGTGAAGGATTGGGTGTGGCTGGGGTCTGGTTCCGGTAGAGCCAACTTATCCACTTTGCCGCTGGAGTTTAGGGGAAGCTCTGAGAGGCGGATAAAATAGGGCGGGATCATGTACGGGGGCAGGCATTGGGACAGGTATTCCTGTAGCGCCTTTTCATCGATGTTAGCTACCACATAGGCGCACAGGTATTTTTCGTCCGCATTGTTTTTTCTAACCATAACCATGGCTTCACGAACATCAGGGTGGTTGAGCAATTGCCGTTCGATCTCACCCGGTTCAATGCGAAAACCCCGTATCTTAACTTGGTTATCTAATCGGCCCAGGAATTCAATATTACCATCGGGACACCAGCGGGCCAGGTCACCAGTACGGTAAAGAGATGAAGAAGTAGATAATGTGGCTAGAAACTGGAATTTATCTTGGGTTAATTGGGGGTTGTTTAAATAACCGCGGGCGACACCGTCGCCACCTATAAATAACTCGCCGGGAACTCCCAGGGGTACGGGGTTAAAAAATCTGTCCAAGATATAGCAGGTGGTATTGGCAATGGGTTGGCCAATGGGAATGGTTTCGCGGCGATCAGCGATGGTATTGATAAAATAATAGGTGGCGTATACGGTGGTTTCGGTGGGACCGTAAACATGAATGATCCTGTCTTGACCGAGGGTTGATAAGGCTCGCCGGGAATGGGAAAGGGATATCTGCTCACCACCAAAAAGTATCTTGCGCACAGTGGCCAGACAGGGGAGATTGATATCCACGATGGTGTTAAATAAGGCAGTGGTCAGGAAAAAAACAGTGATTTGTTGCTGGGTGATAATCGAGGTAAGACGATGGGCATCGGTGACATCTTCTTTGGCGATGGTGACCAAGACTGCACTGTTTAATAGGGCGCCATAAATATCAAATACAGAGCCATCAAAAGCGAAATTCGATAATTGCAAGATCCGGTCACTGCTCAATACGTGGATGTAATTGGTGTCACGCACGACGCGAATGACGTTACGGTGGTTAGTGAGTATACCCTTGGGTTTACCGGTGGTGCCGGAAGTATAGATGACATAGGCGAGGTTTGTGGGAGAAATGGGAGTAACGGGAATTATGGGAGAAGTGGGAGTTACGTGAGTAACGGAAGTGGATTCTTGGATAAATTGCGGGGTGACTAAAATTTTGGCGGCGCTATCGGATAACATGAATTGTTTGCGCTCTTCTGGGTAATCGGGATCGATGGGTAAATAGGCGGCGCCAGCTTTTAATATTCCGAGGATGCCGATAATCATTTCAATGGAACGGTTTATCATGAGGGCGACAATGGTATCGGGCAAGACGCCCTGAGCGATTAAAACACGTGCTACCTGGGAGGATTTATGGTTTAATTCAGCATAGGTGAGTTGGCATGCCCCGTTTTTTTCGCCAATTAGGGCGATGTGATCGGGGGTACGGTCGGATTGTTCCGCGAATAATTGGGGAATGGTTTTATCAACGGGGTAGGACGTGACGGTATTATTAAAATCAAATAAGATCAACTGTTTTTCTGCTTCGGGTAACATATCTATTGCAGATATTGGCGTGTCTGGATTGGCGATGATGGCGGTGATGATCTCTTTGAAATAAGCACCGAACCGTTGGATGGTTTCGGCTTGAAAGACTTGGCTGCAATATTGCATTGAGATACACAGGGTGTCCTGTCGTTCTACCATATCAAAAATCAGGTCAAAGGGCGAGGACGCCTTTTCCAAGGGTTGGGGTTGAATGGTAAGCCCCGGCATGGGATTCTGGTTGTTGGGTTGCGCCGTGGGTTCGTCCTGGGCTTGGCTCTGGAGAACAAAGGCGGTATCAAATAAGGGATTGCGACTGGTGTCGCGGTGGCTGACCAATTTCTCTACCAATCCTTCAAAGGGATAGTCCTGGTTTTCAAAGGCTAACAAGGTGCGCTCTTTGACTTCCAGGCAGAACTGGCGAAAGGTTTTTTCTGCACTGGGATAATTGCGCAACACAAGGGTATTCACAAACATACCGATGATCTGTTCCAAATCAGCATGCCCGCGTCCGGCAGTGGGCGTGCCAACGGGGATATCTTCCTGGCCGCTTAGTTTAGCCAGGAAAATAGTATAGGCAGACAACAGCAGGATAAAAAGGGTAGCACCCTCAGCACGAGCCATCGCTAGCAATGGGGCGAGTTGGTCACTGGTGAGCCGGGTTTCCACCGCACCACCGTCAAAACTACGCTTTAAGGGCCGGACATAATCAATGGGTAAGTTGAGGAGCGGCATACCGGTTAATTCTTTTAGCCAATAAGCGGCTTGTTTTTGAATGGCGTCCTGCTGCGCGGGGGAGTTTTGCCAGCAGGCGTAATCTTTGTATTGCAAGGGGAGGGGCGGCAAAACAATCTGGCTATATAACGCGGCAAACTCCCGTTCCAATATTTGCAAGGTAATGCCGTCAGATATAATATGGTGCATGTCGACCAGGAGAATATTTTCCTGTTCGGCTTGTTTGATCACACCGACCCGTAACAGTGGCGCATGGGACAGGTCAAAAGGGCGAATAAAATCGGTGGTTCTTAAGGAAGTGGGAAATTCAATGGCAAAAGAAACAATGTCATGAACGTGTTGCACGGGTTGGTTTTCTTTCAGGTGAAAGGAAGTGCGGAGACTCTCATGTCTTTGGATCAGGGCGGCGAAGGCTTTCTGGAGGCGTTCCAGGTCCAATTCACCGCTTAACAAACTGGCCAGGGGCATGTTGTAACCGGTACTCTGTGTCTCCATTTGATCAATGAGATAGAGGCGTTTCTGGGCGGCGGATAAAGGATAATACTCTCTTTGTTCTGCGGGTGGGATGGCGGTAAAATTTCCTTTTTCTGCGGTACGGATATAATCGGCCAGGGTTTGGATGGTGGGCCGGGCGAAAAATTCGCTTAACTCTACCCGCGCTTGCAAATCTTTATGAATCCGGGAGATCATGGAAATCGCTTTTAAGGAATCACCACCCAGGGCAAAAAAGTCATCCTGAATACCAATGCTTGCATAGCCGAACTGCTGCTGCCATATCTGGGCGATGGCGTGTTCCAGCGGGGTGCTGGGAGCGACATAGGGGGTGTCTAAAAGGGGCCGGGGTTGCAAGGTGGTGGTGGTGTTCTCTTGATGGTCACGTAACGATTTAAGTTTTACCCAGCGATCAATGCGCGCTTGCAAGTCGCCGGAAGATATAGCGACCTGGGGCAGGGGGGATTCCAGCAGGGTTAAAATATGGTGGAAGGTGTTTAAGCCTTCTGCGGGAGTAATAAGAAATTCGCTGGCGGTGGTATGTTGTCCCAGAGCACCGGAAAAGTCCCAATCGGCCCAGTTGATACTGAGCCAACGACTGGAAGAGTTACGGTTGGCCAGGTGGGCAAAGGCATCCATAAAGGCATTGGCAGCAGAATAAGCGGTAAAACCGAGGCCCCCCAGAATCGGAGATAAAGAAGAGGTGAACAGACAAAAGTCCAGGGTACGGGATTGGAATAGTTCGGCCAATACGGCAGTGCCTTGAATTTTGGGGCGGAACTGCTCTAAACATTCGGCTTCGCCGGTCTCGGCTGTGGGGCAGGGAATAGATTTGCCCGTGGTTACCCCTGCGGCATGAATGACACCGTTAATAGGCCCAAAGGTCGCTTCGGCTTGTTGCAGACACTCTACCATGCGGGTTTTATCGGCCACATCGGCGGCAAAATAGAGGACCTGACCTCCTGCCTCTTCTAAATGGCGTAATTTCATTTGTTTGTCAGTACCACTGGCATCCTTGGGAAGGGGTGAACGTCCGGTAAGTATCAACCGGGCTTGGCATGTTTTGGCCAGATATTGGGCTAAAAGATACCCGATACCGCCTATGCCACCGGTAATTAAATATACTCCGTGTTCCCGTAATGCAGGTGCTTCAGCCACGGGGGGGCGGATGGGTTCATAGCTCTTGACCCAGCGGAGATTGTTGCGATAGGCAATATCGGTAGCAGTGTCTATAGTATTGATGGGGGTTAGAAATTCTTGGACCAATGAACGGCACAGGTGGGATTCCTGGCGACTACCAGGGGTGGGGGTTTGGATGTCGATACTGCGGCACCGGATATAGGGATATTCCTGGGGGATTACTTTTAATGGTCCCAGAATGGCGGCTTTGGCTGGTTGCAATGGTTCATTGCCCAGTACATCCCCAATGCCGTTACTGAGAACATCAATACAAATCTCGCCGGAGAATTCCTGCTGGCTGATAGCATTGGCCAGATGGAGCAGACTGTAAAAACCGGGAGTGGTGATAGTGGTGTCAAGGGAATCTGGGGAAGTGGTGAGGTTCCAAGTGTGCAGGATGCGCTGGGGGAAGAGGTGGTGGTGTGTTAAGTGGGTTAATAATTGGCTGTAGTGGTTGGGCTGGGTGGGATCCAATACGAATTCATGGGAGGTAAGCTGCTGAAAGGTATCGCCTGGGCTGGCCGTGATTACTATATAATGGGTGGTTAGGTGCTGGATTAATTGGGAAACAAGGGGGTGGGGGTGGCTTAAAATTAGAAGAGAGAGGCCTGGCTGGGGGAGTGTGGGAATTATGGGAGTTATGGGAGTTATGGGAGTTATGAGAAGTATGGGAGTTATGGGAGTCCAACGGGGGATGTAAAACCAATCGGCTGGGTTTGTGCGGCGGGCGGGTGAGAGCGGGGCTTGGGGATGGAAATCAGTGGCTTGCTGGGGGCGACTGGTGAGCCAATAACGTCCGCCCTCAAAGGGATAGGGGGGCAAGGATAGGCGGCGGGACTCTGCGGGCCAGGAATATAATTCGGGGTGGGTTGCTTTTTCAAAGTGTTGGGTGGTGGGGGCGGTTAGGGCGGTTAGTGCTTCTGTGAGAGTGGAACAAATAGCCATCCAGCGATAGGGGAAGAGTCGCCGACCAATCTGTAAGGTATAGGCGATATCCCGGATGTTTAGGCTGGGATTCTCTGTTAGAAAGTGGTGCAGGTTCTCTTTCATTTTCTCCAGGGCGGTGGGGGTCTTGGCTGAGAGTATCAGTAAGCGCGGCTGATGGTTTGCCTGGGGAGCCGGTTCAGTGGGGGGTTCTTCTAATATCAGGTGAACATTGGTGCCACCAATGCCAAAGGAACTGACACCGGCGCGACGGGGTAGGCTGTCAGGGGCCCAGGGAATAAGGGCTGTATTGATATAAAAGGGGCTGTTAATGAGGTCAATTTGGGGATTGGGGGACTGGAAATGCAGGGTGGGTGGAATTTGACGATGGGTTAATGCCAACACGGTCTTGATAAACCCGGCGACTCCGGCTGCACAGTCCAAGTGCCCGATATTGCTTTTTACTGAACCCAGAGCACAAAATCCTTTTTTATGGGTGTGAAAGGCTTGGTTTAAGGCTTCGATTTCAATGGGATCACCCAGGCTGGTGGCAGTGCCGTGGGTTTCGATATACCCGATACTTTCGGGAAGCATACCGGCACATTGATAGGCACGGGAAATGGCCTCGGCTTGACCATCAACACTGGGAGCAGAGAACCCCACACGGCGGGCACCGTCGTTGTTCATGGCAGATGCTTTGAGCAGTGCATAAATATGGTCACCATCGGCTTGCGCTTTTTCCAGGGGTTTTAATAGGACTACAGCCACACCTTCACCACCCACTGTACCAGCCGCCATGGCATCAAAAGCACGGCAAAAGCCATCGGGGGACATAACCATTCCTTCCTGATAGAGATAACCCGATTTTTTCTGCGCGGAAATGGACACACCACCGGCCAGAGCCATGGTGCATTCCCCGGCCAATAGGGCATGATAAGCGGTATGAATGGCCACCAAGGAGGTGGAACAGGCGGTATGGATATACACGGCTGGGCCTTTTAAATTTAGTTTATAGGAGATACGGGCGGGAATAAAACGACTGTCAGTGAGTTGATCCAGCTCAAAAGCACCCATGACATGCTCAGGGGGAGAGAGATGCAGGGCTATCTTCCAATCAAGGCTATCACTGGCCCCAGCATATAAGCCGATGGGCAGCTCATACTGGTCGGGATCATAGGCGGCGTCTTCCAGGGTCTGCCAAACACATTCATGGAACAAACGCATCTGGGGGTCCATGACCAAAGCTTCGGCAGGGGTATAATTAAAAAACCCGGCATCAAAACGATCTTTGTCACTCAATATCCCGGCAGCACGGACATAATTAGGGGATAAGAATTGATCTGGGCTGATGCCGCTCTCTGCTAATTCGTGATGGGAAAAGAATGAGATCGAGTGGATGCCGTTTTTTAAATTGCCCCAGAACTCGTGAATATCGGCAGCACCGGGAAAAGACCCGGCCATACCAATCACGGCAATGTCGGGATTCTTAGGGATAGAAGGCATTTCGGGCTGAATCACCGGGGCGGAGGGCTGGGATAAACCGCGTACATACTCTTTTAGTAGCTGGATGGTGGGGTATTTAAAGAGTTGTACGACGGGAATTTTTAAACCAAGGGATTCATTTAAACGGAAATTAACGCGGATGATTTTTAAGGAATTACCGCCCAGATCAAAGAAGTTATCGTGGGTGCCCACGCGCGGTATGCCCAATACCTCTTTCCAAACCGTGGCGATGAGTTTTTCCATGGGGTCCTGGGGTTCGCTGTAAATGGAATCCAGGGCCATATTGGAAAGGTCAGGGGCAGGCAAACCTTTGCGATGCACTTTACCCGCACTGGTTCTGGGCAGGGCCGCCATCTGCACAAAGTAGGCGGGAATCATGTAGGGGGCCAAGTGGCTGGCTAACCATTCTTTTAATTGGGAAACGCTGGGCGCAGGGTTAGTGGGCACCCAATAGGCACATAAGTACTTGCTGCCATCAGGGGAATCCAGGTCAATGACGGCGGCTTCTACTACCTGTGGGTGCTCCAGAAGGGTGGCTTCAATTTCGCCCAATTCAATACGGTAGCCGCGTATTTTAACCTGGTGGTCGCCACGGCCTAAGAATTGGATGTTTCCATCGGGACACCAGCGGGCTAAATCACCGGTATGGTAGATTCGGCTGGATAAGTGGGGTACATATTGGAATTTGTGATGCGTTAATTGGGGATTATTGAGGTAACCGCGCGCCAGTCCGTGACCGGCAATGCCTAATTCACCGGCAACATGAATGGGTTGCGGGCGGTTGTGGCGGTCGAGAATATAGATTTGAATATTGGCAATAGGTGTGCCGATGGGTACGAAACCACGGTTTTTTACATCAAGGCTGGAACAATCCAAGGCGGTGATATCTACAGTGGCCTCGGTGGGTCCATAGGCGTTTATTAAACGGGTTTGAAAGAGAGAGAATAAGGTCTGGTTGAATGTATTGACAAGGTGAAGCCCCACTGCTTCCACACCGGTAAATACCCATCTTAAACTGGATAAGTGGTGCCATAGATTCTGAACACGGGCATGATCCAATATCAGGGTGACCATGGAAGGAACAAAATCAGCGGTAGTGACATGGAACTTTCCAATGGTATTGATGATTTGGGCGGGGTCCATCTCGGTGCCCGGAGGCAGGAAGCATAATGTGGCGCCCACGGGAATCCAACGGGTTAATTCACACAGGGATACATCAAACACAAAGGCGGCGGTCTGCAAGATGACATCCCGTTCATGCAACTGGTAACGGTTAACAACCCAGTACATGCGGTTCAATAAGGCGGCACTGTCTACTAATACGCCTTTGGGTTGGCCAGTGGTGCCAGAGGTATAAATGATATAGGCGGGCGCATGAATGGGGGCTAATGGTGGGCTAAGAACCGGTTCTAACGGGGTCTTTTGCTCTAAATGAATCGTCGCACCGGTAAATTCCAGTTCCTGGGCTGATGGGTGATGGCTGGATAAGAGAATGTTGACACCGGCATCACGCAACATATAACTCAATCGCTGCGGGGGGAAACCGGGGTCTAAGGGTAAATACGCGGCTCCGCTCTGCCAGATGGCTAAAATGCCGATCATCATCTCCAGGGAACGCTGGGTTTTTATACCGATAATACTACCAGCACGGGCACCTTTTTGGCTTAAAAGATGGGCCAGGTGCTGGGATTTATGCGCCAGTTCGTGATAGGTGAGGGTGACGCTCTGGTTGTCTGGGTTAGATAAGGATGGACCGATTAGGGCGACGCGGTGGGGAGCGCGTTCTACCTGCTGCTGGAATAATTGGACGATGGAATGGTCCTGGGGATAATCCGCACGGGTCTGGTTAAAATCTAAGAGGATTTGTTTCTTTTCAAGGGCGGGTAAAATATCAAGGGCTTGGATGTGCTGATTGGGATCGGTCAATAGGGAATCAATGGCCTGGAGAAAATAGCTCACGATTCTGCGTATGGAGGGCTGGGTAAATAAATCCAGGCGGTACTCGACGCTAAAAAGAATTTCCTGGTTGGACTCCACCGCGGTAAAGGCAAGATCAAACATGGCGGTGGGTGCAAGCATAGGATAGGGTTTGATCTCTAAACCAGATAGGGCCACTGGAGCGACTTCCATGTTTTGCAGGGCAAACATCACATCGAATAAGGGGTTGCGTCCGGGGGTTCTTTCGCTGTGAAGGTGGTCTACTAATTCTTCAAACGGGTAGTCTTGATTTTCAAAGGCTTCCAGGGTGCTCTTTTTGATCTCTAATAGAAATTCGCGGCACGTTTTGCAGTCGGCGGGGTGGTTGCGTAAGGCGAGGGTGTTGACAAACATGCCGATGATCGGCGCTAAATCGGCATGCCTGCGCCCGGCAGAAGGAGTGCCAATAATAATATCTTCCTGACCACTGAGTTTGGCCAATAATAGGTTGAATAGCGCCAGTAATATCATAAATAAGGAGGAACCCTCGGCACTGGCCAGTTCTTTTAAACGAGACAAAGGGCTCGCTGCCACGGTGAAAGTGAGGGACTCCCCGGCAAAACTGGGTGTGGTGGGCCTGGGAAAGTCCAGGGGCAGGTCCAGCAGGGGGATTTCACCGGTAAAGCGGTTTAACCAGTAGGCTGCTTGATCTTTTTGAGCATTTAAAATGGCAGGAGTGTAGCGCCATTGGGCATAATCCTGGTACTGGATGCGCAAGGGGGCTAAGGGGTGACCTTCATAAAGAGCGTGAAAATCATGGATCAGCAACCCGCTGGACACGCCGTCAGTAATGATGTGATGCATATCCAGCATGAATAGAGACATGTGGGTCGTTTTTACAGTGGCCACACGGAATAGGGGTGCTATGGCCAGTTGGAAGGGACGGATGAATTTTTTGATAGTCTCCGCTATGGGCATACTATTTACATTATGCTGATTTAAATCAACCTGTTCAATATGGAAGCTTAATTCTTCCACGGGATGAATGCGTTGCACGGGTAAATCCCCGATCATAAAAAAGGAAGTGCGCAAACTGTGGTGACGCTGGAGTAATGCGTTAAAGGTAGCGGCCATTCGTTGATTATCCACGGGACCGTGCAGCTCAAAAACAGCGGGCATGTTATAGACCGTGCTTTCGGGTTCCAGGCGATGCAGGATATAGAGGCGCTTTTGCGCGGCAGAGAGGGGGTAGTATTCTTTTTGTTCTGCGACGTCTAACGGGTGATAGCGGTCTTTACCCAGGCTAGTAATATATTCAGCCAGGGCACGGATAAAAGGTCGTTTAAATATCTCTACGAGGGATATCTTAACCTCCAGGGCCTGATGAATTTTAGAGATCAGGACAATGGCTTTAAGGGAATGACCGCCCAGATGAAAGAAATTGTGATCTATGCCGATGGTGGCTGCACTGATACCCAGAATTTCCGCCCAAATCTTGACCAGTGTCTGTTCCAACGGCGTTCTGGGCGCGGTGTAATGGCTACTGGTGGATATTTCAGGTTCGGGAAGTGCTTTAAAATCAACTTTGCGACTGGGTGTCAGGGGAATACTCTGGAGGGGGATAAAATAGGTGGGAATCATATGGGGGGGTAAGTGAATGGCAAGGAGCTGGGGTAATTGGGTGAGGTCCGCCTCTGGGTCAGAGTGGGAAACAATATAGGCACAGAGAGTTTTTTCGCCATGTTGGGAAATTTTAACCACCACCACGGCCTCTTTAATAAACGGAATCCCTTTTAATTGGGTTTCGATTTCCCCCGGTTCTACCCGTATGCCGCGAATTTTTACTTGCTGATCCACACGGCCTAAAAACTCGATGTTCCCGTTTTCCAGTCTACGGGCCAGATCGCCAGTGCGGTACATTCTATCCTGTGGATAAAAGAGATCGGCGCTAAATTTGGCGTCTGTTTCTGTTGGGTGACCCAGGTAACCGCGTCCCACTGGGTGTCCTGCGGCGTACAACTCGCCAGTCACGCCGATGGGCTGGACATGTTTCTCGTGATCCAAGATGTAAATACGGGTGTTCATAATGGGTTTGCCGATAGCGGGAAACTGGGGCATAGGGGCGCTGGGGTCCAGGGTTAAAGTCGTGACGACATGGGTTTCTGCCGGGCCATAATGATTATGCAAGTGGATGTGATGGTCCTTTAAATAATTCCCTAATGAGGGGCTGACGACCAGTTGTTCGCCAGCGGTGATAATATGGGTGACACCGGGCGGAAAACTGGCGATATAGTCGGGATCATTAAAGATGACGTTTAAGAAAGAGACGGGCAAAAAGAGGGTCTTGACGGCATTATTGGTGATCACGCGGAACAAGTGGGAGATGGTGTTACGGGTCTCTTCATCAATTAATACGAGAACCCCAGCAGCCAAAAGGGTAGAAAATATCTCCTGAAAGGAAACATCGAAGCTGATGGTGGTGAACTGCAAGACTTTACTAAAATCAATGCGGGTGTGGTGGTGCTGAAATAAGATCAGGTTAACCAGATTACGGTGCTCCAACATCACGCCCTTGGGTTTTCCGGTGGAACCGGAGGTGTAGATCACATAGGCGAGATGTGTGGAAGTAATGGGGGTGATCGGAGTAGTAATAGAAGTAGTGGGAGTGTTTTCTTGGATGAATTGTTGGGTGAGCAGAATTTTTGCACCACTGTCTGCGATCATGAATTGTTTTCGTTGTTCGGGGTAGTGGGGGTCAATGGGGAGATAGGCGGCACCGGCTTTTAAAACGGCTAACATGGCAATAACGATCTGGAAAGATCGTTCCAGCATCAAACCAACGATGCAATCAGGCCCAATCCCATGGGAACGGAGCACATATGCCAACTGGTTGGCCTGCTGATGCAATTGCCCGTAAGTGAGGGCGCTATCACCTAAAACCAGGGCGATTTGTGTGGCATGGGTTTCGGCTAGTTGTTCAAAGAGGTGGTGCAGGGTTTCGTCTGGAATGGGGTCGCAAATACCATTGGCTAGTTCAAGGATACGTTGTTTCTCGGGCGCCGTGATGATGGCGATATCTGCTAACCGGGATTCTGGGTTTTCCAGAATCGTCTGGATGATATTTATATAATAGTGGCCCAATCGGCGGGCTGTTTGTTCTGTAAATAAGGTGGTGCGATATTCCAGGCTAAAGACCAATTGGCCCTGCTCTTCCATGGCTTCCAGATTCAAATCGAATTTGGCGGTTTTATTCTCCAGGTCACTTTCGCTTAAAGCCAAACCGGGGATATGGAGGCGGGGCGGCTCCATGTTCTGGAACACCAGCATCACATCAAAAAGTGGGTTGCGCGAGGTATCCCGTTCTTTGACGCACCGTTCCACCAGATCCTCCAGGGGATAGTCCTGGTTTTGAAATGCCGCCAGAGTAAGCTCTTTAACCTCTTTTAAAAAGTCGGCAAAGGTTTTGGCGGGCACAGGGTAATGGCGTAGGGCCAGGGTATTAACAAACATACCGATGATGTCGCGCCATTCATGGTGGGGTCTGCCTGCGGTTGGTGAACCAATGACGATATCTTCTTCACCGCTTAATTTGGACAACCAGATGTAACCAACGGCCAGTAATATCATGTAGGGCGTGGCCCCCTGGGATAAGGCATAGCGGTTTAAAGAGTCGGTGGTGGTTTGCTTTAATTGGAAGTGAATATGATTGCCATCATCATTCCTCACGATAGGCCTGGGAAAATCGGTGGGCAGATTAAGAACGGGGATATCGCCGGAAAAGTGTTCAAGCCAATAGGTTTGCTGCTGTAAAAAAGCGGGGGTGCCCCGCCACTGGTGTTGCCATTGTGCATAATCCCGGTACTGGAGGCGCAGTGGGGGTAAAACGCTACCTTGGTACAGGGCTTTAAAATCATTGAACAACAGGGCGACTGACGTGCCATCGGTGATGATGTGGTGCAGGTTGACTAAAAAGTAAAACTGATTGCCGGGCAGGGTAATAACACCCACACGGATAAGGGGGGCGTGAGACAAATCAAAGGCACGGAAAAAAGGACTGGTGGAATGGGGGGCGGTGGCCAAGGTAAAATAGTCGATTTGAAAAGAGAGTGCCTCCCATTCATGGACCCGTTGTGTGGGTTCCCCGGCGATTTCGATGAAGGAAGTGCGCAAACTTTCATGACGGCAGATCAACTGCTGCACCGCGTTCTCAAATTCCTGGCGATGGTGTTGAAGATCAAAATCGGGGGGCATGGGGATACTCATGGGCATATTGTAAGCGGTGCTCTCCTTGTCCATGCGATATATGAAGTACAACCGCTTTTGCGCGGGAGCGAGGATATAATAATCTCTCTTTTCAGCGGGTTCAATAGCGACGTACTGGACCTGCGCCGGGGTATCCTGCTGTAAGAATTGGATGATCTCCTGCTTGTTTTCTTTTAAGCGGGTGATTAGTTCGGGGGTTAAGACACCTTTGGGGGCATCAATTTTAAGGTTGTTGTCCACCAGTTGCAGGCGAACCTCTTTTTCCTTGAGGGTCGATAATAAGGCGAAAATATTGTTCTTATTCATAGTATGATTTCCTCCCGCATTGAATCTGTACTGCTGGTGGGAATCTCCTGGGTGAAATTTTCTTTTAATTGGATTAGGGTAATAAAGGAAGCCAATGCATCAATAGTCGGGGTTTCAAAAATACGATTTAAGGGGAGAGTTACCTGTAGTTGCTGGTGAATCTTTTCCACCACCATGGCGGCTTTAAGAGAATGCCCACCCATCTGGAAAAAGTCGGCATGGATGCAAATTTTCTCTTCGGGTACAGCCAATATGTCGGACCAAATGGTGACCAGAGTTTTTTGCACGGGAGTGACCGGGGGGGCATAATCGGGGCCAGCTTTAAATTCCGGGGCGGGCAAGGCCTGACGGTCCACTTTGCCGTTGGCAGTTAAGGGAATATAGGGCACTGGGATAATATACGCGGGAATCATGTAGCGGGGTAAGACATGGGCTAGGGCAGTGAAGATGGCAGTGGTATCCAGGGGCTGAGGGGACACGATATAGGCGCAGAGGTATTTGTCGCCCTGGGGGTCTTCCCTGTCGAGGACTAGGGCGGCTTGGATTTCTGGGCGGGTGAGCAGGCAGGATTCGATCTCGCCTAACTCAATGCGGAAACCACGGATTTTGACTTGGCGGTCAATACGACCGAGGTACTGAATCGTGCCATCAGCTAACCAACGGGCTAAGTCACCGGTGCGGTAAATGGTATGGGTGGACGATGTGGACGGGATATGGAATTTATCATGGGTGAGCTGGGGATTGTTGAGGTAACCTGCGGCTAAACCAATACCAGTGATACATAATTCACCGGGACAACCGATAGGTAATAATTCGAAGCGGGGGCCGAGAATGGTGACGTGATGATTGGGAACAGGCCGCCCGATTACAGGGGCATGACGTTGCGGGTCGGGATTGGCGATGACGGGCACTTCGGCCCAAGTGGTCCAGACGGTGTCCTCGGTGGGACCATACAGATTAAAAAAACGGAAGGGATAGGGACGGCTGGGATACGTGGTCAATTGATCACCAGCAGTCCGTAATACTTCCAGGGCACAAGGGGATTCTGTGGGCCACTCTTCAGCCAATAAGGCGGTGGCCATAGCGGTAGGGGCATAGGCATGGGTAATAAGCAGGCGCAACAAGATGTTTTTTAATGATCGGGGTGCCATACGGGTTTCATTGTCGATGATGCACAGGGTGGCACCACTTAATAAACAGGGCCACACCTCGGCAGACATGGCATCAAATGCGGCAGCAGATACTTGGCTGATGCGGGAACGGGAATTCTCCCGGAAGACTTGCCAATGGGATAAGACAAGATTGACGACACCGCGATGCGGGATCAATACGCCCTTGGGGCGACCAGTGGTGCCGGAGGTATAGATGACATAGGCAAGGGGTGTGGGAGTGATGGGAGTGATGGGAGTTATGGGAGTAATGGGAATTATGGGAATTATGGGAGTTATGGGAAGTATGGGAGTAATGGGAGTAATGGGAGTGGCTTCGTGGATTGAGGCTTTGGTTAAGATGATAGGGGTGTTGCTATCGGAGATTATGAATTGTTTGCGATCGGCGGGGTAGTCGGGGTCGATGGGCATGTAGGCGCATCCTGATTTTAGAATTCCCAGGAGGCCTATGATCAGTTCGATGGAGCGGTCTAACATGATACCTACAATGCTATGGGGCAGAATTCCTTGGGCTTGTAAATGAGTGGCGAGTTGATGGGATTTTTTATCTAATTGGGCATAGGTGATGTGGCACAAATTATCTTCAATCGCTATGGCATCGGGAGTGCGCTGGACTTGCTCTTGAAATAAATCGTGCAGGGTTTGGTTGGTTGGCGATACGGTGAAAGTGTGGTTAAATTCATCCAGAAGCTGGGCTTTTTCTGCTGGCGTAAGAATAGTGATCTCGCCTAACAACTGGTGACTGTCCGCGATAATGGCGGCAGCGATTTGTTGGAAATAACCGCCGAAACGTTTGATGGTCTCTGCTTTAAATAATGAGGTACGATATTCAAAAGTAAAATGAAGGGCAGCCCCGCTTTCCTCGGCAATGAGGGCCAGGTCCAATTTTGCGGCGGGACTGTCAAACGTATGGGGGATTAACTTTAACCCGGAAATCTCCATGGCTGGGACATCCATGTTTTGCAGCAAAAAGGCCACATCAAACACTGGGTTGCGACCCGGTTCACGGGTGGTGACGATTTGCTCGACGATATCCTCGAAGGGATAATCCTGATTCTCAAGCGCATTTATTACCTGCTGCTTCAATGCCAATAAGAAGTCATAGTAAGAACGGGTCATTTGAGGGAAACAACGTAATACCACGGTATTGATAAACAAACCAATCACCTGCTGCACATCGGCATGACCCCGTCCAGCAATGGGTGCGCCTACCAGGAGCTCTTCCTGACCAGATAAGCGCGCCAATAGGATAGTATAGATCGATAATAAGACCATGTAAAGGGTCACATCCTGGGTTTTAGCCAGGGCTTTTAAGGCGGTGGTGGTGGCAGCATCCATTGTGAACCTGCTAGGCTGCCCGGCAAAATCCCACGCGGGGGGACGTAGGAAATCAGTGGGCAGATTCAACACGGGAAGGGGGCCAGATAAAACCTCGTGCCAATAAGTGGCTTGTGTACTTAATCGCTGACGGTGATGGAGCGAGTGTTGCAGGCAGGCATAATCGTGATACTGAATGGTCAAAGGGGGCAATGTCTCTCCTTGGAGCCATGCCATGAACTCTTTGACCAAGACACCCATGGAAGTGCCATCGGAAATGATGTGAAACATGTCCAGAATCAGCAGATGGACGAAAGGGGCTTTTTTTAACAAGCCGACCCGTAACAAGGGGGCACTGGATAAATCAAAAGGACGGATGAAAGACGTTACACATTGTTTGACTTCAGTTTCATTCCCTGCGGTCAGATATTCTATAGCGAAAGTGACCGTGTCATGAACCCGTTGCACGGGTGTTTCATTGATTACCACAAAGGAGGTGCGCAAACTGTGATGACGCTGAATGGAATGGTTAAATATGTCTTGGAATTTGGCTTCATCCAACACGCCCTGCAACTCCATTACCGTGGTGATATTATAGGCCGTGGTAGTTTGATCCAAACGATTTAAGAAAAACATGCGCTTCTGAGCCGAGGATAGAGGATAATACTCCCGCTGTTCCACTGGCGGAATCGCCATATCTTGCGGTTCTGGCTCTTGCTGGGCAGAGATATAGCGGGCCAGTTCCGCGATGGTGGGATATGCAAAGAACTGGGGCAAGGGAACCTTAACACCCAATTGTTTGTGAATGGTGGACAGCACAATAACGGCTTTTAAGGAATCACCATTTAATGAAAAGAAATTATCCCCGGTGCCAATACGGTCATAACCCAATAATTCCTGCCATATGTGGCATATTTGTTCTTCCACCGGATGGACTGGCGCTTGATACAGTGTATCCAAATGGGGGCGGGGCTGGAAAGATGCAGATGGGCTTGCGGGTGTAAAGTCTTCCTGTTCTGATTTCTGCCAGCGTTTCATCCGTAAAAACAAATCCCCGCTACATTGCACCACTTGTTGCAGACCCACACTGGCCAACACCCGTTCCAATACCTCGGCACCTTGCGCCGGGGTCATGGCCAGTTCCTTGATGACGGCACCCAGTGGATTGTCTTGGAAGGGTTGATCAGCCAATAACCAGCCATCCCAATTGATACTGAACCAGGGTGAACGGGTACATGAAGTTCTGTTTAATTTGTGAACATAAGCATCCATAAAGGCATTGGCCGCAGCATAGGCACCAAACCCAAGACCACCGAGCAAGGCAGAAGTGGACGACATGAGCAGACAAAAATCAAGGCGGAATGGGTTTAAGACTTCAACCAGCACTTGAAGCCCGTAAATCTTGGGTGCAAAATGCGCGTCCGCCTCTGCTTTTCCCATTTCTGCCAACGCGGTAAAGGCACTCTTACCCACTAAACCCGCGGCATGAATAACCCCGTTCACAGGGCCGAAAGTCTCTTGAATGCGAGACATCACTGCCAGCATGGCGGGACGGTCCGCTACATCGGCAGATAGCACGAGAACCTGACTTCCCAACGACTGGATTTCCAGCAGCTTGCGGATTTTCTGGCTGGTGGTGTCATGTTCCCCGTGGGTCTCCAACCAATGGGGCCACATGGTAGCGGCGGGAAATTCAGAACGGCAGGTGAGCACCAATTTGGCCTGATACGTAGCGGCCAGATGTCGGGCCAATAACAAGCCAATCGAACCGGTGCCGCCAGTGATTAAATACACGCCTCCCACACGTAAGGCTAACGCGGCGGGTGCGGGTTTTTCCAATCGGTACGGTTGATAGGCAAACAACCAGCGGTACTGGCCGCGATAAGCTACCATCCGCTCTGATGCGGCGCTGAATCCGGCACACAGGTCAGCCAGTAACGGTCCCAGCCATGCCACTGTTAATGGAACACCCACAACGGGCTGGGGAATATCACTGCAACGACACTGAATCGCCGGGTATTCCTGGGGAATCACCTGACACAGTCCATAAAGCGGCGCCCGTTCCGGGTTTAACTGCTCTTCCCCGGTTACTTCCTGACCGTTAGCCGTGACCACGTCCAATTGGATCTCCCGCTGGGAATCGGGCTGATGGTGCCCCAGGGCCTGCACGAGGGACAACAGGCGGTAAAAACCCAGGGTCAATTCACGGTCTATCTGGTGGCGGGGTTCATCGCTCCTATTAATGGGATCAACACCGGGGAGAAAATAGACACGGTAGGGGAATTTATCCTGGCGGGCTAAATTCTGAATGAAAATGTCCACGGAGTCTTGGGGCTCGATCAAAAACACCTCGACACCCCGCTGGACCAGTTCCTGCTGCAAGCGTAGACCCACCCCGGCAAAATCATTGAGAATCAGTGCCGGGCCAGTGCCTAACGGTGATGGTAACGGTTCATGCTCGTTTTTTATGGAGGGGGTATATAACGTGGTCCGCTGCCATGAGGGAATATAGAACCATGCGGCCATATCGGGATTTTTCTTCAGTGTGTCGGTGGTGGGCGACGGGGCGTTTAGGGTGAATAAATGCTTGTCCACGGGATAAAACTCCCCGGCAAAGGGATAGGTGGGGAGCGGGACACGCTGTCTGAATTCCCCGCTATGAAATCCCTGCCAATCCATTTCCAGACCAAGCAGCCATAATTGACCCACCTGGGTAAACATATAAGCGATATCCGTGGTGGGTTCCTTGGGGTGTCGTAACATGTTCATCATGGGCGTGTGGGCCGTCTTGGCGGGGTGCTGGCTGACAAACAGGGTCAAACCTTTACCGGGCCCGACCTGCAAAAAGACGGGGTTCGGTTCTTTAAATAAAGTACTCAAGCCATCGACAAAACGAACCGGGGCGCGTAAATGCTGGACCCAATAATCGGGGTTCATGGCCTCATTGTCGGTGATCCACTGCCCGGTGAGTCCTGAAATATAGGGAATGCGGGGTTTATTAAAGGTTTTGCCCGTGATTTTTCGTTTGAATTCCGTCATAATGGGTTCTACCATCCAGGAATGCCCGGCTTTGGGCACGCGGAAACGGATGCATTCATGGCCGCTCCGGGTTAATTGTGTCTCAAAGGCGGCGACCGCCTCCACTGGACCGGAAACAACGGTAATATGGGGGGCGTTCAGTGCGGCCAAGGATAATTGCTCATTCAACAGGGGGATTACTTCGGCCTCGGACAGAGGCACGCTTAACATGGCGCCATCGGGCAGGGTATGCATGACCTGACCGCGTAACGCGGCCAGATACAGGCCATCTTCAAGGGAAAAAACACCGGCGAGACAAGCGGCGACATATTCACCAAAACTATGGCCGATCATGGCATCGGGACGTATGCCCCAGGCGATCAATAACTGGGCCAACGCGTATTCAAAGATAAACTTGATGGGGGTGGTATATAAGAATTGATAGATGCGCTCCTCTGCTTGCTCCATCTGAGCGGCAGCGGGATAAAGCACGGGGTTCATATCCAACCCGGTAATCTTGTGCAAGGTATCAAAACACTGGTCCACCAGTTGGCGGAACAGGGGTTCCTGCTGGTAAAGGTCCAGGCCCATGTTGACATATTGGCTGCCCTGACCGGAAAACATAAAAATAACGGTGGCTTTTTCAGTGCGGGCAATACCATGGGCCATTGTCCCGGTTTTCAGGCGGCGAATCGCGTCGGATGTATCGGCACAAACCACCATGCGCCGATGTTTAAAAGCCTTGCGGCCCACCTGCAAGGTGTAGGCCACATCCGCCAGATCGGGTTCCTGGTTAAGATATTCCGCCAGATTGGCCGTGATGTGGTCCAGTGCGGTCGTGGTTTTGGCAGATAGGACAAGCACTTGAACGGGACGGCTGGTAGTGGACGGGGGCAAAGGCGGGGCTTCTTCGAGCACGATATGCACGTTGGTGCCACCCAGGCCAAAGGAACTGACACCGGCTCGCAAAGGGGTGACGCTGTGCCACGGGGTGAGCTGGGTGTTAATATAAAAGGGACTGTTTTCTAAATGGAGGGCGGGATTGGGTTGTTCAAAATGAAGGGTGGGGGGAATCATGCGGTGCTGGAGTACGAGCACGGTTTTAATCAGACCCGCGATTCCCGCGGCAGCGTCCAGGTGGCCCATATTGGTTTTCACCGCGCCCAGTGCGCAGGTTTTTGGCTGGTTTTCAGTCAACCCGCTAAAAAAGGCTTTTTTTAAGCCCTCGATTTCAATCGGGTCACCCAGTGACGTGCCCGTGCCATGGGTCTCGATATAACCGATACTGTCGGGGCTGAAGCCAGCCATTTGCAAGGCAGCAGCAATCGCGAGGCTCTGACCGGCGCTGCTGGGGGCGGTAAAACCGACTTTATGCTTGCCATCGTTATTAATACCGAGCCCCTTGATCACGGCCAGCACATGGTCGCCATCTGCCAATGCATCGGGCAACCGTTTTAACAGCACCACGCCCGCGCCATTGCCACTGACCGTGCCCTGGGCCTTGGCATCAAAGGCACGGCAGCGTCCATCCGGGGACAAAATGGTGCCTTCCTGGTAGAGGTAACCGCTTTCATCGTGGAGGGTAATGGAAACACCACCGGCCAGGGCCATGTCACACGCGCCGCTCAATAAACCACGGCAAGCCAAATCCACGGCGGTCAACGAGGTGGAACAAGCCGTCTGCAAGGTGAGGCACGGGCCGCGTAAATCCAATTTATAGGCGATCCGGGTGCTGAGGTAATCCTTGTCGCTGAATTGCAGGTCATTCCACAGGCCGGGATAATCGTTCGGCGCGGTACTGCCACGTAACGGCAATACTTCCCAGAAAGGATTGGGCGTGGCACCCGCATAAAGCCCGATGGCACCGGGATAACTGCCGGGATCATACCCGCCATTTTCCAGGGCTGCCCAGACACATTCATGGAACACGCGCACCTGGGGGTCCATGATCCGTGCTTCCACGGGGGTGTAACCGAAAAAAGAGGCATCAAAATAATCCTTGCCGGGCATCACGCCCTTGGCGGGCACGAAGAGCAGGTCGGGGTTGCTTTTGGGATTCACAGCCATCTCTTTTAACTGCTGGGGGGTGAAGAAGGTAATGGTCTCGACGCCGTTCTGCAAATTCTCCCAGAATTCAGCGATGTTCTTGGCACCGGGAAAACGTCCGGCCATGCCGATCACGGCGATTTCTCCGGCGGCCTGGGTACTTTTTATCTGGGTGTTCTGTTCCGCCGGGGTTAAATGGGTCACCAGTGATTTAATAGTGGGGTGATTAAATAGGGTCACCACGGGAATATCCAGTTGCAGTGTTTGGCTCAAACGACTGCTGAGGCGGATAATCAACAGGGAATTGCCGCCCAGGTCAAAAAAGTTATCATGCAGCCCGACTTGTGTTACGCCCAGGATTTCGCGCCAAACCTGGGCGATGGTCTGTTCCAGGCTGCTTTGGGGGGCGATGTAGGCGGCACCGGTTTCCAGGGCTTGACCGCTGTTGGCCAGGGCGCGGCGATCCATTTTACCGGTGGGGGTTAAGGGGATGTGGGACAGGCTGTGGAAATGGGCGGGGATCATGGAGGCGGGTAATAGTCGTGATAGGTATTCACGTAGGGTGGTGCCGCTTTCTGTTTTATCGGTGGCATACACTATGTAGGCCATCAGGGTGGTGTCGTTTTCCGGGAGCACGACGGCTGCCTTGATGTGGGGGTGGGAGAGCAGGCAGTTCTCGATCTCGCCCAGCTCGATGCGGAAGCCACGGATTTTGACCTGCCGGTCAATACGACCGAGGTACTGGATATTACCATCGGGGAGCCAGCGGGCTAGGTCACCGGTGCGGTAGAAAGTAGTGGTGGACGATATGGACGATGTGGACAGTGTGGACGATATGGACAGAATAGTGGACGGAGAGAGGAATTTGTCGGCGGTGAGGTGGGGGTTGTTGAGGTAGCCGCGGGCGACTCCGGCACCGGCGATGTATAGTTCGCCGGGCACGGCTAGGGGTTGCGGGTGATGGTGTTTATTTAAAATGTACAGTTGCACACCGGCCATGGGTTTACCAATGGGGATATGACCGGTGCCGGGCCAGTGGGATAACGAGTAATTACTGGCGTAAACCGTGGCCTCGGTGGGGCCGTAAATGTTTTCCAGGCGGATGGTTGTATGCCACTGCTGGAAAGCCAGGACAGTTTCCGGGGGCAGTGCTTCACCGGCTAAAAAGATGTATTTTAACGAGCTTAACCGGGTGATGTTCCCGGAGTTCAGTAAATCAACAAATACCCGGAACATGGAGGGGACAAAATTAATATGGGTGACGTTTGTCGCTTCAATGGCAGCTAAAATCTGGGCGGGGTCTTTCTCGCCACCAGGGGCCAGAATGGCCAAACGGCCACCACCTAAAAACCAGCCGAATAACTCGGTCACAGAGACATCAAATAGGAAGGAGGTTTTTAATAAATAGGTATCGGCTTCCAACAGGGGGTACTCGGACTGTAAGGCGTGCAGGATATTTACCACGGCACCATGTTCCACGATCACGCCCTTGGGGCGCCCGGTGGAACCGGAGGTGTAGATGATGTAGGCGGGGGTGATGGGAGTGATGGGAGTTATGGGAAGTATGGGAAGTATGGGAATTATGGGAGTGATGGGAGTGATGGGAGTAACGGGAATTATGGGAGTGATGTCTTGGATGAGTGACTGGGATAGGAGGATTGTGGCACCACTATCGGCTAACATGAATTGGATGCGGTCTTCTGGGTAATCGGGGTCAATGGGTAGATAGGCGGCACCGGCTTGTAAGATTCCCAGTATGCCGATGAGCATTTCAATTGAGCGTTGGATTTTGATGGCCACGATGGCTTCTGGTTGGACACCGTGGGTGATTAAATAATGGGCCACCTGGGTGGATTTGTCGAATAATTGCTGGTAAGTTAAAGCACCCGCGATGGCTATACGATCCGGGGTGCGGGTGACTTGGGAAGCAAATAAGGCGTGAATCGTTTTGTCCGCTGGGGAGTTTTCTGTTTGACCGGGAGCGTTAAAATCAAAAACTATTTGCTGCTTTTCTGATTCTGACAGAATTTCCACAGCCGTTGTTTTTTGCTGCGGATTAGAGAGGATAGCCGCGACTGTATTCTTGAAATGAGCGGCTAAACGCGATACCGTGGCTTCATCCAATACGGCTTGATCGTAAATGAAAGTCACTTCCAGGTGATCAAAAACAGTGATGCCGATAGTCAGATCATAGTGCGTCATTTCCACCATGTGATAGGCACCGGGGGTGATGAGCGCGTTGGCGTGATGTTCAAAAGTTAGGGGATAATTTTCCAGCACTACCAAGGTATCAAAAAGCTCTGCCTTGCGGTCGACCGTATCGCATAACGCGCGGATTTGCACCAGGGGAAGCAGTTCATAGTCTGCTCTGGTTTGTAGCCTGTGGTCCATGCGCGATAAAAATGTAGCCACATTTTCGTTTTCACTGCTTTGAACCCGTAGTGGTATCGTATTGATAAATAACCCCACCATCGCTTCAATGCCTTTTATTTTGGCCGAACGTCCCGATACAGTGGTGCCAAATACAGTATCCTCGCTATCATTATACCTATTTAACAGCAGCCCCCAGGCGCCATAAAGAATAGCAGCCAAGGTGATCTTATGGGTTTTGACAAACCCTTCCAAGTTCTCCTTTACATCCTGTTCCCAAGAACTCCGTACCGTGCAGGGGATTCGTGTCGTGGACGCTTTTTTGCTGTTTTTTACCGGTAAACGCGTATGCCCCTCCAGACCCGTTAAATATTCCCGCCAGAATCGTTCCTGTTCGCCCCGGTCTAAGCCTTGCAGCCATTTTATAAATTCTTTAAAGGGAGTTTTCACTGATGGGGACGGGGTGATGTGGTGATAGGCGGTGAAAAATTCCTTTAATATAATCCCATTGCTCCAGCCATCATATAAAATATGATGATTGCTAATTATCATTTCATAGCTATCTGACCCCATCTTGCAGAGCGTTATTCTGAACGGCACCGCGCGCAAATCGAATTTAGTAGCCCTGTCTTTCTCCTTGATTTCGTGCAATTGGTTCTGCTTTTGAGCCGGTTCCAGGGTTGACAAATCAATATATTGCGGTTGGACAACATGTTCTTTTAAGATGATTTGCGCCGGTTTTTCAATTTTTTCCCAGCGAAACACCGTGCGTAACAACGGGTTCGTGTTGACCACCACGTTCCAGGCATTTTCAAAACGGATGATGTCGATCTGGCCCGTTATTTCCAGGCTCAATTGTTCAAAATAGAGATGGGAATCGGGGTCAGTTAAATAGTGAAACAGCATTCCCTCTTGCATGGGTGTTAATGCCAGAATATCTTGGGTATTCTTGAAGATGTTTCTTGAAATGTTCTTTTGGTGGATTATTTCCATATTTTGCGCCCTTTGATAGGAATAATTTTTTGTATTTAATTATAATTGAACCCAATTTTCAAGTAAGCTTCCGCCTTTGTTTTAGCATTGCGGATAAGTAAATTTAGAGATTTTTAACCGTTATATTTACGGGTATTGTTTTAAATGAAACGTTTGAGATAAATAATATTACTTCATTTTTCCCTATAAGTCAAGCTATAAGTCAAGATGGCAGCAATTCCCTAAATCCACCACCCGTTCTTTGAGAGTATCTTAAAAGCAAGTGGGAAGAATGGGACTTATGGGAAGTATAGGAGGAATGGGAATATTTCTGTTTATCCCATAATTCTCATTAATTTGGCGGTGAATCGCAGATTTTAAAAAGTGGTTGAAAATTTTAGCGATTCATAGTATACTAAGAAAGGTAGAACCTATTTTTCCGTGGATAATGGAGAATTCATCCCTGGGTACTATTACCAAAGAATTCTTTGAAAAACCACCGATAGCGTTCAAATTCCAAAGAATTCTTTAAAAAACCACCGCTAGCGTTAAAATTCCAAAGAATTCTTTGAAAAACCACCGATAGCGTTCAAATTCCAACGAATTCAGTGGAAAACCAACGCTATCGTTCAAATTCCAACGAATTCGGTGGAAAACCAACGCTAGCGTTCAAATTCCAACGAATTCAGTGGAAAACCAACGCTAGCGTTCAAATTCCAACGAATTCAGTGGAAAACCAAACTTAAAGTCTCGATTTCCAAAGAATTCGTTGGAAATTCTACAAAAAGGGTGGAAAATCCAATCGAAGCGACAAATATTCACCCCATGTGTGAAATTATCCCGAATAGCTTGGAATTTTTTGAACCTTTTAATCCCTTGAATTTATGCGTTTATCCCTCCAGTCCGGTCGTTTATTCTTTCTGTAGCGTACATTGCTTCCAATTGAACGGCCAATTCCGGCGAAAAATGCCGCGCTTTTTCTTGCAGGGCTTTTATTTCTTCTTTACGCCCAGATTCCATGTATACGACAGCCAGATCATAATAGGGATCACTATACTCAGGCGGGGCCAATTCAATGGCCCGCTTTAAATAAGAGATACCGGTTTCGGTATCACCACACCGATGCGATGCCAGTCCCATCCCTTTATTGGCATACACATCATCGGGATTCATAAGTAATACCTTGCGATTGGCCTCCCGCGATTCCTCGAAATTATTCAAGAAAAAATGGACGTACCCGTAATGGCTAAGTAATTCAATATTATTGGGCTCTTTTTGCAATGCCTGTTGTAACAATAAGGCAGCCAGTTGAAACTCCTTTTTCCCGGCATACTCCTTGCCCAACCGGACCAATTCCTCAAAATCACTGATAGCGGCAATATCTTCCTCGGTTTTGCACATGGCCGTATTATAAGAGCAATACTCATTCTCCGATTGGATTTTTCCGTTCATAGTAAGCCGCGTATTGGGACACCCACCCAAACACACATCACCATATTTACATACCCGGCATTTTCCTGCCAGATCGGTTTTGGCCGCATTCCGATTCCAGAGGAACGTGGTCTCATCTTCCCAGATCTCTTTTAAGGGCCGCTCACGAATACTGCCTTCAATAAACTCCCGGTCGCGAATAGAAGTACAACCCAGAATCTGTCCGTTATGAAGGATGCCCAAACTGCGTTTCCCGGCATTGCAACCGGTCCATATGGGTAACCCGGCAGATTTATGGGCATTCTGCCGCACCTGTAATTCTTTAATATTATAGTACCCCAGGCAATCGGCTGGATACACGGTGATAAGTCCCTCTTGCATGGTGTCATACGTAAAATCAATCACATCGTCCACCTGCTGGGGATCCAAAATCATATGACGCCTGTCTTTAAAATTTCCCATGGGCAAGCCAATCTGAAGCTGCCAATAATTGACCCCCAATGCCACCAAGATATTTTTTATGTCCGGGAGTTCCTGTATGTTTTTCTTGCTGATCGTGGTGATCACACCACCGTTAACATCCTTTTCTTTCATCATTTTTAAGGCATGCACCACGTGTTTAAACGCGCCTTTTTTACGCATATAGTCATGGGTCTCTTCTACTCCATCCAAACTGATGGCAATAGTGCCCACATGATTGGCCTTGGCTCTTTCCAAAATCTCTTCATCAATCAGCCAGCCATTGGAGATCATGTTGGGTATCACACCGTTTTGGGCCAGTTCATTAACCAGCAAATGCCAATCCTTACGAATAAAAGGTTCGCCACCGGACAAGGTAATCCATTGAAACCCCATCTCGCCCAACTCCCGTGCCAGAGCCAGTGCCTCGCTGGTAGTGAGTTCATCGCTCAAAGGTTCCGCGCACCCGGAACCACAGTGCTTACACTGCATATTGCAGCCCATGGTTATTTCCCAAACACCTGTAATTGGTTTATAGTTCAAATTGATCCTCCTGTTGTTCGCTCTATTCCTATACAAGGGCAACGGTACACCTTTCTCTAAATCCAGGTGTACCGCTGCTGATGTCAATTTTTATTACTTGGTTGGAGGAAAGCCGTATTTCAGATTACATTTATCCTTGTCTACAGCAATTCCACTGGGTGTTCCATACCTTACCACACAGTTGTTTTTATCATCGACGACTCCTTTGGGAAACGTGACCATGTTCTCTTTTAACCCGATAGGGAAGCCGTATTTCAAGTTGCAATGGTCCATGTCTTTGGCCACACCCCAGGGTGTGCCGTACATGACCACACATCTATCCTTGTCTTCGACGACATTGGACAACTCGCAGGGGAACCCATATTTCAGATTGGGAGGGAACCCGTATTTTAATTCAGGGGGGAACCCGTATTCCATCATGGGTGGGAACCCATACAGAAGATGTGGGGGTGGAAACGCATAAAGCGGATGAATGGTGCCATCCAACACCTGGGCTTCGGGAATAGTAAAACCATAAGGTGGGATGGGGCCGGCGAAGTGTTCCATATGGGTAGCCATATCCACGAATTTATCGCTCCCTAAACGCTTTTCCAACCCTGCTTCTGCCACAACAACCTGATATTCCATGGTCTCAACCGGACAGGTGATTTGCCAGATGCGAAGTTTCTTGAAAGCCACGGTATAATTCCCGACTTTATCCGCCGCCAATGTAAAAATTACACGCATAGGGGCGATTGTAGCAGCTTTTACCATGGGTTGCTTGGTTATATCAATCAAAACAAGCCCCTCTGGCAAAGCGGTTAAATACCAGTCATAACCTGTACAACCAGTCATGGATTGGAGATAAATGTCGAAGGTCTTACCCACGGTAGTATTGATAACCGGTATTTCCTTTTTATCTTGTACCATCTTTTTCTCCTAATTTCTCTATTTTAATATTAGCGAAAGTTTTTGGCATAACACTTTCAAAACCAGATTAAAAACATCCTTAATATCTACACTTACATGGGAATACTTAAGACTTCTACTTCAAAAAGCTAAGGTGGAACCCCATGGAAAATGACTAATTCCACGTGCGTTGTTTTGAGCGATGATATTTTTGACATCCCCTTAAAAATGAGCACTCTGTACACGCACTAAAACCACTCACATCACACCTCGTTATACTTGACAGAATAAGATTAGAACAATAAAAATCGATTGTCAAGAGCGCGTGAAAGAAATTTTTATTTTTATTTAGATGGGTGAAAGAGGATAGGTAGGGTTAGGAATAAAGACATACAGGTTATCCTAAAGCCACCGCTAAATTATTGAAATCGTTGTGGACGTTGTGGACTTTATGGACGATATGGACGGTATGGACTACATGGACAAAAAAAACTCTTGCTTTAGGTCCACATCGTCCACATTGTCCACTCTGTCCATATCGTCCATGTGCTTGTTTATTTTAAAATCTTCGAGACTTCCACCAATGAGTCCTCGGTCCCAATCGTAATATCAAAACCGCGACTCTTTAATACAGCAATCATTCGAAAATTATCCGTGGTGGTTTCCGCCACCATGCGTCTGACATCCCATTTTCCGGCAATTTCCAGGCAGTAATCAGTCAGTATATTCCCCAGTCCCTTGTTTTGCCATTCATCGGTGATCAACACGGCATACTCGGCAGTTTCATGGTCCGGCGCGGCAATCAAGCGCCCGACACCCACCAGACTGCGCTTCCCTTCACCGTTCCACTCGGCCACAATAGCAATCTCACGATCATAGTCAATGTAACAGTAATGCGTGGCCGTTTCATGGGACGCCCATTGGAAAAAATAACGGAAGCGGGCATAAATAGTCTCCCGCGAACACTTGCCTAGCATATCCATCCATAAGGGTTCGTCTTCCGGTTTAATGGGTCTCAAGGTGAGCACGGTGCCATCTTCCATCTGCATTTCACGGACATATTCTTCAGGATAGGGTTTTAAGGCCAGATGGTCATAGGGTTTTGCTGGTTTTTCCAGCCGTGTGGGATCGATCACCACGCGGGCATCGAGCGCCATGACTTCCTTTTCGCCTACCAGCAAGGGATTGATATCCAATTCGCTAATTTCGGGGCAATTGGCTGCCAGATAGGAGAGACGAATCAATATCTCCACCAACTTATCCATATTAACCGGCGGTTTGCCGCGGTATCCTTCCAGTAAGGGCCATATTTTCAAGGACTCTAACATGCGCCGTGCCAAGCGCTCATTCAGGGGCGGAAATCCCAGGGCCCGATCATTGTACAACTCGGCCATAATACCACCACTACCGACGAGAATGATGGTGCCAAATATGGGGTCATACTTTATCCCCAGAATCATCTCCACGGAGTTGGCTATTTTCACCATGGGTTGCACCGTCACACCGGTAATACGGGCATGGGGTTGGGCAAGGTGGGCCTGGGTAGTAATCCGCAGAAAAGCGGCAGCCACGGCTGGGCCATCTGCCAAATTCAGGACTACCCCGCCGACATCACTCTTATGGGTAATATCAGGGGAAAGAATCTTTAAGACCACGGGATACCCAATCTGGTCCGCCCATTCTACGGCTTGCTGAGCCGTTTCAGCCGCACGTGGACGGGTAGTGGGAATACCATAATATTCCAGCAAGGTCTTGGATTTCTCTTCGGAGAGGATACAATCGTGAGCCGCACTAGCCGCGGTAATCGAATGCCATAACGCGGGTAACGGTTTTTGCAGCAGAGGAAATTGCACGGGAATATCTTTCGGGGTCTCGTAGAGGATTTCCAGGTTCCGTGAATATTCCACCAGCGTCATAAACGCGCGCACACCTTGTTCCGGGGTACTGTAGGTGGGTACACCCGCATCATTCAACAAGCGAATCCCTTCCCTCATACGTGTGCCACCCAGCCATACGGCCAGGATCGGTTTGGAGGTTGTTTCCGCCAGTTCGGCCAGTGCTTTGGCCATGGGGGTGGGGTTGGTCATGGCTTGGGGGGTTAAAATCACCAGCACCGCATCCACGTTTTTATCGGCCAGCACCAAACCGGTGGCTTTCATCATTCGTTTGGAGCGGGCGTCGCCGAGAACATCCACGGGATTGCCATGGGACCAAGCGGGAGGGAGGGTCTCGTTTAATTTCGCGATGGTTTCAGTAGCCAAAATAGCCAGGGTGCCATGGGTGGCGATCAAGGCATCGGTGGCAATGACACCGGGGCCACCGGCATTGGTGACAATCGCGAGACGGGGGCCTTTGGGGATTTTTTTCCGGCCTACCAGTTCAGCACAATCAAAAATATCACCCAATTCCATGACGCGGGACACGCCAGTACGTTGAAATGCAGCATCATAAATAGCATCCTCAGCAGCCATAGCGCCGGTATGGGAGGCAGCAACCTGGGCGGATTCGGGGAAACGTCCGGCCTTGTACACGACAATAGGTTTAGTGCGGGCAAAAGCACGGGCGGCAGTCATAAATTTACGGGCCTGGGTGATGGATTCCATATATAATATCATGGAATTACTTTTCTCATCCTCGCCAAAATAATCGATCAAATCACCAAACCCAACATCCAGGGCGTTCCCGACAGAGACAAAATAGGAAAAGCCGATTTTTTCTTCCATGGCCCAATCCAACACGGAAGCGCATAATGCGCCGGACTGGGAAATAAAGGCGACATGTCCAACCGCAGGCATACCGGTTGCAAAACTGAGGTTCAGGTTCTGGGAAGGTACAATAATGCCCAGACAATTGGGGCCCAGAATGCGCATACCGGGGAATTCTTTTTGTACAGTTAGGATTTCTTCTTCCAGGGCTTTGCCTTGTGGGCCAGTTTCTTTAAACCCGGAAGAGATAATAATAATGCCCAGGATTCCGGCTTGGCCGCATTCTCTGACTATACCCGGTACTTTCTCCGGGGCAGTACAGATCACGCCCAGGTCCGGGGTGCGGGGCAGGTGGGCTACATCGGGGTAACATTGAATCCCCAGCACCGCTTCATTGTCCGGGTTAACAGGATAAACAACGCCACGGAAACCGCTGCCCACAAGATTTCCCAGTACTTTCCCGCCCACGCTATTGGGATTGGTAGTGACCCCAATCAGGGCAATGCGGCGGGGATTAAAAATGCGTTCAAGGTGATGAACATCCATAATGATCTCCTTATTTAATGATTTATTTCTTGAAATGCAAGAGTTGACGATTACTTCGCCATGTGAGCTTCAAGAAAGATATAATATTGTAACCAGTATTATACCATATCCTAAATCCATCGCCAAATTTTTGAAATGGTGGTGGACGATGTGGACTAAGTGGACGATATGGACAAAAAAACTCTTACTGTGGGGGCTATATTAGGTTTAACCGCTTTAAAAAAGAGAAGAATCAATAGGGCAGTGAGGCACTTTCTCTTTTTTTTTGAAGAGAGCCCTCAACGCGAATAAAATTACGGATGAGAGTAATAGCGGGTATTTTGGAAATATGCTGGGGGAAATTGTTATGATTGGCACAAACCCCCATTTTAAAGTGGCTGTCAATGTTATACTGGGAGAGATAAACCCCTTCCAAAGGCGCCCCAGAGATGGAAATGGAGAATTGATGGGAATGTGTTTGTTTAACTGAAAAATCCTTTAACGGAAACGTGGTACCTGTACCCAACATTTTAATAAAACTTTCCTTTAATGACCAGAGAGTGAAAAAATAAGCGGTTTTGTCTGGCTGGGACATTAAGTCCAAGTGTTCTTCCGGGGAAAAAACATGTTCGGAGACACTTAACTCAATCGAATGGATGCCTTCAATGTCTATGCCCACGGGCAGGTTGTCCACGGCCAGAACCACCCATTCCAGCGAGTGCGAAATGTTGAAATGAAAGTTTTCCAAACCATTATACCAATAAGGTTTCCCGTATTCATTCTCCCCGAATGATATGGTGTGGTTTTGCAATCCAGTTTTGCGAATAATGATAGAACGAATCATCAAGTCGGCGAATAGAGTTCGTAATTTATCTGCTTCATGGACAAAATTCTTGATACGTTCTTGTTTTAAGGGGTCGACGAAGCTAGTAAGAGCAATGAGTAGCAGGTCATCTATTTTATCCGGTATTTTTACCGCAAATATTTCCAGCATGATGCTAAAATACCACAGTTATCAGAAATAATCAAGCCCCTGCTGAGGCTTGTTCATCCACGAAACACCCCAAAACCTTTTTCCCTTCCTTTATATCTTTTATATTATCTTTCTCTTTTAATCCATATAATCCCTTTAATCTGCGTAATCTGTGGACTTTTTTTTCTTTTAAATTCGCGCTAATCCGTGAAAATTCGTGGGCCAAAATCTTTTCTAATCTAGCAAAAGCGACTTGAAGTTTTCCCGGAATCAAGATATAATAGCCAATATGAACCCCGAAGACTTCTCCAGACTGTCCGATACCTCGCCTGAAGCAGAGGCCATACAAATCGCTCTTATAAAAAAACTAACCCCAACCATCCATTTCCCCCAGACACCGGGTCTTTCTCAGATTGCTCAGAAAATCGAAAGCAAGAATTTCAGCTTTGCTTTTTTTTCATATCAAAATAGCCCAAGGAAATCGCCTTTGTTATTAAATGGTGATTCCTTGACCGTGTTACAGCACCTGCCGAATGGTTGCATTGATTTTGCCATCACTTCACCGCCCTATTGGGGAAAGCGGGAATACGAAAACGGCGGCATTGGCATGGAAAAAGACTATAGAGATTTTATCAGGCATTTGGCTACCATTTTTGCAGAATTAAAACGGGTGCTGAAGCCAGAAGGTTCCTTCTGGTTGAACCTTGGTGATAGCTACAATAGTAAGGGGTTGGTTGGAGTGCCATGGCGTGTCGCCTTCGAGCTGATAGATAATCAAGGCTGGATTCTACGTAATAGCGTGATATGGAACAAGTTAAAAGGTGGGATGGATAACACTAGGGATCGGCTGGGCAATGTCCATGAAAACATCTTTCATTTTGTCAAACAGGCCAAAGGCTATTATTATAATGCCGATGCCATACGTTCCAAGCCACGGGAAGCCAAAGTAGTTAATGGGGCCATTGTATCGGCCACAGGCGTATCGGGAGTTCGATATAAGCGTCAAATTGAATTATCTACCGCTCTTTCTGATACTGAAAAAGCAGCCGCTCTGGGCGCATTAGAGAAGATGTTGGCTGATATCGGCACCGGGCGTGCATCGGATTTCAGAATGATTATTCGTGGACAACAGCGTTCCACCCATTCTGATATAGAAAAAGTATCGGGACGTGCCAGGGAGCTTCGCGAAAAAGGATTTTATTTTCTCAAGTACCACCCCAATGGCAGTAAGCCAGGTGATGTATGGGATATTATTCCAGAGGATACGCAGCGCCGCGAAACCCATTTTGCGCCTTATCCCATTGATTTGTGCCGTCTCCCGATACTGGCCACTTGCCCGGAGAATGGTTTGGTCCTGGACCCCTTCTGCGGCACTGGAACCACCCTGGTGGCCGCACGGGAGTTGGGACGAAAGTCAATTGGAATAGATATTTCCTATCGCTACTTGGAAATAGTCCAAAAAAGATGCGAGACCCAATAATGAATAAAATACTGGAGCTGTTTGGACAGTCAGTGGCAAGACCCGACCTGAATTGGAAGACTATTGTAAATGATCAACAATGCATTTATACCCATAAGAAATGCTACAAAACCCGCAAGAGTGATCCTGATACGGCTATTGGTTCGTGCTCGGTTCTTTATGGTCGTGAGCTACAACCGATCATTATCTGTCCGACCCGGCTGATTGAACGCCGTCAAATATTTACAGATTGTTTTCACTTATTAACCACCCATGAACCTGGAAATGAGTTGCATATTGTTTCTGAGGTTTCAATTCCCGGCGGCAGTGTAGATTTCGTTCTCGTGTCTACACGGGATGGTAAGGTAAAAGATTTTGTGGGAATTGAACTCCAGGCTCTTGATACCTCTGGAACGATATGGCCGGTGCGCCAAGACTTACTGAAAGAATTGGGCGTACCTCGTGGCGATGAAGGCGAAAAATCGGACAAAAAGTTCGGGATGAACTGGAAAATGACTGCAAAGACAATTCTTGTTCAGATGCACCATAAGATTCATACGTTTGCGCATGTTAACAAAAAATTAGTGTTGGTGGTTCAAGATAAATTGTTGAATTATATGAGGCGTGAATTCAATTTCGATCACCTTCATCATCCAGCCACAATTGGCGACTCCATGCATTTGCATGCCTATCAGATGGACCCACAGGCTGATAAGTCCTATAAACTCTCCATGCTATCACGATTAAGTACGGATGCGGATGGCATCGCCATTTGTCTGGGGCTTCAGGCGGATGCCCGAATAGAACTGGAACAGATACTTCAAGTTTTGCAAGCGAAGATTTCGACCTCTACTCTTTTTATCCCGGTTTAGACGAGCGCGGCAGTATGAAGGTGGGGGGCCAGTGGTTTTATCTGAGCGCAATATATATACGAATGATGTTGCTTATTGCAGGCATGGATAACAGCTATTAGTAAAACTCCTTTCGTACGCCAAAATCTTTTTTAATCCGTGTGAATCATTTAAATCTGCGTAATCTGTGATCTCTTTTCGTTTCTTGATTGCCTGCGGCGTCCAGAGGCTTGTCACCCCTCGGGTGTTTGAAAAACCGCCCCTGGACGCCACAACACTTTTATCTAGTGTACTTATGAACTGATTTTGGCTTTACGAGACGCACGCCAAAGCTTGAACCTCGGCCCCATACGGTCTGTAGTGACATAAAAAGCGGGCACTACGACCAAACTGAGCACGGTAGAAAGAATCAAACCGCCAATTACGGCAATAGCCATAGGCGCCCGAATCTCAGAACCAGGTCCCAACCCCAACGCGGGCGGAATGGCGGCCATCAAGGTGGCAATAGCGGTCATTAAGATGGGCCGCAACCGGATAGGACCGGCTTTCTCCATGGCCTCACGTGCTTCCATACCCTCTTCTCGAAACTGATTGGCATAATCCACGAGGATGATAGAATTCTTCTTGACTATGCCCATCAATAACAATAATCCGATCATACTGAAAATATTGAGGGTCTGATTGGTAATGGTCAACGCTAAAACAGCACCCACCACGGACAAAGGTAAAATGGTCAACACGGTCACGGGATGCATAAAGGAATTGAACTGGGAAGCCAGTACCATATACGCGATGAGTATTCCCATCCACAAGGCAAAAATCAAACTACCTGTAGAATTACGGAACGCCACACTGGCACCACTCAACACGGCACGATAGCCGACTGGTAGCTCTTTGGACATACTTTCCACCAATTTTAATGCTTCATCCTGGGCATGTCCGGGTGCCACATTGGCAAATACGGTGATAGCCCGTTCCCGGTCACGACGGGTAATGGCTTGTAACGCGGGTTCTTCTTTATAACTGACCAAAGAAGAGAGGGGCACCAACTCACCGGAACGGGTGCGCACTTGCAAACGAGCCAAATCCTCGGGTTTGCTTCGTTGATCGGCTAAAAGTTTCAAGCGCACATCCAGACGCCTGCCACCGGAACTGTACTTCCCGGCTCGCACGCCACCTACGAGTGCATTAAGCGTGGTAGCCACATCATCAATAGAGACGCCAATATCAGCACAACGGGAACGGTCGGGTTCGACACGTAATTCAGGCATGCCGAGTTGATAATCAGTATCTAAGTCCACCACGAGGCCACTGGCTTGAAGTTTTTTCATCATGGTGTGGCTTAAGTCAATGAGTTGGTTCCAATCGGACCCACGCACGGAAAACTCGATCGGAAAACCGCGTTGCGCGGTAAAGCCACTCTGGGACATATCCTGAATAACAACACGCACACCGGGAATGGCATTTAACTCCTTGCGTAAGATCACGGTAAACTCGCTCTGACTGTATTTTCGCTCGGAAGGAGGCACCAGGGTCAGGAACATCATGCCAGAACTGACACCACCGCCACCACCCATACCGCCAATCACGGCAAAACGACGCAATACCTCGGGATGCGTGGCAATCTTGTCTTCGACTCGCCGTAGCAACGTGTTGGTCTCCTGAACATCGGAACCAATAGCGGTTTGTATGCGTAACATCATAGTACTTAAATCCTGCGAGGGCACAAATTCTCCGGGTAAGGCTTTCATCAGGAAAATAGAACCCAGAAAGATAATCAAACTGGCCACCAGGATCAGAACAGGACGTTTAAGGCTCCGCTTTAGCACGGCAGCGTATTTATCACTGAGCCAGGTAAAACTGCGGTCCACCATCCGGCCAATACGGCCCCGATCTTCACGGGAAGTTTGCAAAAACTGCGCGCACCGGGAAGGCGCGAGAGTGACGGCCTCAACATAGGAAAACAACACGGCCAAACAAAGGGTAATGCCAAACTGCAAGAAAAAACGCCCGATGACACCTGAGATAAACACCACGGGAATAAAAATCGCGATGACAGCCAACGTGGCGGCAAACGCGGCAAAGGCGATTTCCTTGGTGCCTTCAAGAGCGGCCTTGACCAAAGACTTACCACCCTCGGCATGACGGAAAATGTTTTCCATGACCATGATGGCATCATCCACCACAATACCCACGGCTAAAGCCAACCCTAACAGGGTGAACGTGTTGAATGTAAAACCAAGAAAATAAATCACGGCCACGGTTCCCAATAAAGACATGGGAATGGCCAACACAACGTTCATGGTACTGGATAATGAACCCAGAAACATCCAGCACACGAGCGCGGTTAAAAGGACGGAGAGGAGGAGTTCGAGTTGAATTTCATGGACAGAGTCCTTGATGTATTTGGTGGAATCCATGTTAATGGCGACAATCATACCTTCGGGCAGGGTTTTTTGCAATTCAGCCAGTGCTTTTTTTATGCCATCAGCCACGGCTACAGCATTGGAACCGCGCTGCTTTTTTACGCCTAATCCCTGGGCGGGCACGCCGTTCACACGGGCGAGACGACGCACATCTTCAAAACCATCTTCCACCATGGCGACATCACTGAGATAAATAGGACTACCTCCCTGCTGGCGGATGACTATATGCTGGAAGGTGGCAATATCCACGGCTTCTCCCAGCACGCGGATGTTTATTTCCCGGCCCGTGGTTTCTAAACGCCCGGCAGGTAACTCGATATGCTCGCGTTGTAACGCTAAAATCACGTCATTGACGGTCATTCCTTTCTCATCCAAACGGGATGCATCCAACCAGACACGAATGTTTCGTTCCAAAACGCCACCCATGGTGATTTCACCCACACCGGGGATGGTCTGTAGTTTTTCCTTGAGGCGATAACGGGCAAAATCGGTGAGCACACGCTGGGGATAGGGACCGGACAGAGCCAACCACATGATGGGCTGATCCTCGGGGTTGGTTTTGGCAATAGTCGGTGGATCCATGTCGCGGGGTAAGCGGCGCTGGGCCTGCGATACCTTGGTCTGCACATCCTGCAAGGCCAAATCAACATTGCGGCTCAAATCAAGTTCCAAGGTGATGTTGGCACTGCCCTGACGGGAGGAAGAGGTGATGGACACGACGCCTTCTACCTGCACCAACGCTTCTTCGAGTATCTCCACCACGTCATTTTCCATGACCTCGGGGGCGGCACCTTCCCAGGTAGCGGAAACGGAAATAGTGGGAAAATCAACATCTGGAAACTGACTGATACCAATACGAAAAGCGGCAACCAAACCAAATAATACGGTAGCTGCCATTAACATCCAGGCAAAAACAGGTTTCTTGACACATACATCGGTTAGGCTCATGCTCCAGCTCCCTGTTTTTTTCCGGTTTTACCCGGGGGTGGGGGGCCGGGGTTGTTTATTTTCACGGCCACACCGTTTTCCAGGGCCTCGCTGCCACGGATAACCAGAGTTTCTCCGGCAGTTAAACCTTCCCGTACTTCGACAAAACCATCAGAAGTACGCAACCCGAGGGTCAACACACGTTCAACAGCCTTGCCGTTTTCCACGATATAAGAGAGAAAACCGCGTTCACTGGGACGCACGGCGGTTTGAGGAATGACCGGGGATTCTTTGGCACCACCGACGGGAATATGAATCTCAGCAAACATGCCGGGACGCAAGAGGTTTTTATTCCGATCGTAAATTTCAGCGGTAACGGGAGTCATACGGGTATTATCATCGGCACTGGCAGCCACGTGGGTAATGGTAGCGGTGTATTGGTTGCGATCGTTTTTAACCTGGAAGGTGATTTCTTGCCCGGGTTTTAAGCGGCCCGCATCTTGTTCTGGGGCTTTGAAGCGGAGCAGCAGGGGGTCGCGGCGAATCATGGTCGCCAGGATGGTGCCGGGTTGGACATATTGCCCGGTCTGAACAGAGCGGGTTTGGACAAGTCCGGCCACGGGTGCGCGCACGAGTGCATCGTGGAGGTTGAGTTCGGCCTGGTTTAATTGGGCCTGGGTGAGTGCGACTTCAGCGATAGCAGTACGCACGCGGGTGCGCCAGGTTTCCAATTCCTCGCCGGGAATGAGGCCAGGGTTCTTTTCCACTACCTGTTGCCGTCGTTGTAATCCAGCCTCAGCATCTGTTTTAGCGGCTTTGGCTTTTTCCCAGGCAGCACGGGCGGATTCCACGGTTAGTTTGTACCTTTGGGGTTCGATTTCCACCAGTACCTGGTCGGGACGTACCAATGTGCCCTCGGAAAAGTTGAATTTATCAACGACGCCAGCCACACGGGCGGTGACCAGTACCAATTCAAAGGCTTCGACGGAACCGACAGCATAAATAGAGTAGGTTACGGACCGATTTTGCACGGTAATGGTTTCCACGGGGAACATCATGGCAGACTTGCCGCCTGGACCTTTACCACGGGCTGAAGCGGGGTTGTCCTGATTGCAACCAGTAAAGGTGAGGGATATAACACAGGCGAATAATAGCAGGGTGATGGATGGGATAGCATATCTAAACGAATTTATTTTCATAGCTTTACTCCTGGATGAAGGCTTATTATTTTATTTGGTGATTGCCGAAGGGATCGAGGCCCATGGCGGAACGTAGGTTCAGGAAAGCAACGGCTATACCGTAACGGGCGCGAATCAGTTCGACTTCGGCTTCATAAAGACTGACATTGGCATCGGCAGCTTGGAGCGCACCGGTGAGGCCCTGGCGGTAGAGTTCGGTGGTTTCACCGGCATTTTTTCCAGCCACTTCCTGGGCGACTGCGGCCTGTTTAAGGGAGGCTTGCTGGTTGGTCAGGGTGACCTGGGCGTTATGCACTTGCAATTCCACCTGTCGTTCCCCGGCCTTGAATTCGAGATCGGCGATATGGGCGAGTGCTTTACGTTCTGAATAGTCGGCGATGCGGGTCAACCCATCAAAAATAGTCCAATTAAGGTTGAGACCTACAGACCACGTGGAACTTTTGCCACTGAGGCCACTTTCATTGGTGAAACGATAGGAACCAATGAGTGCGAGATTGGGTAACCAGCGTAACAGGGGTTCCACAGCGTAAGCATGTTGGGCCCGGGCATGCCAGCGAAGGGACCGAAGGTCAAGCCGTTGGCCCTGGGCCTCGGGAATCAACGCGTCGGACATGGAGGGTGGGGATTGGGCTTCAGCCAGCAGTGACTCCGGTATAACCAGTTCCCCGGCTATTTTTTGGTCCAGCAGGAATTCGAGTTGCAGGCGTGCGGATTGGACATCACCCTGGGCGCGGGTGATATTTCGTTCGGCAGTGGCATATTCCAATTGGGCGCGGGTCACGTCGTTGACTGAAACCAACTGGGCTTCAAAGCGTGCCTGGGCAGCCTCAAGATTCTTTTTGGCCAGGTCGAACCGTTTCTGGGCGGCGTTTAACATCTGTTCGACACCCAATGTGGCCAGAAAGGCATTGCATACCTCGAAAGAAAGAGCACGTTTATTTTCCAGAGAGTTGCACTTCTCGGCCTTGTTTTCCAGTTTGACCTGACGGAACAGGGGAATGGAACGGGAATCAAAGAGATTCAGGTTCATAGCCACTGTGGCTGCAAGGGCATTGAGGCTTTGAACGGTCACGGACTGGTCGTTGAGGGTGCGGGTGATTGCATCGGGACGGCGGGTATAGGTGCCGGTGGCGGTGATGGTAGGTAGAAAAAAAGAGCGGGCTTTTAATACCTGGGCATTGGAAGCCTTCACTTTTTCATCGGCAACAGCGGCGCGTTCATTGCGCACCAAAGCGGCTTGAACGGCGGCTTGGATGGTTAATTTGTCGCCTTCTGCGGGCAGAAACATGGCGGCGGTTAGGAAAACAATCACAAAGAATGGCAGGGAATACTTTTTTTTACTGAAACGGCAATGAATAGCAGACATGATATTTATTTTTATCCTCCTTTTGAGGCTGTTTCGATATTCGACAAGCTCAATAGAAACGGAGCTGTCAATGACGAACAGGTACTTTTTTTATTCTATATCTTAATTCTATCTTAATTCTATATCTATATCATACGGAAATCAAGATATTATTGTTTACAGGATTTACCATTAAATTAATGGGAAGTCTGGGAATTATGGGAAGTCTGGGAATTATGGGAATTATGGAACTCCCACTTGTTTTTACGATACTCTCAAAGAACTAGAGTGAATTCAGGGTTTATGGTGCTGTTAATATTTACGTTTGTCCTCAGACTTCTTAATTTCTTCAAGGCTATTGAAAAATACTGCAATTTATTCTAAAATCTTATTATGAAACCATTACAAAAGCAGGATAAAATTTTTGCCCGATTGTACAGCCAACAGGAGGTGTTAGCGTGAGAATTCTATATATTACTGCCAAGGATATGTTGCTATGGGATGAGGGGAAAACGATTACCATTCAAAGTCAATACCTGAAGAATTACCGGGAGAATCTGCGGAGCATCCAAGATCGCAAGGTATGGAAGCAGAAAAGCATGACTGTCGCCATGGGGTACAACCAACCATTACAAAGTTTAATACCGGACCGGGAAGTTGAAAATTATCGTTTTACGGGCCTGACCCCCTGTGGAAAAACCAAGACTGTGATTTATGCGATTCAAATCGATCAGATGGGGGGCATGTTTAAGGTGAATGCGTACAGTGCCGTGGATATGGAGGGCCATATATTTCATGACAAGGGAATTTTTATTCATAATCCATCCTACAATAGAAAGAATGGTACGCTGTTGTACAGTTTGCAGCGGGCTGGTGGGCAGGAAGATTTACAATCACAAAATTTAAAGAGCAGCGAGGTTCATACTCTGACAGATGGTGATTCAGTGGATGCTTATCCGCGTTGGGTGGAAGGATCGGCGGACACGTTTGTGTTCCAAAGCGCGGGTATTGGCAGGAGTCCAACAGGGGGGTACATGGGTTTGGCTCCAGTGACAATTAACCGCATGAATGTAACGAGCGGTGCTATCGAAGAACTGGTAGCGTTTGAACATTATGATTGTCTGGCGCCAAAAATGGACAAGGAGGGCAATCTTTATTATATCAAAAGACCGTATCGGGTGGATAGCCTTCATAACAATAATTTTCTGGTAGACATCTTGTTATTTCCCATCCGTATCATCAATGCCATTTTTAACTGGTTGAATATGTTCTCGATGATGTATTCAGGCAAACCTTTAACTTCAGGCAGCAATCCAGCCAGACAGGATGGCGACCCGAAAAAATTCACCATTCATGGCAATTTAGTGGATGCAGCCAAGATTATGAACGATTCTTCCACGATGGGTGGCAAGCATCTGGGCATAGTGCCGCGCAGTTGGCAATTGATCAAACAGTCGGTGAACGGGAACGAGGAAAAACTGGCTGAAGGAGTGATTGCTTTTGACCGCTCGGCGGACGGGACAATAGTCTGTTGCAACGGGAAAACAATCTACACAGTAGAGAACAGCGGTAAAAAGACGACGCTGATCAAAGAGAAATTTATTGAAAAAGTCTATGTTTGGGAGTAAGAATAGAGGAATAAATCAATAAATCCAAGTGCGATACAACTATTAAACGATTAGCTTCTTTATTTTTTCTTAACAATTCGGTATTATCATGTTTTTAAAGGAGTTGCAATGAATCAGATCAGAGTACTATTCTTATGTGTTCATAATTCTGCCCGCAGTCAAATGGCGGAAGCGTTCTTAAAAAAACATGGTGGTCAGGCTTACGATGTACAAAGTGCAGGCTTGGAACCGGGAAACCTAAACCCGGTAGTAGTGGCTGCCATGAAAGAGAAGGGCATAGATATCTCCGGCAATAAGACCAATGGGGTGATGACTCTATTGCAGCAAGGCACGGTGTTTGATTACGTGGTCACGGTGTGCGATGAAAGCAGCGCGGAGCGATGCCCAATTTTTCCCGGCAAAGTTCAACGGCTACACTGGGGATTTCCTGACCCTTCCAGTTTTACGGGTACATTTGAGGAAAAACTGGAGAAAACCAGGGCAGTTAGAGATGCAATTGAGAAGAAAATTATGGAGTGGATGCCCCATGATTGAAGGATATACCCAGGTTTAACATGGCTAAACTATTCCCTGTTTTGATGGCGTTAACTGCCTATACTATGCTTTCATTGGGCTTTGTATTGATGAAAAAAGGAGTCCATTGGATGGGCTGGAAAGAAAAGAAGAACGGGTTGTATTATCATAATCTTTTCATTTGGACTATCGGTTTTTTGATTATGAATATTTACGGCCTGCCCAGTGCTATCGCATTGAAGTCTCTATCTCCTCATATTGTGGCTGCTTTTGCCGGGTGGGGGATTGTGATGTTGGTGCTTTTTTCTTTTTTAATCTTGAAAGAGAAGATATACCCCAGCGATTATTTTTATGCCTTCTTGGTCGTGGTGGGGATTTTTCTGCTGGCTTTTTTTGAAAAAAAAGTTGGATTGAGTTCCGCGTATCAGCGGATCAATTCTTTGGGACTGCTTTTGTTGTGTCTGTTGCCGTTGTTTGTGCTTCTTCTGGGCGTGGTGAAGCCGCTTTCTAAATGGAAAAAATTCGTCGGGTTGGCCGCAGTGTCGGGTATGGCGGCAGGGATGATGGTGGTAACGTTACGGTTACTGGTGATGCAGATGGGGTATCATGTGTCCTTGTATTTTTCTTCTTGGTACTTATATTTATATATCTTTTTTGCCTTGCTTTCTTTGGTGGCGTTGCAATTGGCTTTAAAGAGTGGTTCCATGATTGCTATCGGTCCGGTTCAATATGCCGCCAATATTATTTATCCACTATGTGCTACTCTGCTGGTCTTTCAACAGTCTATTCATTGGGTACAAGGGGTAGCCGTGGTAGTAATCGTTTTTGCAGTGGTGGCAATTTTAAAGAAACACGAATAAACGGGGCATTAAATCACTATCTTCAATTTAACATCCGCCTCAATCCATCCCTAAAACACTGAAAACTGGGTGATTGGTTCTGTTCCATATCCATATGAGGGCATATCTCTTTTGACCATATCTCCAGAGTTTACCAAGGGTCACATCCTTCAACACTTTGAAGTTCCTAATCTTAATTCCTTCAATATTCGCCATGGTTTTACCTCGTATTCCTGTTTTATCTATTTAATATAAATCATTGGCCCTATTTTGTCAAATGGTTTTCCACCACTTTTATTCTTCTGTAGTTTATGAAAATACCAGGGTTTTACAGATTGAGCTTGAAAAATACCGCTTAATCTGGTATAACTACTGCATGGAAGACATTAAAATACTGGTTATTGACGACGAAAAAAATATTCTGGAATCCATCAAGATGGTTTTGAACTATGAAAACTATCAGGTGGATACAGCGAATAGTGGCATTGATGGTATCGACCGATTCAAACTTCATAATCCAGATATCGTGCTCTTGGATGTGAAAATGCCCGGCTTTAACGGCATTGAAGTGTTAAAACAATTAAAAGAGATCAACCCGTTCTCTGAAGTGATTATGATTTCGGGGCACTCTGGCATTGAAGAGGCGGTGGAAGCGTCCCGCTTGGGAGCTTTTGATTTTCTGGAAAAACCAATTGCCCGCGATAAATTGGTCCTGACAATTCGCAATGCCTCGGAAAAGGTGGCACTACTCAAAGAAAATTACTCGCTCAAAACGATCAATGAGAAAAAATACCGCTTGATCGGCGATTCTCCTAAAATGGAAGAACTCCGACAAACGATTGCCAAAGTAGCACGTACCAACAGCATGGTCTTGATCACGGGCGAAAGCGGCACGGGAAAAGAATTGATCGCACGCAATATTTTTATGCACTCTTCCCGTAGTAAACAAAAATTTGTCCAGGTGAACTGCGCGGCTATTCCTGAAGAATTGATTGAAAGCGAACTGTTCGGCCATGAAAAAGGCTCGTTTACCGGCGCTTACGAGAAGAAGATCGGCAAATTCGATAACGCCCATAAAGGAAGTATTTTCCTGGACGAGGTGGGAGACTTGAGTTTAAAAGCCCAGGCCAAAGTACTCCGGGTTTTGGAAGAAGGAGAGATTCAGCGCGTGGGTTCTGCCGAGGTCCGACAGATTGATGTGCGCGTGATTGCGGCTACTAATAAGGATTTAAAAGAGGAGATCAAAAAAGGAAACTTCCGCGAAGACCTTTTTTTTCGCCTCAATGTGGTGCCTTTACGTTCCCCATCATTGCGAGAAAGACGGGAAGATATCCCGTTGCTGATCGATCATTTTGTCAATTATTTCGCGGAAGAACAAAACTTTAAACGGAAGAAGTTCTCTCCCAAAGTGATTGAACTGTTCAAGAATTACGAGTGGAAAGGAAATATCCGGGAACTACGCAACTTGGTTGAACGTTTATTGATCATGAGTTCAGGCAATATCATCAATGAACATGATCTGCCGGAACATATGCAGGTGGAAGAAAAAAAAGCGGCTTTTTCTTTTGCGGAAATCCAATTGTGGAAAGAATTCAAATTCCAGTCAGAGAAACTCTTTCTGGAAGAAAAATTAAAACAATTCAACTATAATATTGCCAGAACGGCGCGAGAAATTGAATTACCTCGCAGTAATCTATATAAAAAATTGGAATCTAGTGGTATAATAGTTCCTGGTAACTCGGAAGCGGATGAAGAATCGCTCGATTCTGAATAAGAATTGGGAGGAAAGTCCGGGCTCCGCAGGACAGGATGGTTCCTAACGGGAACTGCTCATCATATAATACGGTGAGTAAGGATAGTGCCGCAGAGAATAGACTGCCTGCCAAGTGTAAACTTGGTCGGTAACGGTGAAAAGGTGAGGTAAGAGCTCACCGTCCCGCGTGGCGACACACGGGACTGAGGTAAACCCCATCCGGAGCAAGGTTAAATAAAAAGCGCTTGAGGCTTGTCCGGTCGATGCTTTTAGGTTAACCGCTTGTGCAGTTAAGCAATTAATTGCCCAGATAAATGATTCTTCACGACAGAACCCGGCTTACAGTCCGCTTCCGGGGGACTGCGTCCCCATTTACTAGGAGACCATTGTGTGCTTGCCCCAATCCATGCAGTTGGTTGAGTCCTGCAACGAGTAAAATCTTTATATATAAAAAGGGGACTGCGTCCCCATCTACGATGAAACTATTATATGCCTGCGGAGATATAAGTGGGGGGGGGAATTCAGTTGGATAGAGATCAACCAAACTCTTTGAGACATTCCTGGGTGGTCATGTATTCGATACCAATGTCTTTGCAAACACGGGTAGAAGCCTGCCGCGACTGGTCCGGGGTATCGTAACCCAAACCTACGCCGTATAAGGGTGTGGTTGCATCAGATATATTAATAATACGATCAAATGGAAACATCTGCCTCATCCCAATGGACGTGTGCAAACGACAAATACCCTCCACTACCCCGGTATTAATAAATACCAACCGGTAACGATGGGGAGGGAACTTTTTCTTCAACAAAGAGTAGATATTAAAATTCTGCTGTGGAATCCCGGCAATATCTTGGCTAGGTAACGAGATATCGCTATCAATGCGCGTGGCATCGAAGTACTGCTTGGGGGCGGTAATATAATCGAAATTGCCTTCAATGAAATCGGCACTAGTGATGATCTTGAATTGAAAGGTTTCCTCCATATCCGTGGGTAAACAAAATGGCGTATTGTTTTCACCCTGAAAAAACACTCCCCTGGGCACAATAATCCCCCCTTTTCGTGAGGCAGCCGCCGCGCTTAAGATATCGGTCAACTGCGGGCTCAATGTTTTGTCTCCCAGATGCTGGCGCGGACTATCAAGGGTGCTCATGTACACGAATTCGGGTCCATATTCCCATGGCTTTACAGCATTGTGTACCGGATAGAGCCCCCCGTTAATGGCATGTTCCGGCGCGGAAACGGGATGCAAATCCATATTGTTGATCACTAAATCTGCCAATGTCACCATATGGGCCGCGTTTTGTTTCTGTTCCACCGTGGTACCACAATAAAAAGAACCATTCGCATCCACAAAAGACCTGGACCAATCAATCAGATTAGAGATACGGATCACTTCTTTTTTTGCTGGCAATGGAACCTCCTGGCTGCAATAAATAAACTATAGTACCCGTTTCATGACAGAATAATCAATGACGCCTGCTTCCCGTCCCGTTTTGGACATGGGCATGCCCGCTGTTTCAAAAATATCAGCCGTACAACACGGAGCCTCGGATATTTCACCCACTCCCACCTCGGCAAAGAGGTTATGCCCTGTTTTTTCCCGGTACTCTTTATTGGCATGAACAAATGCTTTGGCTTTGGCTTCATTGCCGAAACCACTGGAAAGAAAGATTTCCGTGTTATTGGCAAAACCGTTCTCCAACAATGCGTTTCTCAGGTTGGTGACTACTTCGATCGTCACTCCTTGCCCTGTTTTGTATTCCGGGTCCATTCCATTGGTATCGGGGTAGGGAGTACCTGATTCGCCGATGTTTTCCCAGCAGGTATCCACGCGGAAGGAGTTCTTGCGAATCCCAAAATAATTGGCGACTGCCAAACTGTCTGTTATTTCCCGGTTAAATGTATCCACCAGCGTCACCCGGGGGACTTCCAGTGGCATGTATTTATCAAAAAGCTGGGCTGTTTTTAGGGTGGCATTCTCTTTACCGTAAATAGAAGCCAGGATCACGGTTAATATATGGGGTGTTGTGCCCACTCCTTTCTGACCGATGTTGGAGGACCCGACATCGGTGCTGGTTTGGCTGGCACCGGCTTTTAACGCGGCACCGGCAATTATTTTATCGACTGACCAATGATAATGTCTGGCACCAAAATAAGTGATGGGGATGTCCATATAAATATCTTTTAATTTTTTAACCTTTGCTGTTACTTCCTTGGCTGTGGGTGGCTCAATACCCATTGCCGTGGCAATAGCCGAGGAAAGCACACCCAAATACATGGTTTCCAGTTCTATAAAACTCTGCACTGGTCCCTTTATAATCATCAGTGGTTGGTTGTTTGCGAAGTTCTTGGATTGAGTCAGCCAGATTTCCCCGCCTTGACTTTCAAGATCGCTGTATTTAGTTAAAATCTCTACTGACTCATCCAGTCCGGCTACCGGTCCTTCGCCCCTGCAAAAGACTTTCATGGAAACAACGGGATTGATCTCTTCTTTCTTTAAAATCTCATTGGTTCTGAGAAAATACTTGTCCGTATAGGGTGCATGGCTGTGAGGCAATGTTTGTTCTGTTGATGACATATTCAATAATCCTCCTGGAACATTCTCTGATCAGGTTTTTGTTATTTCGAAGCTTTTTTTTAAATCCTTAGATATGTATAATGGCTCATTTTTAAGAGTTTGTCAACAGTCTTTAAGAAGAAAATGCCTATTTTTTTTGACTATTCTTCTTCTCTATCCTAGCTCTGCACTAGGGTTGCGGCTTTTCCCACTTGCTTTTAGGACACTCTTAAAGAACTGGGGGTGAATTCAGATTTTCTCTCCCCTTGCTTTTTAGGCGAAAATGAGATATAAGATAAGACTGACAAACAGAAATGTGAAATGTGAAAGTCATGTGGACATGTACTGATAAATTAATAAACAATAGCATAGGCCAGTAATGAAGGCAGTAATGAATGATTATATTAAAAATTTAGAAGCCCGGATAGATCAGGCATTGCCTGCGGGTATTCACCCTGAAAAAGGAGTGCTGGAATCGGCAATCCATTATGCATTGAGCGTCAAAGGGAAGCGGTTGCGACCTTTGCTTTTTTTAACGTTGCTTGATGCCTATAAAATGAATTCATTGGACTATATAACCATCGCGTGTAGCATCGAATATATTCATACCTATTCGTTGATTCATGATGATCTGCCTGCGATGGATAACGATGACTTCCGTCGTGGTATGCCCACTGTTCATAAGAAATATAACGAGGCTATCGCCTTATTGGCGGGGGACACATTGCTCACGTTTGCTTTTGAAAAAATTTCCCATGCGCCTATTCCCGCTGAAAAAATCGTGAATATCCTCAAAATATTAACCACGGGTATAGGCAAAGACGGTATGGCGGGTGGCCAGGTGTTGGACCTGGGCTTTGACGGCAATAAAGATTCTATCTTTGCTATTCACCGCCTAAAAACGGCTGAATTGATTAAAGCCACACTGTTGTCTGCGGCTGAAATTATCGGTATGACTGCAACCCAAAAAGAATTGGTGGCGGACCTGGGTCTGACAATTGGCATCGCCTTTCAAATGGCAGATGACCTTTTGGATATGACGGGCAATGAAAAAGAGGTAGGCAAGAAATTAAAAAAAGACCAGGGGAACAATAGTCCCAATTGTGTCTTGTTCTATGGCGAAGAATATATCAAGCATAAAATCGCCAGCGATTATATCCATGCTCAGTCTATCCTCGAACAATTACAGATTGATTTCCCCCCCTTTTTGTCCTTGATGGAAAAAATGGTCTATAGGAGCAAGTAATGAATTCGGTGCTGGATAAAATAAATTTTCCCCGCGATTTAAAAGAATTACCTTTTGGGGAACTGGAGACCCTTTCCCGGGAAATACGTAATATTATCATTGATGTAGTGAGTAAAAATGGTGGGCACTTGGCTTCTAACCTGGGGGCGGTTGATTTGACCCTGATGTTGCATCGTGTGTTTGATGCGCCCAGGGATAAAATTATTTTTGATGTGGGCCACCAGTGTTATACTCATAAAATTCTTACAGGTCGCAAGGCGCGGATTCATACTATTCGGCAAAAGGATGGGTTGTTGGGGTTTCCCGATTACCATGAAAGTGAATACGATGTGCTCAATACCGGTCATGCGTCGACATCCTTGGCCTTTGCTTCCGGCATGGCTGTGGCCCGCGATTGTGCGGGGCAAGATTATCATATCATTGCGGTGATTGGTGATGGTGCTCTGACTGGCGGGGTGGCTTTGGAAGCGCTGAATCATATCGGGCAAGTGAAACAGCGTTTGATCATTGTGCTCAATGATAATAAAATGTCAATCTCTCCTAATGTGGGTGGCATTTCAAAATATCTCAATTACCTCGCTTCCGGGAGATCTTATATCCGTATGAAAGAGGTAGTGCAGAGAATTTTTAAAGCGATTCCTGGCATTGGCAAAAAAATGGTGGACGTGACCCGGAAAATGTTGACAGTCATGCGGATCATGGTTGTACCCGGTTCATTCTTCAATGATCTCGGTGTGAAATACATCGGCCCTATTCAAGGGCACAATCTAAAGGAGTTGGAAGACGCTTTCCAAGAAGCTAAAAAATATGATTTCCCGGTGTTGTTGCACGTGGTGACTGAAAAGGGCCAGGGGTATAAACCTGCCGAGGAGGATCCCAGTTCGTATCACTCTTCCGGTCCTTTTGATATTGCCAATGGTCAATTTATTACCAAGAGTACTAATCCGGCTTATTCGGTGGTATTCGGTGAAACGGTGTGTGAAATGATTCGCGGTGATAAAACGATTATTGCCTTGACCGCAGCCATGCCCGGTGGGACTGGTTTGGACTTGGTGCAGGCGGAATTCCCGGAAAACTTCTACGATGTGGGGATCGCGGAGCAATATATGTTTAGTTTTGCCGGGGGATTGGCACTGGGGGGACGTAAACCTATCGTGGCCATTTACTCCACTTTTTTACAGCGCGCCATTGATCAGGTGATCCATGATATCTCGTTGATGAATATTCCGATGGTTGTTGGAATTGATCGGGCAGGGTTGGTGGCGGGTGATGGTCCCACGCACCAGGGGCTTTATGATATCTCTCTTTTAAGACCTATTCCCGGCCTTGTTTTAATGGCTCCAAAAGATGAAAACGAAATGCGCCATATGATCTATACTGGGATGTTATTACGAAAACCGGTCTTTATCCGTTACCCGAAGGAACCGGGGATCGGTGTGGCTATGGATAAAGAATTCAAGGAATTGCCTTTAGGTAAAGGTGAAATTCTGCGGGAAGGAAATGATGGTGTTATTCTTGCGGTCGGCACGCTCGTTTACCGGGCTCTGCAAGCTGCAGAAAAACTGGCCACGGAGAACAAAATCCATTTAACCGTCGTGAATATCCGTTATATTAAACCCTTGGATAGCCCATTAATTTTAAGTTTTTTTACTGCGGCGCATGTTCCCTCTGGCAAAAAGATACCCATCATTACGATTGAAGATGGTATTCGTGATGGGGGGTTCAGTACTATTGTCCGTGAATTGCTGTTGTCGCAAAAAGTCGAGAACTTTGAACTCCTCTCCCTGGGTATCCCCGAAGAGATTGGGACTGTGGCTTCCCGGGAAGAGCTACTGGACCAGTACCATCTTAATGCCCAGGGCATTTATCAAGAGATAAAAGAACTATTCAAATTATAGACGATATCGTATGATGTGGTGTTCGTAATAACCTCAGAAGTCCACTCAACACGGTCGGAACTCTGGCATTCTCTCTGGTAAAGGCACCTCGTTCAGGAAATGAAGGCGTCCTTCAATTGTGTCTTACTGAAATATAAATTTTCTTTTTTTTGGGTCATGGGGATTGATAATTTTTTTTTATAATGAGATAATAACATCCTAAGAAAGCGACGGAATTAATGAACGTCGATTATCGTATGGTTATGTGGTGTTCAATGTGGATTCAATGTGGATGGTATAAATAAGATCGGAAGAAAATGAAACTAGCGGGTGCTAAAATTTTGATGAAAGAGAAGAAAAAAAAATGATAGAAGCAAACCAAATCTATAAACTTTTGCATTCGGTTAAAGGGTGGCCCGTGGAAGATGCCAGTACTTTGGAAGAAGCCTCCGCCAATATTTTCGGAAGCCCTTACTGGAATATTCCTGAGGATTGTTATCTGGTAATCGAAACCAATGCCACGTACTGTTTGTTGGGTGTTTTTCAAAATGGCAAAGTCAGACCGGACTGTCGGTACTTGACGGTCTCTACCCACTTCGATGGACATGTTGAATTATCGGGTGTGGACTGCCACATTGAATGAACCAATGCCTGGGATGAATCATAATAATCATGGAATGGAAAGATACGGTTGTAAAATTTTATGAACTAAAAAGAAACAGCCTGACGTTCAAAGGAAATTTATATGATTACGCCTACATCAGCAATAAAAAATCCGTGGGGGTCATCACCGAGGTATTGGGGGAAAATATATTTACTATCGCCTTTTTCCCTTCGATGAAAAACGATCGTACCTTTGTCAGCAACGTTTATTTTAATCGGCAGATGGATTTTATCATTCCCCGTTACGAGAGTTTGCTCAAGTTTGCCAATTATATCCTCCAGAAAGAGATCCAGTTGGAAAAGACGATTGATGTGGTGGATCACAAGTTTGCAGAAGCCTCTTCCAGCAGTTACCTGTTGTATGAAAAATTGGCGGAACTGTACAAGGAACCGGGTCATCAAAATCGTTCCCAGTATGATATGATTCTCTTTTTTATCTGCCGTTGGTTGGGATTAGAGGAAGAGGTGTATCGGTAGCAGGGGGGTGTCTTCATTGCTTGGATTCATCGTCAGATTATTTAAAACATGTATGAGTGTCAGCTAGTATTCTGGATTAAAACATCATGGGGATGGGAAGCAATGAATACGTTTTGGGGTACACCTTTTCCCTGCCAAGGATGTATCGCTTAATTATGCCTTCATCTCTGTAAAAAAGGGTTACAACGAGTCGTTTTTACCTTTACAATTCCTTCTTCTTTGGTACGATGTGTCAATGTTCTGGTGTACTTTGCCATTTGTGGGGTGCGATGTCTTGTTGTCGCTGTAAACTGTGCCATTCATGAAGTGGAATCAGTTGTTTTTTGGGTACACTCTCTATATGTTGTACTGCAATGTCTACATGTTGTGGTGCAATGTCTAAATGCAGCTTTGCAATGTCTACATGTTGTGGTGCAATGTCTAAATGCAGCTTTGCAATGTCTACATGTTGTGGTGCAATATCTAAATGCAGCGTTGTAATGTCTACATGTTGTGGTGCAATCTCTAAATGCAGCTTTGCAATGTCTATATGTCGTGTTACACTCTTAACTTGCTATACTGAAACGTGTTCTTTCCATCCTAAAGTATCTACTTGCTCTGGTACGAAGTTCAAGTTCCCCTCTACTTTGCCTTTTAAAATTCGAAACAATGTCCTGGTAAACCTGGATTGCCTATTTTCATTGATCAAGCGGGAAGAAAATTTGTGAATGCGACAGGGATGTCGCGTCTACAATGCCCCAAAACCGAAAGACGAAGAGAAACCAGACATTGGACTCAATGTGCCGGAAGATAAAATCCGCAAAAGATTTCATCTTTCACTAAAAAATCTTTTCCAATGGCTTATGTCTATTTGAATGGTCTCTAATTTGCCTCTATTTAAAGTGCATACAAATGTTTTCTCACCCTTCATTCGTTTCTTTTTTAGCTGGCAGGTAGATACTTATTGTTGTTCCTTTTCCTGGTTCGCTGGTAACGTCCATCCAACCATTATGTTGTTTTACTGTGCCATATACGAAAGAAAGACCCAACCCAGTACCCTGCCCGGGATTTTTCGTGGTAAAAAACGGGTCGTAGATTTTAGCCAAAGTGTCGCTATTCATTCCTATACCGGTATCTTGAACAGATAAGCAGACATAGGAACCATTTTTGATGTGGGTCGCCGCATCCATCCCCTCTGGAAAGAAGGCGTTTTTAATCGTGATGGTCACTTTCCCGTTTTCTTGACCTGCCATCGCATCGCGGGCATTCTGAACCAAATCCATGATGACCTGGATGATTTGGATGGGGTCTACTTCTACCAAGTGCGTATCTGGTTCCTGTTCGATCATCAGGCAGACGTGCTTTCCCAATTCATTATCAATGGCGTAACCCGCCCGTTTGACCAATGTCTGCATGTCCACCGTTTCCATTTTTAAAATTTGTTTTCTGCTAAAGGAAAGCAATTGATCGGTAAGAGAGGCAATACGTTCTGAGGCATTTTTAATCGCTGTTAATTTCTTATCCATAGATGCATCGCCCTGTAACTGGTTAAGCAATAGCTCGGTGTTACCCAGTATCACGGAAACTTGGTTGTTAAATTCATGGGCCATACCACCTGCCAATGTACCAATGGCTTCTATTTTTCTTGCTGCCAGAAGTTCTTCATGCAGGCGATTTTTCTCCTCTTCGGACGCTTTAAGAGAATTTAACGTTTTGGTTAATTCATCCGCCTTGGCAGTGATCCGATCCTGCGTGTGGGCTCGAACACTCTCTGAAAAATTGGAGAAACAAAATATTACCAAAAGGGAAGTCAGAAACCGAATCTTAAAATCGAACGAATAGGCTGTGACCATCAAAGGCGTTCCCGGTAAAAAAAACATGAAGAGTATCACTGCCATAAAAATAACCATGCCCCGTGTTCCCCGTTTGGAACCATGGAGGAACGGCAGTAACACGGGAAAAGAAAACGACCACAATGGCCCAGTACCTTCCACACCACCATCGGCAATAAGGTATAAAAAAAGAATACCGAGAAACCCCGTGGTGATGTTTCCCGCTACAACAATATTCCCGGTACGGCGGAGATAAAAATACAAAACAATCATGGATATCAACGCGGCTACTTCCAGAATATTGAGCCAATACTTACCCTGGGTATAGGCAATAATCGTATAAGGAGTTAAAAATAGCAGGGTAAAAAAGAAGGTCATATTCAGCAATTCAATTTTTCGATCAATTTCGATACTGAATTGACTTTTGGGGGCGAACATACGCCGCAATCCCCGATAAAAATGGTTTAGTGTTTCCTTCATCCATTCATCTTATACAATAAAAAAAATAAATTCAATGGAAAAATAAAAGAATAACAAACGTTTTCTACTTTGTTCCTATCTTTGAGAAGGTGGATTTTTTGATTGTTAGACCTAAATCCACCGCCAAGTTTCAGAAAAAACTGGACTATCTGGACATACTGGATATTTTGGACTTACTGGACTTCACAAAACCTTTGATTTTTCGAGCTTGTCCAGTAAGTCCAGTACGTCCAGATAGTCCAGTCAGCCACGGTTATCCGTGGCTCTTTTTAATATTTGGCGGTGGATTTAGGATTGGCGGTTGCATTCTTTTCTTTTATTATATACAATAGTATCAGGATGAATAAGACTAATTTTATTTCTTTTATAGGCCGATGGTTTCGTCAGTTCATAAGACCTGAGCCACCCATGCCGCTTCCGCCAGTGGAATTAGAAAAGGAGATTCCCTTTCCAGAAGAGCAGGCTTTAGTAACCTATTCCACCAACGAAGAACGGGTAGAGAAGGACGTAGAAGAAGAAAGAATAGAGATTCTCCCGGTAGCTGAAGACATCCCTATATCACCACGGGAACGATCGGCACAAGAAAAGCCAGCAGACAATGAAAAAGCAATCGAAAAACGAAAAACTCCATCGGAACCGTACATAGATAAAAAAGGGTTCCGAGTTATTACTGACCAGCATAACTTGCTTGATATTTTCGGGGTGGAAAAGCCAAAAAAAGAAAAGGAAAATTTTGGTAAGATGTATGAGAAGTCACAGACGGATGCCTACCAGTTGCGATTACTAGCGGATAAGATTCGCATGGAAAAAGAAAAACCCTTCCGCCCACCCACGGAAAAAATAAAAGTGTACCCACCGCCTCAATTAGACTTGGATTTACATGGCTACACGGCGGCAGAGGCGGATAATGCAACGGAATTATTTATCCGCAATGCCCGGTTAAAGGGAATCTTAACACTACGCATTATCGTGGGCAAAGGGTTGCATTCGCAGGGGAAAGCGGTGCTGCCAGACCTGATAGAACGAAGAATTATCGAACTGAAAAAACTCGATTGGGTGCTGGGCTTTTCCTGGGAAAAAAAAGACAAACGCAAAAGTGGTGCCCTGATTATTTATCTCACGCCCATAGTATAAAAAAAGAATATTAAAAATGGAGGCTATATGCGAAGAATTTGGGTGATTTTGTTATTATGGCTTGGTTTGGTAGGGGGATGGGTGCAGTGCGAGGGCGAAACATGGCCGGGAGTAGAATTTTCTTATGTGAAAGCGTATATGTATAACCTGGATAACAAATTATTAGGAAACCATGCTATGATTAAAAACGGCAAATTAGACGGGACCGTGGTGGGAGAGGGTATACTGTTAACTCCACAGCAGGTTGAAACAGTGGTGACTCTGACCAACCATGATATCGGTGGATTGCTTGCAGGTTTGAGTAAATCGTTTATCCCGCATCATGGATTGGTTTTTTATAATAGACTTGATCAACCCGTGGCTTATATTTCGCTATGTTTCGATGGTGAAGGTATCCGGGTATCCCCGGAAAAAAAGGGGAAGCCTATTATCGCTGAATTACCAGACCAGGAGATCAAGCGATTGCTGGGTGTACTTGAAGAGTACAAGCGGATTATCCGCGAATTAAAACTTCCTATTTTTAATTCGCCTTTTGAGTACCAGGATTATCCGCAACATAAATAAAAAAATGGGCGGGTTCAAGTACCCGCCCCTTGGCAGAAATTAAATACCCCACTTTTTGTTTGGCTTCGGACTCATCCGAAAAGAGAGCGTACCACCGGCCATAATATCATTGAAGGTAATATAGCTTGTTGTTAACGGCTTTCCGTTCAGCGTGGCCCCATCAATATAGATATTTTCTTCCGACAGATTGCTCGTGGTGATCGTGAAGGTCTTCCCGTTTTCCAGAAAGAGGGTCGCTTTTTCCAGGCAGGGCTTTCCAATCATATACCTATCACTGCCAGGACAAACGGGATAAAAACCGATGGAACTGAATATATACCACGCCGACATCTGACCACAATCTTCATTGCCACAGATACCATCGGGCGTGTTGTTGAAAAGATTTTTTTTGATCTGGTGGATGCGGGCCTGGGTTTTCCAGGGTTTACCCGCGTAGTTGTAAAGGTAGGCGATATGCTGGCTGGGTTCGTTACCGTGAGCGTATTGACCGATCAAGCCGGAGATATCTTCCACCAGGAAATGGTTTTTATCCGTGGTTTTAAGTTCGAACAACTCGTCCAGTTTCGCGGTGAACTTTTCCTTGCCACCCATCAGACTGATCAAACCGGGCACGTCATGGGGTACGAACCAGGAATATTGCCAAGCATTACCCTCGGTATAATCACCGCCGTATTGCGAATAGAGCGGATCAAAAGGTTCCCGGAACGTGCCATCACTTTTTTTGGCCCGCATGAACCCTGTTTTCTTATCAAATATGTTCTTATAGAATCCAGCCCGTTTCATGAACGTATTATAATCCTCTGTTTTCCCCATTGCTTTGGCCATCTGCGCAATCGTCCAGTCATCGTAGGCATATTCCAATGTTTTAGAAGCGGCCTCGTTTTCTTTATCAATCGGCACATAGCCCATTTTCATATATTCACCCAAACCGTGGTACTCTTTATTCGTGGCCGTTGTGATCATTGCATCATAGGCCTTTGTAAGATCATAATCCCTGATTCCTTTCAAGTAGGCGTCAGCAATCACCGAGACAGCGTGATAGGCAATCATACACCACGTCTCATTACTATGAAAAGACCAGACCGGCAACATTCTGAAAGAACTTTGTTCAAAATGGGCCAACATGCTTTTGATGAAATCATTTACCTGCTGCCGCCGAATAAGATTAAAAAGCGGATGGGTCGCCCGAAACGTGTCCCAAAGGGAATAAATCGTATAATTGGTGAAATCCTTGGCCGTATAGATGTTCTGATCCAGTCCGCGGTACTGTTTGTCCACATCGGAGTAAATCACGGGGGCCAGCATGGTATGGTAGACTGACGTATAAAATATTTCTTTGTCTCGGTCCGAGCCAGATATGATGATTTTATCCATCTCCCTTTCCCAGGTTTGACGCGCTTGGACTTTGACCCTGGCAAAATCCCAATCGGGAATCTCCGTGCGCAGGTTCTTTAATGCCCCAGCCGGACTCACAGACGATATACCCACTTTCAGGTATATTTCTTCCTGATCTGTCGTGTTAAAATTGACAAACGCCGTTAATTGTTTCCCCGAGATTTCTGGCATGTTCATGATGTAGCCCGTTGACTTTTGGTAGTGGTAGGTTGTTTCGTCACCCTTATCAAATCCATGGCTAAGGAAAGGTTTTGAAAATTCAATGGCAAAATAAAAATAACGCGTGTCCGCCCAACCACGGGTTTGACGGAACCCTGTGATCAGGTGATCGTTTTCCACCCGTAATTTCGTCCAGACCACTTTATTATCGTAGTTATAAATGCTATGTTTCAGGTCAATGATGAAATGGGCGTGATCCGATTTTGGGAAGGTATATTTATGAAACCTTACCCGTTCGGTCACCGTTAATTCAGCTTTAATTTTATGATCTGTCAGTTCCACCCAATAGTATCCCGGTGAGGCCCCTTCTTTGTCATGGGAATAACGCGAACGGTAACCGCTATCCGGGTTTTCCTCGCTACCGCTCTCTGTTTGTAATGCTCCCACCGTTGGCATGATCAATAAATCCCCCAGGTCCGAATGCCCTGTGCCACTGAAATGAGTGTGGCTGAAACCCAGGATGGTGGGGTCTGAATAGAGATACCCCGCGCATCATTTATAACTCTCCTTATAGTTTTTGATTGTGGTGTCTGGGCTCACTTGCACCATGCCAAAAGGCACCGATGCCCCTGGATACGTGTGACCATCACCACCCGTGCCAATAAAAGGACGTACATAATCACAAGGTGTTTTGCCACTGTCGTCTTTTGGGGGCGCCACACCTTCTTGCGCCTCAACCCGTCCCATAAAAAAAATGCATACAAAGACCATTAATAAAATAAGGATGTACGGACTTCTCTTTTTCATCAGAATACCTCCATTAAAGTAAAATATTACCCTCTTTCCCCAATCCTGTCAAGGCATTTTGTTAATCTTGGATTCACCGCCAGTTCTTTGAGAGCACCATAAAATCAAATGGGAATTATGGGAATAATGGGAATTATGGGAGGAATGGGAATTTTCTTTTATCCCATCATTCCTATAATTCCCATCATTCCCATTCTTCCCATTAACTTGGTGGTGAATCCAGCTAATAAGAAAGAATCTCAGCCCAGAAAAAATTCCACTGTGATCCAAAAGTATCTGGCGTATTTCTCCTAATTATGGTAAAATGAATATAAAATGATTAATCTAACAGAAACAATTATTTCCGGCGGCCAGCAAACCGCTATATGGAACACCAAGGACGGTGAATATTAATGAATTATATGGTTTTTTCTATACTTTTAGTAGTCAGTGCTATTTTTTATATGCTCCAAGTCGGCTTTAATAGTTTTTCACGCATCTCTCTGGCTGGTTTTCTCCACGATTTTAAGAACGAAAAAATTAAAAAATTCGACTTCGTGGGAAAATACGAGATGGTGCTGCATGCTCTTGGAGGTTTTGTTTTCTTCCTGCAATTGAGCCTTTTTATCTATTCCTTTCTCTTGTTTGAAATACCAATTCCCAATCCCGTTTTTAGATTTTTCCTGCTCGTCTTGTTATTTTTATTCGTGTTTAACTTCTTTCTTTTCACCATCTCCGTCTCCCATAAAGAAGCCATTCTGCGCGGGTTGATCTTTTTTACCCCCATTGCCTGGGCTTTTTTCTATCCGTCCAAAGTTCTTTTCTCCCTCTTTCTATATGAAAAACAAGAAGAAAAAGAAAGCGACCAAGACGACCTCAGTGAAAAAGAACTGGAGGTTTTTTTCGAGGAGAGCACCAAAGAAGGCGTGTTGGAAACAGAAGATAAAGAAATGATCGAGAGCGTCTTGGAGTTCCGCGATACCCTTGTCAAAGAGATCATGACCCCCCGGGTAGATATGATCTATATTGATTTGAATGCTGGACTCAATGAAGTCGTAGCCCTGATCCATGAAAATAAGAAATCCAGGTACCCCGTGATTTCAGGTCGCATTGATAATATTGATGGCATTGTTCTTTCTAAGGACGTTTTCGAGTACTGGAATGGAAATAGGACTGATTTCAGTATCAAAAAAATCATGCGAAATGCCTTTTTTATTCCCGAGACTATGCGTATCATCGAACTGCTAAAAGATTTGCAAAAGTCCAAGCAAAAATTTGCCATCGTTGCCGATGAATTCGGCGGTATCTCCGGTGTGGTCACCATGGAAGACATCATCGAAGAAATCGTGGGCGAAATCCACGACGAATACGACGAGGATACCGAAAACATCATCCCGGAAAAAGATTATTTCGTCGTCAAAGGCGATACCGATATCTATGAATTGATTGATACCCTAAAAATAAAAATAGATGAAGACGAAGACTATCAGACTGTTGCTGGCTTGATGAGTTTTATGCTGGGCAAAATACCGGGAGCAGGCGACCAGATCACAGTAGACGGTTACACATTCGAAGTCACCGATGTAGACAAAAATCGCATCAAACATGTCCGTATTTTTAAAAAAGAAATTCAATAGCACTTGTCCTGGATTCACCATCGGATTCGTGAAAAAACATGGACGACATGGACACAGTGGAAGAAATGGACGACATGTACGATGTGGAGCAAAAACAAAGGCATTTATTTGTCCATATCGTCCACTAAGTCCATATCGTCCACAACGATTTTTGAAATTTGGCAGTGGATTTAGGCTGTTCCCCTTCTGGCTTTCTGCACTATAATAGTATATAATAAATAATTAAGTCAAAATATAAGAAGAGAAGTGAGACAAATGACCGAAGAAAAAATCGAAGAAAAAATAGAAGCACACACAGAAGACAAAAAAACCGGGAGACACTGCGGATATGTTGCCTTGATCGGAAGAACCAACGTGGGAAAATCCACGTTTCTCAATGCCATCATGGAAGCCAAAATCTCCATCGTTTCCAATAAACCCCAGACCACCCGTAAACAAATCCTGGGTATCAAAACCACCGAGAAAGGACAAATCGTATTTTTCGATTCCCCTGGTATCCATAAACCCTTTTTTAAATTAAATGAGAAAATGATGCAGGACGTTCACTCCTCATTGATGGATGCAGACATCATTCTCTACTTTGTCGATATAACAAATCCCAGAGAAGACGATTTTGCCATTTCATTGCTTAATAACCCGGAGAAAAAAGTATTCCTGATTATCAACAAGATCGATAAATTGAGTAAGTCCAAGATTCTTACCAAGATCGACCAGATGAAAGACATCTACCCCTGGGCGGAGATTGTACCTACCTCGGCATTGCAGAACATTAATATTGACCTCATCGAAGAATTAATCTACCAATACCTCCCCGAAGGCGATAACTTCTACCCCGAAGAGGAATCAACCCTGCAAACCGAACGTTTTTATGTGTCCGAACTGATCAGGGAAAAAGTACTCGCGTTAACCAAGGATGAATTGCCATTTACTACCACTGTAAAAGTAGAAGAGATCAGTGATCGCGGCGACTTGGTTTACGTGCGGGCTGAAATCTATGTGGAAACCCACTCGCAGAAAAAGATCATGGTCGGGAAACATGGAAACTTGGTCAAACAGGTGGGGGAAATGGCCCGCAAAGATTTGGAAGAGTATTATGAGAAAAAAGTCTACCTGGATCTCTTTATTAAAATTGTACCAGGATGGCGCAACTCGGCCCACCTCCTGGCAGAAATAGAGGTGTAATAGCTGGCGCCTTACATGCCGCAATACACCACGTTCACCTTTACCACTTCAAAATTATCCAAATCTTTATCCGTGGCACCAATGGCTGAAGAAGAAATAAGCAGTTCATTCCCATGATGTTTTAACCTGATGTCAGAAGTGCCACCCACCTGGAAGGGGGAAACCGCAACGCCGGGTACCAGGTGCCCCAGGAAGTGATCATTCAGGGTAACCGTATTGTTTTCACCGGTCACCCGTCTATTATGCATAAAAATCATCCCCGGAAAATTTTTACGTGGATAATGTTGGAGATCAAATTCAATGGTAGCACTTTTAATTCGATTATGTCCAATTCCCAGTTGCATTTTTTCAGCAAAGAGTGTTTCCAAGACATAATGGTCTTCAAAAATATTCCGGTATAGGGCTTGGATGGCACGCGAGTAAATTTCCACCGTGTGCGTCAGCCATACCGTGCGGAGTTTTAAGCTGCATTCCAACTGAAACGCATTAATGCCGTCCGGTCGATTGCTGCCATACGTGGTGACTGTAAAACCACCGGATAACCCGGACCGTTGAAAGCGATCCGTGGGGATCACTTCGGTTCGTAATGCTCCGGGTAGGGGTTGATCATTGAGCAGCGAGAGGAATCCTGTAAACGGGTGATACAGCGGGTCAAATCCAAAACGCTCCAGCAGTTTATCCACCGAAACATGTCCCCGGCGAAAATAGCGTTGAAAATCCAATGGATCATAATTAACCATTCCCACCACCATCCGCCTATCTTGGAGTGTGGTCCCGTGAATATCAAACATCAACCCCTCACCTTTAAACCGTTTCTTGATATCTGCCACAAATTCGCGCACCGTGTTGTGGTATCGTGCAAAATATTTTTGACCAGCCGGATCATTGTACGCGTGATTCTCATAGGGTAAATCCTCGCTGCCCAGTAGGAGGTGATTGCGATTGGCATCAATATATTTACGGTCAAAATTGGCAGCCACGACATAGGGTATCTTGCCTGTCTGCTCCTTCAATCGGCCCGCCAGACCGAACACCAGTTCATAGGTGTTTTCGTCGCACTGGTCGTTAAATGTCTCTGTATCCCTCAGCTTGTATCCCTTTTCCTTGCTTCTGGGCGTGTTTATATCATCGGGTTTTAGAGTACCCCCGTGGGCAGCGGTTAATAGGATTGGTAAATCACCTTCCAAGAATGTGACCATATCCTTTTTCTGTGCATTTTTTTCCAAATTCATATTACACCTTCTTATTCGTTTTCATTTCGCACTTTATTTGCGCATCCTGTTAGTTTTGTTCTTCCGAGGCTGAACTATCACGACTGTAAGCCACTTGGACAACGTTGATCTCGAAATTATCCAGATTCAACCAGGAGTCCGGGTCGCAGTTCCCCCAAAAATCACAGGGAAGAATGCTTATTTGATTTCCCAGGTGCATCAAACTTCCAGATACCCGATTATCAACTTCCAACATCGTGACATCCGAAACCGCACTTAAATAACCAATGAAATGCCCATTGAAGGAAACCTTATTTCTTTTGTATTTGACACCATCAGCATGGATAAAAATCAGGGTCGGAAAGGCTGGATCAGGCGGATAATCGGTATCAAAACAAATTGAAGCTTTTGGTTGAACAGAAAAACCACTCTCGCTTTTTAATTCTGACACTCCCTTCCCCCTTTTTCTTAACTTGGTCTCAAAAACGTACTCCATTTATATTTCCTCCTTTGTTTTGTGCTGAGTTTTTTGTACTGGATCGGGCGGAATCTGCCGGATGTTATTCTCTAAATATATTAACTCATAATAATAAGCATTCATGCAATCCTCAAAAAACGGTATAAGATGTTATAGAACAAAATTTAAAGCTATTACCATATATTTGTTCCTATTTATATTACCACATCTCCCTAATTATATTCAATTTTTTTATAACAATCAAACAATGGCGCAAGATATTTTTATATTTTTTTATGTGCGATGAAGGGCCCCTAAAATTTGGATATTAGGCGTGTGTTAGGGGAGGGAATCAGTGCTTTTTGAGTGCCATAACCAGGGCAGGACTGTTGGATTCCCAGGGTTCATGGTTAAAATTTCCAGTGCAGGTGACAGTGTCAAAACCGATCCGGTTGATTATAGGCACAAGCTGGTGATATTCCAACGGGTACAGGACCGTTTCGTTCTTTATCACTTCATTGGTCTCCTTGACGGTCATGCGGGTTAAAAAATGGATGAGGTGATTGGTCTCATCATATCGGTATTCCCGTGTTAAGGATACAGAAGGTTTATCTATTAATGGGAGTTGGTCGATATGTTGGGTTAAAATCCGCGTATAATTGACCACCTGGAAAATAAAAACGCCGCCACTTCTGAGCAGGTTATGCACCGAATGGAAAAAGTCTTGGATTTCATGGAGGGTCTGCAAGTGAACCAGAGTATTTCCCAGGCAAAGGATGAGGTGATAGGTCCGGGGTTTAAACAGCAAGTTGATGTCGGCCATACCCCCCTTCACAACAGATAAACGTGGTTGTAATTCATTTAGAAGAATTTTATTATTTAAATGGTCAACCATTTTCTCATCAATATCCATGGCCGTGACAGACCCGACAGTTCCGTTGGCAGGAGGGCGTTCTAAGAGAGCGATGGCCAGTTGACCGGTGGCACTGCCAATATCAAGAACAAGGCTTTCTGGACAGGTAATAAAGGAACGTACAAATTCGGTGCTAGCGTGATTCAGGGGGAAAAGCTGGTCGTAGTAGTCAGCCAGATGATGGTAGAATACGCTCAAAGGTTATCCTTGCAGCCGGAGTTTTTTTCTGAAAAAATATCCCACGCCGATACCTACTTCGAAAATATTCATCACGATCAGCAACAGGGGACCTACTACGGGTATAAATTTAAGGATGGCATATAAACCGACTCCAATAATAATAAAAAAAGCCGGGCTAATTTTGATTTTAAAGCGCTGTGACAATTTAAGTCCGATGAAATAAAACAAGGCAGTCCGTCCGAACACATACACTACAAAGTAACCAATCACCAGGATAAAAAGGAAAGGAATGCCAATGAACACAAAGGAGAGAATAATAAAAATGAACATCAAAAAAACAAAAGAAAAGATAGAGATGAATCCGATAGTACCGATTTTGAGAAGATGCTTTGTAAATATTTCTTCGGCGAGTATAATTTTTCTGGGGACCACGGCAAAAACAATCAGGGCAATAATTGCCCAGAAGACAATTTTTATGAGTTTGAATAAAGCGAAGGTCTGGGTATCGGACAAGATCGGCATCAAGGTGCTTTCAATTTTTTTGAAGTTAAATTTAAAGTTCAAGTATTGGCCCGCGACTTTTTTTTCCACCGTCATCTTATCCGCAGGAACCAGGGAGCCGCCAATGACGTAAAGATCGCCTTGGATGTGTGACTTTTCGCCCAGTGCCACCGTACTGGCCACGCAGAAGACATCCTCGGTTACCATTCCTTCCAGTTTTAATGTGCCGCCGATTATGATCAGGGAGCCTTGAATTTTACCTTGTGGGGCAATCGTAACCGACCCTCCCATTGACATGATACTATAGGGATAAGACTCACCGTTGGACACGGAGAGGTTTTTAATCATTTTAAAATCGGATGCAGAAAATAAAAAACCGGTAGTGATCACTACACTAATCAATAAAATTGCCAATCTCTTCATCACGGATGTCCTTTCAATCATTCAATTTTTTATGCGCTTCAACGCGGCTTTAAAGAGGGTATAAAACAGGAGAGAAACCATCAGCAACAATGCCAACCCGACAATTTCAGCACCCAGATTAATCTGGAATACGATGGCAATAAATCGGTTTAATACCTTGAATACGGCATAAACACTGGAAAAAACAGTGGAAATAAAGGTGATAATGGATGCAATCCAATTGGATGTGTTTTTGGAGGTTAATTGTAAGGCTTGGATGATACTGTTATTGGCGAAATCGAAATAGATATAAATACCGGTAACCAGGAGCACAAAACTGGCGGCAATCAGTGCCAGAATAGAAGTATAGCTGGGTATCTTTGGGAATAAGCGGTTCATGACATGAAGCTCGATGATGTTTGGGGGGGCAAGCTCCACGGGCTGGCACAATAACTTTTCCAACTGCTGGTAGCGGGTATATTGTGCCTTGCATGAGGCGCACACGATCAAGTGGTCTCTGGCTATAGCGCTTTCGACACTGTTTAGCTCGTTGTCTACATACTCCTGAATTTTTATATCAGTTAAGCACTCCATCTTTTTCTATCTCCATTTTTAAAATTTCTTTGGCCTTAAAAATTCGATTTTTGACGGTGCCGACAGGTAGGTCAGTGACCTGGGCGATCTCATCATATTTCATGCCCTGTAGATACCGAAGCAGGATCAGTTCCCTGTATTTTAAGGGAATACAATCCACGGCTTTCCACACGTATTCATTGATTTCTTCACGGGCCAAGGTAGTGAATCCATCCTCGCTCTCGTAATTTTCCGAGGCCATCATTTGCCTGGGGGAAACACTGTCGTCATCGAGGGAATCAACCTGGGTCTGATTTTTTCTAACCCAATCAATCACCATGTTATAACATATCCGGTACGCCCATGTGGAGAATTTATATTCAAAATTATACTTGGCAAGAACATTGAAAATTTTTATAAAAAAATCCTGGGTCAGTTCAATGGCCACTTCTTCATTCCTGACCATGCGAAAGATAAAACCATAGATTTTTTTATTGTACTTTTTCATTAATTCCTCAAAGGATGATTTATTGCCTTCAAGTATCTTTTTAATTAATACTTGATCGTCATCCAATATCATTTTACGTTTTATCTCCTAAAAAGGTTTATTATTTTTACGACATGACTTACCGTGGTCAATCATGAACGACTTCAACATTGGCGGGTACATCCAATTTGAAGGTATCGGAGGGGAGGGAAATGTTTTTGAGATATGTATTGAAGAGGTAAACCATGCGGGCACCTGAAGGGTCCTTCTGGCTCACTTTCACTGGCAGGAACAGGTTGTTGATGATTACTTGGACATGGATGTCCCGGCTTTTACTGTCGATGTGTATGGTTTCCGTGGATATTTCCCAACGGGCGTCGGGCAAGATATCATCGGCAAATAATAATTGCCAGATCCACTGCTGGTTTTTATCCTTGACTTTCCCTATCATCAATTGTTCATTATCTTCATCATAAAATTTATAATCTTCTCCCTCCAATAAGAAAACCTTAAAGTCCGGGTCGCGGTAGGTCCATTTTAATTGCTGGTCATCTTTAAAGATGATGTCGCCGGATTCTTGGATATCAACCTGGTTGTCAGTGTATACCTGTTGCACAAAGGAAACTTGAAAAGGTTTGATGCTATTTAGGGCATTCCTGACTTTTGCGATGACCTGGGCTGCTGAAGAATCAGGAGCGGCGAAAGTGTTCGTTCCCAATGCAATCAACCGGAAAAAACATAAAAACACAAACAACCGAATTTTGCTGTTATGCATTTTCCGCAATTATAACCCCTAGGGCCACGGAATTGATTTTATCCACTTCACTTTCATTGCGGGAAGGAATGAGGATCGGAATTTTAGCTCCCATAACCACGTGGGCGACAGGTATTTTGAGGTAATAGGTGAAGGCTTTGCCCAACAAATTTCCAGCTTCAATATTGGGCACTACCATGATTTGGACCAAACCGGCAACGGGATTATCGATCCCTTTGTGATGAGCTGCTTCCGGGGAGACTGCGATATCCAGTGCCAGGGGGCCGTATACCTCGCAACCAGCAATCTCACCGGACCGATTCATGTCGGTTAGAGTTTTGGCGTCCAGGGTAGCTGGCATGGAATCTTTAACCGTTTCCACGGCAGTCATGATCCCTACTTTGGGGCTTTCGTAACCCAGGCGATGAAATACTTGCACTGCATTTTCAATCATCTGCTTCTTCTGGTTTATATCTGGCAGTATATTCAAACCGCCATCGGTCATGCCCAGAAGACCCTCGTAATTGGAAGCCGGGTTTTCCACCACCAGGATATCGGAGAGAAGATTACCGGTGCGCAAACCTTTTTCTTTATCCAAAATAGGTTTCATCAAAGATGCCGTGGGTAAATAGCCTTTGAGAATAACATGGACCTTTTTTTCATTGGCCATTTTTACGATCAGTGCTGCTGCACTATCTTCTGATTCGCAGTGAATGATTTCATAATCGGTCGGATCACCGCCGTTTTCTTTCAAGAGGGCGGTGATTTTTTCAGCGTTTCCGGCCAGGACAAACCGGGCGATTTTTTTATTCTTGGCATTGATTACGGTTTTGATTGAACTCAAATCATCGGGTGCGGGAACGCCTACGACTATTCCTTGTCTTTTTTGGGCTTCTTGGGATAATTGGTCAAAATTTTTAATCATTTCTGCCTCTGTACTGTTCATATTATTATAAATCAGGAAAAAAATAACGGGATATGTTTAGGACATGCCTTGGGACATCATTTTCATGAAATCTTTATTGGTTTTGGTTTTGGATAATTTGTCCACCAGCAATTCCATGGCTTCGACTTCGGTCATCTGGGAGAGTACTTTTCGCAAAATCCAGATTCGGTTCAACTCTTCCATGTTGATGAGCAATTCTTCTTTACGGGTGCCAGAGCGGAAGATATCAATAGCGGGGAAGACTCGTTTATCCACCAGTCTGCGGTCAAGGTTGATTTCCATGTTGCCGGTGCCTTTGAACTCTTCGAAAATGACTTCATCCATTCGGCTGCCAGTATCTACCAGGGCCGTGGCCAAGATGGTCAAACTGCCGCCGTTTTCGATATTACGGGCCGCGCCAAAAAATTTCTTGGGTTTGTTCAGCGCATTGGCATCAACACCGCCGGATAATACCTTACCAGAAGGAGGGGTAATGGCATTGTGCGCACGGGCCAACCGGGTAATAGAATCCAATAGGATAACAACATCCTTACCCATTTCCACGAGTCGTTTGGCTTTTTCAAGAACGATGTCTGCCACCTTGGTATGTCGGATAGGAACCTCGTCAAAGGTAGATGCAATTACTTCGCCATTGACGTTCCGCGACATATCCGTGACTTCTTCGGGGCGTTCGTCGATGAGTAACACGATCAGAACGATCTCGGGATGGTTCAGTTCGATGGATTTGGCGATGCTTTGCAGGATCATGGTTTTCCCGGTTCTGGGTGCGGCCACAATCAACCCTCTCTGTCCTTTGCCAATGGGAGTTAACAAATCCATGACGCGTCCTGAATTGTTCTTAGCATCCGTTTCAAGGGAAATCTTTTCATCCGGGTAAAGCGGGGTTAATTTCTCAAAGCGTTTGTTTTTTCTGAGGATGCAGACGGTTTCGGGATCCTCCGAATTGACTGCTTCCACGGTTAAAAGTGCAAAATACTTCTCTCCCCCTTTGGGCGGACGAACGGAACCGGAGACTGTATCACCGGTGCGAAGATCGAATTTATGAACCTGTGATGGCGACACATAAATATCCTCGGAACTGGATAAATAAGAATATTCTTGAAATCTCAAAAAGCCATATCCTTCGGTCAGTACTTCGATAACGCCCTCTGCAAATAGTTTACCACTGGCAGTAGCTTGAGCATTAAGGATACTGAAAAAAAGGGAATTTTTGTCCTTTATATCCTGATCCTCCAACTCATATTGAGTGATGAGCTTTTTCAACTCGGCCACTTTCATTGCTTGTAAATCTTTTAAAGAATACATGTTTACTCCGTTAGTGCTGTATTTATTAATGTCAACATCTCTTCTCTATTCTCATTTGATTTAATGGTGAACGAGATTACCTTTAAATCGAATTTTTCTTGAAGATTATTTTTCTGAATAATTAACTCTGAATTTCGTAGTTTATCACTTTTAGTTAAAACTGTCAACAATTTTATTTTTTTCTCGACGATCTGGGCAAGTATCTCCAGGTCGGAATCCAGGAACCCACGTCTTGAATCGATTAAAAGTATTACCAATTTGAGTTCCTCGGTGGTCCGAAAAAAATCGGATAAAAGTGATTTCACTCTTACATTCTCCTGTTTGGAAATTTTGGCGTATCCGTATCCGGGGAGGTCGACGAAATAGAATTGGTCATTTATCTTGAAGTAGTTGATACTGATTGTTTTACCTGGTTTAGAACTGACACGGGCCAGCTTCCTACGTCCCAATAATTTGTTGATCAATGAAGATTTTCCAACATTGGAACGGCCCATAAAAACAATTTTGGCGGTTTTATCCCGGATCAGTTCGGATGCGACGAAACTGGTTCTTTCTAGGCGACTATCGGTAATCTTCATTTATAAACCTCTTTTCATTTTATTGTCCATTGCATTCATGATGTAGTGCGTGCTGTGGCATCATTGCTAAACGTTGAACGGCTTGTTTTCTGTTGAATGTCTAATGATTGTCTATTGGATATTGGAATTCAAATAGGGACGGATAATTTTGCTGTTAATGTTTTTAATTTTTATTGGTTTTTCAAGGACGATTTCCAATAGTTCGTCCATGGTATCAACGAGGTGGATTTTCATTGAGTCACGGATATCGTCGGGAATATCTTCCATGAAATCTTTTTCGTTTTCGATGGGGATCAAGACATTGGTAATACCGTACCGATGTGCGGCGATAATTTTTTCCTTGATACCTCCCACCGGCAGTATTTTGCCACGCAGGGTAATTTCACCGGTCATGGCGTAGTCGGATTTGACGGGAATACCGGTTAGCAGGGAAAGAATGGAAACGGCCAGTGTGACACCGGCAGAAGGTCCTTCCTTGGGAACGGCTCCCTCGGGGATGTGTAAATGGATGTTGTGTTTTTCAATCTCATTGGTATCAAAATCCAATTGGGAGAGTTTGATCTTGGAATAACTAAAGGCGGTGGAAGAGGATTCTTTCATCACTTCTCCCAGGCTGCCAGTGAGGATCAAATCGCCCTTGCCCTTTACGGAGCGGGACTCTATGATGAGAATATCACCTCCTGCCATTGTCCAGGCCAACCCGATAGAGACGCCCACTTCATTCTTATCCAGAATTTTACGTTTGGTAAATTTGGGTATGCCGAGAAATTTCTCCATGAGTAATGGGGTCAGCACAAAGGGTTGTTTTCTTTCATTTTCGTTTTTTTCGGGGAGTTTACTGATCATACCTGGGATGGCTATTTCTCTGTTTTCCACGAAATGACGGGCAAATTTACGAATCACGATGGCCATTTGACGTTCCAGGTTGCGAACGCCTGCTTCGAGGGTATAGCGGTTAATGATGTCTAATATGAGATCATTGCTGATTTCAAAATCACCCAGAACAAGACCATTTTTTTCCGCCTGCTTTTTGATCAGGAAGTTTTTGGCGATGTTCAGTTTCTCTCTTTCGGTATAGCCCGGTAGTTCAATAATTTCCATGCGGTCTCGCAATGCAGCGGGAATGGGATCGATAGTATTGGCAGTAGTAATAAAAAAAACTTGCGAGAGGTCAATCTCCAGGTCCAGATAGTGGTCGACGAATTCCATGTTTTGTTCGGGGTCAAGGACTTCAAGCAACGCGGAGGCGGGGTCGCCTCTGAAATCGGAACTTAACTTGTCGATCTCATCGAGTAGGAACACGGGATTTTTAAATTTGGCTTTTTTCAAGCCCTTGATGATCTGGCCGGGATAGGAACCAACATAGGTGCGGCGATGACCACGAATTTCAGCTTCATCTTTAACACCACCCAGAGATATGCGCACGAACTCGCGACCCAATGCACGGGCAATAGATTTGGATAAAGAGCTCTTGCCGACACCGGGGGGGCCGACAAAACATAATATCTCACCGGTGGATTTTTTAATCAATTGTCGTACTGCCAGGTAATCCAGTACACGGTCTTTGGCCTTTTCTAAGCCATAATGATCTTCATCCAGTATCTGGGACGCACTTTTTAAATCGTTGTTCTCTTCCTTGACTTTTGTCCAGGGTATCGCAAGGAGCCAATCAAGGTAACTACGGGAAACCGTGCTTTCTGCGGAAAAGGCGGGCATCATTCCGAAGCGTTCCAGTTCTTCTTGGGCGCGTTTTTTTACATGGTCTGGTAAATTGGCATCCTCGATTTTGCGTCTGTACTCTTCTGCTTCATTTTCGCTTCCTTCCTCCTTGGGGCGCCGGGGTGGGGGAGGGGGGGCTTCGCGGCCAGTTCGTAATCTGGCCATCTCTTTTTTCAGGATATTGTATACTTTTACGGCGCGGGTGTAAACGTTTAGTTCTTCCAATAAGCCTTGCTTTATTTGCAAGGGAATAGCAATTACGGAACTAATGACATCGGTTATCTCTGAAATACGGTTGGATTCGAGTTTGGCTACTATACCGTGCAACTTTACCTTGGTGACGCTGATATACTCCTCGAAAATAGCAATCAAATCACGTGACAATTCAATGACATTTTTATCCTGCTCAATGACTTCTTCCAGGGCGGTGACGCTGACCAGGAAATAGGAATCCTCTTTTAAAAAGCGGTTAATACGCGCCCGTTCAAGGCCATGGATAATCACGCGGAAGCTGCCGTTTTCTTGTTCGGCGGAGCGTTCGACCCGCGCAATAATCCCCACATCCGCAATCTCGTGGTTATGGGGATTATCGCTGATCTGGTTCTTTTGTACCGAGAGGAATAAAAAATTGTTGTAATGCTGCCTGGCGAATTTGAGAGCGTTTATAGAACGTTCCCGACCCACCAGGATGGGAATAATCGCCGACGGAAAACTGACCACCTCGCGGAGAGGAATCAGTGGAAGGACGATATTATCCCGTTTTACGCGATCCATTTTTTCTCTTTTAAGTACTCAAAGTCGACCACGACTTTCTGGATTTTGCCTTTCTTGGAGGGCAGCTCATACATCAGGTCGAGCATGATATCCTCGAATATGGCACGTAGTCCACGGGCGCCGACTTCTCGTTGGAGAGCTTTCTTGGTAATGGTGCGCAGTACTTCAGGGGAGAATTCCAATTCGATATCATCCAAGTTAAACAGCGCTTTAAACTGCTTGGTAATGGCATCTTTAGGCTCGGTAAGAATTTCAAACAGGTGTTCTTCCGTGAGTTCATCCAACACGCCAATGATGGGAAAACGACCCACCAGCTCGGGGATCAGGCCGAATTTGATTAAATCTTCGGTTTGAACATGCTGGAATACATTGTTGGGGCCGAGGCGAACGGTTTTGTTATTGGCGTAAAAACCGATGACATTCTCTTTCATGCGGTGCTTGATGATCTTTTCCAAACCAACAAAGGCACCACCGCAAATAAAAAGAATATTGCGGGTATCGATTTTGATAAACTCTTGGTGGGGGTGTTTCCTACCTCCCATGGGGGGGACATTGGCTTCAACGCCCTCGACAATCTTCAACAATGCTTGTTGCACGCCTTCACCGGAGACATCGCGGGTGATGGAACGATTCTCGCTTTTCCTGGATATCTTATCGATTTCATCAATATAAATGATCCCGCGTTCTGCCGCCTCTTTATCTTCGCCAGCAGCTTGGTAGAGCTTCAACAAGATGTTTTCGACGTCTTCGCCGACGTATCCGGCCTCGGTCAGGGTGGTGGCATCGGCAATAGCAAAAGGCACATCCAATATTTTTGCCATTGTCTCGGCCAACAGCGTCTTGCCGGTGCCGGTGGGTCCGATCAACATGAGATTGCTTTTCTTGATCTCGATGTCGGAGAGACTATCTGCCTCGTTGACTCGTTTATAATGGTTATAAACCGCCACTGCCAGTTTCTTTTTCGCCTGATCCTGGGAGATAATATACTGATCCAAGCGGGTCTTGATTTCTATTGGGGTCAAGTGTTTGATCTTTTTACGTTTGACCTGTTTTCTGGGGTCTTTGTTGTTGTAAATCAAATTATAGGCCGTGTTCACGCATTCGTCGCAGATAAACACACCGGGTCCAGATATCAGCTTATATGCGCTGGCTTGCGGCATGCCGCAAAAATTACATTTATTGTCATCATGATTTTTCGTAATGTTGTCCAATCTAACTCCTTACTTCACCTAATTTTTTTCGCTCGGAGATCACATGGTCCACAATGCCATATTCCAGGGATTCTGTGGCGGTCATGATATAATCTCGCTCGATATCTTTGGCCACTTTGTTCCGATTCTGTTCAGTATGGAATGTCAGGATATCAATCAAATTTTCTTTCACTTTTTTGATTTCCCGTGCATGGATAAGGATATCGGTAGCCTGACCTTCATAACCACCCAGGGGTTGATGGATCAGAACTTTGGAATTGGGAAGGGCATAACGTTTTCCTTTATTACCAGCAGCCAATAATATCGCTGCCATGGAAGCAGCCTGTCCGATACAGATGGTGACGATATCATTTTTGATGAATTTCATGGTATCGTATATGGCCATTCCCGAACTGATCACACCACCGGGAGAATTGATGTACAGTGAAATATCTTTCTCCGGATCCTCTGCCTCTAAAAACAACAACTGGGCGATGACTACATTGGCTACATTATCATCTATTGCAGAACCCAAGAATACAATCCCATCTTTTAATAGCCTGGAATAAATATCGTAGGCTCTTTCTACATTTCCACTTTGCTCAACAACCATTGGTATTAACGCCATTTTTAAACCTCTTTTATTTTAACTTTTTCTTTTAAGAAGTCCATGACTTTATTTTTAAGCAGGGCCTCTCGTAGTTTCTGTGCATTTTCTTTTTGCAAATAATACTTGCGTACTTCTTTCACCGGTACATTGTTGGCTTCCGCGATCCCCTTGTACTCTTTTTCCAGTTCTTCGGAGGTCGCTTCAAACTTATGTTCCTCTTTGATGGCATCCATGATAAATGTAAAGCGGATATTTCGTTCAGCCATCATGTGATAGGCATAGGCATGGACTTTTAAGCTTTCCTGATCCTTCATATCCAAACCTTGGGGAGGAATCTGGGAAAGCAATCGCTTACTTTCCTCGGTCACCATCTCCATGGGCACGGGGAACTGGATGACATCGCTTACCTTATCAATGATAAACTTCAATTTTATTTCTTCGACGTGTTTGGTATTATAATGCTCGTATTCCTCTTTTAACTTGGCTTTAAAAATCTCCTCATCTTCAAAACCGATAGTCTTGAGGAAATCCTTGTTGAATTCCGGTTTGACCATTTCAAATAGGCTGGAGATTTTTATGTGGTGTTCAATCTCTTTGCCTGCCCAGATTTTCTTCTCATAATCCTCTGGGTAAGTCCGGGTAATAGTGAAGGTATCGTCTATTTTTTTGCCCAACATGTCTTTGTAAAAGTCGATGATTTCGCAGGGTTCATTCTCAAGCACATGAAAGTGAGCGTGCTTGCGAGGGGTCATTTTTTTTGTATCGAGTATCTTGGATTGGAAATCATAGGTCACATAATCGCCATCTTTAATCTCGCGGCTGACCACCGGGGTTTGCCTGCGGTTTCCTTCCAGTACGGCATTGAGTTGTTTTTCTTCGTCATAGGGTTCGAATTTTAATTCAGTGGCAGGGATTTCCACTTCAATGGTTTCAAAATCCGGTAATGGAATGGGTGGAAATACTTCAACCCTTATTTCTGCCTGGAGGTCTTGACCTTCCTCATAATTCAATTTCATTACCTCGGGGCGCGAGATGATTTTCATTTTTTCATTATCGATTTTCTCAAATATGGCTTTCTCAACGATTTTATTGACCACTTCATCGGTTATCGCATCTTTAAATCGGGTTCTCATCACATCCACGGGTATTTTACCTTGGCGGAAACCGGGTAATTTGATTTCTGCGGCATATTTGACCATGGCTTCATTCAAATCCTGTAGGATTTTTTCTTTGGGTACTACGACAGTAAATGTGGTCATCAAGGGATTCACTTCTTCACCCTTCACTTCATCACCCTGATCCTCTGCGGCCTGCAATTCAGTACCGGTTGGATTCTGGTCAACTATCGCTTCTACCGCCAGCTTTTCTACGGCTGGTGATTCTTCTTTTACTTCTTTCGAGTCAGTGTTATCTTGTTCCTCGCTTTTCATTTTCGTTTTGTCCTCTGTTGTCATTTAAAAAGCTCCTGAATTTTTATGTTATAGTTATCATTATCAAAAAATCGTAATTTTGTCAACTTTTTAATTTTTCAATATCCTTTTTTATCTGGTAAACAAGGCTTTCTTTTGAATCGAATTTCATTTCGCCACGGATTTGTCGTAGAAAATTGATCTTCACGAATTCGCCGTATATTTCCCGGTCAAAGTTAAATATATGGGATTCCACTTTTTTTGCTTTCCCGTCGAAGGTAGGACGGTAGCCGATATAGGTAATAGAATTGAGACACTGGTTGCCGAATTCAACTTTTGTTTCAAAAACGCCTTCTGGGAGGAGGGTATTGGTGGTATCAAGATTAATGGTAGGAAAACCGAGTTGACGGCCCACGTGGTCTCCCGCAACGACGACACCCTCAAGAAAAAATGGTCGGCCCAGCATGAGGTTGGACGATTCAATGTTCGACTCTGCCAATTGCTGGCGGATGAGAGAACTGGAAATGCGCACATCACCGAGCATCACGGGACTGACCACGGTAAATTGAAAGTCCCAACGCCGGGATGCCTCTTTTAAAAAAAGAATGTCACCTTCGCGGCGTTTCCCAAACCTGAAATTTTCACCCATGACAATGTGTTTCATGTGATATTCATCGATGAGAACTTCTTTGAGAAATTGTTCATCGGTCATGTTCACCACGGAGGAAAAATCAATGACACTGACGCGGTCTACACCCTGGTTCTCCAATATCCTTTTTTTCTGGGCATCGGTAGTGATCAAATATGGCTCGCGGTTGAAATATATTTTGGGGTTGGGGCTGAAGGTGATAATGTTTGAAACCAATCCCTGTTCTCCTGCTAGGCGTTTCAAGGTATCGCCAATCTTTTGATGACCCAGGTGGAATCCATCAAAATTCCCGATAGCGATTGCACTGCCATTTTTGGTTTCTACTGTTTTGATCATTATTTCTCGAATTATCTATTACCCTTGAGCGGAAGAAGTTTACGACGCATTATATCTGGGTGCTCAGTCAGGTTTGTCTCATTTTAATTATTTATCTTGTGTTTGTTTATCTTGTATTTATTTATATTATATTTATTTATATTATATTATAACCGATTTTTGGAATTGATGATAGTACCTTACTGTGGTATTTTTGGGTTAGCCACGGGGGAGGTCATTGTTTTTTCCGATTGGAGCAAGGATTTTTTAAGCAAAATATTCTCGTTATTAAAGGGGCGAAGGGGGTGGAAAAAGGTAATAAGCAATATGAACAGGAGGATTCCTAGCAACACATTAAAAAGAGATTTAACGTTATGTTCGGCTTGAGACCTCAATTCCTCGTGGATCAAGATATCGTGGGAATCCTCGGCCTCGCTTTTGACCTTGGCTATGATGATCTTTTTTTTGACCAGGTTATAGAGGCTTTTATAGACTTTATACTCGGTGAAAACACCCAGTTCTACCAGGTCGCGGACAGAGTTTTCTCCATTGACATATTTTAACAGATTGGCTTCTGTCTCGGTAAGGTAGGTTTTTTCTCCGTCTTCTGGATAATCATCGTATTCGCCCACGATCTCGATTTTTTTGGGATCGACCACTGCCGGATCGAAGACAATTGTTTCCTCCGGGACCAGTTGTTTGATCAGGGGCCATTCATCTAACATCTGGACCCCTTCCATGATCAAATTATCCGTGGGGATCGCCTCGATGATTTTCATGCCTTCATCCAGGTATTCTTGGATTTTAAAGTTGTATTCTCCTTTCTTCCATTTAAACAGCGAGAGGACGATTTGAATGGCCTGTGTTTTCAGCGACTCGATAATGGTATCTTTCCCGATCAATCCCATACCGATCAATATTTCACCGATTTTTTGATTGGTACGTTTTTGAATAGCAAGGGCTCGTTGCAGCATCTCTTCGCTGATGAAGTCCTGTTTTACCAGCACCCGTCCGACGCGCATCTCCAATTTCTTGGGGAAGGCATCCACGCCCACGATCATGCCGTTTTCAAAAATCAAGGTGATGAAACCATCGTCGCTGGTAAAGGTCAGAATGCCTGTTTTTCCTTGCAGGGAAATCAACTGCAAGATATCGGGAACTTTAAACTCTTTTAATGATCCTTTAAATGCCATCTTCGTCTCCTATGACGGAAAAAAGATTTACCAAAAAATAGAGCAATACAGCCAGCATCCCGACCAAGTTAAAAATGATGGGGGATGCGGCATAACCATTGTTGAAATTTACTGCTCCCAGCAAGGCAAATCCCGCCAGGAAATAGAATGCCATCGACAACACCAGGAATACGCGGTGATTCTCCCGCAGGTTGTAATTTATCCCGGGGATAATAACCGAAAGAAGCAAATAGACAAGGTATTTCTTCTTGAATTTTTTCTTCAGCTCTTTTTCTTTCAGTATTTTGGCTTCCAGAAATATGACATCTTTAATAGAGAAGAGCTGATAGCACTCATCGCATAATTTATAGGACCTGTGAACGGAAGCCTCTTTTATAATTTTCGTGCATTTCGAACAATAAGTGCTCTCGCCCAGGTGGGGGTTGAATTTTTTCATGGTCATAATATATATGAAAAAAAACAGCATATAGTACAAGATGGGTAACTTGAGCAATTGCCCGAATACCCCCGTGAGCAGGTCAATCGGGTTGAAGGTGGCTTTTGAAAGATTGAACAGCCGTTTCCACAACCCCCGCTGGTGCAATTTTATCTCTTTTAATTGCAATTCCTGCGTGCGTAAGGCATTGAGTTGGGGGTAGCGTTTCGCATAACCCGTGAATGCTTGCGGACTGTTTCCTTTTAATAGTACCAGGGTATAATTGTTTAACGCCACTTCATTGTTGGCATCTTTTGCCAGAGAGTCACGGAAGCATTTGCCACTCTGGGCAATTTCGCCGTATTTATAGTTAATATTGCCCATCAAGTCCAGTTTTTGGGTGGTTTGGTAGTTCTCGTTGGTGCTGGATAGAATATCCATGGCCGTGTCGTATTGACCGTTTTCGTAATAAGAGAAGGCTTGGGCCACTTTTAATTCATCGTCGAAGGTGCTGTAGTCTTCCTTGCCGAATAAGTAGCCATCGTAGACTTTTTGCACCATCTTAAAATTTTCATCCCGGTACGTGTTCTCCAGCACCAGGTTCAGGGCGTACAGAGTTGTCAGCACGCCAATCACCACCAACATGGACAAGATCGCTTTCCTTTCGTTTTCATTCAGATAGAACCAGAGAAACCCGCTTAACAAAAAGGGATAGATGAGCCAACCGGTCAGGATAATCGCAGGCCATATCAAAATGGCGCCGATAATAATGGCTTTTTTAATGGGAAATGGGCCGTCTTCCACGATCAGCAAATCATTACCTGCCAACCGGAAATATTTGACGAATAACATCCCGCCGAATAAAAAGAAGACCAGTAAACCAGCAAAAAACAACATGTTGACGGCGTGGTTCAGCATCAAGAAGGAGGCTTTGAAATTGGACGTCAGCATCCCCCATTGTTTAAAGAGGTCAGAGAAAGTAAAAAACCATGCCCCTTTGGCCCGGTTGATTTTATCCAGTTTATTGTAAATATACCAGTAGTCTGGAGACAGGAGCAGTACCTTGCGATAAAAAGCGTCAGCATAATCGTATAAACGTTGGTTCAGGTAGTGGTCGCCAAAACGGATCAAGCGGGCCGCTATCTCTTTTTGCTCGCTACGTTTGACCCGTTCAAAATCGATCTCTGCAAGGTGAACCAGTACTTGGTCGTATTTCTTGATGGAATCATAAAAATGGATCTTTTTTATTTCGCCCCACGGGTTCGCGGTGGGGAGAATCACGCTGGAACAGAACAGTAACAAAATCACAAATAAGATCTTTGGTTTCATTTTTTTATCCTGATGCCTGGTCTAAGTTTTTGTTATACACCTGATCGAGGTTTTTCCTGATATCGGCTAAAAAAATCTCTTCATCCTCAGTCAGGTTTCCCTTTGTTTTGGCTGCCAGTACGTCCAACAGTTGAAGGAACACCGTCGCACCCTCGAGATCGAACTTGGGTTCGTTGGACAACGGGTTATGGATTTCCCCCAGGTTAATCATTGCCTGGGTGGCCAACAGTAATATGATTGCTTTGATGTCTCTGTCCATGCTATCTTTTAACTTGCACTCCACAAAAAAAAGTATTATGATTATGTTTTTAATATCCTATTGTTTATTTATATCAGAATTAAGGAAAAAATACAAGATGAAAGAATTTATTAAGTTAATAAAAATTATGAAACGGCTGCGAAATCCAATCAACGGGTGCCCGTGGGATCGCAAACAAACGCCTCTCTCGTTACGGGAATATATCCTGGAAGAGGCTCATGAACTGGTTGAAGCGATAGATATGGATGTCCCGGAAAAACAAAAAGAGGAGATGGGCGACCTCTTATTGCAAATTATTTTTCTTTCCCAGATGCACCGAGAAAAAAATAATTTTTCTGTCCGCGACGTCATCCATACCATCAATCAAAAATTAATTCTGCGCCATCCCCATATTTTTGGCGATGTGACCGTTCAGTCTGCCGAGGAAGTCAAGCAGAACTGGGAGAAAATCAAGAAGAAGGAAAAGAACCACGCCAGTATCTTGTCCGATTACCCCGCGTTGATGCCTGCTTTATCCGAGGCCAAACGAATGGCGGAGCAAGCTTCCAGTGTCGGCTTTGATTGGGATGACCCGTTGCGGGCTTTGGATAAGGTGGAAGAGGAAATCGAAGAGTTAAAAGTTGAGATAAAAAACGGGAACAAGGAAAAGGTGGAAGAGGAACTGGGGGATATCTTATTTGCCGTGGCCAATGTGGCCCGTCTCTCGCACGTCAACCCCGAGTTCGCCCTGAAACAAACCAATCAGAAATTTATCAGTCGTTTCCGGTACATTGAGGAGCAATTGGTCAAGCAGGGTAGAGATATCCACGAGACATCATTGGCGGATATGGAAGCCTTGTGGCAGGAAGCCAAAACGGGGGAAAGATTACTTGTTAAGTAAACTTTAAACGCCTGCGGTGGAAAGAAAAGCAATAGTGGTAGAGACTTTTTCTGGTAGGTATCTGTTACGAAATAACCTGATCATTTTCGATGTTATTTGGAAGCCCCACACAACATGCTCTTCCAGCCGTTCAGGGGGGGCTTCTTCTTCTAAGAAACTTGCCCGAAGTGGTATCCAAGTTCATGTTTTCGCCGCTTATTAATGCGCCAGGGATGGCGCGTCTACGTAGACGCGACATCCTTGTCGCATTCTTTTATTCTACTGTTTCCAAGAACTCCCAATTGCACGAGTTTCTTTCCAGTTATAATCCCACGGAGCGCTACGACGTTGGCGGGGTCGCTTCCAAACAACATCAGAAATGATTAGGTTATTTCGTAACAGCTCCTAAGTACAGGGTTTCCTGCATGGAACGCCAATCGTCTTCCGAGATAAGAATAGCCTTGGATTTTTTATTATGGATGGTAACCGGTTGATGACTAAGGGTTATTTCATCAATGAGCCGGGCCATTTGGTTTCTTGCTTCGGTTACTGAAATCGTTGTCATTTTAGCTCCATTAATAATGTACGCCAATCCCCATGTTTTGTCAACCACAAAAAGCAAATGGAAAAAAAGAGAGTCGGTGCTTTCCACAGATTACGCAGATTAAGATGATTCACACAGATTAAAAAAGATTTTGGCCCACGAATTTTCACCAATTGGTGCGAATTAAAAAGATGCTCCACTCAGAGCAAGAAATCAGAGTACTTATGTCTTGAATATTAATCTATCTTGAACTTTGTTCAGGTTTCAAAAAAAACTTTCTTTTCTCTTGTATTTATGGTATCATTCATTTTTATCGGGGCAGGACAATATCATGAATGCAAATATGGGTGTTGATTTTTGTTGGGATGATCTGCTACACTATATAAATATGGGCAATGTCATCCCTGTGATTGGGGAAGGACTCTATTGGGTCAGGCAGAAAGCAGACTCTGCGGCTGAACCTTTCTTGTTATACCCCTTTCTGGCTCAGAGGTTCTTGGTCTATATGGGTATGGAACCGCAGCAACCCAAGGAGAGTTTTTCCCAGGTGATGTTTCGCTATCAGGAGTTACACCCGGGCATAGATACCAATATCCACGTCAAAGAGTTCCTGCGCCAAGAAATGGAATCTCTGGAACTGGTGCCAAACCAGACGCTGTGGCAACTGGCCCACATGAAAAAACTGGGACTCTTCATCAACACCACCTATGACAATTACCTGGAAGAAACCTTGAGCGCGGTACGGGACCACCCGGTAAAAATGTTTCACTATACGCTCAATAAAAAATGGCCCACCAAACCAACGGACACACTGGTGGAGGAAGTGGAAGAGGGGGAAAGTTCACTCATCTTTCATATCTACGGCAACGCTTCCCGTAGCATGGCCCCGGCCTACACGGAAAAAGATATTCTGGAGACGATTGTCTCCTTTCAAAAAGACATAGACATGGACAACAAAAACAGCCTTTTGCAAAAAATACAAAGGTCCAACCTCTTATTTATGGGCTGCCGGTACGATGATTGGTTGTTCCGTTTTTTTATCCGCGCCATGTCCAACAAACCCTTTAAACAGAAAAGAGGCGACCCGGATCGACCATTTATTGGCGATGATTTTCCTTCCTTTGGCTGTGGCGACCTGCAACGGTTTTTAAAGGCCCATGGCACCGAGGTTTTTTATTCCCAGGAGAATAAGGAATTGGGCGCCCAGTTGTTCCAGAGAATGAAAGAGAAACATCCCGGGGATATTCTTTTCCCCAAGGTGACCAAACCCGTGTTTATCAGTTTTCACGGTGCCGACCGTGCCGTGGCCACCGAGCTGGTGAGACAATTGGCCGCCGATGGGATACCTGTCTGGTTGGATAACCAGAATTTACCAGCGGGTGAGCGGGTGGACCGGGAGATTTATACGGCCATTGCGGCGCGTCCGGTATTTCTTGCGATTGTCTCGGAACATGCCCGGCAACTGCAACCGGAAACGGGCACGGCCATCAAATACCATATCCGCGAATGGGAATACGCCTATGGCCAGTCCAGCCGCAACCAAAACCCGAAACATATTTTCCCCATCATTGTGGATGACACGGCATGGATGTGGGATTCCTTCAGAGGTATCCTCCATCTCAAGATTCCCGGTGGCCAGCGGACCGGGGAATATGACCGCTTGCTGGCCCGCTTGCAAGAACTGCTGGGACCGAAAAAAGGGTGAGGGTTGCAAAAATGAACGAGACGATAAAAAAACCCTTTAAAGGACTCCATTATTACGAGGAAGAGGACCGCGATATTTTCTACGGGCGGGCCAAGGAAGCGAAAGAACTGGCCAATCTGGTGGAATTAAATCCGTTGACCCTGGTTTTTGGCAAATCCGGCATTGGCAAAACATCGCTGTTGAATGCGGGGTTGTTTCCCTTATTACGGCAAAAATATTATTTACCCGTGCGCATTCGTTTGGGTTATGCGCGGGATGGTTTGCCGTTGGTGAGCCAGATCAAAAGGGAGTTGGCCGCGCAATTGGCAGAGCACGATGTGCAGGTGAGCCAAAAGGGCGGGACCGTGTGCGCAACGACACTTGAGGAGGGGGAGTCCTTGTGGCAGTTTTTCCGGCGCGTGGATTTTATGGCCACGGGTGAGGGCGCTACCGCGATTCCGGTCACGCCGGTGATGGTGTTGGACCAGTTCGAGGAGTTTTTTACGCTGGGCAAACATCATGCGGAACGGCAGGAATTGATCGAGGTCTTGTACGGGTTGATTGAGGACCAGGTGCCGTCGGACCTGGAAGAGTCTATTTTAAGTGGCCGGGAGACGTTTCCCTATTTGCGGGAAGAGTCGCATTTTCGCATGGTGTTGGGGTTGCGGGAAGATTATCTGCCCCATATGAATGAATTAAAAGAGTCGATTCCCTCGCTGCACCGGGTGTTGTACCGGGTGATTCATTTAAATGGCCACCAGGCCCGCGAGGTGATGGATAAAGCGGGGGTATTTAAGGATGAAGTGATTAAACAGGAGATCCTGGACCAATTTTTGCCAGAGGATAGGGAACCAGGAAAGGTGACCGCAAACCAATTGGAAGTGGAACCGGCGTTGTTTAGTTTGTTGTGTGATCAGGTGTATGAAAAGGGGGTGGCCTCGTTAACCAAGAAGGCCAAGGATGAAATCCTGGCGGGTTTTTACCAGCAGATACTGGAGCAAGTGCCGCAAAAAGAGGTTTTGGCCCAATGGATTGAGGAGCATTTATTAACGGAGGGTGGGTTTCGCACGCCCTGTTATCTGGAACGGCAGTTTGGGCTGCGGCAGGGGATTGAGACAGCTATAAATAAAAAACTGTTGCGTAAATTGTATATTGGCGATAAAGAGCATGTGGAGATTATCCACGATGTATTGGCCCCGGTGATTCACCAGCGCAAGCAAAAACGATTGGAAGAGCAAAAGCGAAAGCGCATGATCAGGATAACCGGGATGGTTTCCCTGGTGGCCATTTTCTCGATATTATTGACTATCTTCGCCTTTATGCAGAAGAAAAGGGCGGATGAGCAATATAAAGAAGCGATTCAACAGAAAAAAATCGCCACTCAGAATGAGCAGAAAGCCTTGGAGGAAAAAAAACGGGCCGATGAACAAACCATGGCAGCTATTACCCAGAAGAATCTCGCGACCCAAAATGAGCAAAAAGCTTTGCTAGAGAAAAAGCGGGCAGATGAACAATTTAAAATAGCCATACAAGAAAAAAAACGGGCCGATAAACAAACCTCAGAAGCCGATAACCAGAAGAATATCGCAAATCAAAATGAGCAAAAAGCCTTTGAGGAAAAAAAGCGAGCAGATGAACAATATAAGATAGTCATAAGCAACCGCCTGGCATCGGAAGCGGAACTGATACTTTCCAATGATAATTACAAAGCCATTCGTATTGCAGAAGCGGCGTATAAGATTGGTTTGCCTGTACCTTCCCCCCCGGTACTGCGGTCATTAAGTGCTGCTTCTTTTACAACTCTAAGAAGTCCCTTTTACAGTCGCTCTTTTAACCACAAAGGGATAGTTGTCACCGCCGTATTTTCCCCGGATGGTTTACGGGTGCTCACCGCTTCCTGGGATAAAACCGCCAAACTCTGGGATACACAGGGAAATATTCTGGTGGAATTCAAGGGACATGCTCACGTTATTTGGAACGCCGTGTTTTCACCCGATGGTTTACGGGTACTCACCGCTTCCGCTGATAACACCGCGAAACTCTGGGATACACGGGGAAAGATTCTGGCGGAATTCAAGGGGCATACTGGGATTGTTATCAGCGCCGTGTTTTCCCCCGATGGCCAACGGGTGCTCACCGCTTCCGCTGATAACACCGCGAAACTCTGGAATACACAGGGAAAGAAACTGGCAGAATTCAAAGGGCATACTGATAGCCTAACCAGCGCCGTGTTTTCACCCGATGGCAAACGGGTGCTCACCGCTTCCGCTGATAACACCGCGAAACTCTGGGATACACAAGGAAAGAAACTGGCTGAATTTAAGGGACATACGGATTCTGTGCAAAGCGCCGTTTTTTCTCCCGATGGTTTACGGGTACTCACCGCTTCCGCTGATAACACCGCGAAACTCTGGGATACCCGGGGAAAGATTCTGGTGGAATTCAAGGGGCATACTGCATTGGTATACAGCGCCGTTTTTTCTCCCGATGGTTTACGGGTACTCACCGCTTCCCTTGATAGCACGGCGAAACTATGGGATACACAAGGAAAGAAACTGGCTGAATTTAAGGGACATACGGATTCTGTGCAAAGCGCTGTTTTTTCACCCGATGGTTTACGGGTACTCACCGCTTCCGCTGATAACACCTCGAAACTATGGAATACACAGGGAAAGATGCTGATGGAATTCAAGGTGGAATCTAAGGGTTATATTTGGTGGGCAATTAACGCCGTGTTTTCATCGGATGGCCAACAGGTGCTCACCACTTCACTTGATAATACGGCGAAACTTTGGGATATCCAGGGAAAGGTGGTGGCGAAATTCAAAGGACACACACCGAATGTTTCCAGCATCGCATTTTCCCCTGATGGTTTGCGGGCGCTCACCACTTCCAAAAGTAATAATCTGAAACTCCGGTATACCCAGGGAGAGTGGGTGGCGGAATCCAAGGAGAACACTGAAGTAATAACAGGAATTATGTCTTCATGGGATGGACAACCAGTGCTCTCCGATTTATCTGAAGACTCCGCGGAACTCTGGGATACCCAGGGAAAGCTGGTGGTGGAATTCAAGGGGCATACAGATGAAATCACCAGCGCCGTGTTTTCCCCCGATGGCCAACGAGTGCTCACCGCTTCCGCTGATAACACCGCGAAACTCTGGGATACACAGGGAAAGATATTGGCCGAATTCAAGGGGCATACTGATAGGGTAACCAGCGCCGTGTTTTCCCCCGATGGCCAACGAGTGCTCACCACTTCCTGGGATAAAACCGCGAAACTCTGGGATACCCAGGGAAATCCGGTGGCAGAATTCAAAGAGCATACAGATGAAATCACCAGCGCCGTGTTTTCCCCCGATGGCAAATATATTATTTCCACATCATCTGACGGTGCTTCCTTAATCTGGCCCACCCCGGAAGGCATCATGGAGTACCTGAAAACCGCCCCCTTCCCGAAACTCACAAGGGAGGAAAAAAAAGAACTGGGCATCGAGGGATTTAATATTGATTAAGGGAAAAGATGGAAGATAGGGAAAAGATGGAAGTTATGATGTTAGTTGCGCCAGGATAAGCCCAGGAAGTTGGGACATGTCGGCTTATAAGATAT